>NZ_QTUQ01000002.1:0-183963 GCF_003435745.1 Alistipes sp. AM16-43
CCTGCCGCTAGCGTTCATCCTGAGCCAGGATCAAACTCTCCATTGTATAAAATGTTTTGTTTTTAAATCTTTAGCTCAAATCTCAAAGGTATTGTTTGAAATTCACTCTCTCGCGAGAGTGGAAAACTTTTAGCTGCTCAAATACTTCAAAGAACGCTGTTCAAATATATTGCTATAAAGAACAATTTCTTTCTTTTTGCCGGGTCTGTCCTTGCGGCTTTTCCCGTTGTTCCGACCGCTGATTTTTCAGCGGAAAGTGGTGCAAAGATAAGTCATCTTTTTGAAACCACCAAATCTTTTCGAAAGATTTTTTCAGAAATTTTCAGAACCTTTTTTCTTATCGTTTCGAACCGTATTTCTTATTCGAAGCGGGTGCAAAGGTAAGTCATTTTTCCGAATCTCCAAAAGATTTTGGAACTTTTTTCAAAATTTTTCAGAACCTGTTTTTTCCGCCCCGGAGCAGTATTTCTCTCTCGAAGCGGATGCAAAGATAAGGGCATTCCGGAGTTATTTCCAAATAATTCCGGGACTTTTTTTCGACAATTTCACCACCTTTTTTACACACGGCTATCGGTCAGCGAGTTAGTTGTGAAAAATTTTTAATATATTTGCAAAAACGAACAGCGGAGACTATGAAACAGGCTTTAATATATATAGGTATGCTTCTGCTGGTCATTTCCTGCGGCCAAAACCGCGATCGCCTGCACACGGGCGACCTGCTCTTCCAGGCCGGAAAAAACACGGAGATGACCGGGGCGATCACGGCGGCGACGGGCGAAGAAGGGCCGCTGAATTTCTCACACGTGGGGATCGCCGTCGTAGGCGGAGGGGCGGATTCGGTGCTCGAAGCCACGACCGACTGCGGCGTCCGACTTACAGTACTGGCGGAATTTCTCGGACGCTCCGCAAAAATCGACGGACACCCGGCAGTAGTTGCCATGCGGTTGAAGGACACGGCCGGCATCGCGGCTGCCGTCCGCCGTGCGCGCAGCTTCCTCGGAGTCCCCTACGATTATTCGTTCCGGCCCGGAAGGGAGAAACTCTATTGCAGCGAACTGGTGTGGGAAAGCTACCGCGCCGAAAACGGCACCCCGCTTTTCACGGCGCGGCCGATGAACTTCCGCGCCGCGGACGGAACCCTGCCGCAATTCTGGGCCGACCTGTTCGACCAACTGGGCGAGCAGGTTCCCGAAGGGCTGCCCGGCACGAACCCCAACGACATGGCACGCGAGGAGCTCCTCGAAGAAGTGTACCGTTATTTCTGACCGATGGGCACCGGCACACACCACCATGACACGGCGTTCTCGATCGTCAAGGCCCTCGGCATCGTAGCGGTGGTGATTTCACACGCCGCGATCCTGACACCGCTGGAAACCTTCACCTACTATTTCAACACGGCCGTCTTCTTTTTCGTCGCGGGCTATTTCTTCGACGACGGACAGACCGCCGCCCCGGGGCGTTTCATAGGCCGCAAGCTCCGACGCCTCTACCTGCCCTACGTCATCCTGGGCACGCTCTTCGTGCTGCTGCACAACCGATTCCTGGAGTGGCACCTGATCGCCTATGACTTCTCCGCCCGGGAGGCCATCCTGCCCTACGACACCCCGGAGCTGCTCCGGACGCTGGGCCGGGTATTCCTGTTCCTGCACCACGAGCAGATGCAGGCGCCCTTCTGGTTTCTGCAAGGGCTGTTCCTCGGGCTGATGCTCTTTTTCTGCATCACGCTGGCAACCCGCAAACTCGCCCCGACGCCGACCGTGGCGGAACGGCTGCGCGGGGGCTCCATCCTGTTCCTGTTTACGGTCGCCATGCTGCTCGCCCGCCATCCGTCGGGCATTCCGGGCGAGTGGATCGCCGTCCGGACATTCGCCATCACGGGGATAATCTACCTCGGAAAACTCTTCCGCATCTTCCGCGCGCGGCTCCCGCTGGACGGGCGCATCGCAACGCTCTGCCTGGTCATCCTGCTCGCGGCGGCAGCCGCAGGCTGCCGCATCAACCTTGGCGGGAGACTTTTCGGCAACCCGGTGCTCTTCGTCGTGCTGGTGTGCACAGGATGCTACATGCTCGTCACCGCCGCAAGCCGCCTCGCGGCAACCGGCAACAGGCTGACACGGATGCTGGACTATACGGGACGGCACACCATGGCGATCATGCTGTGGCACATCCCCGCATTCAAACTGGTGATACTCTTTCAAATGTGGGTTTGCGACTACCCGCCCCGCTACCTGGCCTGCCACCCGGTCATCCCCACGGGGTCGCCCTGGTGGTGGATACCCTACACCGTGGTCGGAATCACCCTGCCGCTGGGCTTCTGCCTGCTGTACGACCGGCTCATACGATCCGTTCGACGGTAATGTCGGGATTCTCACGCAGCAGGTCGACATAGCGGTCTTCATCCGTATTCCCCTTGGCACGGATGACCAGGGTGGCCCGGTAGACGATGCCGTCGGCGCTGCGCTGTGCCTCAACCTCATAGGAGATCACGGCATATTCGCGGCTCTGCAACTCGTTGAACATCTCGTCGACCGCAGCACGCTTCGTAGCCGAAAAGACCACCATCGTCCTGCGGCGCCCCAACCCGCCAAAGACCAGCGTAAGCACTTCGAGCGCGAAGAGCGTCAGCACCGTAGCAGCTGCAGCCACGACATACATATGCGCCCCGGCCGCAAGGCCGATGCCGGCCGTCGCCCAGAGGCTTGCCGCCGTCGTAAGCCCGCGCACCAACTGGCGGTGGATGATGATCGTACCGGCGCCGATGAAGCCGATGCCGCTCACCACCTGTGCAGCGATACGGCTGGGGTCGAGCCCCACGCCTGTATGCGTCAGGATGTCGCCGAAGCCGTACTGCGACACGATCATTATCAGCGCGCTGCCCAGCGCAACCAGGAAATGGGTGCGGAAACCCGCATCCTTGACCCGGTATTCGCGGTCGAGGCCGATCACCGTGCCGCAAAGGCCTGCCACGCACAAGCGTATGATAAAATCCCACTCCATCTCCATCGTCCTGCGTTTTTTGATTTACCTATTCAAATATACGGAAAATTATCGGGATCGGCAAACCGACCTGGGGCACAGGCGGCGGACAGCCCCCGGCGTTTCCCTGCAATAACTGCGCAACGGGAATAAAAAGAGGGAGATTTTTCAGCCCC
The DNA here is from genome assembly GCF_003435745.1 of Alistipes sp. AM16-43. Lineage (NCBI taxonomy): Bacteria > Pseudomonadati > Bacteroidota > Bacteroidia > Bacteroidales > Rikenellaceae > Alistipes > Alistipes sp. AM16-43. Next base: position 3,153 of record NZ_QTUQ01000002.1, read on the forward strand.
GCGATTGCGGTATGCCGAATTTTTGTTATCTTTGCAGGCTAAGTTTAACTAATTAACTATTTACGACAATGCCGAAAATGAAAACCAATGCCGCTGCGAAGAAGCGTTTTACCTTCACCGGCACAGGAAAGATCAAGCGTAAACACGCTTATCACAGTCACATCCTGACCAAAAAGACGACGAAACAGAAGCGTAACCTCTGCTACTCGGGTACGGTTTCTGCGGCCGACGAGGCCAAAATCAAGAACCTGCTGGTCAAATAATCGACCTGCGGAATTTATTAACTGGAGCGAATCAGCCCCGAAGAACGCGGGAGAACCGCGTCGCTGACAGCTCTTCAAAAACTTTACAAGTATGCCACGTTCAGTCAACGCCGTTGCATCACGCGCACGTAGAAAAAAAGTTTTGAAACTTGCCAAAGGTAACTTTGGTTCAAGGGGAAATGTTTGGACCGTTGCGAAAAACACGGTCGAAAAGGGTTTGCAGTATGCATATGCACACCGCCAGCTCAAAAAGCGGACATTCCGCTCGCTGTGGATCATGCGTATCAACGCAGCAGTCCGCGCACAGGGAATGACCTATTCACAATTTATCGGCAAACTCAACGCCAAGGGCATCGCACTGAACCGCAAGGTTCTGGCCGACCTGGCAATGAACGAGCCAAAAGCATTCGAGGCAATAGTTAAAGCAGTTAAATAAACCCTTCACGGAAGGGTTTGCAGCGGCGGACACCTCGGTGTCCGCCTTTTTTGGCACCACAGCGCAACAAGCATGGAAAACTGGAAAAAGACATTCGGGATTATCTGGAGCGGGCAGCTCGCCTCGATCCTCAGCAGCTCGGTCGTCGGCTATGCGATCATCTTCTGGATGAGCATCGAGACCGGTTCGGCCGAGGTACTGGCACTGGCCGCGATCGCGGGTATGCTGCCCCAATCGCTGCTGGGCCCGTTCGTCGGGGTCTATGTCGACCGATGGGATCGCAAACGCACGATGATCCTGGCCGACAGCTTCATCGCGTTCTGCACGCTTATCCTGGCCGTGCTTTTCTGGTTCGACGTGGCGCAGATGTGGCATATCTACATCCTGCTGGCCTGCCGCTCGGTGGGCTCGGCCTTCCATACCCCGTCGATGCAGGCTTCCGTGCCGCTGCTGGCTCCCGAAGCCCAGCTGACCCGGGTGGCGGGCGTCAACCAGATCATCAATTCGCTGTCGAACATCATCGGCCCGGCATTGGGAGCCGTGCTCATCAGCTTCACGGGCATCGGCAATATCCTGCTTCTGGACGTCGCGGGCGCCATCATCGCCTGCACCTCGCTGCTGTTCGTACGCATTCCCAATCCCGTGCGGGGCACGCTCAAACCTAATCTCTGGCGGGAGTTCCGCGAAGGGTTCAGTGCCATGCACGCCGTACCGGGCATGGGTTGGTTCTTCACGCTGGCCATCCTCGTCTGGTTTTTCATCATGCCCGTCGGGGTAATGTTCCCGCTGATGACGCTGCAACATTTCGGCGGCAACACCTACGACATGAGCCTCATCGAGATCGTATGGGGCGGCGGGGCACTTATCGGCGGCGCCATCATGGGCGCACGCGTCTACCGGGTAAACCGCATCGTCCTGGTGAACCTGATGTACCTGACCATCGGCATGTCGTTCACCCTCTCGGGGCTGCTGCCGCCCACGGCGTTCGTCTGGTTCGCAGTACTATCGGCCATCGAGGGCATTACCAGCAGCGTTTTCAATTCGTCATTCGTCTCGGTCGTACAGACCCGCATCGACGCGGGTGTCCTGGGGCGCGTGATGTCGCTCTATTACAGCTTCGGGCTGCTTCCCTCGGCTATCGGACTGCTCGGCACGGGGTTCCTGGCCGAACAGGTCGGGCTTACCACGACCTTCGTCATCGCAGGGCTGGTGATCTGCACGCTCGGGCTCACGGCTTTCTGCATCCCCTCGGTCATGCGGCTCGACAGGCGGGTGAAAAACACGGAGCCCCAGACAAAGGCAACGGACGGGAAATAAATCCCGGGCAGGGCACGGAACGACAGTAAGCAACCACGTATCCGGGTTACCCCGGAGCAACCTCCCGGCAAAACGCCCCCTGGTACGACCGGGCAGCACCGGAGCCACCGCCCACGAAACATCACCGGAACAAGTACCCGGCAAACATACCCGGGCAACACCGGGCATACGCCCGTAAATACGCCTCGGATACCACCGGAGCCACCGCCCCGGAATATGCAGGGAACAGCCCACCAGACAACAGACCGCCCGGCAATCCGCCAGTCAACCGGCCACTTGGCTAACAGGCCGCCCGGAAAATAAAAATGCGGTGCGAAAATTCGCACCGCATTTACTTTTTACAGTCAGAATTAGATCGTCACCGTATTCCCATTGTAAGAGATCGTCGTCAGCAATTTCTTGCCGTCGGCACTTACGGCATATTGCACCGTCACTTTCGGAGAGGGGAAGGCCATAAAATCGTACCCGCCGGTCATCATCGCCTCGAACTTACCCTCGCGGATGCTCGACCTCGTGTAATACTCGACATCCGTCAGCGTCATGCTCAGTTCCAGAGGCGTTGCATTGTCCATCGTATAGAACGAAGGGCCGTAAATCGCACCCGTCGTGTTCACGACGAACTTCTCACCCACGCAATCCGAATAGGTGAAATTCATGTTATCGGGCTTCAACGTCATGCGGCCGCCCCAATTCGAGGTGAAATTGCTGCCCGAATCGAGGTAGCATGCCTGATTCGCAAGGCTGATCGCATAGGCTCCGTTCTCATCGTTGTAGAGCTGCGTGGAACCGCCCACCAGCGAAGCCTTTATCGACGTATTGCCGTTGGTGGCAACCAGCACCAGTTTTTCGTCGAACGTCACCGACCAGACCTTTCCGGCCACGGCCTCTTCGAGCAGCGGGGCACCGCCCGTATCGATCAGTACAGCGCCCTCGCGCGAATAGCCGTCCATGTCCATATATGCAGGATTGAAGGTGATTTTGTAACCGGTGGTCGTCTTTTCGATCTTCGAAGAAGTGCCGAGCAACTTGCCCTTGATGGAGATGCCTTCGATTTTCACGTCCTCGAAGTTCTCCACCCCCTGCTTGTGGGCTTCGGCCACAAGCATCGCCATACGCAGACCGATGTTGGCCTGCTCGGCCGCCATGGAATACTGGCTGGATGTCCAGTTGTAGATGTTGATCCCCTTCTCAACCGGTTGCAACTTCTTATAGGTGTCGTCCTCGTTGATACACCCGGTGAAAACCATCGACGCTACCGCCGCCACAAACAAAAAATTTTTCATCATATACAATTTTAATAATACTTTACTCCTATAAACGTCCCGATTCGAAAAATACTGCGCCCGGGCATGAAAAATGTGCGAATTATTCTATTTCCATCCTGCAAACCGGGCATCCTGCCTCAAAGCATCCGCCGCCCAAAGGTGCGCCAGGCCCGGCTCAGAAAACTTCCCGGAAACCGCCCCCCCCCGGCAAATTGTCCTGCCCCGGTGCGCCGCATGGCCCTCAGCAAACCGTTCCGCCCCCGGTGCGCCGCATGGCCCTCAGCAAACCGTTCCGCCCCCGGTGCGCCGCACGGCCCCCTGCAAAACCAAAGGAGTATCCCCCAAAAGAGGGATACTCCTTTTTTCCATCCGGAAAGGCCGGGCTATTTACGCTCCCTGCCGACGATATTGCGCTCGACGACAAACGAAACGATCAGTCCGACACCGCCGAAGCAGAGAACCGACCCGCCGTAGACGATGCTCCGCATTTCGTACGAAGCATCATAGGCACACCAGTTCAGCAACATGAAGGCGAAGAGCAGCCCGAAACCGATGCCCAGCAAAAGGCAACCGGCCTTCAGGGTTCCGGACACCCCGCCCGACACGGGACGCACCGACACGGGAGCGCCGATCCTCACACCCATCGGTACGAACTTCAGGTAGTCGATCAGGGCATTGCCGTCCATTTTATCAATGATCATGCGGCGCTCGCGACGGCACACGAGCAGTTCGAAGAACTTGTAGATTCCCAGCGTAATCACGCCTACGACCAGGGGAACAAAAATAAAATCCATCATAATTTTTTAAGTATTAGAGATTAGCGATTCGTTTTTTGCGATCTTTGCCTTATTAGACGCAGCTCCGGGAAAAAGGTTACAGGTTCCGGAAAAACGGCGTCGGCATGTAACCTTTCCAGGCAAAATGCGTCTAACCGGATAGCAATGCAACAACAGGAGGAACTGGAGCTGATCCGACGGATCGTAAACGGAGAAACCGATCTGTATGCCATCCTTGCCCGGCGGTACGGGCGGGTGGTCTACACGCTGGTTTCCCGCATCGTCGGCTGCGCAGAGGATGCCGAGGAGCTGGCTCAGGACGTTTTCCTCAAGGCGTTCCGCAACCTGCACAGGTTCAACGGGCGCAGTTCGTTCCCGACCTGGCTCTTCCGGATCGCTTACAACACGGCGGTCTCCGAGACACGGCGCCGCAAACGCGAATGGGTCTGCATCGACCAGGCGCGGCTGGCGAACCTGCCCGACAGCGATGCCGAGCGGATGGATGCCTGGGAGGGAAGGCAGGAATACCTCGACGCTCTGGCCCGTGCCGTCGGAGCGTTGGAGCCCGAAGAGCGGGCGCTCGTCACACTCTTCTACTACGAAGAGTACTCCGTAAGCGAATGCGCCGGGATCACGCAGATATCGGAGTCCAACGTCAAAGTACGGCTTCACCGCATCCGCAAAAAACTGTATATACTGGTAAATACGCAACTGCATGGAAGCGAAAAATAACATAATCCGCCGCGCGCTGGAGCAAGCCCCGGGTACGCAACTGCCCGAAGGGTTCTGCGAGAGGCTCATGGAACGTCTGGAACGCGAATCGGCGCGGCGCGAACGGCGCGAAACATGGTTGCTGGGCACGGCGGGCGTACTCTGCCTGCTGGCGGTGATCGCCGGGCTCGCCTGGTATTTCTGGTACGAACCGGACGTCGGGCTGCATCTGCCCGACATGCCCTCACTCCCCGACATGCCCGCGTTCACAGGCCCGGGCTCCTTAAAATTTCCCGAACCGGATTTCCCGGCCGAAAGCAGGCGGCTGTCCCTGTTCTACGTCTTTATCGCCGCAACGTTCCTCGGCCTCGCAGGGCTCGACCTCTACCTGCGCAGGCGCAGGCACAATGCCATGAAAACAAACGGGCACCCGCACCGATAAACCGGGCATACCGGCAGCCGGGCGGATTCCGGGCAAGCGGAACGCATCCCGGCCGTCGTTCGGCATGCACCGGCCCTTATCGGCTGTCGTCCGGAATCGTACGGTAGACAGCAGACGGTGGATAGCGGGCAGTGGATAGCGGATCGGGGGGGGGAAACCGACGGCAGTACAGGAGCCCGCCCAACAACCGAAACAAAAGGGAGGACAATGGTGTCCTCCCTTTCCAATAACAAAACCCGCCGGCGTTATTTCTTCGCGCCGGCTTTTTTCGGTTCGGCCTTGACCTTGATCGAAGCAAATCCCTTGACGATATTCTCGTCGCTGTTTTTCGCAGAGTCATAGACCACGGTCACCTCCTTCTTAGGCAGGTCGACCTTCACGTCCTTGACGCCCTTGCCGAGCGAGGGGACATTGTTCATGATCTTCTTGACACAGTGTTCACAGTCGATGTCGGTCGTGAAAACCGTCGTCACCGTCTTTTTGTCGGCAGCCTTCTGCGCTGCACACATGCCCACACCCATCACGAGTGCAAGGCACAGCATTAAAATTTTCTTCATCCTGGTGTTTATTTAAAGGTTAATCAATACAAATTGAACCGCAGGCCGATATAGAACTTGCGCCCCATCAGCGGCCCCCATACGTTCATCGAGTTGAAACCCGTCGAGTAGGGGTTGTCCGCATTGAGGATCGGGTCGTGCTGGCGGTAGTCGGCGATGTTCTCGCAACCGGCATAGATGTCGAACTTGCCGACCTTGCGGCTTATCTGGGCGAAGAACATCGGGTAGCGCGGCGAATACTTGTCGTCGGCCAGGTCGCCCGTCTGCGTCGGGATGCGTGCAGGGCCGTTCAGCTGTGCCGTCGCGTCGAACACCCAGCGGCGGAATTTCGTGGCGTACTGGATGTTGAGCAGCGTCTTGTACTGGCTCACCAGCGGCCGTTCCACGCGGGCGGTCTTTCCGTCGGGGCGGTCGATCGTCATCTCGCTGTCCGTATAACGGAACGTGGCGAAGATGTCCAACCGTTCGACGGGCGTCCACGAAAAGTCGATCTGGTAGGTATCCGTATAGGAACGCTTGTCCGAATTATAGAGCACGATCTGGTCGGCGCTGTACTCCTGGTCGGCGATCACCGAGTTGTAGAACTGCGTGCGGAAATAGTCGAAACTCAGCGTCGCGTCGCCGGAACTGACCAGCCCGAAGGTCTGCGTGAGGCTTCCGCCCACCGTGAGCGCCTTCTCCAGCCGGTTGAAGCCATCGAAATCGGGGATCACGATCTGCCGTCCGGTCGCCAGCATACCGATGTTGTCGGTGATGACGTTGGTCGAACGGTATCCCAGGCCGGCCGAGCCGCGCAGCGTGGTCGAGGGGGTGATGTTCCAGCGGATATGCCCGCGGGGAGTCACGAAGAACTTGTCATAAAACGCATTGTAATCACCGCGGATACCCGCCACGACCGAGAACTTGTCCTTGATCGAATAGGTATACTCGGCATAGGCACCCACTTCCTGCTCGTTGCGGTCGAAGTCGTAGAGCGTAGCCGGAGCTGCCGCAATCCACGGGGTGTTGTTGGCAAAACTCTCGCGGTAGTACTGCAAATGTCCCTGTGCACCGACGATCAGCGACGACCGGTAGGTGAAATAGTGGTTGTACATGAGGTTCAGCGAGAGCGTATTCTCATTGCCGCGGTAGTGGTTCAGCCCGAAATAGGCGTTCTCGTTGAAGTGGTCGAAATCGGCCACGAAAGCCAGGTTCGAACGCATCTCGTCCTGCTCGTCGGCATCGTAGACCGACGGGCCGACGGGCATACCTATTTTAAAATAACCGTTCGCGCCGCGGTTGCGGATCTTCGAACCGTAGAGGGGCATATCGGCGCCCGTCTCCTTCCAGTTCCAGTTCTTCTCCATCTCGCCGCGCATCGAATTCTTGTAGTCGAGCATACCGCCCAGGCGGTTCTCCTGTACGAATTTCCATCCCCAGCGGATCTGCGTACCGTTATCGGCCGCATAAAGCCACTTGTTGGCCACGTTGATCTGGTCGGAGAGCGGCAGGTCGCGGAATCCGTCGTCGTTGTGATCCATCTTACGGACGTCGGTATCCATCGAACCGTGGAGCAGGATGACGCTCGACAGTTTCTTGTCCTTCGTGACGGGGAACGCCGTCGAGATGTTGGCCTCGGGGCGCAGTTCGTCGTCCAGATAGAGGTTCACGAACAGCCTCTCGTCGTCCGTCGGCTTGCGGTGCTCGAGGTTGATCTGCCCCGTGATGGCCTCATGCCCGGCCGTCACCGACGCCACGCCCTTCGATACCTGAATCGAATTGAGCCACATGCCGGGCGTGTAGCTCAGTCCGTAGGGGGCGCTCAGCCCGCGCATGATCGGGCGGTTTTCGTCGAGGATCTGGGTATAGGTACCTGCCAGGCCGAGCATCTTGATCTGCCGTGCGCCCGAAATGGCGTCGCTGTACCCGACGGTCACCGACGCCGAGTTCTCGAAGCTCTCGGCCAGATTGCAGCAGGCCATCTTGCAGAGGCCCGCGAACGAGATCATCTCGCCCTTGACGATGCCGTCACGCTTGACGAAGTTGCCGCTCAGATTACCCTCGACCACCACGTCCTCCAACGCCACGCCTTCGGAAGCGAGCGTGAATTCGATACGCTCCGCACCGCCTGCCACACGCAGCGTGTCGTTCACATATCCCAGATACGAGGCGACCAGATTGTCGTAACCTTTTACCCGATGGAGCAGGAACGCCCCCTGGGCATCGGTGCTGGCACCGATCGTAGTACCCTCCCAGTAAACCGAAGCGCCCACCAGCGGCTGGTTGTCGGCGTCGCGGACTACACCCCGCAAATCCTGTGCGCTGAGGGTTCCGCACACGGCAAGGGAAGAAACAGATAAAATGATTTTGTTGATTTTCATTACATTCCGTTATTGGTTAAAACTATTTGCGGGCGGATGCGCGCAGCATCCGTCCCAAAAAGGTTTTAAGCCAATACGGGAGGGGCACGAAGGCCTGCGGAGCGCACATGGCCCCGCATGACGAAAGGATCGCCGCGTTCGGGAAGCGTCTCCCCGAAGAACTTGAGGACGGCCGCGACCGGAGCCTCCGCAACCAATGCGGGCGGCAGGTCGGTGACCGTGCAGCGGATGAATCTCTCGTGGTTATCGGAAGAAGAACCCGTATAGAGTTCGATTTCGGTCGAATGGTGGTTACCGCAGCAGGGAGCCTTCAGCGACTCGCCGGCACCCGCGGCATCGGCGCTGTGCTGGCAGTGGTGGCAGCAGACATGCGACGACATCGTGACGCACTTGCACGAAAGCGACACATACGCAGGGCCGCCCCACGCCGTCAGGTAGATGGCGAGCAGCAACAGCGATATGAGTCTTTTCAATTTCATGCTACCTTTCAGGTTTTCCGCCCGTGCAGCGGACACGTGCCGCGCAGGTTACTCCAGCACGCCGCATTCGGCGAGCTTCGCAGCCCAGGCCCCGGCATCGCGCTGTGCGGTGGCTTCGTCCACGTCGTAACGCTCCAACAACAGGGCGGCTGCGTCCCCGGTGGTAAAGTCCTTGCCGCCGAGCGCCTCCCAAAGATAGAGCGACGAATCGTTGAGCGCCAGGATACGGGTCATGTCGGCACCGCAGCGGCCCGGCATGATAATCACATGCTCCCCCGCCATCTCGCGCACTTTGAATTTTTCGCTTATCTTCATTTGTCGAACGTCTAATCCGATGCAAAAGTATAAAAAATTCCGGGAAACACCTAATTTTTCCTACCTTTGTATTCATGGAAAGGCCAGCGGACAAGATATACGACGTACTGAAACGCTACTGGGGCTTCACCGAATTCCGCCCCGTACAGGAGCGTATCATCCGTTCGGTGATGGACGGGCGCGACACCCTGGCCCTGATGCCCACGGGCGGCGGAAAGTCGCTTACCTACCAGATCCCCGGGCTTGCGCAGGAGGGGCTGTGCATCGTCGTGACGCCCCTGATCGCCCTGATGAAAGACCAGGTCGACCGCCTGCGGGCACGGCACATCCCGGCCGTGGCGATCCATTCGGGGCTCTCGCCGCGTGCAATCGACATCGCGCTGGACAACTGCGTCTACGGCGACGTCAAGTTCCTTTACGTCGCCCCCGAGCGGCTCGCAACGGAGGCCTTCCGCCTGCGCGTCGTGCGCATGAACGTATCGCTCGTGGCCGTCGACGAAGCCCACTGCATCTCACAGTGGGGCTACGACTTCCGCCCTTCGTACCTGCGCATCGCCGAGCTGCGCGAAAAACTGCCCGGCGTCCCGGTGCTGGCGCTCACGGCCTCGGCCACGAAACTCGTGGCCGAAGACATCATGCGCCACCTGCATTTCGCCGAACCGCATATCCTGCGGAGCAGCTTCGCACGTCCCAACCTTTCGTACAGCGTCCGCCACACCGACGACAAGAACGGGCAGCTGCTGCGCCTGGTACGCAACGTCCCCGGTTCGGGCATCGTCTACGTCCGTACGCGCGAAGGCACCGAGCAGGTCGCCGACATGCTGCGCAGGGAGGGTATAACGGCCGCGGCCTACCACGGGGGCATGGGGCATGCCGAACGCTCGCTACGACAGGAGGAGTGGGTCTCGGGCAGGACGCGCGTGATGGTCGCCACCAACGCCTTCGGCATGGGCATCGACAAACCCGACGTGCGCTTCGTCGCCCATTACAGCATGTGCGACTCGCTCGAGAGCTACTACCAGGAGGCCGGCCGAGCGGGCCGCGACGGCATGCGGAGCTACGCCCTGCTGCTGGTATCGTCGGACGACGGCGAACGCATCGTGCGGCGTTTCGAGCAGGAATTCCCGCCGCTCGAAAAGATCAAGGACATCTACGAACGGGTCTGCTCCTACCTGCAGGTCGGCATCGGCGACGGTGCCCAGGCGTCGTTCCTGTTCAACATCCACGACTTCTGCGCCCGCGAGCACCTCTACTCCGGCACGGTCGTGAGCGCCCTGAAGCTCCTGCAACAAAACGGGTACATGACGCTGACCGACGCACAGGAAAACCCGGCACGGATCATGTTCTGCATAAGCCGCGACGACCTCTACAAACTCCGCGTACAGCGCGACGAGCTGGATCACTTCATCCGCACGCTGCTGCGCCTCTACAACGGGGTCTTCACCGAATTCCGGCAGATCGACGAGGGCGAGATCGCCACCTGGAGCGGCTATACCGTGCAGCGGGTCAAGGAGCTGCTCAAACGCCTCTGGCAGTTGCGCGTGATCCGCTACGTCCCCTCCAACCGCTCGCCGATCCTCTTCATGGACGAGGAGCGGCTGCCCCGCGCCGACCTCTACATCGCCCCCGAGACCTACAAACGGCGGCAGGAGCTGATGCGCGAACGCTTCGAACACATGCTCGCCTACGCCGCGAACGAGACCCGTTGCCGCAGCGCCGTTCTGGAAGGGTATTTCGGTGAAGGCGCCCCTGCGGCATGCGGCGTATGCGACATCTGCCTCGCACACAAACGTGCCGGGAAGCGGCAGGCGCAGGGAGGCACAGCGCCGTCGTCCGACGGCGGGCTGCGCGAAAAACTGCTCCAAAGGTTGTCCCGCGGGGCTGCCGACCCGCACGAACTGGCCGCGGAATTCCCCGGGGAGGCACAGCAGATAGGCCGGGCGCTGCGCGAATTGCTCGACGAAGGCATCGCCGGCACGGGCAGGGACGGGAAAATCGGGTTAAAATAGGGTCGTAACCGCCCGCGGGGATGTAAAAAATCGCCCCGCATGCCGTTTTCCGGAAATAATTCCCTATTTTTGTGAGAATGTTCCACGGCATGACTACGACAAACAACTTTACGGATAAGATCAGCAACGAGGAGGCCGCAGCGCTTCCGGCCATCGAATTCAGGGGCGAAATACGCATCGTCGACAACGAGCGCGACATCGTCCCCGCCTGCAAATTCCTGATGAAACAACGCGTCATCGGTTTCGACACCGAGACCCGCCCGTCGTTCCGGCCCGGGGTGACGTTCCGCGTGTCGCTGCTGCAACTCTCCACGCCGCAGCTATGCTTCCTTTTCCGGCTGAACAAGATCCCGTTCGCTAAGCCGATCCTGCAGGTGCTCGAAAGCAAGGAGATCCTGAAGATCGGCGCCGACGTCGCCGGCGACCTGCGCTCGCTGCGCCAGATACGCCATTTCCGCGACGCAGGGTTCGTCGACCTGCAAACGATAGCCCCCCAGTGGGGCATCGGGGAGAAGAGCCTGCGCAAACTCTCGGCCATCGTGCTAGGGCAGCGCGTATCGAAAGCCCAGCGGCTGAGCAACTGGGAGGCCGCGACATTCACCGACAAACAAAAACTCTACGCCGCGACCGATGCGTGGGTCTGCACGGCGATCTACGACCGACTGCTTCACACACCCAAAATCAAACATCCCGAATTATGACACCCCAAGTATACCTGCGCAAAGGCAAGGAAGAATCACTCATGCGCCGCCACCCGTGGATTTTCTCGGGCGCCATCGACCACATCAAGGCTGAAGACGAATCGGAAATCACGGAAGGCGCCCTGGTCGAAATATATACCCGCACGGGCGATTTCATCGCCCTGGGACACTACCAGATCGGCTCGATCGCTGTGCGTGTGCTTACATTCGACAAGGAACCGATCGACCAGGCCTGGTGGAACCGGCGCATCGCCGTGGCCTACGACGTACGGCGCACGCTTGGACTCACGGACAACCCCGACACGGACTGTTACCGCCTCGTCCACGGCGAAGGCGACGGGCTGCCGGGGCTCGTGGTGGACATCTACGGCACGGTGGCCGTCGTCCAGTGCCACTCCGTCGGCATGTACCTCGCCCGTCAGGATATTGCGCGGGCGATCCTGGCTGCCTACGGCGACCGCATCACGGCCATCTACGACAAAAGTTCGCAAACCGTGCCCTTCAACGCCAGGCTGGGTGCCGTGGACGGATACCTGTGGGGGAGCTCCGACCATTCGGCGCACGTGGTGACGGAGAACGGCGAGAAATTCCTCGTCAACTGGGAGCAGGGGCAGAAAACCGGGTTCTTCCTCGACCAGCGCGAAAACCGGGAGCTGGTCAAACGCTACTCGAAGGGGCGCACGGTGCTCAACACCTTCTGCTACACGGGGGGCTTCTCGGTCTATGCCATGGCCGGTGGCGCCGAGAAGGTCTGCTCGGTGGACTCTTCGGAACGCGCCGTCGTGCTGGCCACGGAAAACATGAAACTCAACTTCGGCCCGCAGGCCAACTTTACGGAAACGGCCGCCGATGCCGTGGAGTACCTCAAGGACATCGAAGACAAATACGACCTGATCATCCTCGACCCACCGGCCTTCGCCAAGCACCACAAGGTGCTGGGTAATGCCATGCAGGGCTACAAGCGCCTCAACGCCCGCGCCATATCGCAGATACGCCCCGGCGGCATCCTCTTCACGTTCTCCTGCTCGCAGGCGGTGTCGAAGGAGCTGTTCCGCACGATGATTTTCTCGGCCGCGGCCATCGCGGGCCGCAACGTGCGCATCCTGCACCAGCTGACGCAGCCCGCCGACCACCCGGTGAGCATCTACCACCCCGAAGGCGAGTACCTCAAGGGACTGGTGTTGTATGTAGAATAAGGAAAGACCGCCCCGAACGGACATGGAAAAAACCGCACACCCGACCTATGCCCACTGCCCGATCCGCCATATCGTCGACCGCTTCGGGGACAAGTGGTCGCTGCTGGTACTCTACAACCTCCATACGAGCGGGTGCCTGCGTTTTTCGGAAATCCACCGCCGGACGGCCGACATCTCGCAGAAGATGCTCACATCGACACTCCGCAAGCTGGAACAGGACGGGCTGCTGTCGCGCAAGGTCTACCCCGAGGTACCGCCCCGCGTGGAATATGCGCTCACGCCCCGCGGCGAGTCGCTCATGCCCCACCTCACAGCGCTTATCGGGTGGGCAGAGGAAAATTTCGACGCCATCCTCGAAGACCGGGAGCGGGAAAAGATATAGCGACGGCCAGGGTCTGCCCGGCAAATCAAGCGGATACCCGCGGACAGCCCCCTGTCGTCAGCCGACAGCAAAACGTTGTCAGCCGACAGCAAAATAAGGACGCTCCCACAACGAGCAACGGGAAACGCCCATCCGCGGAACCGGGCGCCCCGCAAGCAAGACAGCGGGAGCCAGTCGCCCCCCGGAAATGCGCCCGCAAAGGCATCGGCTGGCGGCAACGAGATCGGCATCCGGCACATACCCTCAACAAAAAAAGTCCCTTCCGGGACTTTTCCTATTTTACCTTTTCATAGACATACACCTCGTGCAGTTCGCTTTCGTACCCCGGGTAGAAACCCCTGACCATTCCCAGCACGATGCGCGAACCCCGGTTCGAAAGTACCAGCAGTTCGTCCGTTGCAGGGTCGACGGTCAGCCCCTCGATCTCGCCCGCGCGCCGGAAATCGGACATCATGCGGAACGGCAACACCGTGGCATAGCTTTTCCCGTCGCGCAGGTCGGCAATATAGAGGTTGTCCGGCTCGTCCAGGTCGGCATCGCCGTCGTCGGCCGAAATGAGCATCTGCCCGTCGGCCATATATATCCCTTGCTGCCACTGCGGCACCGGACGCAAGTGGACTTTGCGCACATACTTGCCCGTCGCCAGGTCATAACCGTACAGGTAGCGCCCGTCGACCCAGTCGGCCATCCAGACCATATTCCGGTCGCGGTCTACGGCCAGCCCGCACACCTCGACCTGACCCGAGGCCGGTTCCCAGTCGATCGACCGCTTCCACGTCAGGTCGTCGGCATCGTACACGGCGACCTGGATATGCTCGCCCTTGCCGTCGTCGAAAGTCTCGATGCCGGCATAAATCTCACCGTTCCAGACGTCGATATCGCCGATATGGTTCGCGGCGAGCGGCAACCCTTCGAACGGCTGTCCGTTACGGGCGACCAGCCGCCCCTGCTTGTCGTACTTGTAGAGCGCCGTACTGCCCGAAACATAATAATAGTTCGAGTCGGCGGCGATTCCCTGCCGGCCTTCGACCGGGAAAACCCGTGACAGGCGGTACTCCCCGCCCAGTGTCTGCGCCCTAAGTACGGTTCCGCCCGCCAACAGGAGCAATACAAAAAAAGTTCGTTTCATCATGGCTGCAATACTATTTGGCAATCATATACTTGACACGTTCGGCCTCACGGCCCGGATTTTCGTTTCCCACCCTGTGCCCCTGGATTTCCGTGCTCCAAATTCCGCGCCCCGGATTCACACCCGGCTTCGTACTCCGGCAGCTGTCGTGTCCCCCCCCCGGCCGCACCCGAAACACCGTCCTGCCCCGAGGCAACTTCGGCCTTGCTGCCCGGATTTTTTCATCCCCGGCTGCGCGCCCCGGCAACTGTTGTGCAGCGCCCCGGCTGCACCCGCGGCCCGATCCTCCCCGGAGCGCTTCCCCGAGGGGACTTCTGCCTCGCCGTCCGGCAACACCTGAAAAGGCCGCCGCCGCGTAGTCGGGATATACGATCGCAAACCCGACGGAGCAAAAACGAGGCCGGAGCCGGATACCCGCATCGCAGGAACCGCCTCCGGCCTATTCATATTCGCGTATCGTCGGGCTTCGCGGAACCGCGCGGGCCACCGGGCTTCACGCATCGGCCTGCACCGTATCCGGCAATCCCCGCCGCCGGCCCTGCGCCGGTGCGAACCGTTTACTTGCGTTTGGTACGCTGCTGCGCCTCCTGCTGGCGGAGGAGCTCCTCGTAGCGCTGCTGGAACTTCGACTTCTTGCCCTTGCTCCGTTTGGCGGCATTGGCCTGCATGACGGCATGGATCTTATCGTCGTCGACCATGCGGCGGATCAGCAACGTCTGGCCGATGGTAAAGAGGTTCGACAGCAGGTAGTAGTAGCAAAGGCCGCTCGAATAGCTGTTGAACCACAACAGCATCATGATCGGCATCATGTAGACCATCATGAACTTCATACCGGCCATCTGGGGCTGGGACGAAGCCGTCTGTTGGTAGTTGAAATACGAATACCCGAACAGCGACACGGCCATCAGCAAGGCGAAAAGGCTCACATGGTCGCCGTAGAACGGGATCGAGAACGGCAGGTTCACGATGCTGTCGTACGACGAAAGGTCGTCGGCCCAGAGGAACGGCTGTTCGCGCAGCTCGATCGAAGCCGGGAAGAAGCGGAACATGGCGATCAGGATCGGCATCTGGATCAGCATGGGGATACATCCGCCCATGGGGTTGATGCCCGCTTTCTTGTAGAGCTCCATCGTCGCCTGCTGTTTTTTCATGGCGTCCTCCTTCTTGGGGTATTTCTTGTTGAGCTCGTCCACCTGCGGTTTTATCAGGCGCATCTTCGCCATCGAGACGTAACTCTTGTACGTAAGCGGAGAGATGACGAGTTTCACCAGGATCACCAGGATCAGGATGATGATGCCGAAGCTGGCGATATAATTGCGTAGGAAGTCGAAGACCGGGATCACGCACCAACGGTTCACCCAGCCGAAGATACCCCATCCCAGCGGGATCAGGCGCTCCATGTGCAGTTCCTCGCCGTCCGCAGCGACGACCTTCTTGAGGATGGCGTATTTGTTCGGGCCGAAATAGAATGCAAAGTCATACCCTTCGGTCTGCACCGTATAGGGCACGGTCATCTGCGCCGAAAAACTCTTCAGTAATTCCGAACCGGGAGCCGCCGTATCGAACGCCAGGTTGGCGTTGGTGACATTTTGCGGGGCGATGAACGCCGACGAAAAGAACTGCTGCTTAAAAGCCACCCAGTTGACCGATGTGGAGATGCTCTTCGACTTGGATTTTTCGCTCATCCCCAGATCCTCGATCGAGCTCTCGCCCGGGAACCGGTACGAGATCGTCGTGTACATGTTCTCGTTCTGGAATCCCTTTTCGTTCTGGTAGGAATTGTTCGACCAGTCGATACCGATCGACGCCTGGTTGGCCATCTGCGGCGCCATATTCACCAGCCGCACGTTGAAGTCCACGAGGTAGTCGCGCTCGGGCACCTGCTTATTATATATAAGGTACTCATATTCGAGCCAGGCATCCGCTGCCACAGGCAGGCGCATCACCACCCTCCGGGCATCGCCTTCGACCTGTTCGGGCTGGGCCCGGAAGACATAGTCCATCGTGTTGACCTTGACGTTATTCAAGCCGTTCTTCACGTAGAACGAAAGGTCGAACCTGGCACTCGCGGGATCCATCAGCTCGATCAGCTGGTCACGCTTGCCGCGGGGTGCATACTTGGTGTAATCCTTGAGCGTCACGCCCGTGATCCGGCCGCCGCGGGTCGAAAAGGTCACGATCATCACATCGTTCTCGACGGTAAACTCCTCCGCCTCCGCGTCGCGCGCACCGGCGAGGTATTCGCCCAACGCAGCGACCTGCTGCCGGCGTACGGCATCGGCGGCATTTGCCGCAGCCTCGGGCGCAGCCGTATCCGAAGCCGCCACGGCCGTACTGTCGGCTACGGGGACTACGGGGCGCGTCGCAGCGGCCACAGAATCCTGATAGGCCTGATACGCGGCCATTTCCTGCTGATATTTCTCCTGCTGTTTGGTATTGAAATAGGCGAACCCCAGGAAAAGCGCCGCCACGACGACAATACCTAAAATTGTTTTTTTATCCATTTAAAATTGTTTCGTTCTTTCGCTGTTATGAGTGTTGATATTATTTCTTCCCGGCATATTCGAGTGCCGCTCCCACAAATGCCACGAACAGCGGCGAGGGGCTCAGCACCGTACTCTTATATTCGGGATGGTACTGCGTACCGACGAACCAGGGATGCCCCTCGACCTCGACGACCTCGACCAGCCCCGTGTCGGGATTGATACCCACGGCCTGCATACCGGCACCTTCGAACGCAGCCAGGTAATCATTGTTGAATTCGTAACGGTGACGGTGACGCTCCGAAATATGGAGCTTGCCGTAGGCCGCCGCGACTTTCGAACCTTTCTTCAGCGTACAGGGATAAGCGCCCAGACGCATCGTGCCGCCCTTGGCCGTCACGCCCTTCTGCTCTTCCATCAGGTCGATCACCGGATGGGGCGTAGACTCCATTTCGCTCGAATTCGCATCGGCCAGACCCAGCACGTTGCGTGCGAATTCGATCACGGCGCACTGCATACCGAGGCAGATTCCCAGGAACGGGATCTTGTTCTCACGTGCATAGCGCACAGCGACGATCTTACCTTCGATACCGCGGTTGCCGAAGCCCGGGGCCACGAGGATACCGGACATCCTGCCCAGCTTCTCGGCCACATTCTCGGCTGTGACCTTTTCCGAATTGACATAGCGCAACTTGACCTTGCAGTCGTTCACGGCCCCTGCATGGATGAATGATTCGCAAATCGACTTGTAAGCGTCGGGCAATTCGGTATATTTGCCGACCAGCGCGATCTCGATCTTCTTGGCCGGGTGCTTCACCTTCTCCACGAAGGCCGTCCACGCCGCCATGTCGGGTTCCTTCTCGGCCGGCAGGTTCAGCTTGTCGAGCACCACCTCGTCGAGGTGCTGTTCGTGCATCTTCAGCGGCACTTCGTAGATCGTCGGCACGTCGATCGACTCCATCACGGCGTTGGCGTCGACATTGCAGAACAACGCCACCTTGCGGCGCAGGTTGGTCGACAGCGGATGCTCCGTGCGCAGCACGAGGATGTCGGGCTGCAACCCGTTTTCGAGCAGGGCCTTGACCGAATGCTGCGTGGGCTTGGTCTTCAGTTCGCCCGAAGCGGCCATATAGGGGATCAGCGTCAGGTGCACGAGCGCCGTGCTCTTGTAGCCCAGCGAATAGCGCAGCTGGCGTACCGATTCGATGAACGGCAGCGACTCGATGTCGCCCACCGTACCGCCGATCTCGGTGATGATCACGTCGTAAACTTTCTTCTGCGCCAGCATCTGGATACGGCGCTTGATCTCGTCGGTGATATGGGGGATGACCTGCACGGTCTTGCCCAGGTACTCGCCCTTGCGCTCCTTCTCGATCACGCTCTTGTAGATCTTGCCCGTCGTGACGTTGTTGGCCTTCGACGTGGGCTGGTTCGTGAAACGCTCGTAGTGCCCCAGGTCGAGGTCGGTCTCGGCGCCGTCCTCGGTCACGTAGCATTCGCCGTGTTCATAGGGGTTCAGCGTGCCGGGGTCGACGTTGATGTAGGGGTCGAGTTTCTGGATGGTCACCGAATAGCCTCGGGCCTGCAGCAAGCGGGCGATCGAGGCCGAAATAATACCCTTGCCGAGCGACGATGCGACACCGCCCGTAACAAATATGTACTTGGGTTTGGAAAGTATCATTACTGACTATATCTATTTATTTTCGTTGTGCTCCTGGTTCTCCTCCTGTGCCTGGCGGTCGATGAGCTTCACCTTCTCGATCGCGGCGGCCATCTCTTCGCGGGCGCGGTCGATCTTGGCCTTCACATCGGCGACGAGCGCCTCGGCGTTCTTCGACTTGGCGAAGAAACCGATGTTGTTCTCCAGCAGGCCGATCTCCTGTTCGAGCTGGCGCACCTTATTGTAAAGGCGCTCGCGCTCCGAACGCAGGCGGTTGCTGCCCGCCGATTTGAGCGACGAGACCTTCTCGCGGAAACGGTTCATCGAACGGTCGCGCTCCGAACCGCGCAGCGTGTTGAACAGCGCATCGACGGCGGCCTTGTATTTCTTCTGTACGGCATCCTTCTGCTTGATGGGCACGAACCCGATCTCGCCCCAGCGGCGCTGGAACTCGCGGATTACGTCGTATCCGCCGGCCTTGACGTCGGCCGCGGCCATCTCATCGAGCAAGGCGAGTTTCTGCCGGAGGTTCTCCTCGTGCTCGCCGTCCACACTGGCGAAATGCGAAGCCTTGCGCTCGAAGAACTTGTCGCATGCGGCACGGAAACGCTTCCAGATCGCATCCGAATGGCGGCGCGACACGGCACCGATCTCCTTCCAGCGGGCCTGCAGGGCGATCAGCTCGTCGGTGGCCTTCTTCCACTCCTCGCTGTTCATCAGCGACTCGGCGGCCTCGCATATCTCGGTCTTCAGCTGCAGGTTGTGCTCCATCTCGGTCTTCACCCCGGCATAAAACTGCCGCTTGGCCTCGAAGAACCTGTCGCATGCCGTGCGGAAACGCTCGTAGATACGGTTGTTGTCCTTCTTGGGTGCGAAGCCGATGGTTTTCCAGGTCTTCTGGATCTCCAGCAGGCGGTCGCTCGCACGGTTCCACTCCTTGCGGGTCGTGAGCGGCTGCGCGGCCAGCTCCTCGGTGGCGGCACAAAGCTCCGTCTTGAGTTCGAGGTTTTTGACCTGCTCGCCCTTGAGCGATTCGAAATGCTCCTGATGCTGTTTGTTGATACGGCTCGACGCCGCCTTGAAGCGCTCCCAGAGCACCTCTTTATATTCATTGGCTACGGGGCCCGTCTCGCGCCACTCGTCATGCAGCTTCTGCAACTTGTGGAACGCCTCCACGACCGAAGGCTCCAGCACCAGCGCTTCGGCCTGCTCGCAGAGGGCGATCTTCTGCTCGTAGTTCTTCTTCAGGTCGAGGTCGCGCAGCTCCTTGTTGATTTTGATGAAGCTGTAAAAATTCTCGACATGCAGGTTGTAGGTCTCCCACAGGTCTTTGACGTTCTGCTGCGGCACGATGCCGGTCTCCTTCCAGCGCTGCTGCAATTCGCGGAACTTATTGAAGGTATGGTTGAGCGTCTCGTCCGAATTGACCAGTTCCTTGAGCTCCTCGATGATCCCGAGCTTGACCTGGAGGTTCTTCTCCTTCTCGGCCTCGAGGTTTGCGATGAACTCGTCGCGGCGATGGCGGTACTCCTTGAACAACTCCTTGAGCTGTACTTCGGCGCCGTCCACGGCCGGTGCGAAATCCTCTTCGCTGCCCCCCTCCTCGACGAACTTGCGGCGTGCGGCCTCGACCTCGGCGCGGCGGATGCGGTAGAAAGCGATCTTCAGCGCCTCCACATCCCGGCGGATCGACTGCACGGGCTGCTCTTCGAGCATACGCGTAAAGAGGGCTACCAGCTCTTCCTTGCCCTTCCCGGCAAACTTGTCCTCGGCGGACGGCGCTTCCTGGGCCAGTTGGTCGGCAGCGGCCTCTTCAGCCGTCTCGCCCTCCAGTTCCAGCCCGGCATCCTGCGCGGCGAGCGCCGCCTCCTCGTCCGCGAAATCCACTTCGGCACCGGCCGGCACGGCCTCCTCGCCGGATTCGGTCTCCACCGCCTCGGCAACGGGCTTGATACGGGCACGCTTCGCACGCGGCGCGGCCTCGGGTTCCGCCACGGGCTCCTCCGCCGCAGGCGCTTCAGCCACGGGCACCTCTGCCGCGGGCACCTCTGCCGCGGGCGTTCCCGCAACGGATTTTTCCGTCTCGGGTTCTTCTGCCGCGGGTGTTTCCACGACGGGTTCCGCCTCCGCTGCTGCGGAGGCCTCGGTTTCAGGGACTTCGGAAGTCACTTCGGAAGTTACGGTCTGCACATCTTCAGCAGCATCGCTGACTCGCTCCTCGGGAGCAGGAAGATTCGGATTTTCAGTAGCCATCTCAGTACACGTTTTTGATTTCCATATATACGGAAGTATATAAATCTCGCAAATATAACCATTTTTCCCGGGCTACCGAACGATTTAGCCGGAAATTTGCTAACTTCGCCCGAGATATGAGCGGCACGCAACCGCGCCCAATTGCCGCGTGCGATACAAAACCTGTCAACCGGAACCATGAGCCACCGCATCCTGCTTGTCGACGATGAAATCGACATCCTCGAATTCGTGAGGTACAACCTCCAGAAGGAGGGCTACGAAGTATTCACGGCGCAGAACGGCGCCGAGGCGCTGAAGGCCGCCGCCGAGTGCCGTCCGCACCTGATCCTGCTGGACATGATGATGCCCGTCATGGACGGTGCGCAGACCTGCCGTGCCATCCGCCAGGATCCGCAGCTGCGCGACACGATGGTGGTATTTCTCTCGGCGCTGGGCGAGGAGGATCAGCAGCTTACGGGCTTCGGTGTCGGGGCGGACGACTACCTCACCAAGCCGATCAAGATGAAGCTGCTGGTCAGCCGCGTGCAGGCCATCCTCAAGCGGATCGACGCCGAAACCGCGCCGGCGGAACCTGCCGCGGCAGGCATCGCCGTCGACCGCGAGCATTACACCGTGACGCGCGACGGCCACGAGATAGCCCTTCCGCGCAAGGAATTCGCGCTGCTCGACCTGCTCTATTCGTCGCCCGGGAAGCTCTTCTCGCGCGAAGAGATATATACGAAGATCTGGGGCACCGAGGTGGTCGTGGGCGACCGCACCATCGACGTGCACATCCGCAAACTGCGCCAGAAGATCGGCGACGAACGCATCGTCACCATCAAGGGCGTGGGCTACAAATTCGAACCCTGAGCCGGGCCATTCCCGGCGAATGAAACGCATATGGACACACAGAACAAATACCGGCGCATCGTCATCAAGGTGGGCAGCAACGTGCTGACGCGCGACGACGGCCGTCCCGACACCACCCGCATCTCAGCCCTGGTCGACCAGGTGGCCCGGCTCCACCGCGCGGGCACCGAGGTCATCCTGGTTTCGTCGGGAGCCGTGGCCTCGGGGCGCAGCATCCTCGGGCAACGCGCCGGGAAGCTCGATTCGGTCTCCGCACGGCAGCTCTTCTCCGCCGTGGGGCAGGTCAAGCTGCTCAACCGCTACTACGACCTCTTCAACGAATACGGCATCGTCTGCGGGCAGGTGCTCACCACCAAGGAGAGCCTCTCCACACGGCGGCAGTACCTCAACCAGCGCAACTGCATGGAGACGATGCTCGCCAACGGCGTACTGCCGATCGTCAACGAGAACGACACCATCTCGGTCACCGAACTGATGTTCACCGACAACGACGAGCTCTCGGGGCTCGTCGCGGCCATGATGAACGCCGAGGCGCTCATCATCCTGAGCAACATCGACGGCATCTACGACGGTTCGCCCGCCGACCCCGCGTCGCAGGTCATCCGCCGTGTGAAACCCTCGGAAGACCTCTCGCAGTACATCGACCCCGTACGCTCGTCGCGCGGCCGCGGCGGCATGGCCACCAAGAGCCGCGTCTCGTCGCGCGCCGCGGCTGAAGGCATCGAGGTCATCATCGCCAACGGCCGCCGCGACGGCATCCTCACCGACCTCGTACTGGCCGCAAAGGATGTGCCCTGCACCCGGTTCGAACCGGCTCCGAGGGCAGCCTCGGGCGTCAAGAAATGGATCGCCAGCAGCGAAGGCTTCGCCAAGGGCGTGCTGCGCATCGACCAGGGCGCCGCCGAAGCCGTCCGCGCCAGCAAGGCCGCCAGCATCCTCGCCGTGGGCGTCACAGCCGTCGAAGGCGACTTCGAGCGCGACGACCTGGTGCGCATCCTCGCCCCCGACGGGGCACAACTGGCCGTGGGACGCATCTCGTGCGACAGCGGCACCGCCCGCCGCAACATCGGACGCAAAGGGCTCAAGCCCCTCGTCCACTGCGATTACCTCTACCTGGAATAAACGATTATGGACTACGAATCCCTGTTCAAGGCCGCCCGGAAGGCCGGGACGGCGCTGACCGACGTCGAACCCGAACGCCTCGGCCGCATCCTGCAACACGCCGCAAGGCTCCTGCGCGGGCATACGCCCGCATTGCTCGAAGCCAACGCCCGCGACATCGAGGCCATGCCCGCCTCGTCGCCCATGCTCGACCGCCTGCAGCTGACCCCCGAACGCATCGACGCCATCGCCTCCGACATGGAGGCCGTTTCGCACCTGCGTTCGCCGCAGGGCGAGGAACTGGCGCGCTGGACGCGCCCCAACGGCATGACCATCGTCAAGCGCCGCGTACCGTTCGGCGTGGTCGGCATGGTCTGCGAAGCCCGCCCCAATGTCACGGCCGACATCTTCGCGCTCTGCGTCAAGACGGGCAACGCCTGCGTCCTGAAAGGGGGCAGCGACGCCCGCCATTCCAACGAGGCGATCGCGGCGCTGCTGCACGAAGCACTCGCAGCCGAGGGCATCGACGAAAACACCTTCACGCTGCTCCCCGCGGGGCACGAAGCCGTGGGGGCGCTGCTGGGCGCCGTGGGCTATGTCGACGTAGTCATCCCGCGCGGCGGGGCGGGGCTGATCCGCTTCGTCCGCGAGAACGCCCGCATCCCGGTCATAGAAACGGGCGCCGGCATCGTCCACACCTATTTCGACATCGACGGCGACCTCGAAAAGGGGCGTGCCGTGGTCTGCAACGCCAAGACGCGCCGCGTGAGCGTCTGCAACGCCCTCGACTGCCTGGTCGTCCACCGCGGACGCCTCGCAGACCTGCCCGGGCTGTGCGCACCACTGGCCGGGGCGCATGTGACGGTCTACGCCGACGAAGAGGCTTTCGCCGCCCTCGACGGGCACTACCCCGCCGGGTTGCTGGAGCATGCCGCCGAAGAGCATTTCGGCACCGAGTTCCTCGACTACAAACTGGCCGTCAAGACCGTCGCGTCGCTCGACGGGGCACTGGCGCATATCGCCCGCTACTCGTCGCGCCACAGCGAGGCCATCGTCACCGAAAACAAGCAGGCCGCCACGCAGTTCACGCGCAGCGTCGACGCCGCCTGCGTCTACGTCAACGTCTCGACCGCCTTCACCGACGGCGGGCAGTTCGGCTTCGGCGCCGAAGTGGGTATCTCGACGCAGAAACTCCACGCCCGCGGCCCGATGGGGCTGCCCGAACTCACGACCTACAAGTATATCGTCTCGGGCGACGGACAAATCCGCCAACCTTAAACCCCGATACGACAAAAAACCTCGAAAAAACGGCAGGAAAAATAACAATCCGTAAGCATTTTTTCTGTAAATTTGCATATCCTTAAAATTTGGTGTATATTTAACTTATGATTCGTGAACTTCTGGCCGTAGGATGCGGCGGCGCTGCCGGCAGCATCGTCCGGTATCTGCTTTCCGGCGGGATCATGGCGGGGCAGACGCTGCTGGGATTCCCGGCAGGTACGTTCACGGTCAATGCCGCGGGTTCGCTGCTGATCGGCATTCTGCTCGAAGCTACCAGCTCCGAGACACTCGGATGGCTGCTCATCGTGGGTTTCTGCGGCGGGTTCACCACTTTTTCGACCTTTTCGGCCGACGCGGTGCGCCTGCTGCGTGCGGAATGTTACACGGCGGCGGCGGCCTACGTGGGGCTGAGCGTGGCAGTATGCATTGTTTTTGCAGCCGCCGGCATGTGGATAGGAACGACATTTAGAAATTAACTATAAAGAGAAATGGTAATTTTGGTATTGAACTGCGGCAGCTCGTCGATCAAGTATCAGGTGATCGACATGGAAGCCGCATCGAGCAAACTGCTCGCGAAAGGAATCGTGGAACGCATCGGCCTGCCGGAAGGCGACCTCACCCATAAGCCCGTCGGCAAAGAACCGTTCGAGCTGCACCGTCCCATCCCCGACCACACCACCGGCATCAAGCTGGTGCTCGACGCACTGACCGACCCCGCACACGGCGTCATCGGCTCGCTCGACGAGGTGAAGGCCGTCGGCCACCGCGTGGCACACGGCGGCGAGTTCTTCCCCGAGAGCTGCATCGTGACCGAAGAGGTGAAATCCAAGATCCGTTCGCTGTTCGAAATCGCACCGCTGCACAACCCGGCCAACCTCGAAGGCGTGCTGTCGATCGAGAAAGTCCTGCCGGGCGTCCCGCAGGTCACCGTCTTCGACACCTCGTTCCACCAGACCATCCCGGCCGTAAACTACATGTACGCCCTGCCCCACGCCTATTACGACAAGTACCGCGTGCGCAAGTACGGCTTCCACGGCACCAGCCACAAATACGTGGCACAGACCGGCGCCCGGCTCGCGGGCCTCGACTTCGAGAATTCGAAGATCATCACCTGCCACATCGGCAACGGCGCATCGGTCACGGCCGTGCTCAACGGCAAGTCGCATGACACGTCGATGGGCTTCTCGCCCGTGGACGGGCTGGTGATGGGTACCCGCTGCGGCAACGTCGACCCCAGCGCCATCACCTTCATCGGCGAAAAGGAGGGCATGTCCTACGCCGAGGTGAACGAGATGATGAACAAGAAATCGGGCGTTTTGGGGCTCACCGACCTTTCGAGCGACATGCGCGACATCGACCGCGCCTACGACGAAGGGAACCCCCGCGCCATCCTCGCCCGCGATATGCACTACGGGCGCATCCGCAAATTCGTCGGGGAGTATGCCGCCGAAATGGGCGGCGTCGACCTGATCGTCTTCACGGGCGGCGTGGGCGAGAATTCGTGCGAGATGCGCGAGACGGTCTGCACGGGGCTCGAATTCATGGGCGTCGAGTTCGACCGCGCAGCCAACAAGGGCGCCCGCGGCGTGGACAAAATCCTTTCGAAACCCTCCTCGCGGGTCAAGGTCGCCGTCATCGCCACCGACGAGGAACTGGTCATCGCCACCGACACGTACAATCTGGTAAAATAAATAAAAGCAAAACACCACAATGATCCAACATCTTACAGAAATCGTCGACGAGGCGAGAAAAAGGGGTAAAAAACGGCTGGCCGTAGCCTACGGCCAGGATTCGCATACGCTGGAAGCCGTCTACGAAGCCTACAAGGAAGGTATCGTGGAGCCCACGCTGTTCGGCGAGAAGAAAGTCATCGAACAGGTATGCGCCGAAAACGACATCGACATCAAGGCATTCAACATCGTCGACGAGGCCAGCGACGTGAAATGCGTGCAGCAGGCCGTGGCCGCCGTCGTGGCAGGCAACGCCGACGTGCTGATGAAGGGACTGGTCTCGACCGACAAATACATGCGCGGCATCCTCAATAAGGAAGCCGGATTGTTCCCCCCGAAGGGCGTGCTGAGCCACGTGTCGATCGTCGAGATGCCCTGCTACCACAAGTTGCTCGTCATCTCCGACGTCGCGGTCATCCCGCTGCCCGATTTCAAACAGAAGATCAAGCAGATCGGATACCTGGCCAACGTTGCCAGCCTGCTGGGTATCGAAACTCCGAAGATCGCCTGCATCGCCCCCTCCGAGCAGTTGCTTCCCAGCGTCATTTCGTCGACCGAAGGCGCCCTGCTGGCCAAAATGGGCGACCGCGGACAGCTGGGCAACGTCATCATCGACGGCCCCCTGTCGCTCGACGTAGCACTCTACAAGGATGTCGCCGAGCACAAGAAAGTCAAAGGTTCGTCCGTAGCGGGCGACCCCGACTGCCTGCTTTTCCCCAACCTGGAGTCGGCCAACGTCTTCTTCAAGTCGGTTACGCACCTCTGCGGTGGCGAACTGGCCGCCATGGTCGCAGGCACGAAGGTGCCCTGCGTACTGACCTCGCGCGGCGACACGAGCAAGACCAAGCTCTACTCGATCGCCCTGGCCTGCCTGGCCGTAAAACAATAGGCACACACCTACACCAACCTACCAACTACTAACCGGAACCGAATTTATGGGCTTCAAAATCTTAGCGATAAATCCCGGCTCTACGTCCACCAAGGTCGCCCTCTATGACGAGGAGCGTCCTTCGCTGGATCTGACCCTGCGCCACACGGCCGAACAGATCGCACGTTACACCAACATCATCGACCAGTTGGGCTGGCGCCGGGAAATGATCCTCACCGCGCTGTCCGAACACGGGTTCGACATCATGCAGCTGTCGGCCGTCATCGGACGCGGCGGGCTCGTACGCCCCATCCCGGCCGGCGTATACGAAGTCAACGAAGCCATGCGGCGCGACCTGACGAACGCCACGATGGAACACGCCTCGAACCTCGGGGGGTTGCTGGCCGCCGAGATCGCCGCCATGGCGGGCGTCAAAGCCTACATCGCCGACCCGGTGGTCGTCGACGAGATGGAGGAGGTGGCACGCCTGAGCGGCCATCCCGACTGCCCGCGCAGGTCGATCTTCCACGCACTCAACCAGAAAGCCACGGCACGCCTGCACTGCGACCGCATCGGCATCGTCTACGAAAAGGCAAACCTCGTGGTCGCACACCTGGGCGGGGGCATCTCCGTCGCCGCGCACAAACAGGGACGTGTCGTCGACGTCAACAACGCGCTCGACGGCGACGGCCCCTTCGCACCCGAGCGGGCGGGCAGCCTGCCTGCGGGCGAATTCGCCGACCTTTGCTTCTCGGGGCGTTACACGCGCCGCGAAGTCCAGAAAATGCTGGCCGGCCAAGGCGGGCTCGTCGCGCACCTGGGCACCAATTCCATGATGCAGGTCTCGGAGCGTATCGCGCAGGGCGACGAAAAAGCCCGGCTCGTGGCCGAGGCCATGTGCTACGGCATCTCGAAGCAGATCGGCGCCATGGCCGCCGCCATGTGCGGCCGGGTCGACGCCGTCATCCTTACCGGGGGCATCGCCCACAACGAGTTCGTCGTGCGGTACATCGAACAGCACTGCTCGTTCATCGCCCCCGTTTCGGTCTACCCCGGCGAGAACGAACTCGAATCGCTGGTCGCCAACGCACTGGTCGTCCTCCGCGGCACCATCGTCCCGAAGGTCTACGCCTGACGGGCAAAGGAGCTGCGCACGCGATGGAGCCGCCCATGCGGCAGCAACCGCCAAGGCAGCAACTCCCGGACACCGCATACGCCGTGCAAAACGGCGAACCGCGCCGTAAACGGAACCGCGCGTCAAACAGCAACCGGGCTGCAAAACATAACCGCGCACCAAAGAACCTCACTGGCAAACAGGGAACACACTGCCAAACAGGTACCGCGCCGCAAAAGAAACGTCCGCCGGATCAATATCCGGCGGACGTTTTTCCTGTGTATATCCGGCAGTGACTGCCAGCCCCGGCAGCCGCACCCGGCAGCCGGCCTATTTGCGGATGAACTGGCGCCTGGCCAGTGCGACCACCTCGCGGAAGGCTTCGAGCCGGAACAGTGCAGAAAGCAGGACGTAGCTGACCACGCCCGCGGCGACTTCGGCCAGCAACCGCAACAACGCATTGCCCGGCACCGCCAGTGCCGTAAGCCGCACGACGGCGTACATCGCCCCGGCCACGAGCAGCGTCGGCAATACCGTGCGCACGAAGCGTCCTGCACCGAACGACGTGAAACGGGTCGTGGCGAAGAAGTTGATCGCCATCTCGCAGAAGGCGATCACCACCTGACCCCAGATGACGGCCTGGACGCTGACCGGAATCGTCACGGTGAACACCACCGACATCATCGCTTTCTTGGCGACCTCCAGTTTTACGATCAGCGCACCGCCGCTCTTGACTTTCAACACATTGTAGGCCACCAATCCCAGCGGGTAAAAAAGCCCGGCCAGACATACCGCTTCGAAATAAGGCACCGTCGCCATCCACTCCCCGCCCAGGAAGACGGCGAACATGTCCTCGGCGATGGCCGACAGGCCGAGCATCACGGGGAACATGGCATAGGCCACGACCATGACGATCTGCCGGTAACTTTCGGCCAGTTTCGGCGCGTCGTCCTTGATCTTGGCCAGCGCCGGGAATGTCACGCTCTGCACGGCCTGCATGGCCGAAGTCGCCGGCTGGTCTTTCAGCTTGACGGCCTGCTCGTACGAGCCGAGTGTCTCCTGCGGATAGAGTTTCCCGAGAAATATCTGGGGCACCTTGTTATAGAGGGTCGAGATGAAATCGGTAGCCAGCAGGCTGAAACTGTACGGCGCCATTTCGCACAGCGGCCGCCGGCTGCACTTCCCGCAGGGACGCCAGTCGCTCAGCCACCACAGCAGCAAGGCCCGCACCGAGGCCTGCAATACGCGCTGCACCACGATGCACCAGATCCCGAACCCGGCCAATGCGAGGCCGATGGCCACCATCCCGGCGATGAACCACGAGGCGAAGGTGACCTTCGAGAGCAGTGCGAAGCGGAATGTCCGGACAAAAATCGTATTCTGGATCGCACATGCGGCGCTCAGCGGCAGTTGGAGGAAGAATACCGGTGCTATCCGCGTGATTTCCGGCATGTCGTAGAACCGCGCGATGCTCCCCGCCAGCGCTACCAGCACCCCGTAAAGCACGAGCGCAACCCCGACGTTGAAGGCGAAGACCGATTTGTAATCGTCGGCCGTAGGTGACCCCTTGCGGATCAGCGCCTGCGAAAAGCCGCTGTCGGCAATCACGATCGCCACGGCAAGGAAGGCCGTCGGGATCGCGATCACACCCATGATGGCGGGGTTCAGAAGCCGCAGGATCGTAAGGCTCACGGCCAGCTGGAGAAGCATCGTACCGACTTTCTCGGCCATGCTCCACGCCACGCCGCTGGCTACCTTATCCCTGAGCTGCCCGTCCACCGCCTAAGATTTTTGCGCGGCAACGATCTCTTCGTTACGCTTGCGGATATTGAGGATGTTGGCGATCTCGACGTACGACGCACCGCCGTCGGGGCCGAAACTGCCGCCCACGATTGCCAGCAGGTCTTGCCCGTCGAGCTTCTGGTGCTGTTCGATGACCTCCAGCGCGTCGATCAGGAAGTGGTACCTGTCCTTCAGCTCCTGGTTGCGCAGGATCGGCACCACGCCGTACGACAGGGCCAGGATACGCTGTGCATGCAGCTGATAGCATACGGCCATCACGGTTTTCTGCCCGCGGAATGCCGCCAGGTAACGGCCCGTACGGCCGGTCTTGGTATCGAGCACCACATATTTTATCGGCAGGTTGGTCGAGGCACGCACGGCCGAACGTGCCAGCTGCGCCGTGATCTCGTGGTTCACCGAGACCATGTCCATGTCGATCATCGGTTTGAAATGCGTCTCGTCACGCTCGATCTCGCGGGCGATGCGGGCCATCGTTTCCACCGATTCCACGGGAAAGTCGCCCATCGCCGTCTCGTCGCTCAGCATCACGGCGTCCACGCGCTCGTAAATGGCACTCGCCACGTCGCTCACCTCGGCGCGCGTCGGACGCGGGCTCTTGACCATCGAATAGAGCATCTGAGTGGCGATAATCACCGGACGCTTGGCGCAGATGCACTTCTCGACGATACGCCGCTGGGTATTGGGAATCGCCTCGGCGGGAAGCTCCACGCCCAGGTCGCCGCGCGCCACCATGATGCCGTACGACGCTTCGATGATCTCGTCGATGTTGTCGAGCCCCTCGCGGTTCTCGATCTTCGAGATGATCTTGATCTTGCTGCCGTGGGCATCGAGGATGTCCTGCACGGCTTTGATGTCCCTGGCGCTGCGCACGAACGAATGTGCGATGAAGTCCACGTCGTTCTTCACGGCCCACTCGATAAACCGGCGGTCTTTCTCCGTCACCGAAGGCAGGTTGATCGACACCGACGGCACGTTGACGCTCTTGCGCGAACGCATGGCGCCGCCCACGACGAATTCGCAGATCAGCTCCTCGGCGGTCTTTTCCACAACACGGATCTCCAGCTCGCCATCGGCGATGAGCATCCGCGCCCCGACGGGTATGTCATCCACGATGTTGGGGACGTTCATGTAAACCACCTTGCGGGTCGTCTTGTCGCTGCCGTCCGAGCCGCGCACGGCGACACGGTCGCCCGGCCGGAAATTGATGCTGTTGCCGTACTCGTCGGCGATCGTCGTGACACGGATTTCGGGGCCCTTCGTATCTATCATGATCGGGATAGCCGGGTTAACGCGGTGTACGGTCTCGACAATATGCGTAGCGCCCTCTTCCGAGACATGCGCCGAATTGACACGAACCACGTCCATACCGGCATCGAAAAGGTTTTTCACGAACTCTTCGGTGCAACGGAAATCCGACATTGTTGCGACGATCTTGGTTTTTTTCATTCTATACATAAAAGTATGATGCTAAAATATTAGTATTTCGACATTTTACGTTACGCCCGGTGCCGCTCCTGCACACGCTCTGCGCGGACAGCCCCGGGGAACTTCCGCACGCCCTCCCCTACCGGGCCGGGGAATGGGCCGCTCCGGGAACCCGGGGCTCACTCCCTGCCGCGGAGCAACAGGGCCTCGACGCCCAGCCGGTAGGAATCCAGCCCGAAACCCATGATCGAGCCCACGGCCACGGGAGCCAGGAGCGAGACGTGGCGGAACTCCTCGCGCGCGAGGATCGACGAAATGTGCACCTCGACGACCGGCACCGACACCGCCGACACCGCATCGCGCAGCGCCACCGACGTATGGGTATATCCGCCGGCATTGAGCACCACACCGTCGTAGGTACCGTCGGCCTGCTGTACGGCGTCGATCAGCTCGCCTTCGAGGTTGGACTGGAAATAACCGAACCCGACGGCCGGATAGAGTGCTTCGAGCTCCCCGAAAAAGGTTTCGAAAGTCCGGGTGCCGTAGACCCCGGTATCGCGCCGCCCCTGCAAATTGAGGTTCGGGCCGTTGAGAATCAATATCTTCATCTTCGAGACTGTTTGACACGCACGGCACACCCGGGCGCAATCCGCAGGCAAAGATAGTGATTTTAAAGAATTTTTAATACCTTTGTTCGACATCGCCCGTTAAATAATGATTTCAAACGCCGCCCACGCCCCTGCCGCGGTTCGCACAGGCTTCGTTCCCGTCCCCAGGCGGGGACTCCGCCCCCGGGGCGGCAGCCGCACGTGAAAAACCCGAAAACCCGCACCGGCCGGCGGGGCGCCGCGGCCGGACACACCCGAGAACCATGACCGAATTCGGATTCATAGACCACATAAAAGAACTCTTCGCCGCCCTGCCCGACAACGGGTTCGAAGGGATCGGCGACGATTGCGCCGTGCTCCCCGTCGGGGAGGGCGAATCGCTGGTCTTCACGACCGACATGCTCGCCGAAGGCGTCCATTTCCTGCGTTCCGCAACTTCGCCCCGCGAACTGGGGCGCAAATCCCTTGCCGTAAACCTGAGCGATGTCGCTTCGATGGGCGCCCGCCCGGTGGCCACCCTGCTGTCGCTGTCGCTCCCGACCGACACGGCCGGCACATGGGCCGAAGAGTTCATGCTCGGCTACCGGGAACTCTCCGAAGCGTTCGGCGTCACGCTCGCCGGGGGCGACACGACCCGCTCGGCGGCAGGCATCACGATCAATGTCACGGCCATCGGCCGCATCGCCGACGCACACATCAAGCGCCGCAGCGGGGCACGCCCCGGCGACGCGATACTCGTCGCCGGAGAACTCGGACTTTCGGGCGCCGGACTGCATGACATCCTCGCCGGACGCTACGACACCCCCGCCGCCGCAGCCCACCGCAACCCGCTGCCCCAGGTGGCCGAAGGCATCTGGCTCGGCGCACGCTCCGAAGTACACGCCATGATGGACCTCTCGGACGGGCTGGCCTCGGACATCCGCCACATCATGGAGCGCTCGGGGGTAGGCGCCGCGATCGACATCGGCCGTATCCCCCTCGCCCAAGGGGCAGACGTCGAAACAGCCGCCTGCGGGGGCGAGGATTACAAGCTCCTGCTCACGGCCGACGCGGCGGCCGCCGACAGGCTCGCCGCCGATTTCCGCGCACGCTTCGGCACGCCGCTCCACCCCGTCGGCCGCATCACGGGCAGCGGCAAATTGGAGTGGCTCGAAAACGGCCGGCCCCGGGCCCTGGACTGGCACGGGTTCACGCATTACTGACCGGGTGTTGGCAACGGCCACCACCCCGGATTTACCGGGCAGGCGGAAAACGGCCGCATCCCGGCAGGCACGGCTGTAACACAAAAAAACGGCAGCCCGCCGGGTCGCCGTCAAGTCATACGGATCGGAAAAATCACTCCTTGATGATGTATACATGCTCGTCGCTGCGCTGCATGTGATAGTTCTCGCGGGCATACTCCTCCAGATAGTCGTCGTAGCGCAGGCGCTCCAGCAGCGTGCTGTCCTGTTCGATCCTGGCCCGGTAAAACTCCCGTTCCCGCTCCAGGGCGTTGATCTGCCGCTTGATCTTCACTGCATGCAAAAGGTTCCGCCCCACCACAAACAACGTGACGACGACGATGACCGCCGTGGCGGCGATCCAGAACTTTTTGCCTACTTCGAAGCCCATTAGGGTATGTGCATGTATTTATGAGTCTGGATCGAGATATTCCATTTCGGATGCGCCTTCGCATACTCGACGATCGCGGGCATCATGCGTTCCGCAACGCTCCACTCGGGTTGCAGGTAGAGGATGCACCCGGCTCCCACCCGTGCGGCATTGCGCTCGGCCCATTCGAAATCGGCCTCGTCCCCGACGATCACCTTCAGTTCGTGCGCCTTCCCGAACGCTTCGTCCAGCGGCGGTTGCTGCCGCTTGGGCGACAGGCACACCCAGTCGAAATACCCCGAGAAGGGGTGCGTCCCCGACGTTTCGAGGAATATCTCCAGCCCCTTGGCGTGCAGTGTTTCGGTCAGCACCCCCAGCGGATAAAGCAGCGGTTCGCCGCCCGTGATGACGATCGCCTGCGCAGGACATGCCGTAGCACGGTCGATCACCGTCCGTACGTCGGTCGGGGGATAGAGCCTGGGGTTCCACGTGTATTTGGCGTCGCACCAGCGGCATCCCACGTCGCATCCGCCCAGGCGGATGAAATAGGCGGGTTTCCCGGCATGGAAGCCCTCGCCCTGGATCGTGTAGAAATCTTCGACCAGGGGCAGCTTGCGCCCGCCGTCGAGCTGTTCGATATCGGTCTTCAGAGCCATCTATTCGGTAACCACGTAAATATCCTTCAGGCTGCGTCCCAACTGGTCGTAGTCCAGGCCGTAGCCCACGATGAACTCGTTGCCGATCTCCATGGCGCGGTACTTGATCGGCAGTTGCTTGCGGTAGGAACCCGGTTTGAAAAAAAGCGTGCAGACCTCGATGCTCGCGGGATTATGCGACTTCAGCTCGCCGATCATGTGCTCGATGCTCTCGCCCGTGTCGACGATGTCCTCGACGATGATCACATGGCGGCCTTCGATGCTGTTGTTCAGCCCGATCAGGTTCTTCACGCACCCCGTCGAGCAAGTACCTTCGTACGAGGCCAGCTTCACGAACGACAGCTCGTTGTTGAACTCGATTTTCTTGATCAGGTCGCTCATGAACATGAACGAGCCGTTCAGTACGCCCACGAACAACGGCGTCTCCTTGTCGCGGTAGTCCTCGTTGATGCGGCAGGCTACGGCGGCCACGGCCTCGTCGATCTTGGCGGCGGGGATCATGATCCTGAACTTTTTGTCGTGAAGTTTGATGATATCCTCCATTTCAGTTACGGTTATTTGTGCAAAAATAACTATTTGCCTGCAAGAAACGAACGATTCCGACAAAAATAATCCGAAATAATGCGAATCCCCCAAAGGCTGTTGCCCGTTTCCGAGCCGGCAGCAGGCCGGATCGACAACACATAATTCCGGCAGGAGGCAAGAAAAAACCGTCCCATGCAGTGAGGACGGCCTTTCAATATTACACCTAATCGTACTTACGGGATATTGGGTGTATCCCAGACTTTGGTTTGCGTGCAACTGATCCGAAGCGTTTCACTGCCGCAGCGCATCCTGAATTCCCCCTCCTCGAGCCTCCAGCAGCCGTCGTGCCCGACGAAGGCCAGGTCGCTGGCCGGAACAGCGAACGTCACCGTGCGGGATTCGCCCGGTTCGAGCGCAACCTTCTCGAAATCACGCAGGCGGATTACATCCGGTGTAAGGCTGGCGACCAGGTCGCTCGAATAGAGCATCACGGCCTCCTTGCCGGCCACTTTACCGACGTTGGTCACATCGACCGTAAAGGTCAGCACATCGTCGGCACCGAACATGCGGCGGTCGACACCGAAATTGCTATATGCAAATTCCGTATAGCTCAGCCCATGCCCGAACGGCCACTGCACATCCATCACGGCGTCGTAATTGTATTCGCCCGTCATGGCTGCCATATTCTCGCAGGGCTTATAGTCGTAAGTCGCCAATGCACCGACCATGCGCGGATAAGTGAACGGCAATCGGGCGCTGAAATTTGCATCTCCCGCAAGCAGGTCGGCCAGGGCATCGCCGCCGTAATTGCCCGGCAGCAGGATGTCGACCACGGCCTGCGCAAGCGGCTCGATATCGCCTATGACGCGCGGGCGGCCTTCATTGAGGATCAGCACAAGCGGCTTCCCGGTCGCTGCAAGGGCCCGCACCAGCTCCTTCTGGTTCTGAGAAAGGTTCAGGTCATCCATGTTACCAGGCGTTTCGCAGTAGGAATTTTCGCCTATACAGGCAATAATCACATCGGCTCCGGCCGCCGCTGATACGGCCTTGTCGATCCCTGTCACGCACTCTTCCTGCCAGTTGTCATAGCGGGGCGGCGCATACTCCACACCGGGGACATAGTCCACATGGTCGAATTTATTGCGTAAAGCCTCATAAATGGTATTGTAGTCCCCGGCAAATTCGTCACAGCGGTCGCCCTGCCACGAATACGACCATCCTCCGTTGAGGCAGCGCATCGAATTGGCATTCGGCCCCGCGAGCAGTATCCGTGCAGACCGCTCCAGCGGCAACAGGCCGCCTTCGTTCTTGAGCAGTACCTCCGACTCCACGGCAGCCTGCAATGCCACGGCAGCATATTCGTCACTGGCGAATTCCGGGAAATCGCCGGTATTCCAAAACGGTTTTTCGAAAAGGCCGAGGCGGAATTTCAGGCGCAGCACACGGCTCACCGCATCGTCGATGCGCTCCATGGAGACCTGCCCCTCCTCGACAAGTTCCCTGAGATAGATACAGAAATCCCAACTCGACGGTACCATAGCCATGTCGATACCGGCATTGACCGCAATGCGCACGGCATCCTTACGGCTCGCGGCAATATGGTCGCGCTCGCAAAGGTTGTAGATGTCATTCCAGTCCGTCACGATCAGACCGTCCCAGTTGAGTTCCTCCTTGACCCATCCCGTGAGCAACTCCCGGTCTGCATGGAACGGCATACCGCCGTTGCTGGCCGAGTTGACCATCAGCGACAGCGCCCCGGCCCGAATGCACTCCATAAAAGGAGCGAAATACTTCTCCCTCAACACATTTCGAGTCACCGAAGAGGGTGTGCGATCCTTGCCCGACACGGGTACGCCATAGGCCATGAAATGCTTGATGCAGGCCGCGACATGACGGTCGTCGACACGGTTGGGATCATCCCCCTGGAATCCGAGCACCGACGCCACGGCCATCTGCGAATTGACGTAAGTGTCCTCGCCGTAACTCTCCCACATGCGCGGCCAGCGCGGATCGCGCCCCAGATCCATGACCGGGGCAAAGGTCCACGGTATCGCACATGCCCGGGTCTCATAAGCCGAAATTTCGGAGCATCTGCGCATGAGTCCGCGATTGAACGACGCCCCCATATTGATGCCCTGCGGAAAGAGGGTCGCCCCCTGCGTATAGGATGCGCCGTGAATCTGGTCTACCCCATAGATACAGGGAATCCCCAGTTCGTCGAGCGAACGTTGCTGGATGCAATTGATAAACCTGGCCCACACCTCACGGGGCTGCCCCACGCCGAAGGGAATATTCAGGATCGACCCAACCTTATAGCGGCCGATCACCGTATCGAGCAGCGCCTCGCTCAGCTCCGGATGCTGCGGGTCGCTCTCATCGATGAGCACACCGGCCGTCAGCTGGCACATCTGCCCGATCTTCTCTTCGAGGGTCATTTTTCTAAGCAATTCTTCGATGCGGGCTTCTATTTCCTTATCGGGTGCTATGGCCGGGGGTATCCGGGTACATGCGGCCAGTCCGCCCAGCAAGCCCAGAAACAAAATCGGAATTTTTTTCATTTCTATTTTTGATATTCGGTTTTCTGGTATATCCACTCAAGGTCTTTTCTGAACCGGCACCTGCCCCGAATCCGTACCGGCAACGCAAATACCACAGGTACAAACCCCGGAGGCCATGCTGTCCGGGTTCCGGCACGAGAGAATCAGGGGGGGGGCATCAGCGGTTCGTCGAAGCATATACCTCGGGAGTTTCGAGATAGGCATAATAATTCTCCACATTATGGCACGCATCGACATAGAGCCCGGCAATGCTGCCGGCAGGTTTCCCTCCGACAAACAGGGCCGCCTTCACGGTCGTCCCGGCCTCCACGACGAACGGGCCGGAGTAGATGTCCGACCCGGCCGTCGGGTCGCTGCCGTCGAGCGTATAACGCACTTCGGCCGGATATTTTTCCGTATCCAGCGTAACCCGGGCCTTGCGGCCCTCCCTGACGATGCGTGCCGTGATCTCGACATCGTTGCTAAGCGTGAAGGCATTGATCCCACGGGCAAGCAAGCGGGGGATCTGGCTATTGACACGACGGCGGAAGTCCGCCCACAGACGGCGCTCCCGGGGTGTCCATCCCAATTCGGCAATGGCGAGCAGGCGCGGAAACATCATGTATTCCAAATGCTCGGGAGTACCTATGAACTCGGCCCATGTGCATCCCTGCACCCCGATAATATGCGATGCAGCATTCGGGCGGATGTGCTCGACCGAATCCGGGGCCACATATTCGCCTTTAACAAGCGACTCGTTGGCCGCAGCCCTTTCGGGCGTATCGGGGACAGGTTCGAAGCTGTACATTTTCTTGATGGGTGAGAATCCGCTCATCGCCCGCGGCTGCGTGTGCGGATTAGCCTGGTACCAGTCGAAATAGATGATTTCGCCCGGAGACATGACCGCGTCGTACCCGCGGTTGGCGGCTTCGATAGCCCCCCTCTGTCCGCGGTACGAAATCGCAACGGACGTAGGCCGCAGATTGTTCCGCAGTATCTCGTCCCACCCGACCATCATCCGACCGTGTTCGGCAAGGAATTTTTCGGCATGTTCGATCAGGTAACACTGCACTTCGTCCAGACCACCCAGCTCCTTGGCGAGCAACTGGCATTTGGGGCAGGTTTTCCAGGCGGCCTTGCGGGCTTCGTCGCCGCCGATGTGTATCCGCCGGGAAGGAAAAAGCTCCATAACCTCGGTCAGCACACCGTCCATGAATTCGAAAGTTGCGGGATTGCCCACGCAGAATTCGCCGCTCGTATAGGGCTTTCCGCTGCAACACAATTCCGGATAGCCGATAAAAACCTCGTCGGAGTGCGCCGGGAATTCAATCTCGGGAATCACCTCGATATAACGGGCCGCAGCATAAGCCACGATCTGCCGGATGTCATCCTTCGTATAATAACCGCCATAGGCCCCGGGCGTCCCCTCCGGAACGTAGCGTCTGTCGCCGAATTCCCACCACTTGAGCCAGTCGGCCTCCGTCCGGAAAGCTCCGAGCCGGGTCAGCAAAGGGTACCTGTCGATCTGAATGCGCCAGCCACCGTTGTCGGTCAGGTGCAGGTGGAAGACATTAAGCTTGTAACGTGCCATTTCATCGAGTATCTTGAAAACCTCTTCTTTGGCAAAGAAATGGCGCGAAACGTCGAGATGGATACCCCGGTAGCCGAAACGCGGATTATCGGTAATCTTCACACACGGGATACCTTTTGCCGTGAGCAGCTGCAGCAGCGTCTGCCGGGCATAGAACAGCCCGGCGGAGTCGGCCGCGGTGATCCGGATGCCGTCGCTGCGGACTTCGAGCCCATACCCCTCGCGTGAAAGGTTCGGCGAAGAGGCATCGAGTTCACAGACGACCCTGCCGTCGGCGACACCCCGGGCGAAAGACACGCTGTCGGTCTGGAAATAGCCGCCGGTAAAGGTCATCTCCGCGGGCAGGGGAACAAGGTCTGCACCTGGCTGCGGATCGTGGCATGCCACCGCAAAAAGCAGGCTCGCGGCAACGGAAATCTCTGAAATGATTCTCATATACGGAATAGAAATTAATACTCCTTGCCGGGGAGCCCGGACAACCGGGCTCCGCCGGAAAGAGCAGAAATGAATAAAATGGATTGAATGTACTATTTGAACGATATCCAGGTGTGTTCCCAAGGCTCGCTCGAAGCATCTTTCAGGACGATCTCCTTGCCGAAGGAGGTGATCTTGCGCGAATTATAGATCAGGTTGTCGAAATCTATACTCGTATAGGTATTGTTGACATTTACCTGCGAGGGCTGGCACCCGAGCCCGTCGAGGATCGTCACATTGCGGAAGACCACATTCTTCATCTCGCAGGACTCGCCTTTGTTGACCTGGCTGGTATAGATCGGGGTGCCCGAAGAATGGATATTGTCCACCACGCAGTCTTCGAAGAGCACGTTGTCGATCAGCGCCGGCCCTCCGGCCTCCGAAAAATCGCCCAGTTCCTGCATAATGGCGAGCGCCTGTCCGCGGGCAGCCTCCAGCACGGTACAGTTGCGGATCTCGATATTGCGGATATCGCCCGATGCCCACCATACGTTGCCGCACTCGGGGCCCACGACGATGCCGCGGGCATAGTCGCCCCAGATGATGCAGTTGGTGATTCTGATGTCGTGGACATTGCCATAGGGATCGGCATTGGAACGCACCTTGAGCGTGATGCAATCGTCGTAAGCACGCAACATGCAATCGTTGATCGTGGCCCCGGTGACCGTACACAGGTCGATACCGTCGCCGTTGAGATCCCAGTGGATCATATTGATGTTTTCAATGGCCACGTTATCGGTATTCATGACGCGCAGGCACCAACTCGGGGCATCGATCATCGTAACGCCTTCGATCCGGAAGTCCGTATAGCCGCCCTCGTGTTTGTTCCCCTGCACGTCGATCATCACATCGGCGTTGGAAAACTCCTCGCCCCAATGGCGCATCTTCTCGCCGGAGATGACGCCCCGGCCTGCAATCGTCACGCCGTTGCCCCTGACCTGTATGTTCTGCGGATAGAGCACCGCCCCTTCGTCGACATAGAGCGTTTGCCCCTCGGTCAGGACGATAATGCCTTCCGTATGCTCACCGGGGCCATAGTAGCTCACATTGCCGCCCGACACCGCAGGCTTCCGTGTATCGGGACGGCTCGGCATGAGGAACAGGTTGTGGTAGCGGTCGCCGTCGAACTCGACCGACACCTTGCGTTTCTCATACGCCGGGAGCGTGAATTCGACCGTATTGCTGCTGGCGTTCTCCCTGGTCGTAATCCCGTACGCCGACGGACGTACGGCCACACGCGAAAATCCGCTGCGTTTTTCGACCTTCACACGCACGGCATCCGCAAAATCGTGGGTAAAGAGCGCATAACACATCGTATCGCGCAGTTTTTTGGAGTTGTCCCAGTCGTTCCATATTTCCTCGTGATGGTTCGGGGAGTCGGAACAAAGAGCATTCCGCACCTCGACGGTCTGCCAGCGGCGATCCTTGAGCACATAGACGTTGTAATAGGGATTCGCGTCCCTGAACTTGTCGTCGCCCGGCAGCACCGGGAAGAATTCGCCTTTCGTCAATTCACCGTC
This sequence comes from Alistipes sp. AM16-43, assembly GCF_003435745.1. NCBI lineage: Bacteria > Pseudomonadati > Bacteroidota > Bacteroidia > Bacteroidales > Rikenellaceae > Alistipes > Alistipes sp. AM16-43. The sequence continues at coordinate 43,559 of NZ_QTUQ01000002.1, forward strand.
CTGCTCACCGTAGGCCGCAACCCGGTAGGCCACATCGTACGTGAACTCCTCTTCCAGTTTCGAGAAGTCTATCTCCAGGTCGATCGTCTGCCCCGCAGCGACCCCCTCCCGCAGCATCATGTAACCGTCCGCTTCCGAATTGGGAAACCTGACCTTGAACCCCAGTTTCCAGGCCGAGGCCTGTCGGGCCATCGGAAAGACGTTGAACTCCGCCCCCGCGCGGCCTACTTCGACCTGTTTTTCCAACGCCTCACCGGAAGGTTCGGTCTTTCCCGAAGCGATGTAGAGCGCATCGGTCATACGCGGAAGCGTGAGTACGACGGATCGCAGCGTATCGGGGGCATTTACCAGTACCACCTTCACGGACGAGGTAAGCGGTTTGAGCGTAAAACCCTTGCTTATCTGCTGCCGCGTCGCGCATTGCATCCAGATCGCAGGGATTTCGGCGTCGATATCCTCCACACGCAGGATATACTCGGTCGAGTGCGCCCCGGTGGAGGTGTTCGTAAACGAGAGGTTGTCCTGCGAGGCGAATGCGAGCGCCGTCGCCCGGTTGCCGGATGTTTCGATCCCCCGCAGGGCGGCCTGGCTGGGAGCCATTTCCACCTCCGTACAGCGGTTGTCGTCGAAGCAGAAGATAGCCTGCGGCCAGGAGGCGATCCCGTCAGGAGTATAGCCGCCCTGGGTATTGTAATCGGGATTGAAGGCAAACGTATCGTCCTCGGCGCAGGATGCCGAACAGAAGATCGCCGCAAACGCGAATGTCGCCCAAATCTTGTTTTTCATCGTATCGTGTTTTTATCGGTTTGACTATTTCCAACCGTCGTTCTGGACGAGGTTGTGATTTTTGAAAAGCTCGGCATCCGCAATCGGATAGTAATTCATCCTGTCGTCCCAGCCGCGCTGCTGGATCACCGACCGCACATAGCTGAACGAGCCATCGTTCTGCGGGGTAATCGTAAGCCCATAAACCTTCGTCGTTTCGGCACCGATCTTCCAGCGGCGGATGTCCCAGAAACGATGCCCCTCGAAAGCCAGTTCCACACGACGCTCGTTGCGCAGACGCTTCACGAAGGCCGCATAATCCGTTTCCGTAATCCCCGGCATATTGTACCGGGCACGGACTGCGTTGAGCGCCTCGCGTGGTGAGAGCGTATACTCCACCTCCCCCTTCATGCCCGTAAAATCGGGGTTCTGCGTAGCGGCAGCCAATGCCTCGGCATAGTTCAGCAACACCTCGGCATAACGGAAGAAGGGAAAGATGTGCTGATAACTCATCTCGCTGCCCGTCACGAAACTCGTCGCCTCGACAATGTGTTTGCGCAGGTAGTACGAAGTCGGTGTAGCACCGTCGAGCGGCCGGCCATTACGGCCGCCGACATACGACTGGACGGACTGTCCCTTGAACGTCGCCCCGTTGTATATCAGCGTCCTGGCAAAGCGCGGATCGCGTGCCGACGCAACGAACATCCGCGACCGCATCGACTCGTCGTTCCAGTCGAACGGTTCGCCCGTCGCCATATCGAATGCCTCGGCGAGGTTCTGCGACGGGCAGACGCCCGAATTCCCGCCTTCGAAGCCTACCGGGAAATTGGCCGCCTCGAAATCGCTGCTCACCGGGCACCACTTGCCGTAGATCAGCCCCTGCGCATCGGCATTGTTCGTGGTTTCCTCGCTGACAAGCTTGTAAATACCGGCATCTATGAGCTCCTTGGCCGCGGCCGCGGCTTCCAGGTAACGGGCTGCATCACCGCCGGGATTGTTGAGCGGACTGGCGGCATACAGCAGCATACGCGCCTTGAGCGCCATCGCCATGCCCTTTGTCACACGGGCAACTTCGCCTTTTTCCGTTCCCAGATAGGTCTTAGGCAGCGACGGGATTACAGCATCGCATTCCGAGACGATCCATCCGGCGGCATCGTCGTACGAGACCGGAACGAGCGTATTGACCTCCTGCATCGTGAACGAACGGTCGCCGATCACGATCCGGTTATAGCGCCGGAGCAATTCGAAATGGAAATAGGCACGCAGGGCCCTCACTTCGAACGGATAGTTCTTGAGCTCCGCCAGGTTCGCCTTGTAATTGTCCTGGTACTGCGCCTCGGGGAAATCATCCGGGCAGTTGTCGAGGAAATAGTTGGCCGCGGCAATAGCCGAGTAGAGCGAAGCCCAGCGGTCGTCGATCAGGTTCGTACCGTTCCAGCTCCCGTCGTAAAAGCGTTTGATACCGCCCGTAGACCAGGCGTATACCGCATCGTCGGTCGCAGCGTCGATCATCGTACCTTCGACATCCAGCAACCCTTCCTGCACATACGAGTAGACGTTCGTCGCACTCTGCTTCACGCGGTCGAAGGTCGAGAATTGATATTTCGTCGTCTGGTACACCGACTCGTCGAGTTCCAGGAAATCGCTGCACGCAGCCATCAGGAGCGTGCATCCGGCGAATAAGATCAGGTATTTTTTCATCGTTGTGGCGTATTTAGAATATGACGTTCAGGCCGATCTGGTAGCTGCGTGACGAGGGATACCCCGTGCTGACGTATTCCGGATCGAGAATACCGACATGGTCGGCCGAGAAAAGGTTCAGACCGCGGAAATAGAAGCTGCATTCGCGCATACGCAGTTTGCGGGCAATCTTCGACGGCAATTTGTAGTAAGCCTGCAATGTACGCAACTTCAGGAAATTGCCGTTTTCCGTCCATAGTGAGCTTTGCGTGTAGTTATTCCCGTTTGCCAATGTGGTCAGGCGCGGATAGCGGCCTTCGGTATTGAAGCGTGACCAGCGGTGCTCCATATAGTACTCCGAAACGTTGCGGTCGTTGCCGTACAGCGGCTGGTAGATGCTCGACAGCGTCGTCTCCAGCGTCGAATGGGCGACACCCTGGAAATAGGCGCTGACACCGAAGCCCCTGTATTTCAGCTCGACGCTGAAGCCGTAATAAATCTCGGGCACCGCGGCATAGAGCTGGTAGGTGCGGTCGTAGTCGTCGATCCTGCCATCGCGGTTCAGGTCGCGGTATTTCACGTCGCCCGGGCGTACCGTATTCTGGTACGAGGAGACAGGAAGCCCCTCCCGGAGCGAACCGTCGGCATTGAAATCGCCGTCCTGGTACATCCCATCGGCCACCAATCCGTAGAACGTCCCTACCGGCTGCCCTGTAATACGCATATAGTCAAAAGGTTTGTATTCCTCTTCCTTGTTGAGTATCTTATTGCGGGCATAGGCGATATTCCCCCGCACGGCATATCCGAAGTCGCCTGTGCGGCGGCGCCATCCCACAGCCAATTCCCCGCCATAGTTGCGCACCTTACCGGTAAAGACGTCGGGCACGCCGACTCCCAGCACGCTGGAAACGGTACCCGCGGCCGACGTCCGGATGTTATGACGCATGTTGCGGAAGAAATCCACCTCGACGCTCAGGCTTCCCAGCAGGCTGAGTTCCAACCCGACATTGGTTTTATAGTCGCGTTCGGGTTCGATCCCCGCAGACGGCAACGCCCCTTGCGCGAGGCTGTTCGACGAAGTGATCCCGGCAAAAATATAACTGTTGCCCGGGCCGTTGAACTGCTTGTCCATGTCATACGACAATCGCGCGTCCATACCCACAATGCCGAACGACGCGCGCAGTTTCAGCAGGTCGACGACACGGCTGTCACGCAGGAACGCCTCGTTCGAGATGATCCATGCGCCCGACACGGCAGGATAGAAGCGGTACTTGTCCCCGTAGGGCATACGGCTGCTCCCACCGTAAGTAGCGACGGCATTGACCACGTAGCGGTCGTCGTAATTGTAGCCGGCGCTGGCGATATAGTCACGGTACATGTACGTATTGTTGGCTCCGCGGTAACGGGATTTGTTCTCGCTGAAAATCAGACGCCCCGTCACCGTATGTTTTCCGAAAGAACGGTCGTAGAGCACCTTGGCCCACACCGACGCCCGCATGACCGAATAGGAAAGGAAGCTGTCGAATGCCAGTTCGGTATCGTTCCCCTGCGGAACGAATGCCAGGGAAGCGGCATTGCCGTCCGCATCGAAGACCGTCGAGGTATTCGAATAGGCGTATTTGCGTGAGTGCGCATCGGTAATCTCCGCGGAATTGTCATAGGCGACGCGCACCTGTACCGAAAGTCCCGGGGTAAGCGCCGACAAGTCCTGGTCGATCGTCAGGTCGGCGAACAGCGTACGTTGCAGCAGCGTGTTGTACCCACCCGCGGTCTTGTCGGCCAGGGGATTGGCGAACAGCTGGCTGCGGGCCCAGCCCCCGCCGGGAACCCGGATCGGGAACGCTGCCGACGGCGTGTCGTACATATCATCGAGCGCGACGCCCGCATTTGGCAGTTGGTATTGCATCAGCCGCCCCATCAGGTTCATCCGTGCAGTCGTGGTTTTCGTGATCGCGGCCTCGAGGTTCGAACGCAGCTTGAGGGAGTACATCTCGACCTGGGTCGAATAGCCGTCGTTCAGGTCGGTATTATCCAGGAACCCGCGGTTGGAGTTGTAGTTGGCCAGCACGAAATAGCGCATACGGCCGCCGCTCCCGTCGAACGAGAGATTCAGGTCGTGGTTGAAACCCGCATTGCGGAGCACGGCCTTCCGCCAGTCGACATTGGGCAGTACATCGGTGCGCTCCCCCCGCACCATCGAACGGATGTCGCGCTGCGTATAGCGGGGTGCGAGCCCGTCGTTTTCCAACGCCTCGTTGACAGCCGTCGCATAGGTCGCGGCATCGGCCATATCGGGAATCCGGAACGGGGTCTGCACACTGAAATTGTAGTCGATACGGGTACGCAGGCCGTGGTCGCCGCCGCGCCGGGTCGTAATGGCGACGATACCGTCGGCACCCCGATTACCGTAGAGTGCCAGCGATGCGGCGTCCTTCAGCACGGTGATGTGCTCCACTTCCTCCCGATCCAGGCAGGCCGCATCGCGTTCGATACCGTCGACCAGTACGACCACACTGTTCCCGCCGAACGAACCGACGCCGCGCACATTCAGGTCGGGCGCCGAGTCCCACGGCAGGTTCTCGCCCTGGCGCACGCCGAGTCCCGGAATCAGGCCGTAAAGGTTGCTCATCAGGTCGGTACGGCCGCCCGCTTCGATCTCACGTGCCGTAGCGCCGGCGAGCGATGCCGACGCGGAGCCTTTGCGGATGCGCTCGTCATAGCCCACGTCGAACAGCACGTCATCGTCCGTCAGACGGATATGCATCTCGCCACCGCTGACGGCTACCGTGCGGCTCATGCGGTTCAGAAGGGTCAGCGTCATGCGGTCACCCTCCCCGGCATCGACCTCGGCCATGCCGTCGGCGCCCGTAACCGCCACGGGGGTTCGCCCGCGGCCGAGCGTCACGGCAACCTCGCCCAGCGGCTTGTCCCATGCATCGGTCACATACACCTTGACGCGCTGCGCCTGTGCCAGCGGGCAAACGGCAGTCAGGAACAGCAGTATGATTGATATCTTTTTCATTGTATGCTCTCTGTTTGTTTAACCATGTATGTCTACCATCCGGCATTCTGAGTCAGGCCGTACCCCTTGTTGACTTCGTTCGAAGGAAAGGCGCTCAGATACCACTTCGGATCAAAGCTGTTCTTCCAGGCGCGGTCGGTTTCGGGAACCGGCTCAGAGAAATTGAACCGGAAATTCGAGGAATCCGTTCCGTCCAGGATCGTCACCCTGATCCCGTAAAGCGTCTGCCGGAAAATATCGGCACGTTTCCAGCGCACGATGTCGAACCAACGAATCTCCTCGAAGGCGAATTCCCGGGCCCGCTCGTCGAGTATCTCCTCGCGCAGCTCGGCATCCCCGGCAAGCGCACATTCGGGATAGGACGGCAGCACCTTGCCGCGGTGCAGGCGGTGCAGCAATTCGTCGGTCATGGAGGGCAGCCCCACGCGGTTGCGGGTTTTGTCGAGCCACTTGCAGGCCTCGTCCTTGCGCCCCGTCTCGTTCAGTGCCTCGGCATAGGCCAGGTAAACCTCGGCCAGGCGCATATAGGAATAGTTCATCGGTTTGTCGTAGAACGTCGCACGGTTATAGTCCCAGAGGTATTTACGGTTGCAGAAACCCGTTGCGGCCCGATCCTTGGCATAGTTCACCAAATCCTCGCTGCCACCGCCTTCCCACATCTGGGCCACACGGTCGCGGAACGGGCCGCCGGGCACCATCACCGACTGGTAGAGGCGCGGATCCCGGTTCGAGAAAGGATTGTCCGTCACCGTTCCGGCCGAATTGTGCGTCCGGATCCATTCGGCATAAGGCGCCGGTTCCCCGTTCGAGAAAGGGAATTTATCGACATAGTTAAGCGTCACGCAGCCACCGCCGTACCCCTGGGCGTTCGCGCCGTTGAAATCGGTCGAAATGCCGAAGTAATAGGCATGGTAAGTATCGCCGTAGGTACGCTTCGACCGCCCGGTGGCAATCAGTATTTCGCCGTTGTAACGGTCTGCATAGCACGCACCGAATGCCTTTCCGTAACCTTCGGCCGTCTTTTCAGTCGCCTCGACGAGTTTATAGGGATTGCCGTTGTTGGCATTCTCCGTGATGAACTCTTCGCAAGCCGTAACCACGCGGTTCCAGCGCTGGGCATCGTAATTACCATACCACGCCACTTTCCGGACACTCTCCTCGGCGATCTTGCCGATATTGCCCAGTACCGGTTGTTGCGGCTCGGCATAAGGCTGGTTCGCATTGAACAAGGGGCTGGCCGCATAGAGCAGCACACGAATCTTGAGCGCCAGCGCCGAAGCTTTCGTAAAACGCCCGTCATCGGCCGGGTCGACCGTCCACGGGAGCTCCCGGGCAGCCTGTTCGCACAGCGCGACGATGTATTCGACCGTCTCTTCGAAAGTCCGGCGCGAATAGTCTATATCGGCCTCCTTACCCGCCTCGACGGCTGTCTTGAGCAGGGGAACCCCACCGAAGTGGCGCAGCAATTCGTGGTACTGGCACGCAATGACCATTCGGGCCTCGCCCTTGCGCCGAATCTTTTCCGCCTCGCTCATGTCGGGCACACGGTCAACATTCTCGATGTAGAGGAACGCCTTGCGGATACCCGTCCACGTCACGTCCTGCTCGGGGTTGAACCCCATCTTCGTACCGCTCGACTCATTCTCGGTCTCGGCGTCGTATGCGCCCCCGTAATACATGCTGTAAACGCCGCCCCACGAACAATGCGTGCTGATGATATCGGTCAGGGCATCGAGGTTGTCCCATGCCAGTTTGTTACCGGCATTCTGGTGTTCGTACGACCCGCCGTTAACGCTGGGATTGTGCATCGTGAGCCCGCAGCGCAACGTGGCATAGGCCGAATTGAGGGCCCGGTCGGCATAGAGCTTCGACGAGAAGATCGTGTCGACGGTCACATCGCCGCCGGGCGCTTTCTCCAGGAACCCGTCCCCGAATTTCAGGTCGCTGCAATTGGTCAGTCCCGACACGAAACCGCCCAAGATCAGAATGGATATTATCGTCTTTTTCATAGTGGAGTGTCGATTAGAATGTGATGTTAACACCGAAGTTGAAAATGCGCACGTTCGGGTAGGAATCGATATTCGAACCGCTCGTCGCCCCCTCGGGGTCGATATCGATGTCGTTGAGATCCGAGAAAAGCGTCAACAGGTTGTACCCGCTGAAATAAACCTTCAGCGACTTGACGCCGACCTTCCGGAATGCCGGAATATCCCTGAACGTATAACCTATTTCGGCAACCTTCAGCCGCAGGTACGAGCCGTCCATCAGCCACAGGTCGGAATCTTCCAGATAGTGCGACTTGTTGAGGAAGGTCAGCCGTGGAAAACGCGCATCGGGGTTCTCGGGCGTCCAACGCCCGTCGGCCAGGAATTTGAGCAGCGCACGGCCGTTTGTACTGCCGAAAGCATTACGGTATTCGCCGCTGAGCATACGCGAGGCATGCAGGCCGGCCGTCCACTGCATCGAAATTTCGAAATTCTTGTACCGGAATCCGCCCAGCAGGCCGAGCACGTAGTCCGGACGCTGACTGTAACCGAAGTAGGTCTTGTCGTTGCCGTCGATCTTGCCGTCCCCGTTGAGGTCTTTAAAGAGCGCGTCGCCTGGGCGGGGTGATCCCAGCGACATGACGGGTAGCAGCGGCTTCCCCTCGCCGTCGGTCTTCAGGGCCCCGTCGGCATCGAAGTCGTCGGCTTGCAGGAAACGGTCGAACCTGTACCCGTAGTTCAGTCCCGTGCTGCGTCCGGTCTGAGCCATCCACGGATAGTTGGGCATGACTTCGTCCATAAAAATAATCTTGTTCTTCGAGTAAGAGACATTGCCCTGCACCCACCAATCGATCTTCTCGGTACGCGAATTCCAGCCCAGTGAGATTTCATAGCCCCGGTTATCGACCTCTCCCAGATTGATCAGCGGCAGCTCGATGGCGACGATCGACGGCAGCGTATTGCGGGTCGAAAGAATGTCGTAGCGGTGTTCGAAGAAGTAGTCGGCCGTCAGGCTGAGGCGCGCACCGAACATTTTGAGGTCGATGCCATAGTTCTGCTTGCGGACTTTTTCCCAGGTCACCTCGGAGTTCCCGACCGTGTTTTCGACCGCATCGGGCAGCATCGTCATACTTCCGCCCATACCGAACTGATAGCTGCCGTAGCCGTTCTGCCATACGGCATGGTTGCCCGTCCACGAGCCGTCGAGGTAGAGGAAACGGGCACCGCTGTACTTGTCGTTCCCGACCAGTCCGAACGAGGCCCTCAGCTTCAGGAAGTCGACGGTTTGCTGGTTCTTCATGAAATTCTCCTCGGAGACGATCCAACCCACGGAACCTGCAGGGAAGAACCCGTAGCGCTTTTTGGGGGCGAAATTCTCGGAGCCGTTGTAACCGGCGTTGAAATCGACCAGGTAGCGGTTCTTGTAGGCATAGGTCAAACGCCCCACATACCCCACATAGGCGGTCGGGATGTCGGTATACTGGCCCGGGTAGTAGGTCTTCGACTGGTTGTAAAGCAACAGTGCCGACACCGCATGGTCGCCGAACGTACGCTGATAATTGAGGCTCGCCTCGACATACCAGTTGCGTGATTTGCCCGACCCGTCCTCACCATAGGTCATCGGCTCGCGCATACCCGTCACGCCGTCGGTCTGGTAGACGATCGTATTGTCGAACCGCGGGTCTGAAACATCCATTCCGGGTTGGGTGATCGACCCCAGATAAATCGGGGTATAGGAACTGTTCGTACCGGTCGGCGCGCGTTTGGTCGCCAGGTAGTAGGAAGTATTGTACGCTCCCTTCACATTGAGGGTCAATCCCTTGGTAATCACATCGAGGTTCTGGGAAAGCGCAAGATCGAGGTTCAGTTCATTCTGGGTCGTTTTGCGGTAACCCCAGTTGTAGTAGCAGTCCAGCCCGCTCGTGAGTTCCGTAAGTGGGATGTAGTTGTTCTTGTAATTGTAGATGTACTTCCCGTCGACGAAACCCGGACTTGCGAACGGCGTACACCACATGATATTCTGCCAGAGCGAATAGGTCAGCGGTTCTCGTTTGTCGCTCACGCGCCCGCCGATATTGACTTTCAACTGAGTCGTATTCGTAATGTCTACGTCGATGTTCGAGCGGTAGTTGAAGCGCTGATAATTGTAATTCGGGTCATAACTCTCGTCGAAACGCTTCATCATACCGTCCTGGTCGAGGTAACCCAACGACACGAAATAGCGGATGCGGTCACCGCCGCCCGACAGGGTCGCGTTGTGCTGTGTCTGCCAGGCGACGTTCTTGAAGATGTATTTGCTCCAGTCCACATCCGGGAACATGATCGGATCGGCCTTCGTGCGGAACATTTCCGTTACGAACGGCGAAAAGGTGAGCTGGTCATCCTTAATGCCGGGATTGTCGGAGCGCTGGGCCTCGGAATAGAGCGTAGCGTAAGTATAACTGTCGACACCGGTCAGGTGTCGCAGCGACTGAGTCAGTCCGAAGGTCGAATTCCACGAAATCTGTGGCTTGCCCTTCGTACCGCGCCGTGTCGTGACCAGGATGACGCCATTGGCGCCGCGAACCCCGAATACGGCCGTCGACGATGCATCCTTGAGGACGGTCACACTCTCGATCTCGTGCGAGTCCATCTGGAAAAACGAACGCTCGACACCGTCCACCAGGATAAGCGGCTTCGACGCCTCGTTCGAAAGCGATCCCGTACCGCGGACATAAATATCGGGGTCTTCGGCACCGGGCTGTCCGGAAATCTGTACCGACGAAATGCCTGTCACGGCCCCCGCAAGGGCACTGCCGGCACTGCCGCTCGGTGACTTGAGCAGGTCTTTGGTATTGATCGAGGCGATGGCGCCCGTCACCGACACCTTTTTCTGTTGCCCGTAGGCGATGACCTGCACCTCCTCCAGCGCCTGCGCCTCTTCCTTCAGGCGGATTTCATTGTCCGCCGCAGCCACGAGCACCGACTCCCGGGGCTGGTAGCCAATATAGGAAACCGACACGAGCGGTTGATAGCGGACGGGAATCGTGATCCGGAATTCACCCTCGGAGTTGGTCGTCATACCGATTTGCGGGGCGTCCTTGACAACAATGGCGACACCGGCGAGCGGTACGGAACTTCTTTCGTCGACCACACGGCCCTTATACGTTACCGACCGGCTGCCGCCCTGGATGGCCTGCAAGCCCGCCGCATCCGGCTCTCCCGCGCCGGCGGCAAGTGCAAACGCCGGGAACATCAGGCAGACGGCGATCAGATATATGGTTTGCTTCATGATTTGCGAGTTGTTACTGTTTGACATCTATGGCGATTGCATATTGCGCGGCCTGGTCGGCCTTTCCCACGACGACGTTTCCGCCCACCTTGAGCGTCGGCGTGAAACCGTCATCCAGGTAGTTGCTTCCGGCCACGTAGAACACGTCTTTCCAGCCCATCTTGTAGAGCAGCCACGCAGCCTGGCAGGTTCCCGTCCCCTCGGACACGGCGGCGACACCGAGTTTGTTGTCATAGGTCAGCCCGATGTACGAACGGCTGCGCGTGCCGTTCCAGGCTTCGCCCAGGGCCGTTTCCCATCCCGAATCGTTCCAATACATCTCCAGGCGGGTCAGCAGATGCCCCTCGCGTACCAACCACGGATGTCCCGACGCTGCGGAGACCACGTCCCACGGAATCCCCGACGCAAGATACCCGTCGCGTCCCGCCTCATCGACCCATTGGGTCATCCTGACCAGTCCGCCGTCGCGGATCCCCGCGTTCCAGAATTCGATGTGCCCGTCCTCGTAAAAACCGACCGTTCCGCGCCAGTCGCCCTCGGAATTGCGGTCGGAGAGCACTTTCCCATTGTAGTAAATCATCGTGCTCTCCTTGGTCATCATCCCGGTGAGTGCGACCAGCGAGGCCACGTCGTTCATGACCACCGAGCGGGCATCGTTGCTGACCATATAGGCTTTCGCCTTGTCAATGTCGATCGTGGCGAAGGCGAATTCGATTCCCTCGATCGTTTCGGTCGGGCGGTTTGCGGCCCAGTTGCCGATAAAGGCAAGGTAAACGTCCAGGTCACCGGCACCGGGATCCCAGCTCCATGGGGTTTCGGATGTTGCCGCACCGCGTACGGGTACGCTGTTGACCGTAGTTGCCTTATAGACATTGAGGAGCGGATAGAGCTGCTGGTCGACATAATTGCCCGTGACCTCGCTAAACCCGTAGACGATCGGTTTGTCCATCACTTTCGAATAGTCGATCCTGACGTTGTAGATGCGCTCTTTGCCATCCATCTCGACTTTCAGTTGCCGGGTAAGCGACTCCGTGAAATCGAACGTCGTAGACGAGGCGATCGAAGCTCCCTCCATCAAAGCACCTTCGGCAAAATCGAGTTCGATTTCACCCCGATCCATACTCCGTTCATAAGTGATCGTAAGCGTCTTGCCCGATACGGAGACGCAGCCCCCGATTCCCGAAGCGGTCACCTTCGTGGCATCGATAATCGGAAATGCCTTCGACGAAGTCGTGAACCACACCTTGACGATCCGGTTGTCGGGTGCCCGGAAATTCAGCACCGGATAGGTGTCCAGATCGGCGGCGGTAACGTCCGTCGGGAAAATGACCGAATAGCCCTCGCTGAGCTCGACGTCGATCCGGGCATGTGAGAAATCCTCGGCCATATCGAATCTCAGGGCCAGGTTTTTATCATCTATCCGCTCCGCCGTAACCGTCTCGCCGTCGACGGTCACGCGGATTGACTTATAAGGCAGACCGCCGGACGCGACCGTCCGGTCGTCGGAACAGGAACAGAAGGACAGCGCCGCCGCGACGAATACGGCGCTCACGTAATTCACGTAATTCTTGTAGAAATCTGCTTTCATAGGTTAGGGTTTAGTTGGTTTATTCGGAAAGAAGGGAAAGGGATCGGACACTACGGTTCATCCGGGATGGCTGCAACATGTCATGGCATTGTTTTTTAGGTTAGTTTTCGGTTCCGCCAGCCCGTCCAAAGGGCTTTTGCCGGATACGAAAATACTCTGCCCGGACGGCTTCGAGGTTGAAATTTTACCGTAAAACGGCTCTGACGCAAATCGGCCGGCTGCAACAGCCGACCGACACAATGCAGGCAATACAATGCATAACAACACATTACACAAACACCTTCGGAAAATATCCGGGTTATACGATTTTTTCACCCTTGCCCTCGAGTTGTTCGATGAATTCCTTGGGGCTGATCCCGAACTTTTTCCGGAAACAGGTGCTGAAATACTTCGGGTCGTTGAACCCTACGGCATAAGCCAGATCGGCGATCCGCATGTGGCGCTGCTGTTCCAGCAACCGGTAAGCCGCGCGCAGCCGTATGTCGACCATAAACGCGGTCGGAGTAAGCCCTGTCAGCGATTTGAGTTTCTCGGTGAGGACGGTACGCGACGTGTTCATCTCCCGCGTGAAATCGGCCTGCGAAAATTCGCCGTCGTCGATATGCGCATTGACGCACGCCATAGCCCGGCGCATGAAATCTTCGTCCATCGAGGTATATTCCAACGCTTCGATCTCAAAGACAAGCTGGTTGCGGAAATGCGAACCCTTACGCTCCAGCTTTCGGAGCTGGTTCACGATCTGTGCATGGAGCAGTTTGAAGTTGAACGGCTTGGTAACATAACCGTCAGCCCCCGAGTCATACCCTTCGATACGGCTGTCGTCCGTATTCTTGGCCGTCAGAAGAATGACCGGGATATGGCAATATTCGAACGTTTCCTTGATCTTGGCGCACAACTCGATCCCGTCCATCCCGGGCATCATAATGTCGGACACAACCAGGTCGACCGGCTTTTCGGCCAAAAGGCACAACGCCTCTTCGCCGCCGGACGCCATTTCTATGTGGAAGTATGCCGCCAGCAGGTTGGACACCAGCACCCGCAGTTCCTCGTTGTCATCCACGATCAGAATCGTATACATCCGCCCGTCTCCGGCAACCGCCTCGTCCGGCCGCATGGACGGCAACTCCGCCGATCCCGGCATCAAATCCGCCGAATCGGGCCCTGGCACCGATTCGTCGACCTCTTCCCCGGAGTAGGCGTCCCGGCCTATGGGCAATACGACCCGGAAACAATTTCCCTCCCGTTCGCTGCTCGAAACCCGGATATGCCCCTTGTGGATATCGGTCAGATCCTTCACCAGCGACAACCCGATACCCGTACCGATGGTATGGAACTTACGGTAATTACCGTCGTAGAAGCGCTTGAAAAGCCCGTCGATGGTCTGCTGGCTCATGCATTCACCGCTATTGGCGATCATTATACCGACAAAACCGGGGCTTTCCATCCCCACACGGATTTTTATTTCCCCTTCGTCGGGTGTGTATTTGGCAGCGTTGGAAAGCAGGTTGTAGACGATCTTATCGAGTTTGTCGGAATCGAACCAGCCTTCGATACGGTCGGCAGAACTCTGGAAGTAGACCCGAAGGCGCTTTTTCGATACCAGCGGGGCGAATGCCTCGACACATTTGCGAACGAATGCCGCCACATCGCCTTGCGAAACCCGGATCTTCAGGTTACCACTCTCGACCTTGCGGAATTCGAGTATCTGCTGGATAAGGCGCATCAGACGCGTCGCGTTGACCGAGATTACGTTGTAGAGCGCCTCCCGGTCTGTGGAGGTGCTGCGCAGGCTGTCAAGCGAGGTAATGATGATCGTCAGGGGCGTCATCAGCTCGTGGGTGACATTGGTAAAGAACTGCAATTTGGCGTGGTTCAGCTCCTCGGTTTTCCGGCGTTCGAATTTCGAAATGCGGATTTCATGCTGCATGCGCAGCCGGTAGCGCAGGAAGCGGATCGCACCGTAGGCCATCCCCGCAAGGGCTGCGAGATAGAGCGCCACGGCCCACCACGAGCGCCAGGGTGCCGGCAGGATACGCACCTTCAGCACCCGCTCGTTGCTGCTCCAGACACCGTTGCCGCCCGCCGCCTGCAAATGAAAGGTATAAATGCCCGCAGGCAGGTTGTTGTAGGAGGCGAAGCGGTGCTGCGAATCGACCAATACGTACTCCTTGTCGAACCCGTCCAGCTTGTATTTGAAGATGTTGTCCCTCGGATTGGCATAAGAAAGCATCGAAAATTCGATATAGAAATTGTTTTGCCGGTGGGTCAGCGTCACCTCATCTGCATAGTCGATCTCCCGGGAGCTGATATGCTCCCGCTCCTTTTCCGGCATGGTACGCAGGGACTGGTTGTGAACCCGGAAATCGGTCAATACGATCGGAAGTTTCGACTGGTGGGGCTGGATGCGGTTGCCCGTAAAGATGCGCAGTCCGTTCGAACCGCCGAACGCCATGCGTCCGTATTCGACACGCGCCGATGCATTGCGGTTGAAGAAGAACGATTGCAGGTCTGCCGTAATAATATAGGTGTTGATATGCTCGGGAGTACCGTTTTCGTCGGGCGAGAACGAGAACACGGCATCGTTGGTCGTAATCCACATGCGGCCGTTCTCATCCCTTGCAATGTTGGTGATCCCCTTTTTCTCGATGTTGGGGAATGCCGTGACCGCCTTGAAACGATCCTCCGAAGGCGAATATACCGCCAGTCCGTCGGCAATCGTCCCCGCCCAGAGGTTACCCGCATCGTCCGTACCGAGGCAATAGACGTTATCGGCCGTCATCCCCGCCCCACGCCGGTACTGGTTCCAGTCGCGTCTTTTCGTATCGACACGGATGATCCCGTCGCCGTTGGTCGCAATCCACACGACCCCGTCGCCGGTGCAGCAGATATCGAATATGCGTGTCGATGCGAAGGGCGTCTTCCGCCCCAGCCATATGTCGAGCGTCGAGAGCTGCCCGGACGCCGATTCGATATAAATTCCCGACCTCGAACCGATCCACAAATTCCCGTCCGGATCCTCCCGTAGCGCAAGCACGCAGTCGTCGGCAAACAGCGGCAGCGTATTCCGGTTGATCTGGCGCACGCGATGGCGTTTCTCGTCGTAGCACCATACACCCGAACTCCACGTCGCAAAGCACAGCTCCGAAGTGGCGTTCCTCCTGATTATGGCATTGACGGTCGAAGTATAAGGCAGCACACACAGGTCGGGATGCTCCCGGTAGCTGACGATACGGCCGCTGCGGGTATTATACCTGATCAGCCCGAAATCGAGCAGCCCGAGCCAATATTCGCCCTCGCCGATGTAATACATACTCCGTACGGAACTGGTGTTGAAGCGGGCACGCACCGGATCGAGCCGGTTGAATTCGAATTTCATGCCTGCGGTCTGTATCTTGCAAACACCGCCGCCCAGCATCCCGATCCACATGAGGTTGTCCCGGGCCCGCATAATCGAATTGACCTCGTTGTAAGGCAGGTCGCCCACATCCTCGCCGGGTTTGAAATTCTGGAACGAGGGCCGGTGATTCGGGTCATGCAGGATACTCAGTCCGCTGCGGGTTCCCACCCACAGCGTGTTCTGCGTAATATCCTCTTCGATGGCATAGACAATGTCGTCGAGCAGCGCCGTATCGTCGTCTTCACGGTGCTTGTAACGGGCATATTGCATCCGCCCGGGAGCATAGGGGTTTATCAGGCGGATCAGTCCCGCGCCCCATGTGCCCACCCAGACATTCCCGTCCGCATCGCAGAAGACGACATGCGCATGCCGCAGGATTTCGTCGTCATACGTGTAGGTACGTTCTTCGCGGAGATCGTAGCGCAGCAATCCGCTGCCGTAGGAGGCGACCCACAGGCTGCAATTGGCATCCTTGACGACCGAAGTGATGTCCGTGACGAGCTTCCCGTCGGCATTGCGCATCGTAACCGGACGGAAATAATGTTCCGAGGCATTTTTCCGGAACAGGCCTTTGTCGCTTCCGACCCATATCCCGTTACCCGTATCGCAGATAATGACCGAAATGTTGCAATCGTCGACCGCTTCGCAGCCCGTCGCCGAGATCGTGCCCGTCTTCTTGTCGAGCCGGAACAACCCGCGTTCCGTCCCGATCCAGATCACCTTGTCGCGGTCTTCGGCCACGACATTCACGAACGAATTGAACGCCACGCCCGAAACGTCGTGCATACCGTAAGTGACCACTCCGTACCCGTCATACCGTGCCAGGCCGTTATAGGTCGGAATCCAGATATACCCGTCGGAATCCTGATAGAGCTTGCGCACTTCGCTCGACGGCAGGATGTCGGAAGGGATCGGCTCGAACCGGATTTTGGAATAGGGTTCGGCAGACACGTACCCCACCATGGCAAGCATGGCCGACACAGCTGCAAAAAGGCGGGAAAGTATCAGATTCGGACGCATGAACGGTAGTTTTCGGAATTCTAAATTACACATTTTTTCCTCATCCGCAACGCCGGACACCCGATTTACCCCCGCGAAAGGCACACAAGAGAGGCTTTCCGGTAAATTTTCGACCTCCGACGAAGTTGACCGCCTTACTTTTATCCATCCGGAAGAAAATCCGGTAAAAATTCGCGGCCTCGACAAACCTTCCAGGCCGAAAACGGATTTACCCTGCAACCGTGGGATCTTCGAACACCATTGCCAATCGACGGACGGCCCCGTGAATCCGATTACGTCCCGGTCTTCATCCGCAAGCCTGAAAACGGCAACCGCTACGGCTTCGTCTTCGGCATCGACCAGGAAGGCATGATCGGCGCCGCCCGGATTCGGATATACTGGTAACCACAATCCCCCCTCCGTTCCACAAAAACAGCCACCCTCATTTCCGAAGGTGGCTGTTTCGCATTGCGGGACGTCGTTATACCAGCCCCGAGAATCCCATGAAGGCCATGGCGAGGATACCGGCCGTGATCAGCGCGATAGGCACGCCCCTGAAAGCCTTGGGCACGTCCTCGAATTCGAGCCTCTCGCGGATACCGGCGAAAAGCACCAGCGCCAGGGCGAATCCCAGTGCCGTAGCCACCGAGTAGGTGACGCTCTGCAAAAGGTTGAACTCTTTCTGGATCATCAGGATCGCCACGCCCAGCACGGCGCAGTTGGTCGTGATCAGGGGCAGGAAGATGCCCAGTGCCTGATATAACGAAGGCGAAAGTTTCTTGAGCATGATCTCGACCATCTGCACCAACGCGGCGATCACGAGAATGAAAACGATCGTCTGCATGTAGACGATGTCCAGCGGCACAAGCACATAAGCCTGGATCAGCCAGGCCACCACGGCGGCGATTGCCATGACGAACGTTACGGCAGCGCCCATACCCATCGAGGTCTCGACCTTCGACGACACGCCCAGGAACGGGCAGATGCCGAGGAACTGCGCCAGCACGACGTTGTTGACGAAGATGGCGCCGATGATGATTGCGAAATATGAAAGCTCCATAACTATTTCTTGGCTAATTTATTAAACAATACCATGAGGTACCCCAGCACCAGGAATGCCCCCGGTGCGAGGACGAAGATCAGCGGCATGTAATCGGCCGTTCCGAGGCTGATGCCGAAGATCGCGCCGCTGCCCAGGATCTCGCGCACGGCACCTACGGCCGTCAGGGAAAGCGTAAAGCCCAAACCGATCCCGACACCGTCGAGCACCGAGTCCAGCGGCGTATTCTTCGAGGCGAAGGCCTCGGCACGCCCCAGAATGATGCAGTTCACCACGATCAGCGGGATGAAGACGCCCAGCGCCTCGTACAGGGGCGGCGTGTAGGCTTTCATCAGCATTTCGACCACGGTCACGAACGAGGCGATCACGACGATGAACGCCGGGATGCGCACCTTGTCCGGGATGATGTTCTTGATGAGCGAGATCACCAGGTTCGACATGATCAGCACGGCCATCGTCGCCAGCCCCATGCCCATGCCGTTCCCGGCCGAGGTCGTCGTACCCAGCGTAGGACACATGCCCAGCACCAGCACGAACGTCGGGTTGTTCCTGACGATGCCGCTCAGAATGATGTTCAGTTTATTCATTTTGCCCTCCTTCCTGAGCCGCCGGCCCGTTGGTTTGTTCCTCTGCCGAATCTCCGGCCGCAGAAGTCGCTCCCGACGATACGTCTGTCGGCGCCGTACCCGTCGCTACGCTCTTGTAAGCCATCCAGGCGCGGTTGATCGCATCGACATAGGCGCGCGAGGATATAGTCGCGGCCGTCAGCGCGTCGACGTCGCCGCCGTCCTTCTTCACGGCCAGCTTGCCGTCCACGAGCTTCATCGTTTCGAGTTTCTTGCCCTGGATGCTCCCCAGCAGCACATTTTCCTTGTCGGCCATCTTCGTCCCGAGCCCCGGGGTCTCAGCCTGCCTGAGCACGTTGACGTTGACCACTTCACCGTCGGGCGTGAAGCCCACCATCATGCTGATCGCGCCGCCGAAACCATTCTTGGTCATCGACTCCACGGCGTAACCCGCGACCTGTCCTCCCTTGGTTGCGGTGTAGACCGTGATCGGCATATCGTCGATCGTCAGCGCTTCGGGTGCGGTCTGGTCGAACGGCGGAAGCACGACCTTCAGCGCCTCGACCTTCGCCGCCTGCTCGGCCTGGGCGATCGGTTCGGCCGTAATCATGTTCACGGCGCCCACACCGGCCGAAGCCACGAGCGTGATGCCGAACAGTACGGCCGTCATATTCACAAGTGTACTTTTCATACTGCGTCACCTCCTATTTAACGCCGAAGCGCTTGGGTTTGACATATTTGTTGATCAGGGGCACACAGGCGTTCATGATCAGTATCGCGAACGACATACCCTCGGGATAGGCGCCCCACAGGCGGATGCACATCGTGATGGCGCCGATACCGATGCCGAAGATCACCCCCCCTCTGACGGTCATCGGCGAGGTCGAATAATCCGTCGCCATGAATATCGCGCCCAGCAGGGCTCCGCCGGCCAGTACATGGAACAGCGGGAGCTGCCACAGCACCGCCCCGGTACTGCCCGAAGCGAGGGCCACGACAAACGCGAATACGGCCATCGTACCGAGCACCGACACGGGAATCTGCCACGTGATGACGCGGCGCCAGAGCAGGTATACGAAGCCGCAGATCAGGGCCAATGCCGCCACCTCGCCCAGCGAGCCGGGCATATTGCCCAGCAGCAGTTCCTGCACACCGAGCACGTCGGGGGCGGCGCCGTGTTTCACGGCCGCCAGCGGCGTAGCGCCCGAAAGTGCGTCGAAAGCTCCGTTCGCCGGCATCGGGAACGAAGTCATCTGCACCGGGTAGGCGATCAGCAGGAACACACGCCCCACCAGCGCGGGGTTGAACGGATTTTTGCCCAGCCCGCCGAAGGTCATCTTGGCGATGGCGATGGCGACGAATGCGCCGATCACGACGATCCACCAGGGAATCGAGGCGGGCAGGTTGAAAGCCAGCAGCACGCCCGTCACCACGGCCGACCAGTTCCCGATTGTCAGCGAGCCGCCGACGAGGAACCGCTGGATGAGGTACTCGAACAACACGCAGCACGCCACGCTGAGCGCCGTGACACGCAGCACGTCCACCCCGAACACCACCGCCGAGACGACCAGCGCGGGCATCAGCGCGATCACGACGTCGCGCATGATCCTGGCCGTCGACTGCGAAGTCTGCACGTGCGGTGCGGGAGCAACAACAAGTTTGTTTGCCATAATATCTTTCTGTTTTTCCATTTACTTTTTCGGTGCCGCGGCACGTGCGCGGATAATGCCCATGACAGTCTGTTTCCCCAGGCGCACCCAGTCCAGCAGCGGCAGGTAAGCGGGGCACGAGGCCTGGCAGCAGCCGCACTCGATGCACGAAGTGATCATCTGCGCCTCGACTTCCTCCCAGCCTTTCTTCTGGGTCATCTTCGAGAGGTAATAGGGTTCGAGCCCCATGGGGCAGGCAGCCACGCACTTGGCGCACTTGATGCACTGCGAGGCCTCGCGGCGCTGGGCGTCGCGGCCGCTCATGACGGTGATGCCCGAGCACCCCTTCGTCACGGGCGAGGCGAGGTTGACCATCGCGCGCCCCATCATCGGGCCGCCGTTGATGACCTTGCCCGCATCGGCGGGAAGCCCTCCGGCCGCCTCGATCAGCGCCTCGACGGGCGTACCCATGCGGGTCAGCAGGTTCTTGGGCTCCCGGACGCCTTTGCCCGTGATCGTCACCACGCGCTCGATCAACGGCTTGTGCTTCTGCACGGCCTGGTAGACCGCATAGGTCGTCGAGGCATTGCACACCACGGCACCCACGTCGATCGGGAGTGCGGGCGGGGGCGGCACCTCGCGCCCCGTAATGGCCGCGATCAGCTGTTTCTCACCGCCCTGCGGGTATTTCACCTTGAGGGGCACCACCTCGATGCCCTTATACCCTTGGGCCAGACGGCGCAGGTGCGCAATGGCGTCGGGTTTGTTATTCTCGATCCCGATATAGGCTTTCTCCACGGCGATGGCCTTCATCAGTATCGTCACGCCCACGAGCAGCTCCTCGCCGTGCTCCAGCATCGTACGATGGTCGGACGTAAGGTAAGGTTCACACTCTACACCGTTGATAATCAGCGCCTCGGCTTTTTTCCCGGGAGGGATCGAGAGTTTCACGTGCGTAGGGAACGTCGCGCCGCCCATGCCGACGATGCCGGCGTCCTTGATCCGGGCGACGATCTCCTGTGCGGAGAGCGTGCACTCCCTGACGATCGTCTCCGAGCGGTCAATCCCCTCGGCCCAGTCGTCGCCCTCGCGTTTGATCGTAATCATCACCTGGCGCAGCCCCTGCCCGTTGGGCACCATGTCCACGGCCGTTACCGTCCCCGAAACCGGGGCGTGGATATTGGCCGACATAAAACTGCCCGCCTCGGCGATGAGCTGCCCCGTCACGACCTTGTCGCCCTTGGCGACCTTGGCCACGGCGGGGGCGCCGATGTGCTGTGCGAGCGGGATCGTCACCACGTCGGGCAGCGGAAGCACCTCGATCGGTTTGGCGCCGCTCAGTTTATTTTCCGACGGATGGACTCCGCCTATTGGAAATGTCTTCATATCTTGTGTTTCTCTGATTTTTCGGTTGGGTTTCTTCCTTCATCTCCCATGCCCGGCACGGCGTCACCCGCCCGCCCGGCATTGCGGAAACATCCGTTTATTCGGCTTCCGGGGCTGCCCCGCCAGTTTTCGGAGCCTCCGTCGCATTCCCGGTTGCCGCTGCTTCCTGCACAGCGGCGGATGCCGGTGCAACCTCCTTCTCAACAGCGGGTACAGCTTCGCTTACAGGAGCTTTCGGGGCTACGGAAGGCGCACCCTCTGCGGCCGCAGGTGCGGCCTTCGGGGCGGCTTCAGGCACCGGTGCGGTTCCCTTCGCATCGGCGGGCGCAGCATCGGCGGACTTCGGGGCCCGGGCAGCCTGGGCTGCCGCAGGAGCCTCCTTCGCGGCCGCAGGTGCGGCTTTCGGGGCAGCCGGTGCCTTCGGTGCCTTGGGCAGCGGATCCATGCCCGCCAGCACGATGGCGCCTGTCGGGCACTCGTTCACGCACTTACGGCAGAGCTTGCACTTCTGCGGGTCGATATAGGCGAGATTGTTTTCAATGGTGATGGCACCGAACGCACAGACCTTCTGGCATTTGCCGCATCCGATGCAACCCGCCTTGCAGGCCTTCATCACCACGGCGCCCTTGTCCTTCGACACGCACGACACATACACCGCCCGATTCTTCGGCCACTTCTTGCGCAGTTCGATAATCATTTTGGGACACGCCTTCACGCAGGCCCCGCAGGCCGTACATTTGTCGGGGTCGACTTCGGGAAGTCCCGTCGCGGGATTCATGCGGATCGCATCGAACGCACACGAGACGACGCAGTCCCCGAACCCGAGGCAGCCGAATGCGCACCCCGTCTGGCCGATGTAAAGCGACGATGCCACGGCGCACGACTTGGCACCGTTGTACTCGTTGGTACGGGGGCGTTTGTCACAGGTGCCGCCGCAGCGCACGGTGGCCACCTGCGGCTCCTTTTCCGGTGCCGACTTGCCGAGGTAGGCCGCAACGGCCTTCATGCAGTCGCCGCCGCCCACCGGACAGAAGAGCGCCGAGATGTCGTCCTGTTTCACGAGCGCGTCGGCCATGCCGCGGCACCCGGCGAAGCCGCAGCCGCCGCAGTTGGCGCCCGGCAGCATCTTCTCCACCTCGTCGATCCGGGGATCTTCCTCGACCTTGAATTTTTGGGCCACGAAGTAAAGGATCACCGCGGAAAGCACTCCCAGCGCACAAAGCGTCAGGATTGTGTAAAGTAATACTTCCATCAGTAGTGTTTGGTTATTGAGAAATGAATTGTGTGTTCGATTTTATGCCTGAAGAGCCATAATACGCAGTAATAGACGACCACGGCTCCCAGAGCGGCAAGCGCGCCGCGGCCTTCGCTCCAGCCGAGCAGCGCAACGGCGGCGACCAGCACGGCCAGCAGCACGGCCAACGCCCCGACATAGGCCAATATAACGGCGACAGCGCCCGCACTACGACGGACGCCGACCATAACCTTCTCCCCCGCGGCATAATGCGCCGCGTCGGGACTCTTCACGACCACGATCTTGTCCTGCGCTTCGGCCAGGCCGCACGCTTCGCGGGCCTTGCAGCTACCGCAGGCACTGTGGGAGGTGATCCTCACATAGACCGTGTCGCGTTCCGCGCGTTCCACCACGCCGCTATGTTCAATCCGTGAAGCCACCGCCCTCAATCGCCGTATTTGTTGGTAAGCGGCATAAGGCGCTCGTGCCCGAACGAGCACATCGACAGGCGCAGTACGGGCGGGAACTGGTAGCGCTTCTTCTCGTTGCGCATGATCATGGCGTGGATCTTCTCCACGACCTCGGAATCGAAGCCCGCATTGACGATCTCCTCGCGGTGCTGCCCCTCCTCGATCATGCGGTAAAGGATCGCGTCCACCACTTCGTACGGCGGCAGGATGTCGCTGTCCTTCTGCCCCGGGTGCAACTCCGACGAGGGTTCCTTGTCGAGGATATTGCCCGGGATGGGGTCGCCCTGCGTGCGGTTGATATAGCGCGCCAGGTCGTACATCTCGCTCTTGTAGAGGTCGCCCGTAGGGCTGAAAGCGCCCGCCGTATCGCCGTAGAGCGTACAGAGCCCCAGCGCATTCTCGCTCTTGTTCGACGAGTTGAGCAGGATGTAGTCCGCCTTGTTCTGCACGGCCATCAACAGCACCGTGCGGATACGGGTCTGGATATTCTCTTCCGTGGCGTCGAACTCCCTGCCGCCGATGACCGGCTTGAGGGTATTGACCACGCTGGTGTATATTTCCGTGATGGGAATTACGTTATATTCGATGCCGAGGTTCTCGGCCAGCTTCTTGGCATCTTCGACCGAATGGTCGGAAGAGAACTGCGAGGGCAGGAGCAAAGCCCGGATATTTTGGCGTCCCAGCGCGTCGGCGGCCAGGCAGGCCACCACGGCCGAGTCTATGCCGCCAGAAAGGCCGATGCAGGCCTTCTTGTAGCCGTTCTTCACGAAGAAGTCGCGCAGGCCGCACCGGGCCGCCTGGTAAACCATCCGCGTACGGTCGTTGTAGGTCGAAGGGATCGTAACCGGCTCGCCGGCCGCCTTGGTATCGAAGATCTGGAAATCCTCCTCGAAGTGCTTCATCATCAGCACCAGCTCCCCGCGGTTGTTGAACGCCCCCGACGTACCGTCGTAAACGATGTCCGTCGAACCGCCTACCTGGTTCACCAGCACGAGGTTCTTACCCTCGACGAACGACAGGTGGCGCATCATCTCGTAACGGTAGGTCATCGTCCCCCGGCCGTATTTGCGGGCGTTTATCGAGATGACGGTCTCGACCGACTTGTCGAAGTCATGCTCGCGGCTCAGGTCGTCGCCCACGACGATGGCGCACTTGTGGCCCTTGATCGTCGCGTACTCGAATCCCTTCGAAGGGACGAGGAAGCCCATTTCGCGGCGTGCGGTGATATATTTCTTACCCACGTAGCGCAGCACTTTGCGATCCTGGATCAGCGCCGCGGCGCTGATGGTGCCTTCGCGCGTCAGGATCGGAAGTCCCACGATGGCCGCGATACCGTCGCAGCACGACGCGATTTCGACCAGCGCATCCTCGCACAGTTCGAGGAAGGTCGTTTTACGCAACAGGTCGAAAGCCGGGGTTCCGCTCACGGCCTGTTCGGCAAAGATGACCAGGTCGGCACGCTGCGCTTTCGCTTTGTTGATCGAATCGATGATTTTCGAGGTATTGCCGTCGATATCCCCGATCGTATAGTTCAACTGGGCAAGGGCTATTTTCATCTATCAGTAATTTTAGTAGGCAAATTACAACTTTGCAAAGTTAAGGATTATTTATAAAATAGGAAGGATTTTTGGTGTTAATAAATTAACATTCCCCAATTTACAAAAAAATTTAAAAATCCCGAAACCCCGGCACTTTTACCTGTCCCGGCCGCAAACCGCCCGGCAGATACCGTTCCCCAACCTCCCGGCGCCCAACAAGCTCCCACCCAGCCCAGTAAAACCGCCTGTCCGGCCGCTATTCCCGCAGCCGGCCAGCACACGCCGAGTCCCTGCCCGGCAGGCTTTGCGCGGGAGGGCAAAACGCCCCGTATCACGGCCGCGCGTGTCGCCGCGCACATGCTGCCTGCAAAAAAATCTTTTTTTTCACCCGGATTTCTGCCTGACATACAACATCAGTTACCTAAATGTTAGCAACATACGCCAGCGTACCGTCTTGCACGAACGCTGCATTCTCCTTACCTTCGCAACGGCAATACAGAGAACACAATTCATAAACGCTTTAATAACCCTTAACCATGAAAAAGGTAGAAAAAGTGGCCTCAGGCGCGAATTTCGCAGCCGTGACGGTCGGAAAAACCGAAGAGTTGAACCAGTACGCGCTGCCGCTGGCACCGGGCGTGGAGATCCCGGGAAAAGTATTCGTAGGCGGCGACCTGCAGGCCACCGGGGCCGAGATGTCGTTCCAGCAGTTCGCACCGGGCGGCAGCGTCGGGTTCCTCCACACCCACAAGACCCACGAAGAACTTTACATCATCCTCGGCGGAGACGGGGAGTTCCAGGTCGACGGGCAGGTCTTCCCCGTAGGCGAGGGGAGCGTCGTGCGGGTTTCGCCTGCCGGCAGGCGTTCGCTGCGCAACACGGGCGACAGCCCGATGACGATGATCTGCATCCAGTACAAAGCCGCCTCCTTCGACGCGGGAGACGCCGCCGACGGCGAAATCCTCCCCGACCAGGTCGTCTGGTAGGCAGCCCGGGCTCCCGGCTCCCGGCACGACAAGACAACAACCCCGAAAATCCGCCGCGCCGCGCATACGGCAAAGGCGGATAATCCAGGGACACAGGGGCATGAACGCCCGAATGCTACGGCAGGCAAGAGCCCGGGACTTGGCCCCCCCAATGCAAAGCAGGCCGGAGTGTACACTCCGGCCTGCTTTCTTAATTTTTCCACAGGGCTATTCCAGCCCCTCTTCGGGATCGGCCACAAGGATACGTCCGCAATATTCGCAGACGATAAGTTTCTTGCCCTGGCGAATCTCCACCTGGCGCTGCGGGGGAATCCGGTTGAAGCAACCGCCGCAGGCATCGCGCTTCACGGTCACGACCGCCAGCCCGTTGCGCACATTGCTGCGGATGCGGCCATAGGCCGACAACAGGCGCTCGTCGATCTTGGCCTTGACCCGGTCGGCCTGTACTTCGTACTCTGCGACCTGGGGTGCGGTTTCGGCTTCGATCCCTTCCAGTTCGTTCTTCTTGGCAGCCAGGTCGGCGGCACGGCCTTCCGCTACGGCTTCGGCCTCCTCCAGCTGGAGTTTCTTGGCTTTCACACCGGCGGCGTACTCCTTGAGGCGCTTCTCGGCCAGTTCGATCTCCAGTTCCTGGTACTCGATCTCCTTGGTAATGGCATCGAACTCGCGGTTGTTGCGCACGTTGTTCTGCTGCTCCTTGTAATTGCCGATGAGAATCTTGGCCTGGTCGACCTCGCGCTTGCGCTGCTTGGTGAGCGTGTTCAGCTCCTCGATTTCGGCATTGATGTTGTCGATCCGGGTTTTCAGGCCGGTCATCTCGTCTTCGAGATCCTGAACCTCGAGAGGCAGTTCACCTTTCACCTTGTTGATTTCGTCGATCCTGCTGTCGATCTTCTGCAATTCATAGAGTGCGATGATCTTCTCCTGCATCGAATAGTCAACGTCGGCAGTTTTCTTCTGTGTTGCCATATAATGTACGTGTATAGTTTAGACTTAAACCAAATAGTTCACCGGATTGCGAGAGCTTTCACTCTTGCGAACCGCAAAGGTAATCAAATTTTTCGACAAAATATCAAATAAAATCTGAATTGCGCAATATTCACTTTCAAAATGGCCTATATCCGCTACGGTGAGGGCTTTATCCGGCGTCATGAAGTCGTTGTACTTCATATCCGCCGTGACGTATATGTCAGCCCCCGCACGGCGCGCGTCGCCGATCATCGAAGCCCCCGCACCGGTGCAGACCGCCACGCGCCGCACCTCGGGCGAAGCGATGTCGCTGTGGCGCACGACCCGAACGCCCAGCACGCGCTGCATGCGGCGCATGAACTCCACCGTAGCCATCGGCTCGGACAGCTCGCCCACCACGCCGAACCCGACCTTTTCGTCCGCCTGCACGGGTTGGAGCACGCGCAAGTCCCCCACGCCCAGCATCTCGGCCAGCCGCCAGCTCATCCCCCCGGGGGCGCTGTCCAGGTTGGTGTGGCACGCATAGAGCGCAATGCCGCCGCGGATAGCCCGCTCGACGCAGCGCTGCACCTGGTCTGCCGAATTGAAACGCTTGAGCGCATGGAAAACGATCGGATGGTGCGTGATGACCATGTCGCACCCTTCGCGTTCGGCCTCGGTCATCACTTCGTCCGTGACGTCCACGGCCAGCAGCGCCCTGTGCACCTCGTCGTCCGGGCGCCCCACGATCAAGCCTGCGTTGTCGTACGATTCCTGCCATGCGAGCGGTGCGAAACGCTCGATGACATCGGTCACTTCCCTGATTAGCATAGTATCCTGATTTGTCTGGTTATCATTTTTTCCGCCCCGGCGGGGCCATCCGCCCTGCGGCCGCGGCACTGCGCGTTCCGCCTTGCTGCGCAGCCTTCCCCAAGGGATGCGGCGCCCGTTGCGCCCCTAAAAGAGCGACTGTTCGTAAAAGGCGAAGAGCTCCTTGTGTTCCGGCTCCTCCTTCTTGCGGCGGGGCTTGCGCGGACGCTTCGACGCGGGCTGCCCGGGTTCGGCAGCCCCCTGCGCCGCGGCATCCTCCGGGACGATCTTCACCACGGGTTTCGCCTTGCGACGGGGCACTGCCGCCCCGGCCTCCGCCGCCGGGACTTCGGCATCCCCGTCGGCGAGGAGTTCGCCCTGGCCCGCCTTCAGGTCTTCACGCACCTCGACCAGCAGCGCACGGATGCGTTGCAGGCGCTCCATCAGCTCGGCATCGCGCTGCACGCCGCCCTCGGCCGCAGGCTTCTGTTTCAGGGCTTTTTTGGCGCCCTCGAGGGTCATGCCCCGCTCCTTGACCAGGTGGTAGATCAGTTTGAGGTTCTCCACATCCTGCGGCGAGAAGAGACGGTTGCCTTTCTTGTTGCGCTTGGGGCGGATGACGCTGAACTGCGACTCCCAGTGGCGGATCAGCGACGCATTGACGTCGAACATCTCGGCCACTTCGCCCATCGAATAAAAAAGTTTCTCGGCCATATCTATCGTTTAATAATTCGCAATGTATTGGGGTACATGTTGTTCACCCGGTTACCGATCCGCTTCGCAAACCCGAGCGCCCGCCCGCGGGCACACACCAGGTTCACCCCTTCGGAAAACGCCCCGGCGGCGACCTCCTGCCTGCGCAGGTAACACAGCGCCTGCGCCTCGTCCAGCTCCGCAGCGGGCACCGCCTCGCGGTTCAATCCGCAGAAGAACGCCAGCGCCGGATCGGGCCGCAGGCTTCCCTTGAAGAACTGCCCCATCGCCACGCCCGCATAGATCACGGGCAGCGCTTCGCCGAGCGCCTTCACGGCCTCGGCCTGCGCGACGTAATATCCGTAGCAGGTATCGCCCACCGCCGCGAAGCACATCCGCTCCGGCGTGCGCACCCAACGGCGCAGCTCCGCCGCCGACGCCTTGTCCACCTGCGCAAATACCGTGCGCCGCGCCTTCGGGGTGCGGCAACGGCCCCCGGCATCGTAAGCCTTGCAGGCCACGGCGGCGAAAAAACCCTCGCCGCGTGCCCGGTGAGGATAGAACCGGTAGGTGCGGAAAGCCCCCACCCGGCCGCAGACGATCCCCCACGCCCCGTCGGCAGCCATGTCTTCCGCCTCTGCGACCTCGTCGCCCGCCCATGCGAGCATACGCTCCAAAGCCCCTTCGTCCTCGTCGCGGTTGAAGGTGCAGGTGCTGTATATCAGCCTGCCACCGGGTTTGAGCGCACGCCATGCTTCACGTAATATCCCGTCCTGCCTTGCGGCACAGAGCTTTACATTCCCCTCGCTCCATTCGGCGCAGGCCTGTGCATCCTTGCGGAACATCCCTTCGCCCGAGCAGGGGGCATCCACGGCCACCACGTCGAACCACGCCTCGAAGTCACCCAGTAGCCGGGGTTCGCAGGTCGTCACGGCGACATTTCCCGTACCCCACTTGCGGACGTTGTCCGCCAGTACCTGCGCACGGCGGCGGTCGATCTCGTTGGCGACGACCAGCCCGTCGGGCCCCGCGAGCGAGGCATAGAGCGTCGTCTTGCCGCCCGGGGCGGCGCAAAGGTCGAGGATTCGCTTCCCCGCAACCCCCTCTCCGCCCATCAGGCGCCCCACGAACTGCGACGACGCCTCCTGCACGTAATATGCCCCGGCATGGAAATCGCTGTCGAAGGTGAACTGCGGCCGCACCGCCAGGTAATACCCGTCGGCGCACCAGGGTACACGGCCGTCGGCGTTTTGCAAAACCGGAAGCGGGGCGGGCACATCCGTCCGGGAGCTCCCCTGCGGCGATCCGTATCCTCCCGGTGCCGCCCCGGTGCCGTCCTGCACCGCTCCGGGTTCGGCCGCACCGGCACATTTGGCAGGGTTCAGCCGCACGGACACGGGCGGCTCGGTATCGAGTGCGGCGCACAGCGCCGCCCCCTCTTCCGGCCCCAGCTCCGAAAAGACGCGTGCGGCGAATTTCTCAGGCAGCGTCATGCGTCGCTATCTGTTTTCGAGCGCATCGAGGCGCGCACATATCTTCTCCAGCACCGTAGGGTCGGAGACGAAATCCTCATGGTCTTTGTCGACGACCAGCACATCGCCTTCGTAGATGTTGTCGATCCAGTTGTTATACTTGTCGTTCAGACGCTTGAGGTATAATTCGTCGATGTTCATCTCGTATTCGCGGCCGCGCTTGCGGATCTGCGAAATGAGCGTCGGCACGCTCGCCTTGAGGTAGATCAGCAGGTCGGGCTTGGGGATGAGCGTGGTCATCAGCCGGAACAGTTTCATGTAGGTTTCGATGTCGCGCGAGGCCATCAGCCCCATTTCGTGGAGGTTGTCCGCGAAGATATGCGCATCCTCGTAGATCGTGCGATCCTGGAAGATCGCCCCCGAATCGCGGTTGTCGGCCAGCATGTCCATCGTCTGCTGGATGCGGCTCCCGAGGAAATAAATCTGCAAATTGAACGACCAGCGGTTCATGTCCTCGTAGAAATCGCCGATGTAGGGGTTGTTGCACTCCTCGAGGTAGGCTTTGGCGTTGTAACGCTCGGTCAGAATCCGGGTCAGCGTGGTCTTCCCGCTTCCGATATTGCCTGCAATGGCTATATACATATTATACGATATTTGTTTTACATTTTAAATACTGCCCGGCCGCTCCGGACAGCCGCCGGAGTGCTCCGCAACGGTGCATCACGGCATTACGCCGCAGCAACACGCGCCGTCACTTCGCTTCCCCGCCGAACGCCAGTATCTCGTCGGCCACACGGCGGTCGTTGACCAGCCGCGGCACCTTGTT
The DNA here is from genome assembly GCF_003435745.1 of Alistipes sp. AM16-43. NCBI lineage: Bacteria > Pseudomonadati > Bacteroidota > Bacteroidia > Bacteroidales > Rikenellaceae > Alistipes > Alistipes sp. AM16-43. The sequence continues at coordinate 73,904 of NZ_QTUQ01000002.1, forward strand.
CTTGCCCCGGGCACGCATCCACGCGAGGAAACGGCCGTGGCCGACGACCGTCAGCCGCTGCCGCTCGAGCGTCGTGCGGCGTTTGGCGTCGTAGTCCGAATTCACGGCCCGCAATTCGCGGTCGAGCGCCTCGGCGAAATGCTCGCGGCTGTCGGGCTCGCGCTCGAACTCCAGGATCCATTCGTGGGCGCCCCGCTCGCGCAGCGACATGTAGCACGGCGCCACGGTATATTCCCCGACCACGGCCCCCGTTTCGTTGCAGGCGGCCAGCAGTGCGCGGTCGGCGTTGTCGACGATCAATTCCTCGCCGAAGACATTGATATACTGTCTCGTACGCCCCGCGAAACGAATGCGGTAGGGATTCGTCGAAGTGAATTCCACCGTATCGCCGATCTCGTAGCGCCACAGGCCGTTGTTCGACGTGATGAGCATGGCGTAGACCTTGCCGCATTCCACGCCTTCGAGCGGCACGACGGTATCCCCGCTGCGGAACTCGAAGAAATTGCCGTAGTCGAGCATCAGCAGCATGTCGCTCCGCGACGGGTCGTCGGCCAGCGCGAAGAACCCTTCCGAGGCGTTGTAGGTCTCCATGTACTGCATCCTCTCCGAAGGGATCAGCGCCTCGAACGAACGGCGGTAGGGGGCGAACTCCACGCCCCCGTGGGCGAACATGCAGAGGTTGGGCCACACTTCGAGCAGGTTCTCCCGCCCCGTATAATCCAGCACGCGGCGCATCATCGCCAGGTTCCACGACGGCACCCCGGCGAAGGCCGTGATATTTTCGCCCGTGCACTCGCGGCAGATGGCCTCGACCTTGCGGTCGAAATCGGGGATGATCGCCGTGGCGGTGCGCGGCGCCCGGAACCAGCCGCTCCAGAACGTCGTTTCGTGGATCAGCACCGCCGACAGGTCACCCACAAGGTTGCGCCCCTCGCGGCTGCACGACCCGCCGAGGGTCAGCGTCTTGCCGTCGAAAACCTTCGTTTTCGGGTTGTTGGCCGCGAATACCGTCGCCACGTCCCGCATGCCGAGCGTGTGGTTCCACCAGAGCGACTCCTCCGTGACGGGAATGTACTTGCTCCGGTCGGAAGTCGTGCCCGACGAGCGGGCAAAGAGTTTCACCCGCCCCGGCGCGGTGACGTTACGCTCCCCGGCCAGCATCTTTTCGATATAGGGTTTGAAGGTTTCGTAATCGAACGTCTCGACCATCGACTGGAACTGCTCCACGCTGCGGACATGCCCCAGGTCGTACCTCCACCCGAATTCCGTCCCGCGCCCGCGGCGCAGCAACTGCCTGAAGATACGCTCCTGCGTCTCGGCAGGACGGCGCCGGAAACGGTCGATAGCCCGCTCGCGCTGCGAAAACCAGGCCTTGAATAATATGCTTCTAAACGACACTTGTCTGTTCGGTTTCATTTTCCGCCGGTGTGCGGGCCCCGGCGCACGCCGGGCCCGACAGCGCCGTCGTCAGTTAAAAAAGTATCCCACTTTGCCCACCGACGCAGGCATGGCGAAGACCACCACGCGGTCGTAGGGGTTGATTTCCATGTTGTCCACGGCGATGAAGACCTTGTCGCCGCGCACGATGCCGCCGATGATCGTGTCCTCGGGCAGCCCCAGGTCTTTGATGCGGCTCTTCACGGCCGGCGCATTGGGCTTGACGATGAATTCCAGCACCTCGGCGTCGCTGCCCGTAAGGCACTTGATGGCCTGCACGTCGGTCGACATCGTGAAGCGGAAGATGTTCGACGCCGTCACCAGTTTCTTGTTGATGATCGTGTCGATGCCGATCGACTCGGCCAGGTTGATGTAATTGAGGTTCTCGACCTCGGCGATCACCTTCTTGACGCCCATGCGCTTGGCGAGCATCGCCGCGAGGATGTTGGTCTCGCTGCGCCCCGTCACGGCCACGAAGGCGTCCATGTTCGAAAGCCCCTCTTCCATCATGGCCTCGGTGTTGCGGCCGTCCTCGTTGATGATGAGAGTCTTTTCGAGCATCTCCGCCAGCCGGTAGGCCTTCTCGGCGTTGTAGTCGATGAGCTTGATGTTCACCTCGTCCTGCAACTCCGTGGCGATGCGGATGCCGATGCGCGACCCGCCCAGAATCATCATGTTCTTGATCTCGATGTTCGACTGTCCCGAGAACTCCATGACCTGTTTCACGGCATCCTGGCGGGCGATCACATAGATCGCGTCGCCCTCCATGAACAATTCGCCGCGGCGCGGGATGATCGTCTGCCCGCCGCGCGTGATGGCCACCGTGCGGTAGCTCAGCGGGGCCTCGTCGTCATCGAACCCCTCCAGCGGCTTGCCCACGAGGGGCGAGGTCGGCTCCAAGTGGAAAACCACCAGCGAGAGCTTGCCGCTCGAAAAATCGACGAACTCCGTGGTCGAGGTATGCCCCAGGAGGTTGATGACTTCGCTGGCCGCAACCTTCTCGGGGTAGAACAGGTAGTCGATGCCCATATCGATGAACATCTCCTTGTTGTTGGGTTCCAGGTATTCGTTGTTGTCGATGCGGGCGATGGCTTTCTTGGCCCCGAGCTTCTTGGCCAGCATCGCCGCCACGACATTGTCGTTCTCCACGTGGTTCACGGCGATGAACAGGTCGCACTTGCGCACCTGCGCCTTGCGGAGCACGGCGAAGGTCGTCGAATCGCCCTCGACCGAAATCACGTCGGCAAGGCTCCCCACGTCGGAAAGCAACTTCTGGTCGGCGTCGATGATGGTAATGTCGTGGCCGTTGCCACTGAGCATTTTCGCCAGATGGCTCCCCATCTCGCCCGCACCCGCTATCACGATTTTCATAGTATTGCGTCTGTTGTCGTTTCGTTTCAGCGCCGCCCGCCGACAGGATAAGGCAGCATTTTTGCAATTTATCTTACAAATGTATACATTTGTGACCGAAAGCCAAAATTTCAGCACATAAAAATACCTTACCGTTATGCCAACGTGGTTAATCGTTTTCCTCTTCGCCCTCGGCGCCGTAGCCCTCTTCGTCGTGGGCATGTCGCTGACGCTGATGATCAAGGGACACCATATCGACTCGGAAATATCGACCAACAAGAACATGCAGCGGCTGGGCATCCGGTGCGCCGTGCAGGAATCGCGCGAGGACTCCGGACAAACAGACTGCGCCGACGCGGGCTGTTCGGGCAACTGCTCGGCATGCGACATCGAACAGACAACAAAAAAAGAGGAGTGACGCTCCTCTTTTTCGTATCAATCGCTCTCCTTGAACCTTATCAGGATGTGCTTATCAAGGTTGATCCATGACATCCGGTCGTATTGGGCACTATTCCTGAAAAATACGGTTTTCAAGACGGGCGAATTGTCACAGACCAGGCTTTCCAAATATTGCAACCCGCTCACATCGAGCTCCTCCACATCGCAGCCCGACATCCTCACGTATTTCAAAGCAGGATATCTCGACAAATCGACATCTGCCACCGACAGGTTCCTCAAATCCAGATTATACAAGAGCCCGTTCCGGGCAAAAGAATCCAGCGAGCGCAGTTTGCACGCCCCCTTATCCGCACACACCAACTCACACCAGTACAAATTGATAAGATAACTAAAATCAGAGAGGGATTCGAACCCGCTGCAATCGGTATCGAACAACTCCCGGACATAAACCGCCTCATGGCGGGAAATCCGCCCGTCCCCGTTCTTATCAAAATTCCTTGCGGCCAGTGCCACCTCTACCGCCGCATCGGCAAAGACAAGGTTTTCATCTCCGGCCACCTCCAAAACGACATCGTCGTCACCAAATATGCCCGGTACCTGCCGCCAATCCAGCGAGATCCGCATCCCCGCATTGCCCTCACACCAAATCATAGTAATATCCCCGCACGGCCTCACATCAAGGGCGGAAATCCCGTTATTCGCACAATCTATGGATTTCAAGCCGGGAGTTTCGGAAAAGTCCAGGTTGCGAAGCCGGTTATTCCGGCAAAGCAAAAAGGTCAACACAGGCAAATTTTGCAAATCGAGTTTTTCCAGGTTATTGGCCGCACAATCGACACGGCTTAGGTTCCGGAGACCATCCACGACGAGTTCTTCGAGTTTGTTCCCCGCACAACACAAAGTCCTGAGTTCCGCATTCCGGCTGACATCGAGCCGCACCAGATTACCCCCGGCAGATTGGTTACAATATAAAGACTGTAATCCGGTAAAGTATTCGATCCCGTCCAGCGACCGGATATCCTTATCGTCAAAATCCAGCGACACCACATTTTTGATTTCACCGACCGTAAGTACACCATCCCCGTTACGGTCGTACGTCCGCAGGCAAAATGCCCCGAATGCGTCATCGCCGAATACGGCCACCGTATCATCGGTCATGGCGGGCGGCTTTACTTTTTCCTCCGAACAGGATACGCCGAGCAACAATCCCAGCATACAGAACAGGGAGATTTTTTTCATGGGAGGCAAGCTTTGACACATCTAAATTAACAGTTTTTGCCCGAAAGTGCAACTATTCCAAGTAAAAACAGCACAACGGGGCAAGCACACGAAAAAAGGCGGAAACAAATCCGCCCTGACTTACCGGTTCCGCATTGCTGCGGCGTCAAATCTTGCAGTACTTCGACCGGCAGACGAACCACGGGTTGCGCAGGTCTTTTTCGTTGTAGCGCAGCACCCCGTCGTCGGGCAGCGTGCGCGTCCGGCCGCCGGCCTCGGCGAGGATCAGCTCCCCGGCCGCCGTGTCCCACTCGTAGGTATGCGTCGTGCGGACATAATAGTCGACCCGCCCCTCGGCCAGCAGGCAGAACTTGTACGAACTGCCCTGTTCGACGATCTCCAGGTCGGGGTGCGTCGCACGCAGGCGGGCGATATGCTCGGCGGTCTCGGGTGTCTGGTGCGAGCGCGACACGGCCACACGCAGGCGGGGATGCGGACGCACGGCCTCGCACTCCAACGGCAGGCGCGTCCACCCGGTGACGATCTCGTCGTAGGTATATTCCGCCCCGGAATCGGGCACCACATGTTCCTTGACATACGAGCCTGCATCCCGCCCCGCGATATACAGCTTCTCGAAATAGGGCACGTAAATCACCGCCCCCATGCAGACGTTGTTCTCCATCAGGGCGATGTTGACCGTAAATTCGTTGTTCCCCTTGATGAATTCGACCGTCCCGTCGAGCGGGTCGACCAGCCAGTAGAGCTCCCAGTTGCGGCGCTCGTCGTAAAGCATCTCGCGCCCCTCCTCGCTCAGGATGGGGATGCGCGTCGGGCCCAGGTATTCGCGGATGGTTTTGTGCGCCAGCCGGTCGGCGAGCGTGATCGGCGTCTTGTCGTCTTTGAGGCTTATATCGTAATCGTCGAGGTTTTTATAGACATTCATTATCGAGGCTCCGGCCCTGACTGCCGCATTGATGAGCGGCGGCAGCAGGTACATCCTCACCTTGTCGTTTATCATCGTAGCTCTTCTTTTGAGTTCGGTAACTTCGGTTGCCATGGTAAAGGTAACAAGAATTTATGACATTGTGAAATTTTTAACAGCTATTTCACGCCGAACCTCCCCGGGCAGCTTCGGCGCAAGACAAAACCTCCTGTGCGGGGCGCCCGCTGTTGCAGGGACGGCACGGCGTCATGCGGCACTGTCCGCGGCGACCCCGCCCAAAACCATGCCAGAGCCGACCGTGCCGAAAAAAATTCGCGCGGGATGTTGCTTATAAAATAAATATGCGTATATTTGCACTCCGAATTATGTTCAAATACATATATCGCATTAAATGTACGTTATAGTAGAGATTGCAGGTCAGCAATTTAAAGCTGAGAAAGGTCGGAAACTTTATGTCCACCGTCTTCAGGGCGAAGAAAATTCGTCCGTAAGTTTCGACAAAGTCCTGCTCACAGACAACGACGGTCAGGTCAAAGTAGGTGCACCTGTAGTGAAAGGCGCCTCGGTGAAGTGCAAGATCCTGAAGCATCTGAAGGACGAAAAAGTCCTGGTCTTCAAGAAAAAGCGCAGAACGGGATATCAGAAGTGCAACGGCCACCGTCAGTATCTGACACAGGTTCTTGTCGAGGAAATTGTTGCATAACCTTTAAAACTGAAGAGAAATGGCACACAAGAAAGGTGTAGGTAGTTCGAAGAACGGCCGCGAGTCGGAAAGCAAGCGACTCGGCGTCAAGTTATTCGGTGGCCAGTTCGCTAAGGCGGGCAACATTATCGTTCGTCAGCGCGGCACGGTTCACAACCCCGGTGAAAACGTGGGTATCGGTAAAGACCACACGCTCTTCGCCCTTGTAGACGGCACCGTCGAATTCTGCAAGAAAGGCGCAGGCAAATCCTATGTGAGCGTAACTCCCCTGAGCGAGTAAGCGTTCCGATAAGAGACACAAGACAAGCGGCTTCCCCTTTCGGGAGGCCGCTTGTTTCTTTGAGCCCCGAAGCCATGCGGCGAATCCCCATGCGCGAAACACACGGGGAGACACGATACGGCCATATACGCCTCCCTCATGCAGTTTTTCAGCTATCGGTTCCGCTGCCCGGCTCCAATACAAATAAGTAGTTGCAGATTGCGGAAAATTGACTACCTTTGCTATGCAGTACACCGTAATTGCATGCGTTCTTAACATATTGAGTATTATAAACGATTGTATTGACATCCTGAAATCTGGTAAATTTTTTGCAAGTTCAAATACAGTCCGCTCCCGGAAGGGTGCGCGCTGTTTTGTTGGATTTGCGGGTTTACCAGAACCTCAGGAGTCACAGATTCGGCGGCACTCTTCTTCTTTTGCACAAATGAACCCCATTTGTCGCGCTCCTGCCGATGCAATCGAATCCTATGCGGCGGCAGGATACTTTTCCGGTAACCGGATTCTTCATACAAAAAGAGAGTTGCGTCACTTTTTTTCCTGCCGCCGTTCTTTTTTTGCCCGCTCCGGCCGCCCCCGCATCCGGCCGTAAAACAATCCCCCCTCCCGCCACATAGCTCCCGCATCCGGCCGTTCGGCTATTTCCCGGCATCCATACCGGGAGCGGTTCCCCACCAAACCGTCGTTTCATTCCGCCTTATACAAAAAAAAACGGCAGCCCCGTCGGGGACTGCCGCAAATATTCCGCGTCGGCGGAATTACTGCTTCGCAGGCTCTTTTTCGACGGCCTTGAACACGGCCAGCGCTTTGTGGTCGTCGAAGAGGGTCAGCTCCGCACCCTTGATCTCGAAACGGTCTACCTCGTCGAGCATCTTGACGAAGGCATCCTCGTACTGCATGTCGGGGCAGGCCATCCGGGTCATGCCCAGGTTCTTGAGTTCGAGTTCCTTGCCTTTGAGCTCATACTTGCCGAAGAAGCGGTTGCAGTTCGTACGCCCTGCGACCATCGTATCGGCGGCATTGAACTCCAAGGTGAAGAAATCGGCCTCCTTACCGACGGCCGCGGCCGGGATTGCCTCCATCTTGGCGAGTTTCCATGTCGTGCCTTCGAGCTTCTTGTCCTGGCCGGCGCTTCCGCAGGCGGCCATCATCATAAGCAGCGCAGCGGCTGCAAAATACTTTTTCATAACGTACCTGTAAGAATTGATAACATGACGGCCCCTGCAAGAATCGCACAAAACCGCCTCACGTCTGCAAAATTACAAAATTAACCGAATAGTTGGTTAAGTACGGCAGCCAAACGGTAGCCCGCCTTGAGGATTTGCTCCTCGGCGAACGGATGTACCGTATTGAGCAGGTCGCGGGCCTCGTCCTTGTTAAACGTCTGGCCGGGCTTCGTCCACTCGTAAATCACGCGGCAATCCCGGGCGCTCTCTTCGAGCCAGTCGCGGGGCGTCCCGGCGGTGACTGCACGGATCTCCTTCTTCGTAAGGCGATCCAACTGGTGGCGGTACTCCACGTATCCCCAGCGGTGGTTCAGGTCGAGCACCCCGCTGTCCCAAAAACTATGGAATTCGCTGGGCCTCCCGTTCAGGTCGAACTTGAAATTCTTATACCAAGGGTATTTCACGTGCACGGGGCAATGCATGTCGCCCACCAGGTGCACGAGGTATTTGATCGACACCAGCACCGTCGAATCGTCCAGGCTGCGGTAATCCTTCAATCTGGAGATCGCCTCCTCGATGCATTGCAAGGCGTCGCCTTTTGCGTTGGGCACATACTTCCCGTCGGCGTCGACCCTATCGCCGTGCCAGCCCGAGGTCACCTTGTAAGCCGGTGTATGGCGGTACACATCCATCCACGAGGCATAATAGACGATCGAACGGCCGTCGAGGTATTTCTCGATGTTCTTCTTCGCCTTGGGCGTCAGGTTGCACTCGGCGATATAGGCGATGGCGTCATGCCCCGATTTGCCCCAGCCGAATGCCGTACCGCAATAGCAAAGGAGCATTGCAGCCAACAAAAGAAAACTTTTCTTCATAATTGATTCATTTTAGGTTACCGAAAGCAAAAATAGGAAATATTATTCGGACAGACAAGATTACAAAAGAAAAAAAGCAGGTTGCGGAGTTTCCGCAACCTGCCTGGAAAGGGTTTGTTATCGTGTCCGCCTATTTCGTAAGGCCGATGCCGATCTCGATGGATTGGCTCTGGTTGAAGAGCGCATCGAGCAACGAGTTGACCAGCGCCTTTGCCGGGATCTTCATCGGGTCGGATTCGGGGTCGAGCGACACCTCAATATCCCCGTCGGGGAGGAAAGCATCGACCAGCGAAGTAATCAGCGGCATGTAAGGCATCATCATCTCCTTGTCGACCTTCAGCGTCGTAACGCCATCCTTGACCCCGTACTTGAGCGGGATGGCATAGTAATCGTCGGTCGCTTCGATCCCAAGGCCCGGGTACTGTGCCAGCAGGGCGTCGATGATCTGGGGCAGGTTCATTTCGAGCTCCGCCTGGCCGATATAGGTCAGGTACTCCTTGTCGATGGCGAAATAGACCTTGCCGTCCTTGGTGTAATAGGTAATCGCATCGACAGGCAGCACCTCCAGCGTCTCGGCATTGGGGAATTCGACCTCGGGGCCGAACGTAGGGCCGGCATTCATGTCGAACCCGAGCATGTCGCGGTAACCCGCGCCGATCGTCCCGTCGTCCTTGAAATCGAAATAGGTGAGGCCGCCGCCATACATCATCCCCACGAGCTGGTTGGCCAGACCGGTGACGGTGGTAACGGGCCAGGTATATCCGGGAACACCGAGAAGGAAACCCATGTCGATCTGCGGCACCTTTTCCGGATCCATATCAGCGTATACGGGGTTGATGAAGAAATTAGCGATCGGATTTTCGGGATCGGGAACATAGGGCGTATACCGGCCCACCAGATCCGACGAGAACACGGCCTTCTGGCTGATGGAAACGGTCACCGACTCGGCACCCTTGGCGCTCAGGACGACATCCGCCGTACGTGCATCGCCCGTATTCCGCGCCACGGTGACCACCACGTCGCCGTCGTTCACTTTCGCGGTGATCCATCCGGTTTCGGAACCCTTGTAGTTCACGTCGACCTGGATCGCGCCGACCGTACCGTCGGTTCCCACCTCGAATCCCTTCGAATAGGCTCCGCTCGTAAATTTCAGGGCGCCGGTTTCCACGCTGAGGGTACCGGTAACCGGGCCGTCGCCCTTGTTGTCGCTGTCGCTACATGCCGTAAACGCTACCGTGGCAGCGCACATGACGAGCACACAGGTAATTTTGTGCACAAAATTTTTCATAAGTGAGATACTTGTTTGTAATTCAAATGTGTGCAAATTTATCCTCTCAGGTCTATATGGACAAATAAATTCACTCGGGGGGGGGATTTCAAAAACGAACGCGCGTTTTTTCATCACGAAGCATTTTCCGGATATACAAAAAGGGCCGCGGCACAATGCCGCGGCCCTCCGCATAACGTATAATATAATTAGTATTCCATCTTCGCAAGGCGCTGGTAGCCGTTGTAACGCCATTTGGCGTTCTCCTCGGCGGCTGCGAACAGCTCGTCGGCCTCGGCCGGGAACGACTTTTTAAGCGAAGTGTAACGCACCTCCTTCATCAGGAAGTCGCGGAACTTCGACCAGTCGGGCTCCTTCGAGTCCATCACGAACGGGTTCTTGCCCTGCTCCTCGAGCTGCGGGTTGTAGTGCCACAGGTGCCAGTAACCGCAGGCTACGGCCTCCTTGCCCACGGTCTGCGTGCGCGTCATGCCGCCCTTGATGCCGTGGTTGATACACGGAGCATAGGCGATCACGAGCGACGGGCCGGGATAGGCCTCGGCCTCCTTGAGCACGTTGAACAACTGCATCTGCGAAGCGCCGATCGAAACCTGCGCCACGTATACGTAGCCGTAGGTCATGGCGATGGCGCCGAGGTCTTTCTTGCGGATACGCTTGCCGGCCGAAGCGAACTTGGCGACGGCACCCACGGGTGTCGATTTCGACGACTGTCCGCCGGTATTCGAGTAAACCTCGGTATCCACGACCAGAATGTTCACATCCTGGCCCGATGCCAGCACGTGATCGACACCGCCGAAGCCGATATCGTACCCCCAGCCGTCGCCGCCGATGATCCACTGCGACTTCTTCACCAGCCAGTCCTTCATCTCCAGGATATCCTTGCAGTAATCGCAGCCGCAGGCCTCCATCATCGGGACGAGGCGCGCCGAGACCTCGGCCGATTTGGCCGACGAACCGCGCGAAGCGATCCACTCCTGCATGACGCCCTTCAGCTCGTCGGAGCATTTCGTACAGTTGGCAATAGCCTGCTCCATCGTATTCTGGATACGGTCACGGAGTTTCTCGACGCCGAGATGCATACCCAGGCCGAATTCGGCGTTGTCCTCGAAAAGCGAGTTCGCCCATGCCGGGCCCTGGCCCTTGTCGTTGGTGCAGTACGGGGTCGACGGTGCCGAACCCGAATAGATCGAGGTACAGCCCGTGGCGTTGGCAACCATCATCTTGTCGCCGAACAGCTGCGAGATAGCCTTGATATAGGGGGTCTCGCCGCAACCGGCGCAGGCGCCCGAGAACTCGAACAGCGGCTGTGCGAACTGGAGGTTCTTCACCGACTTGGTCTTGTCGACGACCTGCTTGTAGCCGATATGCTTGGTGATGTAGTCCCAGTTCTTCTGCTGGGGCATCTGCTCCTCCAGAGGACGCATTACCAGTGCCTTCTCCTTGGCCGGGCAGACGTCGACGCAGTTCGAGCAGCCCGTACAGTCGAGCGGCGAGATCTGGATGCGGAACTTGTACTCCTTGGTCTCGCCCAGCCCCTGCTTCCATTCCACGCCCGATGCGGCGGCCTCGGCCTCCGTCGCGAGGAACGGACGGATCACGGCGTGCGGGCAGACATAGGCGCACTGGTTGCACTGGATACAGTTCTCGATCTTCCACTCGGGGACATTCACGGCGATGCCGCGCTTCTCGTAGGCGGCCGTGCCGTTCTCCCACGTACCGTCCTCACGGCCCGTGAAAGCCGATACCGGCAGGTCATCGCCCTTCAGCCCGTTGATCGGCTCAACGACCTTGCGCACGAACTCGGGATACGACGCATCCGAAACATGTGCGAAGCCGTTGTCGTCGATCTGCGCCCATTCGGCCGGCACCTCGACCTTCACCACGGCGTTGCCGCCGGCGTCGACGGCCGCATAGTTCATGTTGACGATGTCCTCGCCCTTCTTGCCGTAGGATTTCAGGATGGCATGCTTCATCTCGTCGACAGCCTTGTCGAACGGGATAACGTTGGCGATCTTGAAGAATGCCGACTGCATGATGGTATTCGTACGCGAACCCAGCCCGAGCTCGGCGGCGATCTTCGTAGCGTTGATGATATAGAAATTGATCTTGTTCTTGGCCAGATAGGCTTTCATGTGGTCGGGCAGCGTGGCGCAGGTCGTAGCCGCGTCGTGCACCGAGTTGAGCAGGAACGAACCGCCGGCTTTCAGCCCTTTCAGCACGTCGTACTTGTCGACGTACGAAGGCACGTGGCACGCCACGAAGTCGGGCGTGGTGACCAGATAGGGCGAAGTGATCGGCAGGTCGCCGAAACGCAGGTGCGACGAGGTGTAACCGCCCGACTTCTTCGAGTCGTACGAGAAGTATGCCTGGCAATATTTGTTCGTCGTGCCGCCGATGATCTTGATCGAGTTCTTGTTGGCGCCTACCGTACCGTCGGCACCCAGGCCGAAGAACAGCGCCTCGAACGTACCGGGCTTGGCGAGCGAAATCTCCTCGCCCACGGGCAGCGAGCGGAAGGTCACGTCGTCCACGATGCCCACCGTGAACTGGTTCTTGGGCTCGTTGGCCGCAAGGTTTGCGAACACGGCCAGCATCTGCGCCGGCGTAGTGTCCTTGGACGAAAGGCCGTAGCGGCCACCGATGATGAGCGGTTTGCGGTCGGCCGGAATATCCTTGCAGTTGGCGAATGCCTCGACGACATCCAGGTAGAGCGGGTCGCCGTTTGCACCCGGTTCCTTAGTACGGTCGAGCACACAGATGCGCTTCACCGTTTCGGGCAGCACCTCGCCCAGGTATTTCACCGAGAAGGGACGATAGAGGTGAACGGTCACGACGCCCACCTTCCCGCCACGGGCGTTCAGGTAGTCGACCGTCTCCCGGAGGGTTTCGGTCACCGACCCCATCGCGATCACGATGTTCTCGGCGTCCGCAGCTCCGTAATATACGAACGGCTTGTACTCGCGGCCGGTGATCTTCGAAATCTCGCGCATCGCCTCGGCGACCATGTCGGGCACGGCGTCGTAGAAGCGGTTGGCGGCCTCGCGGGTCTGGAAATAGATGTCGGGATTCTGCGCCGTACCGCGGGTCACGGGGTGCTCGGGATTGAGCGCACGCTCGCGGAAGGCCTTGAGCGCATCGCGGTCGAGCATGGCGGTCAGGGCGGCCTCGTCGATCAGCTCGATCTTCTGGATCTCGTGCGAGGTACGGAAGCCGTCGAAGAAGTGCAGGAACGGCACGCGCGATTTGAGCGACACGATGTGCGCCACGCCCGCCAGATCCATCACCTCCTGCACCGACGAAGTCGCCAGCATGGCGAATCCCGTCTGGCGGGTGGCCATGACGTCCTGGTGGTCTCCGAAAATCGACAGCGACTGTGCGGCCAGCGCACGCGCCGAAACGTGGAACACGCCCGGCAGCAATTCGCCGGAGATCTTATACATATTGGGAATCATCAGCAGCAAACCCTGCGACGCGGTGAACGTCGACGTCAGGGCACCGCTCTGCAGCGAACCGTGTACGGCGCCTGCGGCACCGGCTTCGGACTGCATCTCGACAACTTTCACCGTTTCGCCGAAAATATTTTTGCGACCCTGTGCGGCCCACTCGTCCACGAGTTCGGCCATGGTCGACGACGGCGTGATGGGATAGATCGCCGCAACTTCCGAGAACATGTATGCAACATGTGCCGCAGCGTAGTTACCATCACAAGTGATAAATTTCTTTTCTGCCATTTTGTTGAAATTTTAGATGATATTGTGTGTTTTTCCTGGATTCGGGACAAAATGCGTTGCAAAGATAACAATTCCGGCGGAAAAATCAGTCCGATTTTCTGACAAATCATCCGGTTTTTTCACTACGCAGGATGTTATTGGAATAACAACGGGGTTGTTATTTATTTAACAACGAACTCGCGGATAATCACCGACTTGCCGAACTTATTATCCGATAGCGGATTACCCGCCACTCCCTCGCGGGCACAGTCCGGGCTGTGCGTGCACGGGGCCGGAGCGCCACCCCTGCCGGCAAGACAAATCCCGGGCCGGAAAAAGCAGCGGAATTTTTTCACAGACACATTGGCGGTTGAGAAAACAGATAATTTTTTGGCCGTCAACAAATTTTACGCGGCGAAACACTGGGAAATAAAGGCCGATAAATAGGTTGTTCGGGCGCGGCGATTGCAAATCGGGATTTTTTTCCTAATTTTGTTCCATAATTCGTTCTTTACATATCATCGTGTATAAACGATAGTATTGGGGCCCTAAAATCTGGTAAATTTTTTGTTATCCCACAATACAGATCGTACCCAGAAGGGTGCGTGCTGTGATTTGTGGGATAGAGGCTGACCAGAGCCATGGGCCACAGGTTCGGCACCACTCTTCCCGTTTTCTGCCGAAGCGTTTTCCACACGCAGCGGCAGGGTAATGGATTCCAATCCCCAAACTTCATAGTCTTCGAATCCATCTTCAAATGAGGCGTCACTAAATTTTCCTGCCGCTGCTTTTTTTATATCTTTGCATCCATGATCGAATACAAGAAGAGAACACTGGCGAACGGCCTGACGGTCGTCGTCAACCGGGATAAGGCTTCGAAACTCGCCGCAGTAAACCTATTATATAAAGTCGGGGCGCGCAACGAGAACCCCGCGCGCACGGGTTTCGCCCATCTGTTCGAACACCTGATGTTCCGCGGCACGCGCGAAATCCCGAATTTCGACCTGCCCGTGCAGATGGCCTGCGGCGACAACAACGCCTTCACCAACAACGACTACACGGATTTCTACATCACCCTCCCGAAGGACAATATCGAGACAGCACTGTGGCTCGAAAGCGACCGCATGGAGGGGCTGGACATCACCCCCGAAAAACTCGAGGCGGAGAAACGCGTGGTGATCGAGGAGTTCCGCCAGCGCTACCTCAACCAGCCCTACGGCGACCAGCCGATGCTGCTGCGGGCACTGGCCTACAAAGTACACCCCTACCGCTGGGCGACCATCGGGCTCACGCCCGACCACATCGCCGGGGCGACACTCGACGACGTGCAGGCCTTCTACCGCACCCACTACCACCCTTCGAACGCCATCCTGTCCGTCTCGGCCGACTTCGACGAGGAGCGCATGCTCGACCTTGCCGAAAAATGGTTCGCCCCGCTCGCCGACCGCACCGTGGCCCCCCAGCCCATCCCCCGCGAACCGGATCAGGAGGCGCCGCGCCGGGAGGAGGTCGAACGCGACGTGCCCGCCACGACCCTGTCGCTGGCATTCCACATGGGCGGCCGCACCTCGCAGGATTTCTATACCGCCGACCTGGTTTCCGACCTGCTGTCGGGCGGCGACTCGTCGCGGCTCTACAAACACCTGGTGCAGGAACAGCGCCTGCTGGCCTCGGTCAACGCCTACATTTCGGGCGACATCGACCCGGGATTGTTCGTCTTTACGGGGCAACTACTGCCGGGCACCTCTCCCGAGCAGGCCGAAGCGGCTTTCCGTGCCGAAATCGAAGCATTGCAAAGCGTCCCGGCATCGGACTACGAGGTCGAAAAGGTCAAAAACAAGTTCGAGGCCAACACGCTCTTCGGCGAGTTGAACGTGATGAACAAAGCGATGAACCTGGGCTTCTACGAGATGCTGGGCGACCTGCCGCTCATCAACGGCGAGGTGGCGGCCTACCGTGCCGTCACGACCGGCGACATCCTCGCCTTCAGCCGCCGCACCTTCCGCCCCGAAAACTGTTCCACTCTTATCTACAAAGCGAAAAAATGACACAACCACCCCTCGTAATACCCTCCGACGTTGAGGTCGCACAGGCCGGAAAGAGCCTGTTGGCAAACGGTTCGACGCTCTACACGCTCGCCTCGGACGATTTCGAAGTGCTGCGCGTCACCTTCGTGTTCCGCGCCGGATCGGCCATGCAGCGGGTTCCCTTCTCGGCGTCGACCGCCGCCAACATGCTCGCCGAGGGGACACGCGACATGACGGCACACCAGATCGCCGAACGGCTCGATTACTACGGCTCGTTCTACGACGTTAACATCGACCGCGACTATGCCTACATCAGTTTCTGCATGCTCTCCAAATTCTTCGACGAAACGCTCGCCGTGGCCGAACAGATACTCCTGCACCCCATTTTCCCCGAGGAGGAACTGCGCACCTACTGCGCCAAGCGCAAGCAGCGGCTGGCCGTCGAACGCACGAAGGTCGACACCCAGGCCCGCGAGGCTTTCGCCCGCGCCCTTTTCGGGCCCTCGCACCCCTACGGCATCTCGGCCGACGAAGCCCAATACGATGAACTCACGCGCGGGGATGTAGCGGCGTTTTATGAAAGCCACTATACGGCGGACAACGGGTTCACGATATGCAGCGGGCGCATCGGCGACCACGAACGGCAGGCCGTCGCGGCGCTGGCAGAACGGTTGCCGCGGCGCAAACCCCAAGCCGGCATCCCGTTCCCGGCACCCGTGACGCAGCACGAAGCGCGGGTCGACCATCCGGGCGCCGTACAGTCGTCGATCCGCATCGGAAGGCTGCTTTTCCCGCGCCAGCATCCCGATTTCCTCGGCATGCAGGTCGTGGCATCCGCCCTGGGCGGTTATTTCGGTTCGCGCCTGATGCAGAACCTGCGCGAGGAGCACGGCTACACGTACGGCGTGGTGGCCGCCATGGTCAACTTCGAACGGGAGGGCTATTTCGCCGTAGCGGCACAGGTCGGGACGGAGGTCACGCAGGAGGCCCTGCGCGAGATTTACGCCGAAATCGAACGGTTGCGCGCCGAGCCGATGCCCGAGGGCGAACTTTCGCTCGTGAAGAACATTATGGTCGGTGAGATGATGCGTATCCTCGACGGGCCGTTCGGCATTGCCGACGTTACGATCGAGAACATCCTCTGCGGCCGCGACCATACCGTCATCAACGAGAACATCCGCCGCATACAGGCCATGACGCCGGCCGACGTGCAGCAACTGGCTCGGAAATACCTCTCCCGCGAAGAACTGGTGACGGTCATTGCGGGAGACCTGAGAAAATAGACGCCTGCGCATTGCGGCTGCGGAGCAATACCCCGCCCGCCGAACGGCATGAAAAAAGCACCGGGCTCCCGGTGCTTTTCCATTTCCGCCTCCAGTACACACTGTCCGCCCTTCCCTGCCCGGCATCCGACGACTCGAACCCGCACCCAAACTGCGGTATCCGACGTCCACGACCCGCCGCGATTATTTCCGGTTGGCCGCGACCCAGTCGGTCAGCTGCACGAAATCGGCGACCGAGAGCTGCTCGGCGCGCTGCGTAAAAAAGGGATGTTCTGCGCCGCCGAAATCGCCGAACACCGCCCGCAGCGAGTTGCGGATCATCTTGCGGCGCTGGCCGAATGACGCTTTCACCACCTTCACGAACAGCGCCTCGTCGCAGCCGAGCCGCCCGACGCGGTTGCGGCGCAGGCGGATAACGGCGCTTTTGACCTTGGGCGGCGGGTTGAAAACCGTTTCGTTGACCGTAAAGAGGTATTCGATGTCGTACCAAGCCTGCAACAACACGCTCAGGATGCCGTATTCCTTCGACCCCGGAGGCTCCGCGATCCGTACGGCGACCTCCTTCTGGATCATGCCGACGCATTCGGGCACCAGGTCGCGATTCTCAAGCACCTTGAAAAATATCTGCGAGGAGATGTTGTAGGGGAAATTCCCGATGATCTTCAGCCCCCGCGGAAAACGCTCGCGCAGGTTCATCTTCAGGAAATCGCCCTCGATCAGCCGCGGTGCGAACTCGGGGAAATGCGCATGCAGGTATTCGACGCTCTCCGGGTCGATTTCGGCACCGTAGGTGGTGATGTCGCCGCGCCTGAGCAGGAACTGCGTCAGCACCCCCATCCCGCAGCCGACCTCCAGCACGTCGCAAGGGACTGCGCCGCCCCGTTCCTCTTCCGCGACCGCCGGCGCACCGGCAGCGGTCGTATCCGCCGCGATCCGGGCATCGGTCGCTATCCCGGCACCGTCCCCGTTCCGGGTTTCCGCCCCGGCTCCGGCATATCCAGCCGCATTCGCCCGGGTTTCCGCCCCGGCATCGGCACTTCCAGCCGCCATCGTCTGGGTTTCCGCCCCGGCATCGGCACTTCCTGCCGCCATCGTCCGGGCTTCTGCCCCAGCTCCGGCATATCCAGCCGCATTCGCCCGGGTTTCTGCCCCGATCCCCGGTCTTTCGCCCCCCGAAAGCGCATCGCAAATCTTGCGCGCGATATTGAGGTCGACCAGGAAATGCTGTCCCAGCGCCTTTTTTGCCCTTACTTCACTCATTTTCGTCTTTCAATAATTCGTAATAACAGCCGTCCACGAACGCCCCGTTCTTGAAAAAAGCCTTGCGGAACGTCCCGACATGCCGGAACCCGGTTTTCACCAACACCCGCTGCGATGCGGAATTGGTGGCATAAGCCGAGGCAAAGATACGAATTACCGGGGTATTTGCGAACATCCACTCCACGGCCTGCCGGACGGCCGCCGTCATCATGCCCCGCCCCGGCAGCGGCTTGAGAGCCAGAAGCCGATTTCGGCGCCGAAGCGTTCGACATCCATCCCAGGCACGAACTCCACGCCGCCCACGGCCTTGCCGCCTGCCACGACGGCGAAATCCAGCGGCAGGAAACAAGCCCGCTCTTCCGGAATAAAACTGCCGCCCCATCGGAAACCGCAAGCCTCCGCCCGGAAACCGAACCGCCGGGCAACGATGTCCGGCGGATGAAGGTCAGCGTTTCGACCGGCGGGATTTTTTCTTCTCCTGCCGCTCCCGGGCACGGCGTTCGAGCCGCACGCGGCGCTGCGTGAGGCGGAACGTATAGAGCAGCCCCACGAAACCCACGCCGAGCAGCGTGATCCAGAACCACACGGCAATGCCGCGCTCCATATACTCCAGGGCGTAGATTATCCCGGCCACCGCCACGATCATCATCACGAGGCGGACTATCTGCATCACATTGGTTTTCATATCAGTCTTCGTTTTGCGTATTTTTGCGGCCCATGCTCCGGGCGCGGACGACCAGAATCCCCGACGCACCGATCAGTACGAGCGGCACGTACCAGATATCCCGCCCGTCGTCGGACAGGATCCGCCACAACGAAACGACGCCGCACACGAAGAAAAACACGGACATGATCGTCAGGAACCGTTGCATGGCACACATAGGTTACGGTATTTTGTATTTGTTCACCTCGTCGAGGTGCTTGCGTTTGCGCTTGTGGCATTCGTTGTACACCATCCCGACGCCTGCAAGCACGAACAATACGGCCACGACGAGGTCGAATATACAATTGCTGTTCGACAAGGCCCAGAATATATTGACTCCGAGCCACACGAGTGTCACGATCAGGAAAATCACGGCAACAGTAAAAGTCTTTTTGTTCATAGGCGTATTATTAAGTTAGTGTCAATCCTCGGAACAGTGACGCAACAGCCGTGGGATGGCAGGTGTCCAGGGCGTCAGTTGCCCTGCTCGCAGATGAATTTGATACGCACCAGACGTATCTCCTCCTCCGTATAGTCGGCCCCCAGTTCGTCGATGGCCGCATCGAGCGAATCGCTCTCGGCGTCCTCCTTGAAATAGAGGTAAATGTCCTCGATCTTGTCCTCGTCCATAAAGTCCCTCAGATAGTACGAGATGTCGAGCTTCGTACCCGAGTTGACGATGCCTTCGATCTCGGTCAGCAGTTCGTCGAAATCGAGGTCTTTGGCGCGGGCGATATCCTCGAAATCCATCTTCCGGTCGATGGACTGGATGATGAAGATCTTGTTGCCCGACTTGTTGCCGACCGACTTGACGATCATGTCCTGCGGACGGATGATCTCCTTCTCCTCGACATAGGCCTTGATGAGCTTGACGAACTCCTCGCCAAACTTGCGGGCCTTGCCCACTCCCACGCCGGTGATGTTCTGCATCTCCTCGATGGTGATCGGGTACTGCACGGCCATGTCCTCGAGCGACGGATCCTGGAAGATGACGAACGGCGGCAGCCCGTGCTGCTTGGCCACTTTCTTACGCAAATCCTTGAGCATCGCAAAGAGTTCCTCGTCCGCCGCGCCGCCCTTGCCCATCGGGACGACGGCCTCGGCCTCCTTCTCCTCCTCGTCATAGTCGTGGTCGAGCGTTACGGTGACGGGGAAAGGCATGGCGATGAAATTCTCGCCCTTGCGGTTCACCGAGATCAGCCCGTAATTCTCGATATTCTTGTCCACCAGCCCCAGGATCAGTGCCTGGCGCAGCACGGCGCCCCAGAAACGCGCGTCGTGCTCGGCACCCGCCCCGAACCACTTGCTCTTGTTGTGGCCGTAGCTCTTGATGAGCGCCGTGGTCTTGCCCGTGAGCACGTTTATCAGATAGTCGGCCTTGAACTTGTCGCCGATGTCGCGCAGCGCCTCGAGCGCCATCTTGAGCGCCGCCCGCGCGTCGATCTTCGGCTTGGGATTCCGGCAATTGTCGCAGTTACCGCAGTTCTCCTCCGTATACTCCTCGCCGAAATAGTGCAGCAGCGTCTTGCGGCGGCACATCGAACTCTCGGCATAGGACACCGTTTCCAGCAGCAGCAGCTTGCCGATCTCCTGCTCGGCGATGGGTTTGCCCTGCATGAATTTCTCCAGTTTCTGGATGTCCTTGTAACTGTAAAACGTCAGGCAGTAACCTTCGCCGCCGTCGCGGCCGGCACGCCCCGTCTCCTGGTAATAGCCTTCGAGCGACTTGGGGATGTCGTAATGGATGACATAGCGCACGTCGGGCTTGTCGATGCCCATGCCGAAAGCGATCGTGGCGACGATCACCTCGACCCGCTCCATCAGGAAGTCGTCCTGGTTGGCGGCGCGCGTCGCGGCGTCCATGCCCGCATGGTAGGCCAGCGCGCGGATGCCGTTGGCCACGAGCAGTTCGGTCAGCTCCTCGACCTTCTTGCGGCTCAGGCAGTAGATGATGCCGCTCTTTCCCTCGTTCTGCTTGATGAAGCGGATGATATCGCGGTCGACGTCCCCCTTGGGGCGTATCTCGTAATAGAGGTTCGGCCGGTTGAACGACGACTTGAACACCGAAGCGTCGGACATGCCGAGGTTCTTCTGAATGTCCAGCTGCACCTTGGGCGTAGCCGTCGCCGTCAGGGCGATCAGCGGCGCGGCACCGATTTCGTTGATGATCGGGCGGATGCGGCGGTACTCGGGCCGGAAGTCGTGCCCCCACTCCGAAATGCAGTGCGCCTCGTCGATGGCGTAGAACGATACCTTTATTTTATGCAGGAAGGCCACGTTGTCCTCCTTGGTCAGCGATTCGGGGGCGAAATAGAGCAGCTTCGTCTTCCCGGCCAGCACGTCGGCACGCACCTGCGCGACGGCCGTCTTGTTGAGCGACGAATTGAGGAAATGGGCGATTCCCGACTCGGCCGAGAAGGTGCGCATGGCGTCCACCTGGTTCTTCATCAGCGCGATCAGGGGGGAAATGACGATCGCCACGCCCTCCATGAGCATGGCCGGAAGCTGATAACAGAGGGATTTCCCGCCGCCCGTAGGCATCAGCACGAACGTATCCTTCCCTTCCAGCACATTGCGGATCACCGCTTCCTGGTTCCCTTTGAACGACGAAAAGCCGAAGTACTCCTTCAGCTTGTCATGCAACAGGGACGATTCAAATTGTTTCATTTCGCCGTTTCTACTCTAAAATCAGAAAATTCAATGTAAAGTTAAAAAACTTTTCGGAAAAAAGCATAACTTTGTAAAAATTTTATAGCAAGAGAACGCAATGCGCCTATACACCAGCGAACTTGTCAAAAAATATAAGGCCCGTACCGTCGTCGACCACGTCTCGATCGACGTCAACCAGGGGGAGATCGTCGGACTGCTCGGCCCCAACGGAGCCGGCAAGACCACGACTTTCTACATGATCGTGGGGCTTATCAAGCCCAACGAAGGGCGCATCTTCCTCGAGGACGACGAAGGCAAGGTCGCCGAACTGACCAAGGAGCCGGTCTACAAACGCGCCCAGATGGGCGTGGGCTACCTGGCACAGGAGGCATCGGTCTTCCGCCGCCTGTCGGTCGAGGACAACATCCGCGCCGTACTCGAAATGACCGATTTCTCGAAGGAATACCAGAACGAGCGCGTCGAGTCGCTGATCGAGGAGTTCCGCCTGCAAAAGGTGCGCAAGAGCCTCGGCATCCAGCTTTCGGGCGGCGAACGGCGCCGTACGGAGATCGCGCGCGCGGTGGCCATCAACCCGGCGTTCATCCTGCTCGACGAGCCCTTCGCGGGCGTCGACCCCATCGCCGTGGAGGACATCCAGTCGATCGTGGCGACGCTCAAGCACAAGAACATCGGCGTCATCATCACCGACCACAACGTCGACGAGACACTGGCCATCACCGACCGCACCTACCTGCTCTACGAGGGCAAGATCCTCAAGACGGGTACGGCCGAGGAACTGGCCGCCGACCCGATGGTTCGCAAGGTCTACCTCGGCCAGCATTTCGAGCTCAAGAAGAGCCACCAGCTGACCCAGCAGATGAAGAACCGCAAGGGACAGCAGGCGCAGCAGGCCGGGGAGGAGACCGAAACACAGGAATAGAAGCGAGGATTTTAAATTCAGGGTGCCGGCCAACCCCGGTGCCCATAAAAGCATATAACCTACACAATGGACAAGACGGTTCCATTGGGCCGCGTTAAAGGCACGCTGACGCCGCCCTGTTCGAAAAGCTATGCACAGCGTGCCCTGGCGGCATCGCTCCTCTGCGGGGAGACCTCGGTGCTGCGCAATCTGGAATTCTGCGACGACACGCGCTCGGCGCTGCGGTGCATCGAGACGCTCGGCGCCCGCGTAAAGCACGTGGACGCCTCGACCCTTTCGATCGAAGGCGGGCTGCATCCCCGCGGGAAGGTGCTGCACGTCGGCGAATCGGGGCTCGCCACACGGCTTTTCACCCCCATCGCCTCGCTCTGCGGGATGCCCGTCACCATCGAAGGCCAGGGCACCCTGCTACGGCGTCCCATGCACATGATGATCGACCCGCTGCGCCGCCTCGGCGTCCGGGTGCGGGACAACGACGGTTACCTGCCCTTCGAAGTGCGCGGCCCGATCCGGGGCGGGGAGATCGACGTCGACGGCTCGGTTTCGTCGCAGTTCATCACGGGGCTGCTGCTGGCGCTCCCGCTCTCGCAGCACGACACCACGCTCCACGTCCGCAGCGCCGTCTCGACCCCCTATCTGGACATGACCGTCGACACGGCGGCACGTTTCGGCGTGGAAATCTGCCATAACGACTACAAGGAGTTCTACATCGAGGGCGGACAGCGCTACCGCCCGGCCTTTTTCAGCATCGAGGGGGACTGGAGCGCCGCGGCCATGCTGCTCGTGGCGGGCGCCGTCGCGGGCGAAGTCACCGTGAAGAACGTCTCCATGCTTTCGAAGCAGGCCGACACCGCCATCTGCACGGCACTCGTGCGGGCCGGGGCCGCGGTCATCAACGACGAGGACTCCGTGACGGCCTCGCACCGGCCCCTGCGCGCCTTCGAATTCGACGCCACGCACTGCCCCGACCTTTTCCCGGCACTCGCGGCGCTCGCGGCGGCGGCCCAGGGCGAGAGCGTCATCCGCGGCACCTCGCGGCTCGAACACAAGGAGTGCAACCGTGCGGACGCCATCCGCGAAGAGTACGCCAAGGCGGGCATCGAGGTGGACACCTCCCAGGAGGACATCATGCGCATCCGCGGCGGCAGGATCCGCCAGGCCCGCGTGCAGAGCCACGGCGACCACCGCATGGCCATGTCGATGGCCGTCGCAGGACTGCTCTGCGACGGGGAAATGACCATCGAAGGCGCCGAATGCGTAGCCAAGAGCTACCCCGGATTCTTCGAAGACCTGGAAAAAATCAGAATCTGAACGCCATGAATATTTTCGGACACAATTTCAGGCTCGCCATCTGGGGCGAGTCGCACGGCCCGCAGATCGGTATCTCGATCGACGGGGTTCCCGCAGGTATTCCGCTCTCGGCGGAAGATTTCGAAGCCGACCTCGCACGCCGCCGCAGCGGGGCCCGCGGCACCACGCCGCGCCGCGAGCCGGACATCCCGCAGATCGTATCGGGGCTTTACAACGGCATGACGACGGGGGCGCCGCTCACCATCGAATTCGCCAACACCGACACCCATTCGCAGGATTACGCCACCGTAGCCCGCCACTACCGGCCTTCGCACGCCGACCTGGTGGCCTACCACCGCTTCAACGGGTTCAACGACCCGCGGGGCGGCGGCCATTTCTCGGCACGCCTGACCGTGGCGTTCGTCGCCGCGGGCGTCGTCGCCAAGAAGATGCTCCCGCCGGGCATCGCCTTCGACACGCGCATCACCGAGATCGGCGGATGCACCGACCCCGCGCGCTTCGACGAGGTGCTGCGCGCAGCGGCGGCCGACCGGGATTCGGTCGGCGGAATCATCGAATGCCGCGTACAGGGCGTCCCGCTGGGACTGGGACAACCCTTCTTCGATTCGGCCGAAAGCCTGATCGCCCACCTGTTGTTCGCCGTCCCGGCCGTCAAGGGGGTCGAATTCGGCAGCGGCTTCGCCGGGGCGCGCATGCGCGGTTCGCAGAACAACGACCCGCTGCTCGACGTCGAAGGCACTACTGCGACCAACAACGCGGGCGGCATCAACGGCGGAATCACCAACGGCAACGAGATCGTGGTACGCGCGGCGGTCAAGCCGACCCCGAGCATCGGGCGCGAACAAAATACCTACAACCTGGCGACGGACAAGGTCGAGCCGCTCACGATCCGCGGCCGCCACGATGTCTGCGTCGCCCTGCGCGGGGCCGTGGTCGTCGAAGCCGCCGTAGCCATCGCGCTGGCCAATTTCATCCGGCACTGATGTCCGTCCCCGAAACCCCCGCCCCATACGCCCCGCAGCCGCAGGACGGATCTGGATACATGGACGCCCTGCAGCCGCTGGACGCGGCAGAAGGCCACGGCAACCCGCCCTCGCAGGCGGCACCGGAGGGCACCACCCGCCGCGGGCTCCTCGACAAACTCACAGCCCGTCTCACGGGACTTTACGACGCCCGCGAGGCACGGAGCATCGCCCTGATCGCCCTCGCCGAATTGGCGGGGCTTCCCCTATCGGCCTTGCTGACCGACCCCGGCGCACCGATGGCAGCCGACGGGTTCGAGGCGATGGCCGCACAACTCGCCGCCGGCCGTCCCGTGCAATACGTGGTGGGGCACACGGAATTTTACGGGCACCGCTTCACCGTACGCGAAGGGGTGCTGATCCCCCGCCCCGAAACCGAGGAGCTGGTCTCCTGGGTGGTACACGACGAACGCAGGGCCCGTGCCCTGCTCGACGTGGGCACCGGCAGCGGCTGCATCGCCGCGAGCCTGGCGCTCGCGCTGCCCGGGGCCGAGGTTTGCGCGGCCGACCTGTCGGACGCGGCGCTGGCGATCGCCGCCGAGAACTGCCGCACGCTCGGCGCCCGGGTCACACTCCGCAGGGCGGATGCGCTCGGCGGCCTGGACGAAGCCTTCCCGGGGCCGTTCGACGCGATCGTCTCGAACCCGCCCTACGTGCCGCAAAGCGACCTTGCGGCAATGCACGCCAACGTCCGCGGGTACGAACCCCGCGAGGCGCTGTTCGTCCCCGACGACGACGCACTGCGATTCTACCGCGCCATCGCCCGCGCCGGGCGGCGGATGCTCCGTCCCGGCGGGAAGCTCTATTTCGAGATCTACGAACGCTCGGCCGGGCAGATGCGCCTCATGCTCGGCGAGGAGGGATATACGGACACCGAGGTGCGCGAAGACCTCAACGGAAAACCCCGCATGGTATGCAGCCGGATGAACTAAGGAAAAAGAAGGTCAAGACACCCGAGCAGGCGCTCGCCGCGCTCATGCGGCTCTGCGCCCGCGCCGAAAAATCGCAGGAGGACGCCCGGCGGCTGATGCGCGGCTGGGGACTCGCGGAACGCGACGCCGAGGGGGTGCTGGCCAAACTCGTCCGCGACCGCTTCATCGACGATGCCCGTTACGCCGGGGCTTTCGTGCGCGAAAAACTGCGGCTGAGCGGCTGGGGCGAATACAAGATCCGCACGGCCCTGCAACGCAAGCGCATCGACCGGGCGCTGATCGACGCGGCACTCGCCGAAGCCGACCGTTCCGGCATGGACGAACGCCTGCGCCGGCAACTGGAACGCAAGGCACGAACGGCGAAATATACGACACAATACGAACTGAAAACCAAACTGATACGTTACGGGCTTTCGCTGGGATACGACTACGAAACGGTCGTGGAGGCCGCCTCGGGGCTCGTGACGGACACGGAGACATGCGACGAATTCTGATACTGCTCATATCGACCGCCTCCTGCTTCGGGGCCCGGGGACAACACCCCGCCCCGGAGGAGTACATATACCCGATCTGCAACGTCGAAGGGCTCTACTCGGCCAATTTCGGCGAGATGCGCCCCGGGCATTTCCACGCGGGCATCGACATCAAGACCGACGGTGCCGAGGGCAAACCCCTCGTGGCCGTGGCCGACGGCTACGTCTCGCGCGTAAGCCTGGGCGCCTACGGCTACGGGCGCGCCGTCTACCTCACGCTGCACAACGGCACGACGGCCGTCTACGGCCACCTGCAACGCTTCCGCAAGGACATCGAGGAGCGCGTGCGCGAAGAGCGCCACGCCCGCCGCTCGAACAGCGTAAACCTCTGGTTCGGCCCCGACACCTGGCCCGTGAAGCAGGGCGACGTGATCGGTTATTCGGGCAACAGCGGCTCGTCGATGGGGCCGCACCTTCACTACGAACTGCGCGACACCCGCACGCAGCGGCTTTACAACGTCGTAAGCGCCGGGATCATCCGCCCCCATGACGACCTCCCGCCGCGCATCATGCGGATCCACTACATCGAGGTCGACACCGTGCAGGGCATCCCCGTGCACAGCCGCCCGGAGAGCTATGCCGTCGTCCGCAGCGCCGGGGGCAACTACCGCCTGACGCGCGAAGAGCCCGTCGGCGCGGGGCGCAAAGGCTACTTCGTCGTCGAGGCCAGCGACCGCCGCAACGGCGTGGGCAACACCTTCGGCCTGTGGCGCCTCGCCCTGTCGGCCGACGGCAAGCCCCTTTTCGAATACCGCATGGACGGCTTCGAGCAGGCGAATTCGCGCTGCTGCGACGCCGTGAGCTACTACCCGCTGCAACTCACCTCGCGCAACGAGGTGATCCGCACGGCGCAACTGGCCGAATCCCCCGACTGTTTCTACCCCGTCATGGAGGAACGCGGAATCGTCCGCACCGAAGCGGGACAGACCCGCCGCATCCGCATCGAGGCATGGGACGACTGCGGCAACCGCTCGCAGCTGGAATTCGACATCCTCGGCCGGACGGAGAGTTTCCGTGCCGAAGCCGACAGCGCCGCCACGGTGCTCACCCCCGGGCGGACGGGCATCGTCCGCCTCGAGCGCGAAGTCACGGCACGCATCCCCGCCGGAGCGCTCTACGAACCGGTTTTCTGCCGCGCTGAACGCTGCCCCGCCCCGGCGTCCGATTCGACGCTCCTCGTCCTCACGTCCGGCTACCGCATCCTCCCGGTCACCACGCCGCTGCACCGGGCGATGACGGTCAGCGTGCGGGCGTTCGTCCCCGAAAACCTGCAGCCCCACACGGTGCTGGCCGCCCGCAACGTCAAGGGGCGCCTTACCTGCATCGGCGGGAAATACGCCGACGGTGCCGTCACGGCCACGACCCGCACCACCGGAGAACTGTTCGTCGTGGCCGACACCATCCCGCCGCGCATCCGCCCGCTCTTCACCGAAGGGGCAGACCTCACACGCGCCCCGGCCATGCGCTTCCGCGTGGGCGACAACTTCTCGGACATCGCCTCGTGCACCCTGTTCATCGACGGCAAATGGGTTCCCTGCGACCGTCTCCCGATGCAGGACACGCTGATCCACCTGTTCGAGGAACCCCCGGCCCGCAAAAGCCACAGCGTCCGGCTCACCCTGACCGACGCCTGCGGCAATACGGCCTGCTGGGAAGGAACAATTCGCCGGTAATCCTATTTGTTTTCCGGAAAAATTTTTTATATTTGCACTCGTCCCAACTGTAAAAACAATGACAGACAACAATCCAGATGCACGTAAACCGCTGATACTTATTGCGGAAGACGTTGAAAGCAATTACAAATTGCTGGAAATAATACTCAAAAAAGAGTATGAGCTGCTATGGGCGAAAAATGGCAGAGAGGCCGTCGACTATGCATTGGAGCATCATCCCGATGCCGTGTTGATGGACATCAAAATGCCTGTAATGGACGGTATCGAGGCACTCAAGGAGATACGCCGGCATACCACCCAATTACCCGTTATCATGCAGACCGCCTATGCCTTCGACACGGATCGCCGCATCGCCGAGGAAGCCGGATGCAACGGCTTTATTACCAAGCCGGTAATGCCCCGGGAGTTGAAAATGTATCTGGATATGAGCCTGAAAAAGGCATAAGATCCCCATAATTTTCCACAGAACGGAGCCGGACTTTTTGTCCGGCCCGTTTTTTTTACTACCTTAGTCCCAATTTTGCGTTACACCCACATGTCCCCTGTCCGCCTGCTTACATGCATCTACTGCGTCGTCTTCGGCACAGGAGTATCCCTTATGGCCGCACCGTCCTCCGTCACGGACAGCCTCCAGGGCAGACTGGCGCATACGTCCGATCCCCGCGAACGGGTGCAACTGCTGCTCAACCTCAAAGACCTGAACGAGGACACGCACCTCAACCTGCCTTATTCCATCCAGCTTTTCCGCGAAGCGGCGGCCATCCGCGACACCTACGCCATGTCCGTGTCCATCATCCCGATCCTCAGCCGGTATTCGATTTACACCGAAAAGAAAGATACGCTCCGCTATTACGTACAGGCGCTCCGCGACCTGACTCCCGGCACACCCGAAGAGGGTGCCGACGCCTATGCAGAAATGTGCATCGGGTTCTACCGCCTGGGACACCAGTACGACCTTGCGGAGAACCTCAGGCTGGCACACGAGGTTTACGACTGGAGCAATACCCCGCCCGAAGAACCCGAGAACATCTACCAGCGCACCAAACGCCTGTTTCTGCGCGGCTATGCCAACATCACGCTCTGCTACTACGAAGGCGGAAACCAGCGGGCCTACATCCCGCAGACCGACACGTGGCGCGAAGCCTACGAACTGACGAGGCAAATGCCGAACCTCAATATCCGCAGGTGCTTCGCCAACATCATTTACTACGTGCTGAGCGGCGCCTACAACCAGAGCTACCGCCACGATGACCAGGTCGCGCTCACCAACGACCAGATCGCACTGCTCGACCGCTACTATTCCGCCGACAGCATCCTCGGGCGGCGCCCCTACCTCTATAAGGACAACAGCTACGTGCGGCCTTACCAGCAATTGCTGCAATGTGCGCTCAACATCCGCCGCAACGACTACGCAGCCTTGTACTTCAACGAGTTCCGCAACCGTATGCTCGCGGCCGAAGGGGAAAACCTGCTGCGCAACAAAAGCTACCTCTACGAAATGGGCTATCTCTGGAAAGCCAACACCGACGCCTATGCCGAAAGCATCCAGTATTCCGATTCGCTGATCCGCCTGATCGAGAGCGGCAAAGGCTATTTCAGCATGCTGCCCAACAAGGTCTACCAGGCCTACCGTGACCGCAGCATCCTGCTCACCAAGGCCAAGCGTTACCCGGAGGCTTTCGAGGCCTTCGGGCATACGATATTGGTGCAGGATTCGATCCTCACCGCCGAACGCCGCGAACGCCTCGAAACGATCCGCCGGCAACACGACCTGGACAAGCGCAAGTTGACCGAAACGCGGGCCTTGATCCGCAACCGCGCAGCCACGAGCCTCTCGATCGTCGTCATCGTGCTGCTGATGTCCGGCACGGGGATTTACCTCCTGCGATCGCTGCTGCATAACCGCAGGCTGAAGGCCGACATCCTCCGCCACAGCCGCAAGGCCCAGGAGAGCGAACACATGAAATCGGTCTTCGTAAACACGATCTGCCGCGGCGTCGGCCCCGCATTCGACGCCATCGACACCGCAGCCTCGCGGCTGATGCTGTCGGACATCGGCGCAACCGAGCGGAACGCCTGCTGCGAATCCATCCGCGTCAACGCCGACCTGCTGCTTTCGGCGCTCGACAACATGCTCGAAGCCGCCAACCTCGACAGCCTGACCGAGGCCCTGCGGCTGGAGGAAACCAACATCGACGAGGTGTGCCGCGCCGAACTGCTCGCCGCTTCGCGGCTTAGCTGCAATCCCGGGGTGGCCTTCACGATCGAAGCCCCGGAGAACCCGGCCACCGTCCGCACGCATGCCAAATACTTTTCGTTCGTGGTACGCGCGCTGCTCGACAACGCCCGCAAATTCACCCGGGAAGGCGCCGTCACGCTCCGCTATGAAATAGACCCGCGCCGCAACGAACTTCGGGTTACGGTGACCGACACGGGCTGCGGCATCCCGCCCGCAAAACGCAACGACATCTTCGGCCTGCCCTCCGACGACTCGAAGGCGACGCCGGGGCTGAGCCTCGCTTTATGCCGCCTGATCGCCCGGCACCTCTCGGGCAACATATCCCTCGACGAGGCATATACCGCCGGTGCACGTTTCATCTTCACAATCCCCGCCAAGCCATGAGCACGCGCCGACCGATACTCTTCCCGGCAATATGCCTGGCGCTCGCGGTTTTCTGCGCCGCAACGGCGCAGCCGCTGCAACCCGAGGGCGACAACGAATTCGGGGGTACGCCCGGCATGCACCTTTTCCTGCAAAGCAGGTTCATCCGTACGCACCAGGCCGACCGGCTCCACTTCGCCCGCATGCGCCACTACCGCGAAGGTTATCTCGATGCCGTCGGGCACGGGGAGTACGCCAGGGCCCTGGCCTTCTCGGATTCGCTGATCCGCACCGCCGAACGCCACCCCGTGGCCGGCGTGCACTTCACGGATTGCTACAAGGAACGGGCGGACATGTTCCGCAGGCTGCACCGCGACTCCGAGGCCTGCATGGCCTATGCCCGTGCCGTGAAGGTACGGGATTCGCTGCTGCGGCTCGAACAGAGCAAAGTCATCCGCGAGAAGCAGGAGTCGTACGAACTCGACCGGATGGCGCTCGACGCGGCGCTGCTTACGGCCCACCACCACAAAACTGCCCTGGCCTACGTTTCGCTCGCGCTGCTGGTGATCGCTGCGGTCGTCGGTGCGATCTATGTCGGCAACCGCCGTACCCGGCGACTGCAGAAGGAGTTACTCCTGCAAACGAAGCACGCCCACGAAAGCGAACTCAAAAAGGCCGCATTCGTCAACTCGGTCTGCCACGAAGTGCGTACGCCGCTCAACTGCATCATGGGATTCTCCGAGCTGCTCTGCGCCGAGGAGATCACCCCGGAGTCGCGCGCCCAATACTGCGAAATCATCCGGGACAACCGCCGCCAGCTGCGATTCCTGTTCGACGACATGCTAGAGGTGGCCTACCTCGAAAACCTGCACGCGCCGCTGCCGTGCCAGTATACGAACCTCTGCGCCGTATGCCAGGCGCAACTGCGGATCATGAAGGTGAGGTACCCCAAGCCTGGCATCGTTTACAAAGGCGCGATCCCGGTCGCGGAGATTGCGCTCAACACCAGCGACAAATACCTGACGATACTCATCTCGGCACTGCTCGGCAACGCCTATAAATTCACGCAGGAAGGCACGATCAGCCTCGAATGCGACCGTCTGGGCGACAACCGCGTCTTCGTCGCCGTCGCCGACACGGGCTGTGGCATCCCGCCCGAGAAGCACGGCTATGTCTTCGAGCGTTTCACCAAACTCGACCCCTTCAGCCAGGGCAACGGCCTCGGGCTCTACCTCTGCCGCCTGATCGTCACCCACCTGCACGGGGAGATATACATCGACTCCGGATACACGGGCGGGACGCGCATCGTCGCCATCCTGCCGCGCAGGTAACCCCGCCTGCATCCGCTGCCCCACACCCGCTGCCCGGCCGTGCGGGGCACCCGTCCCCGGCTCGCCGTGTTTTTTCCGCCGGCTTTCAGCGCCCCCACCGTTCTGCCGGATCCCCGGCCCTCTGATTCCCCGATTCCACAGTCCCCCGTTCCTAACGATCCCGCCTGCCCGGCCCGGCAGCATCCCGGCCATACCGTCTCTCCCTGCTCCGCATCCCGCCCCGAACCTCTCGGTTCGCCCGCGCCATCCTCCGCACGCTTTATCAGAAATGAAAAGTCATTTATCAGGATTCGTTACCGCCCGAAGCGCACAACCTTTACCTTTGTAAAACAAACACACTCCGGAACAACCATGAAAACCACCTCCTCCGCAATCAAAAGCCTGCTGGCGGCCGCCCTGGCGGCATCGTGCCTCGCCAGCTACGCCGCAGCGCCCCGGAAACGGGAAATGAAATTCGAGAAGCTCCGAAAGGAATTCGCCGATCCCCCGCGGGCATTCCGCCCGGCACCCCTGTGGGTCTGGAACACGCGGGTCACCCGCGCCGACATCGACCGGATGCTGGGCGACTTCAAGGCGCAGGGCTTCGGCGGCGCCTTCGTCCACCCGCGGCCGGGGCTGGTCACCGAATACCTCTCCGACGAATGGTTCGACCTTTATAAATACAGTGTGGAAAAGGGGAAAGAACTGGGGCTCGACATCTGGATCTACGACGAAAACTCCTACCCGAGCGGCTTCGCAGGCGGACATGTTCCCGCGCAGATGCCCGAATCCTACGACCAGGGCCAGGGGCTCGCGCTCACCAAAACCGCACTGCCCCCGGCCGATGCGGGAAAATACTTCCTCTGCCTGAAAAAGGAGGGCGGCACGTTCCGCGACATCACCGCCGACACGGGCCGCTACAAAGACGTCCCGGGCGAATACTACCTTTATGAAAAGACCTATTACGGCCGTTCGGGCTGGCACGGGGGCTACTCGTACGTCGACCTCTTGGTCGAGGGCGTCACCGAAAAGTTCCTCGACATCACCATGTCGGGCTACGAAAAGACCTTCGGCAACGAGCTTGGCCCGGTCATCAGGGGGCTTTTCTCCGACGAACCGTGCATTCCCAGTTCGGGCGGCGTGCGCTGGACGCCCGACCTGTTCGATGTGTTCCGCAAACAGTGGGGCTACGACCTGGCAACTTCGCTGCCCCTGCTCTCCGAGCAGACGGGCGACTGGAAACAGGTACGCCACAACTACCTCGAAACGCTGACGCAAATGTTCGTAGACCGTTGGGCGAAGCCCATGTCGGCCTATTGCGACCGCAAGGGCATGCTCTGGACGGGGCACTACTGGGAACACGACTGGCCGAGCATGTACCAGGGCGGCGACAATATGGCCATGTACGCGTGGCACCAGATGCCCGCCATCGACATGCTCTTCAACCAGTACAACGACCAGAGCCCGCAGGCGCAGTTCGGCAACGTCCGCGCCGTGAAGGAGCTGCGCAGCGCCGCCAACCAGACCGGCAGCGTACGCACGCTGAGCGAAACCTACGGCGGCGGGGGCTGGGACGAGACGTTCCGCGACTTCAAGCGGCTGGGCGACTGGGAATATGCGCTGGGCGTGAATTTCATGAACCAGCACCTCTCGCACATGACCATCGCCGGCGCCCGCAAATATGACTATCCCCCGGTCTTCACCCGCCTCTCGCCGTGGTGGGAGGACTACAAGGTGCTGAACGACTACTTCGCCCGCCTGTCACTCGTGCTCAGCCAGGGCGAACAGATGAACGACATCCTCGTCCTGGAACCGACCACGACGATCTGGCTCTACTACTCCTATGTCATGAACGACCCCCGCTGCATGGAGATCGGCAGCGCATTCCAGCGTTTCGTCACCACGCTCGAAAAGGCGCAGGCGGAATACGACCTGGGCTCGGAGAACATCATCAAGGACCGCGGTTCGGTCAGGGGCGGTAAATTCGTCGTCGGAAAACGCGCCTATGCGAAGGTCGTGATCCCGCCCATGACCGAGAACCTCAACGCCGGGACTTTCAGCCTCATCCGCGAATTCGTCGAGGCGGGCGGGCAACTGGTGCTCTTTGCCAAACCGACGCTCGTCGACGGGCGGCCCAGCCCCGAACTGGCGGATTTCCTCGACCGCAACGCCTCCCGGATACGCCGTTACGCGGCACTGGACGATAAGGCGATCGCCGAATCGTTCGCGGACGACAGGATCCGTTTTTGCAACGTCAGGGGCAACGACCTCTACCACCAGCGGCGCAGCTACGAGGACGGGGAGCTCCTGTTCCTGGTCAACTCCTCGCTAAGCGACACCGCCACGGGCAGCGTCGGCCTCCCGGCCGGGGAGCTGGTCGAGCTGGACGCCGTCTCGGGCGACATGCGTCCCTACCCGCACACCGCCGACGGGAAAAGCGTCGGGGCGGACTTCAGCCTGCCGCCCGCCGGGAGCCTCCTGCTCTTCGCCCCGGCTTCGGGCCGGAGCGCCCTTGCACGTACCTCCCGGGCGGCATCCGGCACCGAAACACAGCCAGCAGGGAGCACCAAGCTGGAGCCCGCCGGCCCGCTGGAGGTCACCCGCCTGAAAGACAACGTCCTCAACCTCGATTTCTGCGACCTGACGGTCGACGGGCGCACCGAGCGCAACCTCTACACGTTCGAGGCGTGCAACAAACTCTTCAACCATTGCTACGGGACAGGCAACCCGTGGGACTCGGCCATCCAATACCGGCAGGCAATCGTCGAACGCGACACGCTGACCACGGGCGACATCCGTGTAAGCTACCACTTCGTCGTGGCCGGGGACTTCGACACGCGCGGCATGAAGCTGGTCGCCGAACAACCCGGCATCTGGAACGTGACGTTCAACGGCACGCCCGTCGAAGCCGCGGCGCCCGACACGCTGCTCGACAGCCGCTTCGGAATCTACCCCATAGGCAACCTGGTGCGGCGGGGGACGAACACCGTCGAACTGAGCGTCTCGCCCATGAGCATCTATGCCGAAATAGCCCCAGTCTACCTTTTCGGCGACTTCGCGCTCGAATCGGCCGGGGCGGGATGGATCGTCCGCGAATCCGCCGGGAAACCGGCCTTGGGAAGCTGGAAACGGCAGGGGCTCCCCTTCTATTCGTAGGACATGGCCTACGGCCGGGACTACGACATCGACGACCCCGCGGCCGGCTACACGCTCCGGCTGAGAGCCTGGGAAGGGACACTCGCACGGGTCTGCGTGAACGGCCGCAAAGCGGGCATCATCGCCTGGCAGCCCTATGCGTTCGACCTCACGCCCTACCTGCGCAAGGGACGCAACCGCGTCGAAGTGCAGGTGGTGGGCAGCCTGAAAAACCTCTTCGGCCCCCATTACAGCGCCGACAAAGGCATCGCAGGCCCGTGGCACTGGAACAACGTGCCCAGACAGCTGCCCGGCAGCGACTACGACCAGCGGGACTACGGCCTGCTGGAAGATTTCGAAATCGTCATGACAAAATAACGGATCACAAACCATGAAAATAGGATTGATC
Source organism: Alistipes sp. AM16-43 (assembly GCF_003435745.1). Taxonomy (NCBI): domain Bacteria; kingdom Pseudomonadati; phylum Bacteroidota; class Bacteroidia; order Bacteroidales; family Rikenellaceae; genus Alistipes; species Alistipes sp. AM16-43. The sequence goes on from NZ_QTUQ01000002.1 coordinate 109,059, forward strand.
GCAGTAGGGCTGAACACCTACTGGCACCAGTTCGGCGGACTGCGCGAAAGGCTCGACGGCTACCGGAACGCCATAAAGGAAAAAATGGAAGCTTACGGCGGGCAGATCGTCGCCGACGCAGGCATGGTCGACGACGTGGACAAGGCTCACGCAGCCGCGGCCCTTTTCAGGCGCGACGAAGCCGAAGTGCTGTTCATCTTCATCTCGACCTACGCCCTTTCGTCCACGCTCATCCCCTTCCTCGGGGAGGGCATCCCGGTCGTGCTGCTCAACCTGCAACCCGCCCCGGCCATCGACTACACCCGGCTCAACGGCATGTCCGACCGCGGGGAGATGACGGGCGAGTGGCTCGCCAACTGCCAGGCCTGTTCGCTGCCCGAATTCTGCTCGGTATTCAACCGCGCCGGCACCAAATACGACGTGGTGACGGGCTACCTCGACGACGCGCAGGCCTGGGCCGAGATCTACGGGTGGATCGACGCGGCGAAAGTCGCCTATGGCATGCGCCGCAACCGCATGGGGCTGCTGGGCAACTACTACGGCGGCATGGTCGACGTCTACTCCGACCTCAGGCTGCAAAGCACCGTCTTCGGCACCCATGCCGAAATCCTGGAGATGTGCGAACTGCATGCGCTCCGCCAGGCGGTGACGCAGCGCGAGGCCGACGCGAGGGTCGCCGCATTCGGCGAGGCGTTCGTCATCGACAAGGGCTGCACGCCCGACGAGCTGGAGCGCGCCGCACGCACTTCCGTGGCGCTGGACAAGCTCGCCGAGGCGCACCGGCTGGGTTCCTTGGCCTACTACTACGCGGGGGCGGCGGGCAACGCCTACGAGGACATCGTCACCTCGGTCATCGCCGGCAACACCCTGCTGACGGGGCGCGGCATCCCCGTCGCGGGCGAATACGAGGTGAAGAACGTGCAGGCCATGAAAATCATGTCGCTGCTGGGCGCCGGGGGTTGTTTCTCGGAATTCTACGGCATGGACTTCACCGACGACGTCATCCTGCTGGGGCACGACGGCCCGGCGCACTTCCTGCTCGGCGAAGAGAAAGCCCGCCTGGTGCCGCTTCCCGTCTATCACGGCAAACCCGGCAAGGGGCTGTCGATCCAGATGTCCGTGAAACACGGCCCGGTGACACTCCTGTCGGTGGTCGAAGGACGCGACGGGATTTCGTTCCTGCTGGCCGAAGGCGAATCGGTGCCGGGCCCCGTGCTGAACATCGGCAACATCAACAGCCGTTACAGGTTCCCGCTTCCCGCACGGGAATTCATCAACCGCTGGAGCAAGGCGGGGCCTTCGCACCACTGTGCCATCGGTGTGGGACATGTCGCCGGGGCGATCCGCAAATACGCCGCGCTGCTTGGAATCCCGGTGACGGTCGTCTGCTGAGGGGGTTACCGCCCGGGCTGCCTCCGCTCGCGGCGGTACTGCTGGGGCGGGACGCCCTCCCTTTTGCGGAAGAAGGTGGAAAAGTGGCTCGGGGTCTCGAACCGGAGCCTGTATGCGATCTCCGCGACGGTAAGCTCCGTCGTATCGAGCAGCTTCTTGGCACGCAGGAACCGGATCTGCGAGAGATATTGCGCAGGCGAGGTATCGGCATACTGCCGGAACATCTTGCGGAACCACGAATAGCTGACCGACAGGCGTTCGGCGATCCCCTGCGGCGTGAGGCCGTCCTCGACCTCGCGCTTCATGATCGCGCGCGCCTCGTCGATCTTGCGGATGGCCAGCGAGTCGTCGAACAGAATGTTCCGGTGCTTGTAGTAGACCGACCCCAGCAGGAACTGCACGATCCCCGCCGCAACCTGCTGGTAACCGGCCTGTTCCCGGAGCGCATAGCCGACGATCTCCTCGTACATGCCGATGATCGTCTGGCTGAACCCGAGGTCGAATACCGGGCTGCGCGGCGAAAAGAACCCGTTGGCGACCTGCGCATCGACGCTGCCGCCCCGGAATCCCACCCAGTGTTCGAACCACCCGGTAGCCCTGTCGGGCTCGTAGGTATGCCACTCCCCGGGGAAGAGCAGGATCATCGTCCCGGCCCTGATCCGCCGGCGGCGGCACGAGCGGGACTCGAAACAGCCCTCCCCGCGCGATATGTAGACCAACTGGTACTCCTTCAGGACGCGCCCCTTGCCGGGGTCGAAAATATGGGACTCGGGATGCTGCGCCTGCGGGTAGGAACTGTGCGCCGCGACGGCCTGGTACCCGGCCGTGGTGACGACCAGCCCCCACGCCTCGTCGTTGCGGCTGATGTTGAGATACTTTATGTTGCAGCCCGGTAGCGGTTCCATGCCTGAAAATATCGGATTCGACCCAAATTTACGAAAAAGTCCGCAGAGCGCCAAACCCGGCGCCGGAAGATGCGCGGAAAAACGAAAAGGGAGCCCGGATTCGATTCCAGCGCTCCCTTTTCCGGGTGATTCCGGCGCGGTTCGAACGCGCGACCCGCAGCTTAGAAGGCTGCTGCTCTATCCAACTGAGCTACGGAACCATCGGCAAAACCGCACCTGCGGTGACGATTTGCGCCGCAAAGATAGGAATTTTTTTCACAACAGCCCCCGGCTGAACGAAAAATATCGCTTCCCGCAAGGATGCAACGGCCTGCAACCCCGCGGAAACCCGGTTAGGGGCACGGCCCTGCACCGCCACAAGCCCGCCCTTTTTCCGGCAGTTTCCGCTGCAGCCCGCCATGCACCGTATCCGGCAGAAAAACAGACTATCGCACCGATTTTTCGGCGAATTATTTTGCCGGGCGGAATATTTTGTCTACATTTGCAGGCTTAAAAGCCCAAAGTGGGTGAGCGTTTTTTATTAATTACAACAAAATTTTATAGCAAATGGCTGTTAAAATTCGTCTGGCACGCCACGGTAAGAAAGGTTTTGCTTTCTACCACATCGTTGCCGCAGATAGCAGAGCGCCACGTGATGGTAAATTCATCGAAAAGTTGGGAACCTACAACCCCAACACGAATCCTGCTACGATCGACCTCGACTTCGAGAAAGCATTGGGTTGGTTACAGAAAGGCGCACAACCTACGGATACTTGTCGGGCTATCCTCTCGTACAAGGGCGTATTATACAAGAAGCACCTGTTAGGCGGTGTCGCCAAGGGCGCATTCTCGGAGACCGAAGCCGAAGCCCGCTTCAACAAATGGCTGGGCGAGAAGGCCGGTAAGATCGAGGCCAAGAGCAACAAGCTCGCCACGGATGCCAAGTCGGCCGAGAAAGCACGCCTGGCTGCCGAAGCCAAGATCAAGGAGGAGCGCGCAAAGGCCATCGCCGAGAAGCAGGCCGCTGCCGCAGCTGCCGCCAAAGAAGCCGAGGAGGCTGCCGCCGCCGAAGCTGCCGAGGCTCCCGCAGAGGGCGCAGCAGAGGCTCCTGCCGCAGAATAACACCAGGAAAGCTTCTTTCCGGAATCCCGGTAAATTTCCCGCAACGGGAGGTTTACCGGTTTTTTTCATTACTTTTGCAGATAGTCCCATGCGGGCGCATCCCGTGCGGGAATCGTCCGGCAAGGCACAGCGAGGCGCTGCACGGCACGACAAGGCGGCAGCACAGCGGGGCCGGGTGTAACGGAGCGGCCGGGATACCCGCTTCCCCCGTTCCGCACCGCGATACGGACATAAGAGAAAAAACGAACCGATATGAGCGTTACTATTCCCGCAGGCAGGATCAACAGGCTTTTCGGCACCGACGGAGGTGTGATGCTGTCGCTCTATGCCGATTTCCCGGCGCAATTCGATACCGGCACCCCGCTGCTGGTCACGATCGACGCCCTCGAAGTGCCGCTCTACTGCGAGCGCTTCGAACGCCGCGGCACCTCGGGCGCCGTGGCCTCATTCGCCGATTTCGACACCGAGCGCCGGGCTCAGGAACTCGTCGGGCTTGAATTCCGTATCGAATGCGACGAGGACGAAGACGACGAATTCTACCTGGAAGACCTGATCGGCTTCGCCGTGACCTGCACCGAAGCGGGCGCGGACGGCGCAAAGGGAGCGGCCGCCTTCACGGGTTCGGTCACGGACTACTACGACAGCGACGCCAACCCGCTTTTCGAGCTGGAGATCGGCGGTCGCACGGTGCTCGTCCCCGCCGCCGAGGAGTTCATCGCCCATATCGACTTCGGGGGGCGCACGATGAAACTGGTGCTGCCCGAAGGGCTGCTCGACCTGTAAATAACAATATTACTATGGCACGTGTCGTAATCGGACTTTCGGGCGGCGTGGATTCATCGGTCGCCGCCTACCTGCTCAAACAGCAGGGGCATGACGTCGTGGGGTTGTTCATGATCAACTGGCACGACACGACGGGAACGCTCGAGGGCGACTGCCCGTGGCACGACGACCGCGTCTTCGCCGAACTGGTCGCCAAAAAACTGGACATCCCGCTGCACGTCGTCGACCTCTCGGCGGACTACCGCACCCGCGTGGTCGATTACATGTTCTCGGAATACGAAAAGGGACGCACGCCCAACCCCGACGTGCTGTGCAACCGCGAAATCAAATTCGACGTCTTCCTGCGCGAAGCGCTCCGGCTGGGCGCCGATTTCGTCGCCACGGGGCACTACTGCCGCAAGGCCGAGGAGACGCTGCCCGACGGGCGGACAATCTATAAACTCCTCGCGGGCGCCGACCCCAACAAGGATCAGAGCTACTTCCTCTGCCAGCTCTCGCAGGAGCAGCTGCGCTACGCCCTGTTCCCCGTCGGCGACCTGCTCAAACCCGAGGTGCGGCGCATCGCCGCCGAACAAGGATTGGCCACAGCCAAACGCAAGGATTCGCAGGGCATCTGCTTCGTGGGCAAGGTCGACCTTCCGGCCTTCCTGCAACAGAAGCTGGCCTCGAAAAGGGGCAACGTCCACGAGATACTCCCCACGTGGCCGAAATACGGCCCCAAGGCCCGAATCCCGGCGGGCACACCAGATGCCGGACAGGCAATCCCCGCCCCGGCATCCCCGGCCGCCGAACGCCCGGACGACAATCCCCACTCCCCGGGCGGACAGCACGCGGCCGACGTACCCCCTACGACCGAACAGCTCGCGGCACTGGCCGCCCCGTGGCGCTACACCGTCCGCGACGGCAAGAAAATCGGCGAGCATGGCGGGGCGCACTTCTACACCATCGGCCAGCGCAAGGGGCTCGGCATCGGCGGGCGCAAGGAATCGTTGTTCATCCTCGCCACCGACACCGTGCAGAACGTCATCTATGTCGGCGAGGGCGACAGCCACCCCGGCCTGTGGCGACAGGCACTGCATATCGCCCCCCGCGAGATACACTGGGTCAACCCCGCGCGCACGATGCCGGCAGGCCAAAGCGCCCGCTTCAGCGTCCGCATCCGCTACCGCCAGCCTTTGCAGGAGGCCACGCTCTTCGTCCGCGACCAGGGAGCCTACATCCTCTTCGACACCCCCCAGCGGGGCATCACACCGGGGCAGTTCGCCGCATGGTACGACGGCGACGAACTGGTCGGTTCGGGGATAATCTCGGAATAGTTTTTCCGATCCCAGCCCCCTCCGAAAAACGGTTTCAAGCCCCCTGCCGGACAGGCGCGGCGTATATTGCCGCTTTTCCTAAGCATAGATTTGTCTTTTCTCAAAAGGCAAATACGTACCTTTTGGTGGCAAAAGGTACCCAAAACCATCCGCATGCCGTTTTCGCGGGAGCAACTGCGGAGCCTCGCTGAACGGGCACGAAAGACTGCGCTTTTCGCACGCCCGTTCCGGGCGCTCGGCGCCGCAGCCGCTCTTTATCCGCTGCAAACGAAATGCGGAAAATCCTGCTGTCCGGAATTCTCGCTGTGCGGCAAAAAACAGAGAAACACGATAACAAAAATCCCGACTTGATGCCGGAGCCGTCGGCGGACGGCGGACTAAAAGCGCGAGAAACGGGGCAGGTTTGCTTGCAAACCCGCGATTAGGCGCCCGTTTCCAGCGTTAGGACGCCAAGAGCAGGCGAGGCATCCGTCGGAGAGTTTTTGGTACTTTTTGCGGAAAAAAGTACATGGCGGAATTTGCAAAAAAACTCTTGGAACCAAAAGAATCGTATACATTTCCCCTCCAAAGATACCAAAAACAAAAATTCCGGCACAAAGGCCGTAGTACACCGGCTTAATAACTACCTATACATAGGCGAATTTAAGTTATAACTATACTTTCACAATGGCATAATTTTTAGTTTTACATCATCTAAACAGATGCTTGTGAAACCGAAAAGTGCTTTCGACATATACGTCAGTGCCGCAGTTCGCAAAGAGCGGATGGCTCAACGTGTTTCACAGGCCACATTGGCTTATGGTATAGGAGTAAGCGACGGATTCATTTCACAAGTTGAAAGCCCGAAAAATCCTTCAAAATACAACCTCAACCATATCAACGAGATCGCCCGGTTCCTGGGCTGCTCGCCGCGCAAGTTCCTGCCCGAGGAGCCGTTATAACCCCGGCCTATGTCGCTGCAACGCATCATAACCGCCCTCGCTGCAACCGGCCACGCACACTCCGTCCCGGGCAGCCGGACTTTACGCGCCTTGCAACGGCTGCCACGCATCATAACCGCCCTGCTGCTCTTCCTGGCAGGCATCCCCGCTCATGCACAGCCGCGCACGGGCATCGTCTACTGGGATCTCGACCACCTCTACGACACTGTCCCCGCCCTGTTCTACAATGACACCGACTACACGCCCTCGGGACGCCTGGCGTGGGACACGGAGCGCTACCGCCGCAAGATACGCCATACGGCGGCCGTCATCGACTCTATGCGCATGCCGCTCGTGGCGCTGTGGGGCGTCGAGAACGAAGCCGTCGTCCGCGACATCGCAGCCGCCTGCGAGGGCGATTACAGCTACCTGCACCGCACGCTCAACTCCCTCGACGGCATGGATTTCGCACTGCTCTATTACGGCGACCTCTTCGAGCCCCTCTACGACGAGCCGGGGCGCCGCTACCTCTACATCGAGGGCCTCCTCTACCGCCGCGGCAAACCCATGCGACGGGGATCCGGCCGCGTCGTCCGCCCCACGCGCACCGACACCATAGGGCTCGTGCTGTGCAGCGACACCCGCATGGCCGAATGGGTCGTCCGCGACCTGCGCGAAGAGCGCCCCGGGGTGAAGCTGCTCGTCGCGGGACGCACCTCGTCGCTCGCCCCCGGAGCCTTCGGGCTGCGCGACGCACTGGAGCGCCCGGCACGGCTCGGGCGGGGCAACGTCCGCCGCCGGGGCGGCTGGCAGATGCGCGACCGCATTCTGGCCGACACGGCGCTCCGCACCTCGGCGGGCGATGTCTATGCGCGCCGTTATCTGATTGACCCCAAGACGAATACCCCGCTTCCGACCTACGAAAAAAGGCGGTACAGGGGCGGCTACGGCTACGCCCTGCCGGTATTCGTTTACTTGGAGTAGATTTTTTTGGAATTCCGGAAAAGTTTTTATATATTCGCATTCCCAACGGCGAATATGAATTCTTTGACGAGGCGGTAACAGGAATGTCACCGCAATTTTCGTCTGTGAAAAGCGGCAAGTTGACAAAAAATTTATAAATTTATATACCAATTAAATTAACCAAGAAAAATTATGGCAGACGTTAAACGAGTCTATACCTTCGGCAACAAGGAAGCCGAAGGCAACGGCAAAATGCGTGAGCTGCTCGGCGGCAAGGGTGCGAACCTCGCGGAGATGAACCTCATCGGCATCCCCGTCCCCCCGGGCTTCACGATCACCACGGAAGTATGTTCCGAATATTACGCCCACGGCAAGGAGGCCGTAATCCAGATGCTCCGTCCCGAAGTGGAGAAGGCGATGAAAAATATCGAAAAGCTCACCGGGATGAAATTCGGCGACAAGGAGATGCCGCTGCTGGTGTCGGTACGCTCGGGTGCCCGCGCTTCGATGCCCGGCATGATGGACACGATCCTCAACCTGGGTATGAACGACCAGGCCGTGGAAGCCGTCGCCAAGCGTACGGGCAACCCCCGTTTCGCATGGGACTCGTACCGCCGTTTCGTACAGATGTACGGCGACGTGGTGCTGGGCATGAAACCCGAATCGAAAGAAGACCACGACCCGTTCGAGGTACTCATCGAGGAGCAGAAGCACAAGCGCGGCGTGAAGAACGACACCGACCTGACGACCGACGACCTGAAGGAGCTGGTCAGGAACTTCAAGGCTGCCGTCAAGAAGCAGACCGGCGAGGATTTCCCGGCATGCCCGTGGGATCAGCTCTGGGGCGCCGTATGCGCCGTATTCGGTTCGTGGATGAACGACCGCGCCATCCTCTACCGCAAGCTCAACAACATCCCCGCCGAGTGGGGAACGGCCGTGACCGTTCAGGCCATGGTATTCGGCAACATGGGCAGCAACTCGGCGACGGGCGTAGCCTTCTCGCGCGACGCCGCGACGGGTGAAAACCTCTTCAACGGCGAATACCTCATCAATGCCCAGGGCGAGGACGTCGTGGCCGGCATCCGCACCCCGCAGCAGATCACCCTCGAAGGGTCGAAGCGCTGGGCGGCCGCACAGAACATCTCCGAGGAAGACCGCCGCACGAAATACCCCTCGCTCGAAGAGGTCATGCCGGTGGTTTACAAGGAACTCGATGAGATCCAGCACCACCTGGAGCAGTATTTCAAGGACATGCAGGACATCGAGTTCACGATCCAGGACGGCAAGTTGTGGATGCTCCAGTGCCGCAACGGCAAACGCACCGGCGCGGCCATGGTCAAGATCGCGATGGACATGCTCCGCGAAGGGCTGATCGACGAACGCACGGCCGTGCTTCGCTGCGAGCCCGCGAAGCTCGACGAGCTGCTCCACCCCGTATTCGACAAGAAGGCCATCACCAATGCACAGGTCATCACCAAGGGCCTTCCCGCATCGCCGGGCGCCGCGACGGGCCCCGTGGTATTCTTCGCCGAAGATGCCGAGAAAACCCTCGCCCAAACCGGTCAGAAAGCGATCCTCGTGCGCATCGAAACTTCGCCCGAAGACCTCAAGGGCATGCTCGACGCCGCCGGCATCCTCACCGCCCGCGGCGGTATGACCTCGCATGCGGCCGTCGTCGCACGCGGCATGGGCAAGTGCTGCGTATCGGGCGCCGGGGAGCTGGAGATAGACTATAAAACCCGCACGATCAAAGTCAACGGCTTCACCGTCAAGGAGGGCGACTGGATCTCGCTCAACGGTTCGACGGGCGAAGTTTACCTGGGACAGGTAGCCACGATGGCCGCCGACCTGAGCGGAGACTTCGGCCAGCTGATGGAACTGGCAGGCAAATACGCCGTGCTGAAAGTCCGCGCCAACGCCGACACGCCGAAGGATGCCGCACAGGCATTCGGATTCGGCGCCGAGGGCATCGGCCTCTGCCGCACGGAGCACATGTTCTTCGAGGGCGACCGCATCAAGGCTTTCCGCGAGATGATCCTCGCCGACGACGAGGCCGGACGCCGCGTGGCACTGGCCAAGTTGCTGCCCATCCAGCGCAGCGACTTCGAAGGCCTGTTCAAGGCCATGAACGGCTTCCCCGTGACCGTCCGCCTGCTCGACCCGCCCCTGCACGAATTCGTGCCGCACGACGAGAAAGGCCAGAAGGAGATGGCCCGGGAGATGGACGTACCTCTCCAGAAGATCGTCGCCAAGGTCGAGTCGCTGGCCGAGTTCAACCCCATGCTGGGACACCGCGGCTGCCGCCTGGGCAACACCTACCCCGAGATCACCGAGATGCAGGCACGCGCCATCATCGAGGCGGCCATGAATGTCCGTGCGCAGGGCATCCCCGTGCACGTCGAGATCATGGTTCCGCTCGTGGGCAACCACAAGGAGCTGCGCTACCAGAAAGGCATCATCGACTCGACGGCCGAACAGGTATTCTCGGAGCGCAACGACAAGATCGACTACATGGTCGGCACGATGATCGAGGTTCCCCGCGCAGCCGTGACCGCCCACCAAATTGCCGAGGTCGCCGAGTTCTTCTCGTTCGGCACCAACGACCTGACGCAGATGACGCTGGGCTTCTCGCGCGACGACATCGGCAAGTTCCTGCCGATCTACCTCGACAAGGGCATCCTGAAGAACGACCCGTTCCAGATCCTCGACCAGAACGGCGTGGGACAGCTGATCCGCGAGGCCGTATTCAAGGGCCGCGGCAAGCGCCCGATGCTCAAGTGCGGCATCTGCGGCGAGCACGGCGGCGAACCTTCGTCGGTCGAATTCTGCCACTACGCGGGCCTGAACTACGTGAGCTGCTCGCCGTTCCGCGTGCCCATCGCACGCCTGGCGGCCGCCCACGCAGCCCTCAAGGAGAAATAAGCCTTCACCCGGCAACCGCCGGAACACCCATACCAGCGAAAGCCTGCGGCGTGCATGCCGCGGGCTTTCGTTTTTAGCGACAAAAAAGTCCGGTTCGTTGAAAAATTTTTGCCGTGGCGGATAAGTTTTGTATATTTGTTCTGGCAAACAGTATTATTCGCAACTTTTGTTAAATTAAAGCAACAGACATGAAAAAGATTTTTCTTACGGTGATCGTCGTGCTTTTAGCAGTAACGACGGTTTCGGCACAGTACAAGGGCGACTGGGGAGTTGGCCCCAAAATCGGGGTATACACGAATGCGGGTGCCGACGGAGCCATCTTCGGTATCGGTGCGGCCGGACAGTACAGCATCACCGACAACTGGCGTGTAGCTCCCAGTATCCTGGCCCTTTGCAAGACGGATTGCTCGGTGGATATCAGCGCCGACGTACAATACCTGTTCAACATCGCCCCCGACTGGCATATCTATCCGCTGGCAGGTATCAGCGCCAACGACATCGGCGACTGGTCGTGCGGTATCAACCTCGGCGGCGGCGCGGACTTCTCGATCACCCGCAACTGGGACGTTTCGGCCGGCTTCAAATGGATGATCCAGACCGCCAAGGATTATGTACCCGGCTTTGTGAAGCGCAGGAACCCCATCGTTATCAATATCGGCGCGACGTACAGGTTTTAAGCCCCATCCCGAGAGGAAACAAAATCCCGGCACTTACGAATAAGTGCCGGGATTTTTCATGTCCGCAACCCCGATCCCGGCTATCCCGTGCCGGCTGAATAGCTTCCGCCGGATACAGGAAGCGACGGCGGAAGTTGCAAAAGTGTGATCCGCAAAATCCGAAAAACACATATCACGGCACGAGTGTTGTACGTCGTTCAGGCGACAAGGCAGTGCATCGGAGAGGTCGTCCCCAGTCGGGATGGGATCCTGTGACTAATTGACAACCACTTGATTATTCATATAAAATTAAACTGAAAGCCATGAAAAAAATTCTTCTGATCGCAACCGCGGCATTGTTTGCCTGGACGGCGTCCGCCCAGGACAACAACTACCGCAACACCCGTGACAACAACCGCAATGCGGCCCAGGCAGGCAATTACCGCAGCACGCCGGACAATTACCGCAGCGCCGTGGGCCCGCGCGTGAACTTCTATACCAATACGGGCGACGCTTCCGTCGGGATCGGTGCCTACTACCGGTACAGTTTCGATTCCCACTGGCGTATCGAACCGTCGATCTATGTCCTGACGGAAAAGGACAGTTCGGTCGACATCAATTTCGACGCCCACTACGTATTCCGCATCGCCGACTGGTGGGGCGTCTATCCCCAGGTGGGCGTTGTCGCCAATGACATCAAGGACTGGGCATTCGGCATGAGCGTCGGCGGTGGTTTCGACTTCAACGTCGCGCGCCGCTGGAACATCTCCGCAGGTCTGAAATACGAGCCCATGTTCGACAGCGGCCGCAGCAATCCGCTCGTCGTCTTCGTAGGCGCAGCATACAGGTTCTGACAAGAGCAGTTACCGACGTAGAAGGGTCTGCCAGACAAGTCCGTTATTTACGATTTCACCCCCGCCAGAGCAATCTCGGCAGGGGTGAATTGTTTTGAGGAACTTGTCAGGCAGCCTTTCCCGTTTCGTCATGCGGCAAAACCGCCGGCTCCCCGGGGCTGTGCCGCTGCGAGGCAGCAGCCGGGACGAACGTCCCGTTTGCCATGGCAAGGCCGGAACAGCTTTCCCGCCGGACGCAACCTGCTGCACAGGCGACAGGCCGATCCCGCGGACGCATGGCCCCGGCATACGGGTTATTTGGTCTTATACGCGCAGCGGTATTTGCCCTTTGCCAGGTTCATCAGCTTTCCTTTCAGCAGGTTGCGGCGCAGGGGCGAAATCCGGTCGGTGAAGACGATGCCCTCGATGTGGTCGTATTCGTGCTGGATGACCCAGGCCTTCAGCCCGTGGAACTCTTCGTCGTGCTCGACGAAATCCTCGTCCATATAACGCATCCGGATCGCCAGCGAGCGGGGCACGTCAGCATGGATGCCGGGGAACGAGAGGCATCCCTCGTTGTAGGTCTTCTTTTCCTCCGACAAGGCATAAATCTCGGGGTTGATAAAGGCGCGCTTGTAGTCGGCGCACTCCGGGTCGTCCTCGCCCCAGGGTGTGCAATCGACGATAAAAAGGCGGATATTCTTGCCGATCTGCGGTGCTGCCAGCCCGACGCCCTCGGCTTCGCCGAGCGTCAGGAACATGTCTTCCACGAGTTTCTTCACCTCGGGATAATCGGGCGTGATCCGCTCGCAGGGCTTGCGCAGCACGTCCGAACCATAAATTACTATCGGATAAATCATTTGTTAAACTCCATATAACTCTGTAAAATAATCGTGGCCGAGATCTTGTCCACCAGCGCCTTGTCCCGGCGCGCCATCTTGCCGATACCGCTTTCGAGCATCGTGCGGTGCGCCATCACCGAGGTGAAACGCTCGTCGTGGAAGACGACCTCCTTGTCGGGCCAGGCCTTCCGCAGGCGCACGGCCAGCGGCTCGATGAAACGCCACGTTTCCGAAGGCGTGCCGTCCATGCGCGAGGGCTTTCCCACCACGATGGTACTAACGTCCTCCGAGGCGAAATATTTTGCCAGCCACGCCTCAAGTCCCTTCGTATCGACCGTATCGAGCCCCCCGGCGATCAGACGCAGCGGATCGCTCACGGCAATCCCCGTGCGCTTCGTCCCGTAGTCTATGGCAAGTATCCGTCCCACGCACTAAAGGTTCGGGCCGGATTCGCCGCCCATATAACAGTAGTTCCTCAGCAGCCAGCCGGCCAGCATTCCGGCCGCCAGGCAAAGCAGCAGCGCCCACCAGGGGAAACGCCGTTTTTCACCCTCGACGATGCTGTCGGAATCGAAAATATTGAACCGGCCCATAATCGCCCCGCTACAGGTTCATTTTCCGGAACAGCTTGCGGTACGAGCACTCCTCTTCGACGAGCGAAGGCAGCGACTCGATCATGACGCGCTCCTGCTCCATCGTATCGCGGTGGCGCACCGTCACGGTGCCGTCCTCGAGCGTCTGCCCGTCGACGGTCACGCAGAACGGCGTACCGATGGCATCCTGGCGGCGGTAGCGCTTGCCGACGGAATCCTTCTCGTCGTAAACGACGTTGTAATCGTATTTGAGGTCGTCGACGATCCGCTGCGCCACCTCGGGCATGCCGTCTTTCTTCACCAGCGGCAGCACGGCCACCTTCACGGGCGCCAGCGCAGCCGGCAAACGGAGCACGACGCGCGAATCGCCGCCATCGAGCTGCTCCTCGGTGTAAGCCGCCGACATTACCTGCAGGAACATGCGGTCGACACCGATCGAGGTCTCGACGACATAGGGTACATAGCTCTCGCCTGTTTCCGGGTCGAAATACTGGATCTTCTTGCCCGAGAATTTCTGGTGGTTGCCCAGGTCGAAATCCGTACGCGAATGGATGCCCTCGACCTCCTTGAAACCGAACGGGAAGTTGTATTCGATGTCGGTCGCGGCATTGGCATAGTGCGCCAGTTTGTCGTGGTCGTGGAAACGGTAGCGGTCGTCGCCGAAGCCCAGTGCACGGTGCCAGGCCATACGGGTCTCCTTCCACTGCTGCCACCACTTCATCTCCTCGCCGGGGCGTACGAAGAACTGCATCTCCATCTGCTCGAATTCGCGCATACGGAAGATGAACTGGCGGGCCACGATCTCGTTGCGGAACGCCTTTCCGATCTGCGCGATTCCGAACGGCAGTTTCATGCGGCCGGTCTTCTGCACGTTCAGGAAATTGACGAAGATACCCTGTGCCGTCTCGGGACGCAGGTAGATCGTATTGGCACCCTCGGACGTCGAGCCCATCTGGGTCGAGAACATCAGGTTGAACTGGCGCACCTCCGTCCAGTTGCGCGTACCCGAAATCGGGCACACGATCTCGCAGTCGACGATGATCTGACGCAGTTCATTCAGGTCATTGGCGTTCTGGGCGGCCACGAAACGCTTGTGCACCTCGTCGCGCTTGGCGAGGGTTTCGGCCACACGGGGCGAAGTCTCGCGGTACTTCTCCTCGTCGAACGACTCCCCGAAGCGCTTGCGGGCCTTCTCGACCTCTTTTTCGACCTTTTCATCCTGCTTGGCCAGCCAGTCTTCGATCAGCACGTCAGCGCGGTAACGCTTCTTCGAGTCCTTGTTGTCGATCAGCGGGTCGTTGAACGCACCGACATGGCCCGAAGCCTCCCACGTGCGGGGATGCATGAAGATCGCGGCATCCAGCCCCACGATATTCTCGTGCAGCTTGACCATCGAATCCCACCAATAACGCTTGATGTTATTCTTCAGCTCCACGCCGTTCTGGCCGTAGTCGTAGACGGCGCCGAGCCCGTCGTATATCTCGCTCGAGGGGAATACGAACCCGTACTCCTTGCAGTGCGCCACTAGTTTTTTGAAAAGTTCTTCCTGCGTCATTTTATCTTGTTTTTAAATTATTTTCCAAATTACAAAAGTACAAAATAATTGGGAACTACGTTTTTCCGTAGCGAATTTATTTCTATATTTGCCACGGCGGCCTGCCATGGGCCGCCGACATAAGAGACAAAAAAAGTGCATCGGCTTTTTTCTTCCGGCAGAAAATTGGACACTTTCCCGGACGGTAAGGAACGAAGGTTGATGCTCTCGCTGTTTTTCAGCGCGGGCATATTCTACCATTCTACCGTTCGGGTCGTCCAATACCTCTGCCGTGGATGTAGGATCGAGTCCGCGCTTTTGCGTCCCGCCCCGACGAAACGACCCAAACAAATGACGGGAACGATGAAACTTCTGATTGCGCTCATTGCCATCGCTATCATAGCAATATGCGGCAATGCCGGAAGTAAGAAATAGTGCTACACCAGCCCGGCGCGCAGGAACGAGAAATCGCCTTCGCGCGCTATGATTATGTGATCCAACAGCCGGATGTCGAACAACGCCGCAGCCTGTGCGACACGCTCGGTGAGCACCTTGTCCTGCGGACTGGGCGCCGCAGCCCCCGAAGGGTGGTTGTGAATCAGCACCAGCTGTGTGGCGAGCAGTTCCAACGCCCGTTTAACAACCAGCCTATGGTCGACGACCGTTCCCTGCACCCCGCCCTGGCTTATGCGCTGGCGCTCGATGATGCGGTTGGAAGAGGTGAGGTAAACCGCCCAACACTCCTCATAGGCAAGCGTTTCCAGCTGCGGGCGGAACAGCGCCACCACGTCGTCGCTCGTCGCAATGACATCCGCCTCCGCAGCCCGCGACGCCGCGACGCGGCGGCCGAACTCGGCGGCAGCAAGCAGCAGGCGGGCACGCCTGAGCCCCAACCCGCCGACCATCCGCAGGCGGGCTGCATCTTCCGACCCGATACGCGCGAGCGCCCCTCCGCAGGCCGCAAGCAACGCCCCGGCCGTCTGTTCGTCATCGGTCAGCACGGCCAGCAACTCCGCATCGCTGAGGGATTCGACGCCCCTCGCCGTCATCTTATCGGTAATCGTCTTCATAGGGAAAATATCAGGCAGGAAATCGGGTCTATATCGCGCAGTATGCGGAAAAGTTATCGGTCACAAAATCGAGCCGCATATCGTAAGCATCCGGCCGGCCCAGGGCATCAGCCGGGCTTTCCGCCGGCACCGGATTATAACCGAAAGTTATTGCGTCAGCCGGTCGACCCTGTCCAGCAGCGACGCGCACTGCTCGTCGGTCATGTACTCCGCCACGGAGAATGCGGCATGCTGCTCGGCCTCTTTCTTCGATTCGCCCGAGCCGTGCCCCACCTCTATGCCGTCGACCAGCACCGTGGAGTAAAATACGGGGTGGTTCGAGGAGTACTCCTTGTCGTTACCCGTGCGGAATACGATCTTGAGGTGGTTTTTCTGGCACCACTCGATCAGCCGGCTCTTGAAGTCGGTCTCCGACTCGGTCAGTTCGTCGAGGTTCAGGGCCTGGAAATAAATCCGGTTGATCAGCAGCCGGTTGGTGAACTCATACCCCTGGTCGAGGTAGACGGCACCTATCATCGCCTCGAAGGCATCGCCGTAGATATGCTTCTGGCTGATGCTCGTACTGGCGTTCGAGATGACATGCCGATCCAGGCCGATTTTCACGGCCAACTCGTTGAGCGACTGCCTCGACACGATCTTCGACCGCAGCTGCGTGAGGAACCCCTCGTCCCGGTCGGGATACTCGATGAAAAGGTAGTCCGAGGTAACGGCCTCTATCACGGCGTCGCCCAGGAATTCGAGCCGCTCGTTGTTGATCGGGCGCCCGTCCTCCAGAACCAAAGAAGCTGACTTGTGAATCAAAGCCAGCTTGTAAAGTTCGATGTTGTTCGGGATAAACCCGAACATATCATCGACAACCTTATAATACGCCTTATCCCGCCCGAAATTCCTTCTAAGGGGGCGCAGTATGAAATCGAACACGGCCCGGACGGTTTTAGGGTAATCAGATCTTACGGAAAATGACCGTGGAGTTATGTCCGCCGAAACCGAACGTATTGCTCAGGGCACACCTCACTTCGCGCTTCTGCGCCTTGTTCAGCGTGAGGTTCAGGTTCGGGTCGATCTCCGGGTCGAGGTTGTCGCAGTTGATGGTCGGGGGAACCACGCCGTGCGTGATGGCGAAGATGCAGGCCAGGGCCTCGGCAGCTCCGGCAGCACCCAGCAGGTGACCGGTCATCGACTTGGTGGAAGAGATATTGACGTTATAAACGTGGTCGCCCAACACACCGGCGACAGCCTTCAGTTCGGGGATGTCGCCCGCGGGGGTCGAGGTACCGTGGACATTCACATAATCGATATCTTCGGGTTTGATGCCGGCGTCCTTGATGGCGTCGCGCATCGACTTCATGGCACCCTTTCCTTCGGGATGGGGGGCGGTGAAGTGGTAAGCGTCGGCAGAAGCGCCGCCGCCGATGATCTCGCAGTAGATCTTGGCACCGCGGGCCTTGGCATGTTCATACTCCTCGAAGATCAGGGCACCGGCGCCTTCGCCGATCACAAAACCGTCGCGATCCTTGTCGAACGGACGCGAAGCGTGCTGCGGGTCGTCGTTGCGCGTGGAGAGCGCCTGCATGGAGTTGAACCCGCCGACACTCGGCTCGTTGACCGCAGCTTCGGAGCCTCCGGCCACCATCACGTCGGCCTTCCCGTAGCGGATGGCGTCGAACGCGGCGATCATACCGTGGTTCGAAGATGCGCACGCAGACACCGTGCAGTAGTTCGGCCCCATGAAGCCGTACTTCATGGAGATGAAGCCGGCAGCGATGTCGGAGATCATGCGGGGAATAAAGAACGGGCTAAACCGCGGGGTTCCATCCCCTGCGGCCCAGCCCAGACACTCATCGAAGAAAGATTTGATTCCTCCGATGCCCGAACTCCAGATCACACCCACCTGCTCCTTGTCGACGGCCTCGAGGTCGAGCGCCGAATCCTCGACGGCCTGCGTGGCCGCGATCAGGGCATACTGGGTGAAAAGGTCGTACTTGCGTACTTCCTTACGGTCGAAATAGAGGTTCGAGTCGTAATTCTTTACTTCACAAGCAAACTTCGTCTTAAACTTCTCTGCATCGAAATGAGTAATCGGTGCGGCACCGCTGACTCCCTTCTCCAAATTCGAAAAATACTCTTCAATATTATTACCGAGCGGGTTGATCGTACCGATGCCCGTAACAACTACTCTTCTTTCTGTCATAAATTTAAGGCTATAAGAGGCTGTGAAAGCTCTTTTTATAAATTATTTCTTGTGCTCTTCGATATACTTGATAGCGTCGCCAACGGTAGCGATCTTCTCAGCGTCCTCGTCCGGAATCTGGATATCGAAAGCCTTCTCGAACTCCATGATCAATTCTACGGTGTCGAGCGAATCAGCACCCAGATGGTTGGTGAAGCTTGCTTCGGGTACAACCTCCGATTCCTTGACACCCAGTTTGTCGACGATGATCTCGACAACTTTTGATTGAACTTCTGACATAATTTTAATTTTTTAGTTAAACAATTATTTGGAAATAGTTCTTTCGTATTTCCGGGGTAATTTTGCGCAAAAGTAACACTTTTTTTATTACTTTTGACAAAACAGACCTTTTTTTTATTCACAACTTTTTCGACATTTAGCACATTTTTCAAATTAAACGATTCAAAACCATAGGCTTATGAAATTGCTTCTGATCTCGAATTCGACCAACGCCGGAGAGGAATACCTCCGCTATCCGATGCCCGAAATCGGGCGTTTCCTGCAGGGCGTCAGCGAAATCGTATTCGTCCCCTATGCCGCCGTGACATTTTCCTACGCCGAGTACGAAAAAAAGGTGCAGGCACGCTTCTCGGAGCTGGGTATCCGCGTGCGCTCGGTACACCGGGCCAAAGACCCCGCGCGCATGGTACGCGAGGCGGAAGCCCTGTGCGTCGGGGGCGGCAACACCTTCGCGCTGGCAAAAAAGATGCAGGAGCAGGGGCTTATGGCTGCCATCCTGCGTAAAATCAAGGCCGGGACTCCCTATGTCGGCTGGTCGGCGGGCAGCAACGTGGCATGTCCCACCATCTGCACCACAAACGACATGCCCATCGTCGAGCCGCAGTCGTTCAGGGCTGTCGGAGCCGTAAAGTTCCAGATAAACCCCCACTACCTCGACGCCAACCCCGAGGGGCACGCCGGAGAGACGCGCGAGCAGCGCATCCTAGAATACATCGAGGCCAACCCGCGGCGCTGGGTCGCCGGGCTGCGCGAAGGGTGCATGCTCTGCCATGCGGAGGGGAAACTCGAACTGATCGGCAAGCGCCCGATGCGCATGTTCCGCAAGGGCATGGAGCCCTTCGAAGTACAACCGGGCAGCGACCTGTCGTTCCTGCTCTGATCCCCGGCCGGAAGCGCTTCTGGCCGTAATCAAAAATATTTATATAAATAGGTATGAAAGTTCTGATAGCGGGCATGGGCCTCATAGGAGGCTCTTTTGCCCTCGCGTTGCGCGACCGCGGCATGGCGGACGAAATACTCGGTGTCGAGAGTTCGGAGGGTAACGCCGCCGAGGCACTGCGGCTCGGGCTGGCCGACCGCATCGTGGCGTTCGAAGAGGGCATCCCACAGGCCGACCTCGTGGTGCTGGCCACCCCTGTCGATACAATTCCCCTGATGGCCGTAAAAGCCCTCAACCGCGTAAACGGCAGCCAGGTGGTGATGGATTTGGGTTCCATCAAGGCCGAATTGTGCGAGGTTATCTCGATGCACGCCCGCCGCGGGCGCTTCGTAGCCGTCCATCCGATGTGGGGCACCGAATACAGCGGGCCGCGCGCTGCACAGCACGGCGCCTTCACGGGGCGCAACGTCGTATTGTGCGAAGTGGAGCGGAGCGACCCCGACGCGCTGGCGATGGCCGAGCGGATCTTCCGCACGCTGGAGGCGCCCGCCGTCTACATGGACGCCGAGGAGCACGACCTGCATGCGGCCTACGTGTCGCACATCTCCCACATCACCTCGTTCGCGCTGGCGCTGACCGTGCTCGAGAAGGAACGCGAGGAGCGGCACATCTTCGACCTGGCGGGCGGCGGGTTCGAGAGCACCGTGCGGCTGGCCAAGAGCTCGGCCGCCACGTGGGTGCCGATCATGCTGCGCAACAAATACAACCTGCTGGACGTGCTGCGCGAGCATATCCACCAGTTGCAGATCATGCGCAGGATGATCGAGCGCGACGACGCCGAAGGGCTGAAGGCCGCCTTCGACCGGGCCAACTCGATCCAGCGCATCATCCACTGACAGGCATGAGTACGACGGCCGAAACGGGACGTGCGGGCGAACGGGCCGCGGCGGAATACCTCCGCCGTGCGGGGTATGAAATCTGCGCCCTCAACTGGCGCAGCGGCCGCTACGAACTGGACATCGTGGCCCGCAAGGCGGGGATCGTGCATTTCGTGGAGGTCAAGACCCGCAGGGCCGGCTCCCTGACGCCGCCCGAGGCTGCCGTCACGCCGCAGAAGTTCCGCGCACTGACGCGGGCGGCCGTGCGTTACCTGGCCGCAACGGGCGGGCAGGACGAGGCGCAGTTCGACCTGGCGGCCGTGGACGTGATGCCCGACGGGCACATGGAGGTACGCCTGGTGGAGCAGGCGATGGAATACAACTGGTAATTTTGCATTTCCGACAAATTATACTACCTTTGTCGCACTGAAAATGAAAGCCCTGCGTACAGGGCCGGAAAACCCGGGCCCGCCCGGCGAACGTTAACGTATAGTATTTCAACACCGCAAACCGTAAACACCGATGTGGTTATATAATTTCGGTCTGACACTCTATGTGTGGCTCATCCGGCTGGTCGCACCGAGGCATCCGAAGGCACGGCTATGGATAGACGGGCGCAAAGACCTCTATAAACGCATGGCCGAGACCATCGACCCGACCGACCGCATCGTCTGGGTGCACGTCGCGTCGCTCGGCGAATTCGAACAGGGGCGGCCCATCATCGAACGCATCCGCAAGACCCATCCCGAATACAAGATCCTGCTCACGTTCTTCTCGCCCTCGGGCTACGAAGTCCGCAAGAATTACCAGGGCGTGGATTACATCTTCTACCTGCCGATCGACACGCCGCGCAACGCCCGCCGGTTCCTCGATGCGGCGCATCCCGAAATCGCAATCTTCGTAAAATACGAATTCTGGCTTAACCTGCTGCGCGACCTGCGCCGCCGCAAGGTGCGCACCTATATCGTCTCGGCCATCTTCCGCCGCAACTCGATCTTCTTCCGCCCCTACGGCGGCATGTGGAGGCAGGCGCTGGAGTCCTTCGACGTGATGTTCGTGCAGAACGAGGAGTCGAAAAAGCTGCTGGCCGGGCTGGGCTTCGACAACGTGATCGTAGCGGGCGACACGCGTTTCGACCGCGTGGCCGAAATCGCCGCCGCAGCCAAACATATCGACATCATCGACCGGTTCAAGGGGGACAAACGCCTCTTCGTGGCGGGTTCGACCTGGAACCCGGACGAAGAGCTGCTGATCCGACTGATAAACGACAACCCCGACGTGAAATTCATCGTGGCACCGCACGAGATGGACGAAGGCCGCATGGCACGCCTCGCGGCCGAGGCCAAGGGCGGGACGCTCCGCTACACGCAGTGCACGCCCCACACGGCTTACGGGTCGAAGCAACTGCTGATCCTCGACACGGTGGGGATCCTGGCGTCGGTCTACGGCTACGCGACGTGGAGCTATATCGGCGGCGGGTTCGGTGTGGGGATACACAACACGCTCGAAGCGGCGACATTCGGGCTTCCGGTGGCATTCGGCCCCAACTACGCGAAATTCAAGGAGGCACGCGACCTGGTGACGCTCGGCGCCGCCCGTTCGGTGAAAAACTACGACGAACTGCGCACGTGGTTCATCCCCTTGCGCGACAACGAGGATTTCCTGCTGAAAACAAGCCGTATAGCCAAAGACTACACCACCCGTCACCAGGGTGCCACGAACATCATCGTCAAGACCATCTTCCATTAGCCGTCCCCAAAGAGGGGACTATCGGCGTCCACCCCGGAAAGGCCGCGGAAAAGATTGCCCGACAAGCCGGTTAAAAAATCACCCTCGTCAGAGATGCTTCTGACGAGGGTGATTTTAATTCCGAGAACCGGCGGGCAGCCCCTTTATTTTTATGCCCGGCACCGGGGCATGTCATTCATAGAGCGACTTGCAGTAGTCGCGCAGGGTCTCCCAGGGATAATAGGGGCCACCGCCGACCGGCAGTTCGGCATCGCGCTCGTTGTGCAGCACCCGCACCCGCACGTCGCCGGTCTCGGGGTTGCGGAAGAAGATGAACTGCACGTTGGTCGCCATGGGCGATACGCGGTGTATCTGCCACACCCCGGCAGCTTCCTCGGCCGTCCATACGCGCCCGGAAGCCTCCCTGACGCCCAGGAGCGCCACCAGCGGAATGACGTTCACGTCGTGGCCGAAACGCAGCGAAGCCGAGAGGTTCTCCTCCCCCGCGACGACCCGTTCGGCAGTCTCCACGATATTGCGCAACAGGGGCTTGGCATCGGCGATGATCGGGTCGCCGAAACGCTTCGACGGGCCGAACATCACGTAGCGGCGGAAATTCTCGGCTTCCCAGGCGGCGTATATCTCCTCCTCGGTGAAGAGGTCGTAGAGCGAGATGCCCAGGTATTCGACGTCCTGCATGATGGCGGCCTGCGCCAACAGCTGGTTCATCAGTTTCGCCGGCCTTTTCACCTCGCGTTCCACGAAGGCGGGGTCGGAGAAGAGCGACGCCATCAGACGGGCGGGATGCGTGCGGGCATCCTGCAGGCTGTCGGCCACGGCACCGGATGCCTTTCGCTGGGAATTCAACCCTGCGCCGTTGCTCATATAAGGGATGTAGCGCTGGCTCGATTCGCGGGTCATCCGGATTTCGGGGTTCAGCTCCTTGAGACGCTCGTTGAAGGCCGCCATGCTCAGGATGCAGCGCGGCACGAGCGTCGAACGGCTCTGGACAAAGCATTCGCGGCCGTCCTCGGTCGAAAAGACCTCGGGATAGGCCTTATACATGCGTTCGGCGATGCCCCGGTGTTCCGCCACGCCGCGGGGCGAGAGGTCGCCGTAACGATCCCGGGCATCGGCTGCGATGACTTCGACCTTAGCCAGCAGGTCGCGCCCTTTGGGGGTCAGCACCCCGGCCGAGTCGGCTTTGCGCAGGATCCCCAGCGGCTCGGCATAGATCTTTTCCGAAGTATGCCAACGGCTGCCGTGGCGGCCATAGTGGCTGATGTAAAAGGGAACATAGCCCTTCGGGGCGGGTACGGCGGGGCCGGGCAGGTACTCGTACGAGTGGTAAATCCCGCCCGCGCGTTCGGGCATGGCGGCGATCTGCTCACGGGCGGTCTGGGCCGTGGCGCCCCAGAGGCCGAGCAGCAGGAACGCCGCAAAGAGCCTCATTTTCATGGTCAGTTTATTCATAGTCAGCATTTATGTGTCATTATTCCCAGTACGACCCTGTCGGTCTCGTTCATGCCGTCGCGGCCGATGGCCGTGAGGTTGCGGATGCACTTGTCGACATCCTCTTCGATGATTCCCTCGACGGGCGTCACGCAATGGCCGTCCATCGCCATCATGGCCGAGATCACGGCGGTCGAGACGCCGCTCGTGAGCTTCATGGAGCAACTCGGCTTGGCTCCGTCACAAATCATGCCCGTAAGGTTGGCGATCATGTTTTTCACCGCCGCCGCGACCTGCCCGTAGTCGCCGCCCATCAGGTAGGTAATGCCGCAGCTCGACCCCGTGGCGGCCACCACGCAGCCGCACAGGGCCGACAGGCGGCCGAGGCTCTGCTTGATATAGATCACCGTGAGGTGGCTCAGCACCAGCGCACGGATCGTCTGCTCCTCGGTGGCGGCGGTCTGCTCGGCGTAGACCACCACGGGAAGCGTCGCCGCGATGCCCTGGTTGCCGCTTCCCGAGTTGCTCATCACGGGGATCATCGCCCCGGCCATGCGGGCGTCGCACGCCGCGGAGGTGTAGGACAGTATCCGCGAGAAAATGCTGTCGCCCATAATCTTCCGTTCGCGCTCGCAACGGAGCGTACGCCCTACGCAGTGGCCGAACTCCCCGGCGAAAGCCTGCTCGGCGGCGGCCTTGTTCAGGCGGCGTGTTTCGAGGATGAAGCGCAGTTCGTCGAGGGGCGCCGTCGTGGCGAACTCCCACACGCGGTGCAGCGTGAGGGGTACTTCGCCCCCATCCTCTTCGGCCGCCGAGGCCGTACGTTTGTCGAGCGTCACCTCGCCGTCGCGCTCGAGGTATACGAACGAGGTATGGCCGCCCGCGATCACCGCCGTGGCACAGTGCCCGGCGCCCCGGGCCTCGACCTCGATATAGAGTTTCTCGGCGATACCCTGCTTCAGGTCGATACATACGCGCTTTTCGTCGATATACCGGCGGCCCTGCGCAACGGCTTCGGGCGTCACATCGCGCAGCACTTCCAGCCGGTACTCCGAACGGCCGACGAGCGCCCCGAGCGCCACGGCGATCGGCAGGCCGATCATCCCCGTACCGGGGATCCCAACGCCCATGGCGTTTTTGAGGATATTGGCGCTCAGGCGCACGGCGACCTTTTCGGGACGCGAGCCGAGCAGTTCGGCGGCACGCGCCGTGCACAGCGCCACGGCGATGGGTTCGGTACACCCGATGGCGGGCACCACTTCGCGGTTGATGAGGGCGATAATACGCTTTCGTTCGTTCTGGGACAACATGGATGTTTTTTTTCGGATGTTACAAAGATAACTATTTTTCGCTATTTTTGCATCCGACAAGTAAGACGCCGCCATGGAAAATCCGAAAAAACGCAACTGGAAAGTTCTCACCAGCGAATACCTCGCCCGCAAACCCTGGTTTACGGTACGCCACGAGAGCATCGAACTGCCCGATGGGCGCCTCATACCCGACTACTACGTCTTCGAATATCCCGACTGGGTGAACGTCATCGCCATTACGAAAGAGGGGAAATTCGTCTTTATCGACCAATACCGCCACGGGCTGGGCGAAACGGACTATGAAATCCCGGCGGGCGTGGCCGAGCCCGACGATGCCTCGATGCTGGCCGCGGCACAGCGCGAACTGGCCGAGGAGACGGGGTACGGCGGCGGCCAGTGGCGCGAGCTAATGGTCGTGGCGCCCAACCCCTCGACGCAGAACAACCTGACGTACTGCTACCTGGCGACGGGCGTGGAACGCCTGAGCGAACAGCACCTCGATGCTACGGAGGACATCCGCGTACATCTGTTCTCGGGCGCCGAGGTTCGCGAGCTGCTCGAAAGCGGCCGCATCCGGCAGGCGCTGATGGCCGCACCCCTGTGGCGTTACGCCGCGGAATACGGCCTTTAGCCCCCGAGGAAGGCGGCCGGAGATACGGCCGTACCACGCTATTCGCAGGACGGGCTCCTCACCGCCCGGGCAGGTTTTTCCGGATTTGCGCGGAATTTGCAGGCTGAGGGGAAACGGAAAAATAAAACCTGCACACCATGTATCTATCCATCGCCATCAAACTGCTGGTCGGAATGCTGGGCGTGATCTTTTTCCTGCGCATATCGGGGAAGACCCAGATGGCACAGCTCACACCCCTCGATTCGGTAAACTCGTTCGTACTCGGGGCGCTGGTCGGCGGCGTAATCTACAACCCCGACACCCCGGTATGGTATCTGGTATTCGCCTTCGCGGTGTGGACGGCGGCCAACGTCTCGCTGCGCTACCTGATGCGCTTCCACCGCATCCGCAGGGCGATCAAGGGCGACTCGGTGATGCTCGTCCGCGACCGCCGGCTGGTGATGCGCGAATTCCGCCGCAACGGGCTCGAAATGGAACAGTTCCGCACCATGCTGCGCGAAAACGGCATCTTCTCGATGTTCGACGTCGACGACGTGCGTTTCGAAACCAACGGACGGATAACCATATCGCGCCGCAACGAACCGCCAGAATCGTACCTGCTCGTCAACGGGGGCAAGGTCATGGAAGACGCACTCGAACGCAGCGGCAAGGGCAAGCGGTGGCTCCTGCGCCACCTCCGGCAGGCGGGATACCCCGATGCGGAAAAACTTTTCTGCGTGGAGTGGACACCGGGACGCGGATTCTATATCGTCCCGCTGGAGGAACCCGACGGCCGGGATGCGGCAAAGGAGACGCTTTCGGCAGACTAAGGACGGAACAGCCGGAAACGGTCTTCAGGACAACACCGGGGAACGCGCCCGGGACAACCCGGGCGAAAGGCCGTGACCGAACCAAAGCCGGGGCGCGCCATCCGACCGGCCTTAGCCGCATCTGCGGACAAATAAAAAAGGGACGGCCTAAAAGCCGTCCCTTTTCCATTCCAGGGGCACACCGCTATTTGCCCACCGTCTGCACCAGCGCAAGGAAGTAGCGGCCGGGGTCAAGGCCGAGGGTCTCGAGCAGCTCGGCCTCGGGGGCACTGCCGCGCGTGATCGACTTCAGGCCATGGCCCGCGGTGTAGAGGTTGACGTTTTCGGCATAGCCCGCGGCATCCTGCCCGCAAAGGTAGCGGACATGCCCGGCAGGAATATTCTTACCTTCATAGACCGACATGTCGGCCACATAAGCCAGGTTGAGCGGCGCCGTGAACACGAACGGCTGTGCCCCTGCGACGCTCCGGCGGTCGCCTTCCGCCACACGCACCAGTTTCTGCCCCTTGGCATCGTAACGGTAAACGCCCTCGGGGAAAAACGCATAAATGCGGATGGGATACAACGCCAGTGCCGAAGGTGCCGTGAGCCGTCCGTCCTGCGGGCGGTTGATGCCGCCGGCCGCCCACATCACGCCCGACAACTCCTCGAGCGAAAGGGCTTCGGGAGCATATTCACGCGAGGAGCGGCGGTTCTGCAACGCTTCGTTGACCGTCATGCCCGATTTCGGGTCGGGCTTCAGGAGTGCGATCTCCGGCCCGTGCTTCACCGCGGTCTTCGTTTCGGGGGTCTGTGCCTGCTCCCCGGCCGTCTGCGTGCCGCCGCATGACGCAAGCAGCAAGGCCGCACATGCAAAAATCTTCATAGTCATCTCTTCTCAATTTTACAGGTTTCCGGACAAATATAAAAATTCAGCCGGAAAAACGCTATCTTTACACCGAAAAAAATCTGCCGGGAACATGAAAACGACAAGCATTTACACCCTCTTTTTCTCGCCTACCGGGACATCGCGGAAAATCGCCGCGGCCGTGGCGCAGGGGATGACAGAAACGGAAGGGACAGCCACAGAAGAGTCCGCCGGACACAACGCGGACGCAGCGCAGGCACCCTCTTCCGGGCAAGTCCCGGGAGCGGGCTCCGCAGCGGCGGCGGCACCGGAACCTGCCGCCGGAAACAGGGGCGAAACGAAAAGCATGCACGGGGAACCGACAGTCACGGCCATCGACCTGACCCATCCCGCCGGGTACCCCGCCCCGCTGCCGGGCGAAGCCGTCGCCATATTCGCCGTGCCGGTTTACGGAGGGCACGTGGCGCCCGCAGCCCTGGAACGCCTGCGGGAGATCCGCGGCGAAGGCACCCCGGCCGTCGTCCTGGCCGTCTACGGCAACCGCTCGTTCGGCACGGCCGTCGCAGAACTCGCCTCGTTCGTCGCGGGACGGGGATTCGTGCCCGTAGCGGCAGGGGCATTCGTCGGCGAGCATTCGTACAGCACACCCGAAACCCCGATCGCACAGGGACGCCCCGACGCACGGGATCTGGCTGCCGCCACGGCATTCGGGGCTCAGGTGCGCGAAAAATTAGCGAAAACAAGGCCTTCCCCTGGCAGGAACCCGGAAACGGCATCCGACACCGCAGCAACCACCCGGGCAACCCAAACCGGCAGCATGGATGCAGCCAAGGCCCCCGCAACGGGCGCCCTTGTCCCCATCGACCCCACGAAACTGCGCGAACCGCGTACGCCGCTCCTCCCGAAGCTGCGCTTCATCCGGTTCGTACTGGGATACCGCCGCCGGCAGAAACGCCACCCCGTCGTCCTGCTGCCCGAGGGAGATGCCGCACGCTGCACGCAATGCGGCCGCTGCGTCGCACTGTGCCCCACGCAGGCCATCGCACGCGGCGACGAGCTGCACACCGACCCGGCACGCTGCATCCGCTGCTGCGCCTGCGTGAAAGGGTGCGCCTTCGGTGCCCGCACATTCCGCACGCCTTTTGCAGCAGCCCTCGCCCGGAACTTCACGCGGCGGAAACCGCCCGTAACCTTATTATAACCCTTATTGCAACATGATCGAACACCTCACACAACCCTCGCCCGCAGAGCTGGACGCACTGACCGCCCTCTGGGAGGCCTCCGTGCGGGCGACGCACGATTTCCTCAGCGAGGAGGACATCCCCTTCTTCCGGCAGATGGTTCGCAACGAAGCGCTTCCGGCCGTAGACCTGTATGTCATACGGGACACCGACGACAGGACAGACCGGGCCTGCGGGTCTGGCGGGACAGACGGGACAGACGGGGCGGACGGGAACAGGGGATCGACCGCGACAGGCCAAACGGGCGAAACAGGACGCGACAGCCGGACAAACGAGTTCGGCGGGTTCACCGCCTTCGCAGGCGTCGCCGGCGATATGCTCGAAATGCTGTTCGTCGCCCCCGGAATGCGGGGCAAGGGATTCGGCCGGCAACTCGTGAACCACGTCACACGGCACTGCGGCGTGCGGCGGGTCGACGTCAACGAGCAGAACCCGCAGGCCGCGGGTTTCTACGAACGGATGGGATTCCGCACCGCCGGGCGCGACGCGACCGACCCGTCGGGCCGGCCCTACCCCATCCTGCATATGGAACTCGGACACGCCCCGCACACAGGGCTCGTACCGATTCCGAGCCTGCTGACCGACCGGATCGACATCGGCTTCCGGGCCGAAGTGTCCGGCACGGATACGGAAAAGCAGCCCTGACGGAAAGTGCTGTCCGACAAGCCCGGTTCTTACGATTTCACCCCCACCCGAGTTATCTCCGGCAGGGGTGATTTCCATTTTTGGGGAGCAGGCCGACAGCCCGTCCCGCACCATCGGCGGAGAAGCGGGAAAGGGTGGGATTCCCGGATGAAAAGGACGCAGCTAACGGCGCTATCGCATATATCCCGTAACGGTCAGCGGGGCATCGCCCACCTCGGCCGTGACCTCCGTCGTTTCGCCGCGGGCGTTCTCGTAGCGGAACGTATAGGACTTGCCTTTTTCCAGCAGGAACCTCAACGCATCGTTCATGTCCTGCCTCGGCCCGGCCGTACGGCCTCCGCCCATTTGCTCGGCACCGCAGAAGACATCGACATTGGCCGCCACGCGGGCGTCCGAGCGCCCTTCGTGCGCCGCACTGTCGTACATCACGAAAGTCACCGTCGTATGCCTTCCCTGCGCCACGAGGGCCTGTTCGTAGGATGCATAGAGGTCGCGGTAACGCTGCGAGACATCGACCCCGTGCACCTCACGCGAGTCCTCGCTCCACACCATCGGAAACCAGTCGCCGGTGGGCCGGAACGACACGGCGAAGATGCCGTGCGTACGGTCGTCGAGCGCCCGCCCGGCATCCGAAAGGAACCAGGCATGGTCGAGCCCCGAGGGGTAATATTCCGTGAAATACCAGCGGCCGCCGATCCATACCTCGACCCAGCTGTGGTTGCCGCGGTCGTCGTGCCACGCGGGAGTCCCGGCGAAACGCGCCGGGATTCCCGCCGCGCGCAGGGCGTCGACCAGCAGCACCGAAAGCCCCGTACAGGAGGCCATATGCTGCCGCATCGACTCGGCAGGGCTCTGGTTGGTCTTTTCGCGGGCGGTGTTGTACTCCACCCCGACGTCGGCCGCGATATTCCGGTTCACGGAGTCGATCGCCGCGCGGATGTCGCGGCAAAGCGCCACGCGCCGGGCGAAGCGCGGGTAGAAATCCGCCCGCCAGCTGTCGCGCACCTCGTCCACGGCGGCATAGGGCAGCACCTCGTTCAGGAAGACGGAATCGGGCAGCGCACGTGTCCACGGGTATTCGCGGCGGGCACGGTAGGCATATTCCACATTCTCGCGCAGCAGGTCGAGGCGCATCGTGTCGCGGTCGCCCCGGGGCATGTGAGCGATCAGAAAGGCCATCCCTTCGCGCTGCTCGCGCGGAGTTTGCCGCAGCAATTGCCGCAGGCTGTCGGCGCGCGGGCAGCCAGCCAGCGCGGCATCCAGCAGCGGTTCGTATCCGGCGGGGACACCGCAGCCGTAACGGCCGCAGGCACAGAGACACGCCCCCAGCAAAAGGAAGATGATGCGTTTCATGGTTCGAGCAGGGTAAGTATTTGTCGGATGAGCCGTTCGTCGGCACAAAGAAGATCGTATTCGGAAACATCGCCGCAGCCGCCCATCGAAACATGCGGGTTGCGGAAAACCATGCCGCCCGGACGCACGCTGCGGGCGCTGAAATGCACGGCATCGACGCCCGTGGCCGCCAGCTGCCGCACATTCGAGGGGTTGACGCCGCTGCCGGCCATCAGTTCGATGCGCCCGGCGGCCTGCGCCACCAACGCCCGCAGCGTGTCGATGCCTTCGACGGCCGTATTGCGGCCCCCCGAGGTCAGGATCCGGCGGCATCCGGCAGCCACCGCCGCTTCGAGCGCCTCCTCCAGGTCGCACGCCATGTCGAACGCCCGGTGGAAGGTGGTCTGCATCGGCCCCGCCTCGGCGACCAGGGCAGCCGTACGCTGCACGTCGACCCGCCCGTCGGGGGTGAGCACGCCGAAGACCACGCCGTCGGCGCCACATTCGCGGGCGAAGCGCACCTCTTCGAGCATTTGGCGGAATTCGGTATCGGAATAGAGGAAATCCCCGCCGCGGGGACGCACCATCACGCTGAGCTGCAACCCTCCGATACGGCGCGCCATACGGATGGCGGCAGCCGAAGGGGTCGTGCCGCCCTCGTAAGGGGAGGCACACAATTCCACGCGCGTGACACCCGCACGGCGGGCAGCCTCGCACACCTCGACGCTGTAGGCGCAAAGTTCGGTCGTCATACGGCAAAGGTAAAAAATCCGCACCGGAAAAACAAGCCTGCGAAAACGGCCGGCTGCCGCGGCAGAAAAAGGTACGGGAAATCCCGACCGGCACATGGCACACGGCGTACTCCCCGCTCCCGGGGCAGGCGGTCAGCGCAGCACGACGGTGACGGACATCGGCCCGTGGGCGCCGAACACCAGCGCCTGTTCGATGTCGGCCGTCTTCGAAGGGCCCGACATGAAACACCCGTAGGCGAAGTCCCCGACTTCGGGGCGCACGACGGCTTCGTGCATCGTATCGACCAGCGCATCGCGCGGGATGACGACCATCAGCGCCGTGGCGCCGAAATAGAGCGCCTTGTGGCGGATGTCCTGCGGGATCCACACGGCACCGTTCTCGGCGACACCGAACGCCCCCGAAACGACCCCCAGGTCTATGTCGACCAACTCGCGCGGGTCTTCGACCCGGTCGGGATTCACCGTGGCGACGGTCACTTCGGGCAATGCCGAAGCGACACTCTTCGCATCGGGGTAGCAGCGGCGTACGACCTCATCGAGCGTCGTTGCCCCGTCCAGCCATACGGCCTCGCCCCCAGCCGCCCGGAGCCGCTGGGCGAACATCGCCGCAGGGTCGTCGAAATGCTGGGGTTCGTAGCCGAAGTCGGGGTATGCGTATTCGGGCATTCCCGCCGCGGCGATCCGTTTCAGTATGTTTTCCTTGCTGTTATTCATCTTTACTCGTTTTTCCGGATTTTACCTCGCCCCGCTTCCACAGGGCATTGAACGTCTTGGGGGCAAACGGCGGCATGTCGCGGCCCGGGGCGCTCCACGGATTGGACCGGTTGTTGAGCACGGCGTGCGGGAGATGCTCCGCGACGCGGGCCAGCGCGATGCCGCCGTAGAATCGTCGTCGCCCTCCCATGATGAAGTCCATGCCTTTGACCGTCAGTTTCTTTACCGGGTCGGCCAGATGCATGGGCGCCAACTCCTGCCGCCATGCGTAAATCTGTTCCCCGAGGTCGATCATCGCCGGGCATACGTCCGAGCAGGAGTAGCACAGCGAGCAGGCCGAGACATTGCCGTGGTGGAGCTTCGGCGAACGCAGCATCGACAGGTTGATGCCCAGCGGCCCGGGGATGAAATAGGAGTAAGAATAGCCGCCCGAGCGCCGGTAGACGGGGCAGGTATTCATGCAGGCACCGCAACGCAGGCATTTGAGCATGTTGCGGTGCGCGGCATCGGCCAGCCACTCCGAGCGGCCGTTGTCCACGATCACGACGTGTATCCGTTTGCCTGGTGCAGGCTTGCGGTAGAGCGACGTGTAGGAGGTGACGGGCTGCCCCGTCCCCGAACGCGCCAAGAGGCGCGTGAAGACCGCCAGCGCCCGCATGTCGGGGATAACCTTCTCCAGCCCCATGATGGCGATATGCAGGTCGGGGAACGACGTTCCCATGTCGGCATTCCCCTCGTTGGTACAGACGGCCAGCGTCCCCGTGGAAGCCACGGCGAAGTTGACGCCCGTCATGGCGATGTCGGCGCCCAGGAATTTGGGCCGCAACTGGCGGCGAGCCTCGTGCGTCAGGTAGGTGGGATCGCTGTTGCCGTGCTCGGTGCCGAACTCGCGCTCGAAAAGCTCGCCGACCTCCTCACGGCGTACGCCGATGGCGGGCAGCACGATGTGGCTGGGCGGCAGCTCCAGCAACTGCATGATCCGCTCGCCCAGGTCGCTCTCGACGGCATCGACGCCCCGCTCGCGCAGGTAGGGCGTAAGCCCGCACTCCTCGGAGAGCATCGACTTGCTCTTGATGAGGTTCCGCCCGCCGTGCTCCTGCACCAGGCGCCACACCGTGGCGTTCATCTCGTCGGCATCGGCGGCCCAGTGCACCGCCATGCCGTTGGCCGTGGCGTTGCGTTCGAACTCTTCGAGGTAATGCCCCAGATGGCTCAGCGTATGGCGCTTGATCTCGGACGACATGCGCCGCAGGTCTTCCCATTCGGGCACCGTGCGTGCCATCTTGTCGCGCTTTTCGCGTACGGCGTAAAGCGCCTTGTCGTGCCACGCCGTGCGTTCGGCGTCGGCGATGAATTTCGCGGCGGCTTTGGAGTGGGTGCTCATAACTTCGAATTGAGGATTTCAACGGCATGGATGGTGCGGATCGGGAGTTTGTCGTGGTCGATAACCCCCTGCATGTGCATCAGGCACGAAGAGTCGGCACCCGTAATGTATTCGGCACCCGTAGCCATGTGGTCGCGCACCTTGTCGCGCCCCATGCAGACCGACACGGCGTTCTCCTCGACGGAGAACATGCCGCCGAAACCACAGCATTCATCGCGGCGCGACGGCTCGGCGATGTCGATGTCCCCGACCAGCGAGAGCAGGTCGCGCAGCTTCGACATATAGGGCACGTTCAGCTCGCTGGGCGATGACAGCCCCATTTTGCGCACCCCGTGGCAGGAGTTGTGCACGCTCACCCGGTGCGGGAAACGTGCATCCAGCTTCGCGGGCCGCACCACGTCGTGGATGAACTCGCAGATCTCCCAGATACGCGAATCGACACAAGCGTGCTCGCGGTAATTGTCCAACAACCGCGGATAGCCTTCGCGCACGAAAACCACGCAACTGGCCGAAGGCCCCACCACGTAGTCGTACTGCGCAAAAAGCGCATCCATATGTGCGGCCAGCGCCCGGGCGTCCTTCTCGAACCCGGCATTGGCCATCGGCTGCCCGCAGCAGGTCTGTCCGAGAGGGTAATCCACCTCGCAGCCCAGCCGCGAGAGCAGTTCGTACGACGCACGCCCCACCCCGGGGTAGACGGCGTTGATATAACAGGGTATGAACAATCCTACTTTCATGTTCGTCGGTTTAGTATGCTGTCGCGTATGCCCCAAAGATAGCGGATTTACGCGAAAATTGTCCTCCCCCGGGCCATTTGGGCTATAAAACGGATGTAACATGGCTAATAACCAACGTCATATAAATCAAACAAAATAAATTATCGAACTTCCAAATCCCGGCCGCAATAACATATTTAGCTCTACAATAGAAATAAATAGACGCATTACATGTGCCGCTAAGCTTTTTTTCGTATTTTTGCTATCGTCACTTTTAAATTCAATCCTATTATGAAATTAACCACACTATTCATGCTGGCCATCACGTCAGCCATTACTTTGGTCGGTTGTTCGGACAACGATGATCCCAAAAATCCGGTAGCCGTTACGGGCGTAACCTTGAACACGTCCTCTCTCAGCCTGCATAAAGGCGAGTCCGAAACGCTTACCGCAACGGTAAAACCGGAAAATGCCGAGGATAAAACAGTAACATGGAGTTCGTCGGACATTACCTGCGTTTCGGTAGACAATACGGGTAAGGTAACAGCCATCGCCATCGGCAAAGCCACCGTCACAGCCGAAGCCGGTCAAAAATCGGCGACCTGCCTGATAACAGTAACGGGAATTCCCGTAGAGTCGGTTACGTTGGACAAGGAAACCCATGAAATGCAGGTCGGAGAAACCGTAACCCTGAAAGCGACCGTGCTTCCGGACAATACGGACGATAAAATCATCACCTGGACTTCCTCTAAAACAGATGTCGCCACAGTAAACGACGGTACGGTTTCAGCCGTTGCTGCGGGGAAAACCGTCATTACAGCAAAAGCGGGTGAAAAAACGGCAACGTGCGAAATAACGGTAACCGCCCGTCCCTCCACACCTGCTATCGGCGATTACTACTACTCCGACGGCTCTTATTCCTCCGCCCTGGAAACGGGGAAAGACCCGATCGGAATTATATTCTGGGTCGGCGATCCCACGAAAGACGATGCGATCCTGAGACAGGAACATCCCGGATGTACTCATGGATTGGTTGTAGCCCTGCACGAAACCGACAGTCCGTGGCAGGCATATTACTCCGATTACGATGCGACGGTCAGCGCATGGCTCGGAAACAACCTCACAGGCTATACCTCCCTGCTCGCCGGTTATAAAATGGACGACAACCTCAATAAAATGCTGGGATATAACAATACCAAGGCCATCGAGGCATTCAATGCAGACGAAGCCAACGAATGGTGGGAGGTCGAAATCGTAACCTATGTCCAGGAATATCGCGACAAGACCAAAGCGCCCGAAAATTCAAGCGACTGGTACGCCCCCTCGGTAAAAGAACTCTCATTACTTTGCACGGGAGTCTTCGACGGGAATATCGACGATCTCGGGTACGAGGACGAACCCGACACAGCCAACAGCCTCGCGATCAACGAAAGATTGGCGACAATCGGGTCTGCAAGCCAATTAAGCAACATTACCTACTGGACGGCTTCGGAAGAAGACGGACGTACGGCAAAAATCATAAATTTCAAGTCCGGCATTGTGGCCAGCAGCAATAAGGGCAATGACAGCAACTTGATCCGGTGCATACTGGCATTCTGAAAACAGCCTGATCCCTGTCTGTCCACAGATACGGGCTGACAGAAAAAACACCCCGGATACGAATTCGTATCCGGGGTTTCTGCTCCCAGGAGTATTTCACCTGGGCTACGCATGCCTCTATTTCACTTCGATCTGGCGCGTGGCGGCGGCCAGTTCCTCGACCTTCTTCTTGGGAATGTCAATGGTCATCACGCCGTTTTCGACCCTGGCCGAAATTTTCTCGCGCTCGATGTTGTCGGGCAGCAGCAGGCTCTGCTGGAACTGCGTATAGGAGAATTCGCGGCGCAGGTAGGTACCTTTGTGCTTCTTGTCCTCCTCCTTCTCTTCGGATTTCTTCTCCAGGGAGATGATCAGCTCGTTGTCCTCGTTGATGTGGACTTTGAAATCCTCACGGGTCATGCCCGGAGCAGCGACCTCCACCTTGTACTCGTCTTCGTCTTCGATGATGTTGACGGCAGGAGCCGTGGCGTTGCGGCGTTCGGCGAGCCAGTTGTTATCCAGAAATTCGTTGAAAATGCTCGGCAGCCAGTTTTGATTCGTTCTTGCAGGTGTCATAATCTTGTCCTCCTTGTTTTATTTTGGTTTAACTTTATTTTCTTTCGCAGCCCCTTCCGGAGCGGTTTCATCCGTAACAGGTCAAATCCTGTGCCAGCCGTATGGAAATGAAAAAATGTCACAAATTGTCACACACCCTGCTATTCCGACATGACAAACCGGCAAAAAAACCTTCCGGCAGCGACGGAACAGGCGGCCTTTTCGCATTTGCGGAAAAAAGCCTACCTTTGCCGCATGGATTTCGCACGGATACTGACCGAACGCTACGCGCTCTCGGACGAGGGCACAGGTCTGCTTATGCAATCCGCCACGCTGACGCAACACGCCCGCAAGGAGGTCATCATCGAGGAGGGGCAGCGCGACCCGGACGTCTGCTTCGTGGCCGAGGGTTCGGTGCGCACGTATGTCATGCGCGAGGACAAGTGCGTCATCTTCTCCTTCTCGTTCGAGGGCGACCCGGCTACCTCGACGCTCGGCACACAGCCCGGCGGCTTATCGCGCCAGACGATCGAAACGATGGAGCCCACGACGCTGGTACGCATCCCCCGCGCCCGCATGGACGAGCTTTTCGCCGGGAACGCCGAACTGGCCGACTGGGGACGGCGCATGGCCGAGGAGCAGTTGCGCCGCCACGAGGACTATTTCGCCGACTACGCCTGGCGCGGCAAACGCGAACAGTACGGCCGCATGTTGCGCGAATACCCCCAGCTGCTGCAGCGCATCGCCCTGAAAGACCTCGCGGCCTACCTTTTCCTCACACCCCAAAGCCTGAGCCGCATCCGCGCCGGGGTCAAATGACACGGAAATTACCATAAGATAACTTTTCCCGGCGCAGAATGCCTTACTTTTGCACCACCTCAAAAAAAAGAGGTGCAACTATGTTACGCGACAGTATCGATTACAAAGGCACGGCGGTCGGCAAACTCTTCCGCCGCTTTCTTTTCCCCACGGTCATGGGGATGGTCTTCTCGGCGGTGTTCGTCATCACCGACGGGATATTCGTAGGCCGCGGCATCGGCAGCGACGCACTGGCGGCAGTCAACCTCACCGCCCCGCTCTTCACGCTCGGCACAGGGCTCGGGCTGATGTTCGGCATGGGCGGCTCGGTGGTGGCGTCGGTGAACCTGGCACAGGGCAAACGCCGCGTGGCCCAGATCAACATCACGCAGTCGCTGGTCATACCGGCCCTGCTGATCGCGCTGCTCAGCGCCCTGCTGATCCATTGCCACAAACCGTTGCTGCTGCTGTTGGGCACGCCGCCCGAGCTGATGGTTCCCGCGCGCGAATACCTCGTGTGGTTCACGCTCTTCCTCGCGCCGCTGGCCGTCTTCAACATCCTGATGTTCATCGTGCGGCTCGACGGCGCACCCCGGTTCGCCATGGCGTGCAACATCATGGCGGCCTGCATAAACATCGTACTCGACTACCTCTTCATCTTCGAATTCGGGTGGGGGCTCGCAGGCGCGGCCATCGCAACGGGCATCGGCTATATCGTAGGCTCGGGCGTGATGCTGCGGTACATGCTGCGCAGCAGCCGCACGCTGCACTTCGTGAAGTTCAAAACCAGTTACAAGAGCCTGCGCCTCACAGCCCGCAATCTGGGCTACATGACCTACATCGGGTTCCCGGCGCTGCTGAGCGAGCTGGCCATTTCGTGCCTGATGGTCGTGGGTAACTACACGTTCATCCGCTACACCGGCAAGGACGGCGTGGCGGCGTACAGCATCGCCTGCTACATCTTCCCGATCATCTTCATGGTCTACAACGGCATCATCCAGTCGGCACAGCCGATCATCAGCTACAACTACGGCGCAGGGTTGATGCGGCGCGGCAGGGATGCGTTCGCGATGGCACTCGGCTCGGCGTTCGCCTGCGGGCTGGCGGTATTCGGGTTCACATGGCTGTTCAGCCCGTGGATCGTGGGGCTGTTCCTGACGCCCGACGCCCCGGCCTATGCAATCGCCGTGCGCGGCCTGCCGCTCTTCGCCGCCGGGTATCCCTTTTTCGGAATCAACGTCGTCACGATCGGCTACTACCAGAGCATCGAGCGCGGACGGCTTGCGACGGGCCTCACCGTGCTGCGGGGCATCGTGCTGATGGCCTTCTGTTTCCTCGTACTGCCGCGGCTGGCGGGCGTGGCGGGGATCTGGCTCGCGGTACCGGCGGCCGAACTGGCCACGACCCTGCTCCTGCTCGTACTGCTGCGCCTCGACCGCGGGATGAGGCGGCCTATTCCCGGCGGTATTTCTCCATGAATTCGGTGGGCAGCATCCCGAACTGCGCATGGAAGCACTTGGCGAAATAGGAGGTCGAAGTGAAGCCCACCATATAGCATATCTCCGTGACGCGCAGGTCGTTGGGTTTGGAAAGCAGCTCGGCGGCCACCCTGAGGCGCGTGGAACGCAGGAACTCGTTGGGCGTAGTGCCCGTCAGCGACTTGATGCGCGAGAAAAAGAGCGTACGGCTGACATTCACGGCTGCGGCGATATCCTCGACCGAAAGGTTCGAATTGGAGATGTTGTCCATGACATACTGGTTCACCTGCGCCATGAAACGGTTGCCCGAAGGGCTCGCCGCATCCCCGTCCATGACCAGGTAGGGCATTTTCGAGAATTTCAGGCGCAACCGGCCCCGAATGTCGATAAGTGCCCGGATTTGGCGGTCGAGGTAATCCACCGACAGCGGCTTTTCGAGGTAGGCGTCGGCACCCGCCTCCAGCGCACGCACCTTCGCCGCCGAAGAGGAGTCCACCGAAACCAGCACCACGGGGAGGTGATCCAGCGCCGGGTCGTTGCGGATCGCCGCGCAGAGCGCCACGCCGTCCATCCCTTTCATCGCCACGTCGCTCACAACGGCCGCGATGCCCCGGCTTCGGAGCAGGTCGAGCGCCTGCCGCCCGTTCGTCGCACAATGGATCGTATAGCTGCCGGAGAGATGCCGCACGAAAAAGTCCGCGAAGTCGGCATTATCCTCGGCCAGCAGGATGTCGGGCAGCCGCTTCTGCACCTCGGGCTGCACGGCCGCCACGGCCGGCTGCCCGGCAGGCACTCCGGAATCGCCATCCGACCCGGGGACGGGACGGGGTGCACCGAGCGGAACCGTCACCGTAAACTCCGTCCACTGCCCCACGGCACTTTCGACCCCGAGCACGGCGCCCATCCGGGTCGCCAGGCTCTTCGCCACGGCGAGCCCCAGCCCGCTGCCGGAGACACACTTGTCCGACGTATAGAAAGGTTCGAATATCCGGGCTTTCTCCGCCCGGTCTATCCCCGCGCCGTCGTCGCGGACACGCACCCGGAACACATCGCCGGGCACCTCTCCGCCGGGGCCTTCGAGCGTTATGTCGATGCGGCTCTCGGCGAACTGGTAGGCATTGCCGAGTATCTGACCCACGATCTTCGAGAAGTGGTCGCAGCACATCTCGGCCGTGAGGGCTTCGCCGGGCAGCCCGAGGTGCACCGCGATGCCGCGCCGCGGGACGGCATCCCCCACCGCCGCGACCACCGTCCGCAATACCTCCCGTACGTCGACGCGCTCCGGGGCACGGGAAGCGGCATGCTCGCCCTCCTCCGCGCTTTTCAGGTTCAGGATCTGGTCGACCAGCGTCCGCAGCCGCTCGCAGTTCTTGCGGATGATGTCCACGTCGTCGCGCAACCCGGGCAAATCCCCGGCGCGCTTGGCGATCTGTTCGACGGGTGCGGCAATCAGCGCAACGGGCGTACGTATTTCGTTGGCCACCTCCGTGAAGAGGCTCACCTTGGCCTCGAGCAGGTCGAGCTTGTTCTTGCGGGTGATCGAGGCGATCTGTTCGCGGTGCGCGCGGCCGATCCTGCGGCGCAGCCACAGGCCGCCGCCCGCCACGGCCAGCAGAGCCAGCACGCCGTAGGCCACGATCATGGCGCGAGCCATCCACCACGGCGGCAGCACGAGGATCTCGACCACGGCCTCCTCGCCGAACTGCTCGCCGCCGGTCGAGGCGCTCACGACGAAGCGGTAACGGTTCGGCGGCAGGTTGGTGTAGGAGACATGCTGCACCCCGGCCCCTTCGTCCAGGCCGGTGGTGATCCATTTGTCGTCGAAGTTCTCCAGCCGGTAACGGTAGACCGTCCTTAGCGGCGAGGAGAAGTTGAGCGCAATGAAATCGAGGCTGAACGACATCTTCCGTCCGCGCAGGCGCACCGAGCGCTGGCAGTCGATGGTATTGGACAGCAGCCGGCCGTCCACGGGCACGCTGCGGTTGAAAAGCTTGAAATCGGGGAAGACGACGCTGAGCTTGGCCGAATTCTCGCGGCGCGTGAAATCATAGGGATAGAACTTGTTGATGCCGTTGTTGCAGCCGATGTAGATATGCCCGGTCGAGGACTTGATGCCCGAATTGGCATTGAAGATATTGGCCAGCAGTCCGTCGTCGGAGGTGAACTTGTAGATCGACTGCGGGCCGTTCCCGGGGCTGTATTTCAGCAGCCCGCGGTTGGTCGTGAGCCACAGTTCGCCGCCGTTCTGCACGATCTGGAACACGGCGCAGTTGCCGTAGGGCAGCATGTCGAACTCCCTGGAGAGCGTGTCGGCCGCGATG
Source organism: Alistipes sp. AM16-43 (assembly GCF_003435745.1). NCBI lineage: Bacteria > Pseudomonadati > Bacteroidota > Bacteroidia > Bacteroidales > Rikenellaceae > Alistipes > Alistipes sp. AM16-43. The sequence continues at coordinate 149,408 of NZ_QTUQ01000002.1, forward strand.
TCGTAACGGCAAAGCCCGCAGCCGTGGGTGCCGATCCACAGGTTGTCCCCCTCGACGGCCAGGCAGCTCACGAAATCGGAAAGCCCGCCCCCGGAATCGTGCGAACAGAGGGCGAACCGGCCGTCGTCGAACCCGTAGCGGATCAACCCCTTGCCCAGCGACGCGAACCACAGGTGCCCGCGGGCATCCTCGCAGATGTCCACCACGTCGCTGTTATGTCCCAGGCCGAATGCGCACGTGATGGTCTGCGAAACGTCGTCGTAACGACAGATGCCCATTTTGGTGCCGATCCACAACTGCCCCCGCGAATCGCGGAAAACCGAATAGACGTCGAGATTGTCGAGTCCCGTGCCGGCCTGCGTGAAGTGCTTCATCTGCCGCGTGCGCAGGTCGATGCGGTAAAGCCCGTCGCCATACGTCCCGACCCACAGCCATCCGCCGTCGATGGTGAGCGCATGGATGTTGAGCGCCCGGTCGCGCGGGTCGACCGCCACGGGCGTATAGCTGCCCGTACGCGGATTGTAAAGGCTCAGCCCCCCGTCGTCGCTGCCGATCCAGATATTCCCCTCGGGATCCTCGCAGAATTTGCTGATGATATGCCCGCACCCCTCGCCGGCCTCGATGAGCGTGAAAAGCGAACTGAGCGGCGAGAGGTAGTTGATGCCGCCGAAATAGGTTCCGATCCACACGCCGCCGTCACGATCCTTGAGGATGGAGTGGATGAATTTGTCGTTGAGCCGTCCGTTCCGGTTGGTCGTACCGTTGTCGACATGCTCGAAACTGCGGTTCTTGGTATTGAAATTCACCAGGCCGTGATCCGTCCCGAGCATGATTATCCCCGGGGCGTATTCGATCATGCTCCGCACGCGGCCGTACGCCTCGCCGTCCTCCGGGCGGTTGCAGGTGAACGTCAGCCGCGAAAGTTCGAACTTGTAGAGCTCGCAGGCATACCCTGCGATCCAGATGTCGCCGAAGGAATCCTGGCACATGGTACTGATACGCGAGATCGGCTCGCGCGTGAGCGTGTCCTCGACCCGGAAGGTCGAAAAACGGTTGTTCTCGGGGTTGTAGCGGCTCAGCAGCGAACCGCCGCCCGAAGCCACCCAGATGTTGTTGTCGTGGTCGAGCAGGATTTTCACGATGACGTCGGACGAGAACGCTTCGGGGTATTTCGCGGCGTTATAGTGTTCGAACGTGCCGCTCTTGAGGCTGTAACGGTAGAGGCCGTCGCCGAGCGTCCCGATCCACATGTTGCCCGCGACGTCCGCCGCAAGCGAATAGACCAGCAGGTTGCGGCGCTCCCGGCCATCGCTGCCCAGGATGGGCAGGTGGACGAACGACTCGTCCTTCGAGTCGAAAATATAGACCCCGTCGCTGGTTCCGACCCATATGCGGTCGCCGTTGGGGAACCCTTCGCCGCAAAGACTGTAAATACAGTTGTTTTCGAGCGTATTGCGGCGGCGGTAATCGGAGCGGTAGTTGGTGAAATCGTAGGAGTTGAACCGGTCGAGGCCGTCGGCCGTGCCGACCCAGACATACCCCTTGTCATCCTGATAGAGGCACTGGATGGTATTCGACGACAACCCGCTGTTGTCGGTATAATACCTGAATTTGTGCTCCATACCGTTCCCTGCACGCAACACCAGACACATCACGACCGCACATACCGCACATTTCACCCTCGATTCCATAGCGCCGACCCTTTAGAGAACTTTATAATCTTTATCATTCCATCCCGCAAAACCGACGCAACCTTTCCCGGGGCGGAAGCATCCGATGGGAAAAATACTTTCTTTCCTTAATATATACAAATACAAGGCACCATTATACCTATTTCGGGCAGCAGAAATGCGCCGTCCGGCTCCGAAGCGGAAGGCATTATCCGTCGGGGCACCGCCCTTACGCGCCGCAATCCGCCGCCCCGCCCCGAAGACATGCCGCCCCCGGGCGGACGGCCGATGCCATCCGCAATACAGACACAGGATACGGGTCGCTATCCCCGTGAATAACAGGGAGTACCCGGAAATGAGCCGGGAAGAGGGGGGGGGAATTCGGGATTCATGGCCGCCGGATGTTTACCTGATCTCACCGATATCGTCCAGCGGCCAGTCGTCGGTGCGGAACGGGACAAGGGGCTGCCCCATCGTCGTCATGACATTGGCTTCGGGACAGTAATTGCGGAAGGCGTAGCGCACCGCCACAGGGTCGGGCACCCGGTCGGAGCTCACTTCGATCCGGTTGTCCCAATATTTGAAATTCGCAACGGCAGGGTGGAAAACCCGGTCTTCGCCCGCAATCTCGAAGCCGCCCGGACGAAGATAGCCGTCCGGGCCGAAGGCCACGAAACTGTCGACGCCGTTTTGAGCCCGGACGGGCAGGTTGTCGAAAGTCAGCACCAGTTTATTGCCGTCGCGCTCCATCGACTTGTATACCGGCGCCGGGGCGGGCAGCCCCGTCACCCCGTAATCGTTCGCCAGGGCGAGGAACGCCAGCCGCTCCCCCACTTCGCGCTTGCGCGCCGGATGGATGCAGGTCGGATTGCCCAGGTCGGTCGTGGCGGCGATCCCCGAGTGCGGGATTTCGGCCAGCGCACGGTACTGCGCCTCGATCACCAGCGGCAGCGAACGCAGTGTGTCGCCCTCGTAGCGGTAAGGCGCCAGCTGCGTATAGTAGAACGGCATCTTCGCGTCGCCCCACGCGTTGCGCCAGAGTTTGACGAGCGAAACCTGCAACGCCTTGTAATCGTACCAGTTCCTGCGGTTCGACTCGCCCTGGTACCAGATGAACCCTTTGGCCGTATAGCGGCAGACGGGCAGGATCATCCCGTTGTAGAGCCGCTGCGGGATACTGTTGTCGTAGGTTCCCGACTTGGCGACGGCGTGGTCGATGCCCGGCGTCGCGTCGATGGCGTCGACGGTCATCCACGCCTCGATGGTCGAACCGCCCCAGTTGGGAGTGATGAGCCCGACCGGAATGCCCAATGCCTTGTAGAGCATACGCCCGAAGAAATAGCCCACGGCGCTGAACTGGCCGACGGAGGCGGGCGTCGCGGTCTGCCAGGCCGCATCGCAATCGTCCAGAGGCGTCTTGGACGAGACCCTGGGGACGGTGAACATCCGGATGCCGGGGTACATGCCCGCATCGGCGATGGCGTCGACCGCCCCTTCGACCGGCTGGAACATGAATCCGCTCACGGGCATCTCCATATTGGACTGTCCCGAGCAGACCCACACTTCGCCCAGCATCACGTTGTCAAGCACGACCTCCTTGCCGTCGCTGACGGTCACGGTATAGGGGCCTCCGGCTTCGCCCGTGGGGAGCTTCAGCGCCCAGCGGCCCGAGGCATCGGCCCGGGTTTCATGCGTGCGGCCGTCCCACGATGCAGTGACCCGCACCCGGCTGCGGGGCGATGCTTCGCCCCAGAAATTCACTTCCGTATTGCGTTGCAGCACCATATTGCTCCCCAGCACGGCGGGGAGTTTCACCCGCGCCGGGAGCTGCACGGCCAGCAATAGCGCCAGCACGACGGAAAAGAGCCGTTTCATCGGAAAAAGTCGTTTATTTTTTATCGGTCTGTTTCTTATCGACGACCACGCGGTCGCAATTCCGCGTGATGAAATTGCGCTTTTCGTCGAGTACATAGGGATAATCGTCGGTGTATTCGATGACGTTGTCGCGCGTGAACACGAACCCGTCGACACAGTAGAGGTTGACGATACGCGGGTCGAACACGCGGAAGGTGTTGCCCTCGACCCGGATGTTGCGGTGGTAGCGGCTGGTCTCGCGGTCGGGGATGCCGCTGCCCACGGCAATACATGCCGAGCCCCAACCGGGACTGCCGTAGTTGCCGTTCTCGAAGAGGTTGCGGCGGATCACCACGTCGCGCACGCCCGACTGCTCGTACCAGTAGTTGGCGTCGCCTTCGATCAGGATGGCCGCCCCGGCGATGTGGAAGTAGTTATCCTCGATGACCATGCGGTTGCGCGAGCCCAGCAGCAGGCCGCGAGCCCGGTTGCCGCGCATGCGGCAGCCCTCGATGAGCACCTCGGGATATTCGTCGTCGGCCGCCACGACATGCATGGGCTCGACCCCGTCGGGGAGCGGCTCGGTGAAGGTGACTTCGGTGTAAACCTTGTTGAGCCGCCTGACCGACTTCACCTTCCGGCGGGCATAGGTCTCCACGTTGTTGTTGTCGACCAGTTCGAGGGTCATCCCCGGCACGATGAAATCCACGCCGTACTGCCCCGAGTTGCGCCAGCGGAGCAGCAGTTTGTCGGGGCCCCCGACCTTTTCGACGGCCATGTACAGCCCGTGGATATTCGTCGCGTCGTCTTTCTGGTTCTCGAACGTGCAGTCGATCATGCGGATGTACCCGCCGCAGTTGACGTAGTGCGTGGCGTCGGCCGTAATGCTGATCATGCGCCCCTTGCCGGGCGAGGGGACGATCACCAGCTTGCGAAGCTCGATGTCGCGGCTGCGCTGCGCGATCACACCCATGCCGCCGCAGTGGTAGAGGTTGACGTCGCGGATGGCAACGCCCCGGCAGTCGGCGAGCGTGAAACCGGGGTTGTAACGCGCAGCCGCGCCGAATACCATCACGTTGCCGACCGTGGCGGTCAGGTCTTTGCGCAGGATGCGGATGTTGCCGTTGGCGCATTTTTCGGCCGGGATCGTCCGGTTCGACAGCCAGTAGTCCGTGGCACGGAACGCCGGTTCGCGCCGCACGGCGTCGAACTCCAGCAGGTTGGAGAAGGGGTACACCGTACCCTCGGCATCGCGGAAACGCAGGCAGCCGTTGACGATGTCGCAGAGGTAATCTTCGGGGAACTCGATTTCCAGCCAACCGTCGCCCTTCGCCACAACGGTGCCCTCGGAATTGAACGTACGGGTGAAGTCGATCGTCAGGTCGCGCACCGTAATGTTCTCACAGTCTTCGAGGCTGAACGGCGAGATGAAGCCCGTGAAGAGCAGTTCGGTGCCGTTGCCGTCGATCTCGAAGTCGCGCATACCCACCAGGTCGAACGCGATGCGCTTGAGGCTCTCGTCGTTGTTGCTGATGAACTGGTACTTTTCGACCGCCCGGTCGGGGCGCATGCGGAGCTGGCCGCCGGGCAGCACGAGCCGCGAGGCGCCGACCTCGGCACAGTGTTCCAGCGCGGCCCGCACGGCGGGCACGGCATCCGTCCCGGCGGCGCCGGGCGCGAGGAAATCTTTCAGGTAGACGGTTTTTTCCGCCGCAGGTGCCGCATATACGGCCAGGATGGCCAGCAGGGCGGCGCAGCATTTTCTCAGGGTTCGGTTCATAAGGGTCGTATTTTTCGGATAGGGTTATTTGTTATCAGCCGGTTCGATCTTCAGCGCGAAGCCGCCGCCGGGCGCCACGGGTATTTGCAGCCGTGTCGCGGAGGTCACCCGTTGCGTGGAGAGCGCATAGCGGGCGGGCTCCGCAGCCGAGCGGCCGTCATCGGCGAGCAGCGTGGCCGTATACTCCCGCCCGGGGTCGAGCAGCGACAGGTCGACATCGAGCGTGCGCGGCGTCCAGCCGGTAAGCCCGCCCACATACCAGCAATCCTGCCGTTTGCGTGCCGTGACGATATATTCGCCGATCTCGCCCGCGAGCACCCGCGTCGTATCGAACACGACGGGCAGCGAAGCGATGAAGCGCGTGCAGGCCTCGTCGGCCATGTAGCGCGTCGGAGAGTCACAGAGCATCACCAGCGGTGCGTCGAAAACCACGTAAGCCGCCACCTGGTGCGCCCGCGTGCCCTGGCTCATCGGGTTGCGGTAGTCTATCCGGAAGCCTTCGCGCGTGGCATTGCGGTAGGCGCCGGGCGTGTAGTCCACCGGGCCCTGCACCATGCGGATGAAGGGGAAGGTCACGTCGTAGAGCGGCATGTCGGGATTGCTCCACTTGAGTTCCTCCAGCCCGAAGACGCTTTCGAAATTGACGATATTGGGATAGGTGCGGTTCTGACCCGTGGGTTTGTAAACGCCGTGGATATCGAGCACCAGGCGGTGCGCGGCGGCGACCCGGGCAAGGCGGTAGACCAGCTCGACGGCCTTCTGGTCGTCGCGGTCGATAAAGTCGACCTTGAAGCCGCGGATACCTAATCCGGCATAGTAGCTGCACGCCTCTTCGAGCTTGGCGTCGAGCACGTTGCCCACGACCCACAGCATCAGCCCGACACCTTTGGCGTCGGCATAACGCACCAGTTCGGGCAGGTCGATCTGCTCGACCACGGACATCACGTCGCCGGCCTTCGGATCCGACCACCCTTCGTCCAGCACGACGTATTCGAGCCCGTAGTCGGCCGCGAAGTCGATATAGGCCTTATAGGTTCGCGTGTTGATGCCCGGCTCGAAGTCCACGCCCGTCAGCCCCCAGTCGTTCCACCACTCCCAGGCCACCTTGCCGGGCTTCACCCACGAGCAGTCGCCGATGCGGTTCTCTGCGGCGAGGGCATAGACCAGGTCGTTGGTCGGAAGTTCGCGGTCTTCGTCGGCTACGGCGAGGATACGCCACGGATATGTCCGCGTGCCCTCGACGCGGGCGATATAGTCGTGGCGCGTGGCGACCTTCTCCTGGCAGCGGCGCTCGTGGAGGTAGCAACTGTCGGGCACGGCGGCGAACAGCCCCCGCAGGCCACCCGCCGAGGGCGTCAGGAACATGCCGGGATAGGCTTCCAGGTCGGCTTCGCAGACCAACACGCGGCCGGCGGCGCCGCAGTCGGCGGCCAGCGGCAGCAGGACGGGTTTTTCCGTTCCCAGCGCGCTCAGGCGGCACTTCTCATACTGGCTCTGGTAGGCGTTGCACAGGCCGTCGGAATAGGCGGCGAACAACCCGGGGTCGCCCGCGAAATTGAACTCGGCCACTTCACCGGCCACGGTTCGTTCGCCCGGCAGATGCGTTTCGATACGGTAGGCGCAACCCTGGTCGAAGACCCGGAAAGTCACGGCATAACCGCCTTCGAAGGTAAGCCGCAGCTGGTTGTAATGCTCCGTGAAGCGTGCCTGCCGGTAGAAGGGGGCCTCGACGACCCGTTCCACCGTTTCGCGCCGCGCATCGGTCACCTTCGCACCGCGTCCCAGCACCGTACCGTCGGCGAAGTGCAGCCCGATGGCCGAAGGCAGCAGCACGGGCGTACCGTGGCGGGTCACGGTATAGGTCAGCGAGTCGGCCGCACGAATCCCGACGCAGAGCGTCCCGTCGGGCGAGGCGACTTTGAAATCAGTCCCGGGGCCGGACGAGCAGGCGGCCGCGAAGGACAATGCAAACGAAATGGCGAAGCAGCGGAAAAGGTTCATAGGTAAATCGGATTGTTAATCGGTTAGTTTCACCCGTATCGTCGCGCCGGGTGCCGCGCGGTATATTTTCGGTTTTGCGCCGGGCCGGGCCACCGTAATGCGGAGCCTGCCGTCCGCCTCGCGCCGGGCCGTGATGTCGAAATCGGAGCCGAACGCCCGGATATGGCGCAGGGACATGCCGTCCCAGGCAGCGGGCATGGAAGGCGTGAGGTCGAACGACCGCAGCCCCGTGGGGCGGATGCCGAACAGGCCCTCGGTGATGATGCGGCAGTAGAGCCCGCTCTCGGCCGAAAGGTGGCGCTGCGAGCCTTCGGGCCACGCCTCGATGGGATAAGGCACATGGTCACCCAGCAGGCGCCGCTGCGAATAGCGGTGCAGCAGTTCGGTCGCACGGTCGGCCTGCCCCACGTTGTAGATCCCGCGCAGGGCGTAGAGCGTCGAGCGATCCCAGAACGTCGAGCTGCCCTGCTGGGTCAGCAGGCCGTCGTCGGTCATCAGCTCGGGGCCGAGCAACGCCCGGACGGTGCCTTCGCTGCGCTCCTTCAGCCCCACGATCAGCGGCATGCAGATCCACGAGCGCAGCAGCGTATTGCCCGCATAGTAGCGGTAGGTGTCGTACCCGCCGACCTCGCCGCCGAAGTGCGCGTCGATAGCTCGGGCGAGCGCCCCGGCCTGTGCGGCATAGCGGGCGGTCTGGGCGGATTCCACGCCCAGCTCGCGGCCGAGCGACACGGCCGACAGCAGTGCATCGTAATAGAGCGTCGAGGTGCAGAGGTTGGCATCGCCGGTGGGGAAACGCCCCTCCAGTTCGTCGGTGTCGGAAGCCACGACGCCGTCCGCCGTAAGCTGGCGGCGGCAGTATTCGAGGCACCACTCGACGAGCGGCCACAGCTCGGCGGCCTCGGCACGGTCACCGCGTGCAAGGGCGTAGCGTGCCGCCCCGCAGGCGATCATCGCGGCGTCGCCGCGGTCGCCCGCGCCGTTCCAGATGTCGTCGCCCTCGGCGATGACCGAGCTGGGCAGCGGTTCGTATGCGGGGTTCATGAAGCGGGCGAAATGGCGGAACGAATTGAGCGCCGAGGCATTGCCCACCCCGTAGCCCAGGAAGGGGAAGAAGGGGTTGACGTATTCGGCCTGGTCGTTGGCCCAGATGGCCGCATAGTAGGATTCGCCGCCGGGGGCGTGCATGTAGCCGCCCTTGGTCGCAACGATGCTCTCGGCAGCCCGCAGCTTGGCATAGCGGAATTGGGTGTCGATCACCGGGTCGGGGGTTTCGAGCACGAGGTTCGCGTCGATGCACTCCCTGACGAACGCCATCCGGGCGGCGAATTCGGCCGCCACGTCGGGGTGCAGGGGCTCTCCGCCGCCCGGGTAGGCCTGGAACACGGCGTCGAACGCGAGCGAGTCCCCCGCGGCAAGCGTAAAGGTGCCGCTGCCCGCGATGTCGCCCCGCACGACATAGCTGCCCGTGACGCCCTTGGCCGGATCGGTCGTCACGACCTGCGAGAATTCGGGTACGGAAACCGTCAGCGGCTTCGCCCCGACGTTACGCAGCGTGTAGCGCTCGCACATGAGCGGCAGCGTGCGCGAAGGGAAGATCGTACGCGTCATCTCCACGACGGGCTCGGGTTTCATGTCCCGCGCCGAACCGACGTTCATCTTACCGACGCCCCAGCGGCTCTGCACCTCCAGCGCACCGTCGATGACCACCTGCCCGACCCGTTCGTCCTGCAAGGCCAGGCCGTTGACGCCCAGTAGCGAAGGGATGTCCGCGGCCATGCGGTACATCAGGCTGGCGTGGGTGTTGTTAGGCAGGGTGCGCAGCAGGGGGAACACGAGCGAACGCTCCTGACGGAACGCCCCGCGCGAGTCGACGCCCCAGCGGAGCACGAAGGCCATCCGCTCGCCGCTCATCTCGATGTGGTCGTCGTGCGGGATGTCGCTGCCGACCTTCCACACGATGCCCCGCCCGTCGGGGGCGATCTGCCAGCGTTGTCCGCATACGGCAACTGCGGACAGCATGAAAATGCAAGTCAGTAAGGTTCTTCGGGTCATAATTCGGTGTTTTGTGATTGAGAGCCCTAAAGATAGCAATTATTCGTCAATTCCTACGGCGTGAACCAGCCCGCAGCCGCGTTTGAGCCGCAGCCGGAGCGTATGCTCCCGCTGCCCGGCAAAACGGGTGTTCTGCAACTCGTAGAGCGGCAGCCAGCCATAGGCTTTCACGCCGCCGTATTCCGCCTCGACCAGACAGTTGCAATAGCGCACGCCGAACTCCTGCTCGGGTTCGAAAATTCGCGCAACGGGAACCGTACAGCGTCCGCGGCGGTCGGTCGCGGCCCCGGCCTGCGGCTCGGCGGTCACCGTATAGGTGTACCATCGCACGGGATAGAACCGCACGACAGCCCCTTTGGCCGGGCTTGCGTCGGCATCCGCCACCTCGACCCGGATACGGTCGGGCAACACGCCCGCCACCAGGTCGTCGATGTCGACATTGCGGTCGGCGGCATGGTCGATCATGCGGACGGCATAGTCACTCCAGAGCTCCTCGCCATAGGGATAATTCATGATGCACCGCACGCCGGAAAACGCCTGTCCGTTGACGGGGTTCTTGTCCGCGTCGACCTTCATGGCATAGATGTCGGGGACGCCCCGCGCATGGCCGAACTCGTGGATGATGCCGTCGATGGCGTTCTTCTCGAACGGGCTGTTGAAACGGTCGTTGTGCGTGCGCGAATGGTAGATGGCCTGGATCCCGTCGCCGTACCAGCCGCCGCCCGTCTCGCGGGGATCGGATTTGTAACCGTCCATCACCACCAGATAATCGTGGTCGGGATGGGGCTTGCGGATCTGGTCGGCCGACACGCCGTCGTAGATGTAGAAGGCGTCCCAATCCACCACGAAATCGTAGACCGCACGCAGCTGCGCCCCGTAGTTGAAAGCACGGTTGACGCGCCGGAACATATCTTCGGTCAGTTGCACGACCCGGTCGCGCCCGCCCAGCGAATCGACCGATTCGCGGTCGATGCCGACCTTGACGCGGAAGGTATAGACCGGTTGTGCGGCAGCGCGGAACGCGGCGGCCACGACCAGGGCCAGGAGGGCTGTTCGCAAGGTATTCATCGGCATCAGTTTCTAAGCGATTCCTCGATCAGGGCCAGTTCCCCGGGCGTATAGGTCGCCGCCACGACATCTTCGCCCGCGGCCTTCGAAACGTAGGAGAGGAAGAAGAGGAATTTGTCGTAGGGCGTCTCGAGCCCTTCCTGCCCCGAGTCGCCGAGCGCGTAGAGTTCGCGGAACGCCTTTTTGTAGACGTCCCACCCGTAACGCTCCTTGATGCGCAGGAAGGTGTAATGCAGGGCATCGCCGTTGTTCTTGGGGATGCCGGCGCCGATGGTTTCGTCGTAGAAAATCTTGTAGTAGTTGATTACGTCGGCACCCCGGTAGCAGATGTCGCGCTGCGACATCGTACCGTCGCACGCTTCGAGGGCATAGGACATGCGGAAATTGGCGAAAATCTCGTCGTTCCAGTTCCAGCGTCCCGTACCCGAAATGTTTCCCTGCGAGAAGACATGGCCGATCTCGTGGATGATGCCGAAGCCCCAGTCGCCGAACTCGACCGTGCGGTCGAGCAGCTTCGACACGGCGACGTGGCTGTTCCACAGGATCGGGTTGCCGGCCAGCGCCCAGTAACCGGGTTCGATGCCCGGCGTGTTGAGGATCATGATTTTGCGCCCGTCGAAGGGCACGTCGCCCACCAGGTCGCGGTACGCCTCGTACGTGCGGTCGAGCTTCGAGAGCCAGGCGTCGATGTCGGCATCGGAGACGGTCACCTTGTCGCGGTCGAGCCTCAGCACGATGTGTTCGCCCTCGCGGGTATAGAGGGCCTCTTCGGGCGCCGGTGTGACCTTCACGTTGTCGTACCACACCGTCCCCGAGGCTTTGCCTCCGTTGTAGGTGCCCCAGGGGAATCCCAGGCCGCAGCAGACGACGGCTTCGCCCTGCCGGTCGGGCACGAAATCCATATACACTTCCGTCCAGTCGTTGGTGCCGTAGGCGAACTCCGAGGCATTCCACGACTGTTCCAGTCCCTCGGGGTCGAGGTAGAGCACGGCGCCGCGGCCGTCCTGCACGCTGTCGCACTTCATCAGCGCACTCAGGCGGTAGAGCTTGCCGGGATGCAGCCCCGTAAGTTTGTGTTTGATGGCCAGGGCGGTCTTTTCGGCGCTGGCGATCTTCACGCATCCGCTGCCGTCGGCACCGCCTTCGGGCAGGTATTCGACCGTGCCGGGCACCTCCCCGGCGTTATGGTTCCAGTAGCGCGCGAACCTTTCGGGCCGGTCGAAATTGTCGGAGAAGACCTTGACCTTCGAGCCGAAGGCGCACAGGCACAGCACGCACGCCGCGACGGCGGCGAGTAGAAATACCACTCTCTTCATTTTTCGTATTGGGTATTAATTGCCGCCCGGCAGAGGCGACGCATCGCCCCGCGACGGGATACGGCGGTTATTATTGCAACTGTTTGCGGATCGAAGCCAGCTCGGCCTCGGTGAAATACTGCGTCTTGACATCCACGTCGCGCCCGGTCAGCCGGGTAGCGTGCTTGGAAAGGAGCGAAAGCAGGTATTCGAACTTGTCGTATTTGCCCGAGGGCGCGCCGCCCGTGGTCGTCAGTTCGCGGAAAGCGGCCTTGAAAGGTTCCCAGCCGATGCCGCCCGGGCCGGCCAGACGACCGAGCATGTAATGGATGCCGTTGTCGTTGACCTGCGTGTAGACCGTATTGTCGTAATCCTTCTTGTACATGTCGAGAATCTCGCGCCCGGTGTAGACCCGTTCGTCCATCCAGACCTTGCCCTGGTTCTGTTCCAGGCCGTACTGCATCCGGAAATTGGCGAACATCTCGTCGTTCCAGTTCCAGCTCGAATTGCCCAGGTTGAAGACGTGCCCCAGTTCGTGCATCAGGCCGAAGCTCCAGGTGCCGTGCTGCGCCAGCTCCTCGAAGGTCGAGGTGACGGCCGAATAGTTGCTGCTCCACAGGATGGGATAGCCCGCCAGCGCCCAATAACCGCTTTCGAGCCCGCGCGACGAAAGGATCGCCAGCTTGCGCCCCTCGTGCGGGGTCGCCCCCACCAGGTCGGCATACGACTCGTACATCCTGTCCAGGTTGGCGATCCACTCGGTGATCTGCGACGCCGAGGCGTAGACCTGCGAGGGTTCGACGAAGAGGCGGATATGCTCGCCTTCCTGCATGAAAAGTTCGTCGGTGACCTTCACCACGCTCACGTTGTCGAAGTAGGCCGTGCCGGTCGAATAGCCGCCGTTGGTCGTCCCGCCGTAACGGAACCCCAGCGAGCAGACGATCTCGGCAGTCCCGTCGTCCTGCGAAAGGAAGTCGAAATGGAGCGACGTCCAGTTCCTGAGGTTGGTGCCGTAGAGGAATTTCGAGGCGCCCCAGAACTGCTTCTGGGACATGTCGAACAGGATGGCGCCGCGCCCCTCGTCCTGCGGAATGTCCGAATATTTGACCTTGGCATACATGCGGTACATCTGGTCGGGTTCCAGCCCCGTAAGCTTCTGTTTGATGCCCACGCCGCAACGGCCGTTCTCGGGGAACTGCTGGATCTTGATGCAGCGGCTGTCGTTGACGCCGGCACCCTCGACCACCTCGACCGTCACCTTGCCGCCGTTGTGGAAATCGACGCGCGTCCAGCCTTCGAGCCCCTTTTCGAAGCCGCTGTTGACGACCTCGACGGCATTGGGATCCACGACGGGCGGCACGGGAGGTTCGGGCCCGGGCTCGCCGTCACCGTCGCCGCCGCATGACCAAAGCGCCGCGGCCGACAGAACTACGCACAAAAAGAATCGCATTTTTTTCATAACCGGTATATTTAAAATTCAATCATTTCAGGGTTTTCAGCGCGGCGATCTGTGCCGGAAAGGTTACAGGCCGGAGCAGCCCCCTGCCAGCAGGGCAGCGGTTGCCGATGGCCGGGGGATACCCTGTGTACCCCCGGCCATCGGCCCTGCCAGACCGTCAAAGGTCTGCACGGTTGGACAGTACCACTTCGATACCGAATCCGCCCGTCGCGCCGTACGCACCGTCCATAACCCGGAGGTTGAAATAAATATCCCCCGTGTCAGTGTCCAGATAACTGCCGGAATCGACAATCTGGTCATAACCGTCAGCTCTTTCGTTGGGACGATCCGAGAAATCGACGAGTACCCGCCGATTGGGATGTCCTGCGACCGTTTCGTCCGAAATATTGAAGTAAATCAGGCCGCCTGTCCACGTCTGGTTGTAATTGATGATGTACTTCTGCTTCTTCGCATTCCGCGACTCGGCATAGCCGTCCTGTCCTGCGATGAAAATAGCCGGTTTCAGAACTCGGTTGCTTTTTTCTTCGCCCCAGACTTCCTTGTCGTAGGTGCCCTTGAGCGTCTTGTTCACCTCAATGTAGAATGTCGACGGGCCGGTTACGATCGTGCCGTCCACCAGTTCGCTGCTCTTGAAGGTCAGCGGAACCATGTATTTATCGGCGCCGTCGTAATCCAATTCCGACAGATCGAGCTCGAACGAGAGTTCGCCGTATTGGCTGCCGGCCTGAATTTCAGTCGGGGTAACGACCACCTTGGCGGCATCCAGCGTCTTGAATGCAGTCCCGTGCTCCGTGTTGTAGGTTTCGACCTTCTCCGGTTCGAATACGAAGTCGACGGGCTGGCCGACAGTCATCGGGGAGTTCATCTGCACCCTGATTTTTCCCTTGCCCGACGTTTTTGCGAGGTCGGCGACGTTCGTTACCCATATTTTGAGTTCGGACATCTGAATCAAGACATAAACCGGCTCCCGCTGGACGACCGAATAGTCGTCGGAATGCATTTCGAGCGGCAGCAGGTAGGTGCCCTCACCGCCGATTGCAGCGCAATCGAATTCGATGCGGCTCTCGATTTCCAGCGTTTCCGTATCGAAATCCGATTCCTTGATTTTATAATACTGCTCGGGCAACAGCTGGTAAGAGGTGCCGTGCTCCTCGTTATAGGCATCGACTTTCGATGCATTGACCCGATAGCCGATTTTCGCCACCTCCAACGTGTTGAAATTGGCCGTGGCGTTCAGCGTAATTTCCTGCGGCAGCGGAATGGTCGGAATGAACTCCAGCTGCGGCATCTGTTCGGGCATCTCCACCTGCACAATCGGCTCGACGATGTTCAAACGCAACAGCGCCTGCATCATCGAACCGCCGTCCTCGACGGGCGTGGAGGCATTGGAAATACGGATGGGGAGCAGCATGTTGTTAGCCGCAGCCATGCCTTTGGCCGCAATCAGGGCTTTGGGATGTATCCGCACGGAAATATCGACGGACTTGACCGTACTTGCAAGTTGCGCATTCTTCGGAATGTCGTAGAACTGCGTTTCCAGCAGTTTATAGTCGGTGTTGTACAATTCGTTGTATTCGGCGAGCAGTGTTTCGTCCACCACGATATCCAATTCCAGTTCTTTCGACAGACCGGCAGTTCTCGAAACATTGATGACGGTTTCGTAGTCGTCATAGATGGATATGGTATTGGCCGTGTACAGCCCGTTCTGTTCGAAAACCGGGTCGGGCAGAATATTTATGTCCGAATACTCCACGTCGCAGCCGGTGAAAGGCAGCGCCAGGGCCGCGAGCGCCAGTATCTTAAAAAACTGTTTCATAGCGAATTTTCCATTTTTAAGTTTAACATGTGTCCGGCTGCGGCCATCAATAGTAGGGCGCCTGCACCAGCTGCGTGTTGAGCATGATCTCCGAAGACTTGATGGGCAGGAAGTAGTGCTGGATGTCGAAGCGCTTGTTGGCCACCTTGGTCAGGGTGAAGAACGCCGGGTCGGTGGCACCCGTACCGCGCGACATGTCCAGCCCGTATTCGTCGTGGTTGAACTCGCCGTCGGGGCCATGGGCCGTGAACCAGCGGCGCACGTCGAAATAGCGGTTGCACTCCCACGCCAGCTCGATCTTGCGCTCGTGGCGGATCATCTCCCGCATCTCGTCCTGCGAATAGCTGCCCTCATAGGCCGGGATGCCGGCACGGGTGCGGATTTCGTTGAGGTAATAGAGCGCTTCGTCCTGCCGGGAGGTGCCGTAGTACTCGTTCAGGGCCTCGGCGTAATTGAGGTAGACCTCACCCAGGCGGATGATGGGGAAAGGCACGTTGAGCATACGCGTCGCCTCGCTGGTCTGCTTGTTGCTGCGGTAATCCAGCGGAAGGTTCTTGCGCACGGAGAATCCCGAGGTGTTCTTGTCGCCCGGGGTGCTGCCGTTGCCGCTCAGCCCCGAGTACCAGAAATCGACCACGCCGTAGCCGTCGGCATCCTGGTAGCTGTCGGTCTTGTTCTCGTAGGCGTACGACAGGCGCTGGTTGGGGAAATGAACCGAGGCATAGAACCGCGGCTCGCGGCCGACGAACATCCAGAACGTATTGGCGATGGTGCCGTCGCCGGCTTCGGACGAGAATTTTTTGGAGGCGAACCACTCTTCGAGCGGGCGGCTCGGGCTGCCGTCGGCCATGAAGAAATCGTTGATCATGCCGATGGCCAGCGAATAGCGGCCGTTCCAGCCGTACCAGCGCGCCGGCAGGGCGCACATGCCGTACCACTGCACCGAGTTGGGGTGCCCCCAGATGATCTCGGTATTCTTGCCGGCGCCCCAGGTGGTCGTCACGGCGCGGAGGTTATCCACGATCTCATCGAACGTAGCGTCAGCGGCCGGTTTGAGCAACTGGTATTCGGTCATGTCGATGACCGTCTTGGCGGCATCGGCGGCCTTCTTCCACAGCTCCTTGTCATAGGTCTGGGGCATGAGCACCGTGCCGTCGTGGTTCGTCCAGTTCTTGTAGGCCGAATTGCCGTTGAAGAGCGGGCTGGCGACCATCAGCAGCATGCGCGACTGGATGGCCCGGGCGGCACCGATGGTGGGGAGCCCCAGCGTGAATTTCTCGTCGCGGGCGGCGGGCATGCCGTTTTCACAGGCCCAGTCGATCTCGCCGTTGATCCAGCGGACGCATTCGCCGAGCGTGTTGCGCGCCTGCGAAGCCCCGATCTGGTCGGCCGAACGGCTGGTCTCTACGATGGGGATCGGGCCGTAGAGGCGCAGCAGCAGGTAGTGGTAATAGGCACGCATGAAGCGGGCTTCGGCACGCATCGTGCGGCGGTCGATCTCGCCCAGTTCGGCGCACTTGTCCACGTTTTCAAGGAACAGGTTGCAATGGCGGATGGCCTGGTAGTAACGCACGAAGAAATAGAGGTTGTAGGAACCCGTGTAACCGTAGTAGTTGTCGGGGCTCATCTTCCCTTCAGCGATATTGCGCACGTGCGATTCGAGAATGTAGGCCGATTCGTCGGTGCACCAGAAATAGGGAATCTGGCCGCTGTAATGCATCTCCTGCACCATGAAATCGTCGCTGTAAATGCGGTTGTACCACTTGGTGGTCTCGATCTTGGACGAGAAGATCTTGTCCATCGAGTTCAGGTCTTCGGGATCCTGATCCAGATAGTTGGCGCAGCCGGTAAACAAAAGGAGCGACGCGAGCATTAAATATACGATATTCTTTTTCATTCTTTAGGCTGTATTAGAAGGTTAAATTCACACCGACGAAAACCTGGCGCTGCATGGGATAGGCATCGGCACCCGTCTCGGGATCCCAGTAGTCGGAGATAAATTTGCTGACCGTAAACAGGTTCACACCCGTGGCATAGATGCGCAGCGAGCTGCACCGGAGCTTGCTGGCCCAGGCCGAGGGCAGCGTATAGCCGATCTCGACATTCTTCAGGCGCAGGTAGTCGCTGTCGCGCTGCCACCAGGTCGAAGTCTTGTAGTTGTTGGCATCGGCACCGTAGGACAGGCGGGGCGAGAAGGCGTGCGGATCGGGGTTGTCCACCGTCCAGCGATCCTTGAAGATGGTCATCACGTTACCCATGAACTTCGGGCCGCGGTCTGCCTGGAACGGGTAGAAATACCAGCCGCCGCTCAGGTAGGAGGAACGGTTGGCGCCGCCCTGGAAGAGGAACGAGAAGTCGAAGCCCTTGTAGTTGAGCGACGCTCCGAAACCGTAGACGATCTCCGGCATCGTGGGGTTGCCGATCCACGTCATGTCGGCCTCGGTGATCTTGCCGTCGTCGTTGAGGTCTTCGTAGCGGATGTCGCCGGCACGCAGCTGCTGCTTGTCCAGGCCGAACTGCGTATAGTAGTCGGGCATGTTGTCCAGTTCCTCCTGCGAGAAGAGGTGCATGGCACGGTAGCCCATGGTCAGTCCGTAACGCACGCCGCGCTGATCCTGCCACGGATAGGCATAGTACTTGCCGTCGTCGATCACCTTGTTGCGGGCAAAGGTGAAGTTTCCGCGGACGGAGACGGTGAGGTCTTTGCTGAAACGCTTGACGTATTCGGCCGAAACCTCGAAGCCGCGGTTCTCCATCAGACCCATGTTGGCGTAGTTGGTATAATCCTTGGGAAGCCCCGAAATCTCCGAGAACTGGGGTGCGAGGAAGATGTTTTCACGCCGCTCGTAGAAGAAGTCGGCATTGATTTTCAACTCGTTGAAAAACCCGGTTTCGATACCAACGTTGTATTTGGTCGACACCTCCCACGTCACGTCCTGGTTGGCCATGCGACCTTCGCCGATACCGCCGGCCCCTTGGTCGAAGTTGACGCCGAGGTTGCCGTAACCGTTGGCGCCGCTGTTGATCGTAGCCAGGTAGATGAAACGCGTACTGGGGATCTGGTCGTTGCCAACCTGCCCGACCGACGCACGGATCTTGAACCACGTCAGCACCTCGCTGTTGCGCAGGAAGCTCTCCTCGGAGGCCACCCAGCCGATAGCCACGGCGGGGAATACGCCCATGCGCTTGCCCTTGGCAAAGTTCTCCGAACCGTTGAAACCGATGTTGGCCTCGATCAGGTAACGCTTGTCGTAGGCATAGGTAAGACGGCCGGCAAGGCCGAGCGAACGGTTGGGCAGCGACTTGAGGTAATCGCTCGTAGCCTCCTGCAACCGGTAATCCTTGGCGAAGCCGAGCAGCAGGCCGCCGACCTCGTGCTTTTCGCCGAACGTCCGGCTGTAATTGATCGCCGCCTCGACGTACTGCGTACGGGAACCGTTGCCGGACTGTTTGTAATTCAGGTACTCCTGTTTCTGGTCGGCCTGCCACTCGGTGCGGATCAGTTCGCCGTCCTGGTCGCGGCCCGTGGCCTCGAAGAAGTTGATGTTGCGCGCACGCTCCTCCACCGAATAATTCACGGCGTCGTAGGCGTAGCTCACCTTGGCCGAAAGGCCCGGGGTGATGAACGAGAAATCCTGGTTGATCGTCAGGTTGGCGCGAAGCGTATTGCCGGTGGTCTTCTTCCAACCGCGCTGCGTGAGCATGTTATAGGGGTTGTTCAGGCCGTCGCGGCCGGCCAGTTCGCCGTCCTTGAAGCGGACGGGGAAAGCGTTCGGCGCCGCGTTGATGATGTCGCGGTAGATGGCAGCCGATCCCTCGACGGGCTCCATGTTCTCGGTCACGTTGCCCTGCACGCCCAGATTCACCACCGTGGTCTTGGTGATGTCCATGTCGACGTTCGAGCGGAAGTTATAGCGTTTGTAGTTGACATTCTCGCCGTAACGGCCGATCTTGTCGCTCACCCACGAATATTTGCCGGGTTTGACGGCATACTGCCCCTCCTGGTTGTAGAAGGAGAGGGCCGTGAAGTAGCGGGCGAACTTGCCGCCGCCCGAGATGTTGGCGCTCACCTTCTCCGAAAGAGACACCTTTTTCATAAGGAGCTTCTGCCAGTCGACATCGGGATAGACCTCGGGGTCGGTCTGCATGCGCATGGCCTTGATCTCGTCGGCGCCGTATTTCAGTGCCGCCGAGGCATTCACGGCATCCACCGCCTCGTTGAACATTTCGGAGCGGGTAGCGGCGTCGACGAACGACAGGCGTTTGCTGGCGAACGAGAAACCCTGCTCGTAACGCAGGTCGATCCGGGCCGGGCCGTCGAAACCGCGGCGCGTGTTGACAAGGATAACGCCGTTGGCACCGCGTACGCCGTATACGGCCGTGGCGCTGGCGTCTTTCAGGACGCTGAACGACTCGATCTCCAGCGGGTCGACGTCGTTGAGAGGACGCTCGATACCGTCGACCAGGATCAGCGGATCGGGACTGCCCGTAAAGGTGGCGATACCGCGGATCCAGAACTGGGCGTCGTCCTTGCCGGGCTCGCCCGAGGTTTGCAACGCGACCACACCCGCCAGGTTACCGGCCAGCGTCTGGCTCAGCGACCGTACGGGGACGCGCAGCTCCTCGGGCCGGATCGTGGAGATGGCCCCCACGACCGATTCGCGTTTCTGGGTACCGTAGCCCACGGAGACGATTTCGACGCTCTCCATGCCGATGGCCTCGGGCTTGAGCGTGATCGTCACCGACCCGGCACCCTTCGACGCCACCTGTTGCGCCTCGTAGCCGACATACGATACCACGAGCGTGACGTTGCGGCCCGTATTCTTCAGGTTAAAGGTGCCGTCGACATTGGTCGCCGTGGCGATCGTGGTGCCTTTGACCATGACCGTCGCACCGATGACCGGCGCACCGGTCTCATCGAGCACACGTCCGGAGATGCCGGTGGCCTGCGCCCACAGCAACGACGCAGAGAACACGGCTGTCACAAGTAATAGTGCTTTCCGGGAAAAACGGTTAGTAGAAAAACTCATACACACTAATTTTAAGGTTAAAAAATAGGTTCGGTGGGTATCCCGGGGGAGGCCCCGCAGAAGGGCTGTCCCGCTGAAAACGAATTTAGGACGGGGCATCGGGATAAAAGTCCGCAGGGCACAACCAGGGGTCTGGAGTTACGATTTTTGCCTATTATGTACGATTTTATCCCGGATTTTTTTGCCGGATTCGCACGGGGCATGGTAAAAAAGGCTGCGGAAGGCATCCCGCCCGGGCGGAAGGAGGGATAAAAAAGCCGTACGGCGGAAATTCCGCCGCGCAGATATCCCCCGGGCAGTAGCGTATCACGGCATTTTATCCTATATTTGCCGTATGGACGAAAAATTAGTGTTCCGGCGCGCCCGCCCCGCCGACGCGGCGCGCATCATGGAGATCATCCGGCAGGCGCAGGCGCAGATGCGGGCACTGGGAAGCCTGCAATGGCAGGACGGCTATCCGGCAGCGGCCGATATCGGACACGACATCGCTTGCGGCTACGGATGGGTCTTCGAGAAACCGGAGGCGGAAAAGAGCCCCGAAGCGCGGGGAAGCGACGGCACGGGGGCTGCGGGTTTCCGTCCGGAAACGGCTGCCGCGCGGAAAATAACGGACACGGGGGAGGCCGGCGCAACGGGATCCGGCGCCGACGAAACGGCAGCGACGACGGAAGAGGCGACGGAAGAGGCGACGGAAGCGACGGAAGAAACACGCAAAGCGCGGGAGATGCGGGAGACGCAGGCAGCAAAAGCGGCCGCAGCCCAAGCCCAGGGCAACGTCGTCGCCTACGGCGCGGTGGTATTCGACGGGGAACCGGCCTACGACGCCATCGAAGGGGCCTGGCTCACCGACGGGGACTATGTCGTACTGCACCGCATGGCGGTGGCCGACGGCGAGAAAGGCCGCGGGGTGGCGACGGAGTTCATGCGGCGCGTCGAAGCGATGGCGTGCGGGCGCGGCACGGGCAGTATGCGCGTCGACACCAATTTCGACAACCGTTACATGCTGCGTATGCTCGGGCGGCTGGGGTTCGTCTATTGCGGGAAGGTACGCTACCGGAGCGGCGAACGGCTGGCATTCGAGAAAACCCTCGGGACATGAGGACATAAAATGAGGGAACCGGCCGCATGGCCGGTTCCCTCTTCAGGATGAGTGCGTCACTATGTCCTGAAACAACTCCCCGGGTGAAATATCATAATAATCACAAAGGTCAGCCAAGGTCGACAGCGTGATATCGGAACATCCGGCTTCGATCCGGCCGACATTCAGCCCGGTATCGAAACGCACGACTTCCTGAATCAGGTTACGCCTTCGTCTGGCTTTCGCCAGCCTGTCAGCAACCTGCCCGACAAAAAAGTCATTTCGTCGCTGCCTTTTCATAGTGCAAATTACCGCATTTATACCCTGATTTATAACTACAAATAAGTAGTTGGCAGGATGATACCGCTTCCACTGAAGTCCTGAGACGGATAATCCGCCGATTTCAGCCCGAATGCACTATAATCGCATCGTCCCGGAATATCCTGCAAACGATGACCCGGCCTTCACCCGGTTATAATGGACCATAAAAACAGGCCGTGCGAGATAACGCAGCAACCTGCCGTACCTTTCGGAATCCCCACTTCATATACAAATATACACAATAAGCGACTATTTGCTCCCTGTGAAGGGGATTCAAAATCCGGTTATTCGGCACAATACACAAAAAAAGCGGGCTGCACCTTGCAGTCCGCCTTGCCGGCACGGCAATCCCGCCCGGGAAAGGAGGTTATTCCTCCTCCTGGTAATAGACCTTGTAGAACTTGCCCTTTTCGTCCTCGCCCTGCTCCAGCAGGTTGCGGTTGCCGTGGACATAGATATGGAAATTGCGGTCGAGCTTGATGACGCTCTTATAGGCGCGCGCCTGTTTCCTGACGGCGGAATCGGAAATGGCGAACTCATCCTCGATACGGATCTCGCGATCCTGCTCGTACTCCTGTTTGTAGCGTGTGAAGCTCTCCATGACCTCGGGCTGGCGGATCACCTTTTCAGAAAAGTCGTCGAGCGAAAAACTGTCCTGCTCCCTGAAGTATTTCATCGTCTCGTTGAGCATCTCGGCCTGGTCGGCCTTCGACACGTCGAACTCCGCAGGAAGGTGCCTGGTCACGTATTTCTTGCACATGGCCAGGACGTTGTGCGTGTTGTGGTAGTTGTCCTGCCGCGGGCGGACATGCAGGAAATCGTCGATCCAGTAACGCGCTTCCGCCCGGTTGGTGTTGTCCACGACGCAGACGGCGAAGCCTTCTTCGCGCTCGGTATCGAACACGAGGCACCCCTTGTCCAGTTTGTTGACGTCGATCCCCTGGCAGGAGAAGATATGCAGCTGCCCGTCCTGCTCCCCGACATCGAGGAACGTACCGCGGGTTTCGGACTTGAAAAGCCCGACGGCATCGACCGCATCGCCCCCGAAGCGGCAGCCGGTGAAATAGGCGACGTAAAATTCGCCGCCCTTGATCTGCGGGTGGGTACCCGCCTCGTAAAGGTGCCGGGCAAGGTTCACGGAGTTGTCGTAGAACGTCTCCCGGTCGTCGAACACCTTGCAGACGAAATTATAGACTTCGTTGCAGGCCAGGTCGGTTTCGTGGTGGAGGTTGTAGTACTCCTCGGATTTGAAACCTCCGGCGAAATAGGTGGTCAGGATCTGCATCAGGCCCGTGTCGCCGACCTGCCCGGACAATGCGGGGGAGACGAGCAGGGGCTCGTCCTTGGCCTTGTTCCCGACGATATGCACGGCCAGCGCCGCGATCCGGGTATCTTCCGTATATATCATGGTTGTGAACGGTTATTCGTAAAACGCAGGGCAAAGGTGGCAAAATTTTCAGCCCCGGCCAAGGAATACGGCCGTTATTTCCCGTGGCAGGCAGCTTGCACTCCCGATAATTTGCCTATTTTTGCAGGACGACAAATACCTGAAACCATGGAAAACAGAATCACTTCGCTGTTCGGCATACGCTACCCCATCGTCGCGGGCGGCATGATCTGGTGCAGCGGCTGGCGGCTGGCCGCAGCCGTGAGCGAAGCAGGCGGACTGGGGCTGATCGGCTCCGGCTCGATGACCCCCGACCTGCTGCGCGAGCATATCCGCAAATGCCGCGCGGCGACCGAAAAACCGTTCGGCGTGAACGTCCCGCTGATGTACCGCTACGCCGAAGAGATCATGGGCGTCATCATGGAGGAACGCGTGCCCGCGGTATTCACTTCGGCAGGCAGCCCGAAAACCTGGACGGCCCGCCTGCACGAAGCGGGATGCAAGGTGGCGCACGTGATTTCGAGCACGAAGTTCGCCCTGAAAAGCCAGCAGGCAGGGGTCGATGCCGTGGTAGCCGAGGGCTTCGAGGCCGGCGGCCACAACGGACGCGAGGAGACGACGACGATGGTGCTCGTACCCCAGGTGCGGCAGGCCGTGGCGATACCGCTGATCGCCGCGGGCGGCATCGCCACCGGGCGCGGTATGCTGGCGGCTTTCGCACTGGGCGCCGAGGGCATCCAGATGGGAACGCGGTTCGCGCTTTCGGAAGAGAGTTCGGCCAGCGACGCATTCAAGAAACTCTGCATCGGGCTGCAGGAGGGCGACACGATGCTCGCGCTGAAGAAGCTCAGTCCGACACGCCTGATCCGCAACGGCTTCTACCGTGCGGTCGAGGAGGCGGAGAACAGGGGTGCGACGGCCGAAGAGTTACAGCAGCTGCTGGGACGCGGACGCTCGAAACGGGGCATCTTCGAAGGCGACCTGACAGACGGTGAGCTGGAAATCGGGCAGGCAGCCTCGCTGATCCGCGAGCTGCCGACGGCGGGACGGATCGTCCGCGAAACCGTTGCGGAATACGAGGCCGGGCTGCAGGAACTTGTAAGGCAAGCCGGGCAGGGAGCGGCCCCTGCGACCGATGAGCAAGGGTACGCCCGGTAATCCGGTGGGTTCCCGCCGGGTCGGTTCCAGAACCGGCATCCAGACTCCGGATGCCCCGCAAGTAAGGTCGAATGAAAATGGTTTATTATCGATCCAGACCTCCGGAATCGGAGCAGCCAAGGATGGAAATGGCAAGCCCCCGGCAATATTTTCAATCAGCCCCTGTCCGACAGGACTCGGCAGGCAGGAGTACAGGACATTTGTAGGTGCCCAGGATCAGCCTGGAACTGCAATAATGCGCAAAAATTCGGAGAATATTTTGCACGTTTGGAAATTTTGTTTACCTTTGCACCACGATAATACGGGAAAGAAGTACTTCCGACCGCAATTATCGGGATGGTGCCATAGCTCAGTTGGTAGAGCAAAGGACTGAAAATCCTTGTGTCCCCGGTTCGATTCCTGGTGGTACCACAAAAGAAACAGAAACCCTTGATTCCAAGCGGAATCAAGGGTTTCTGTTTCTCCCAGGGCAAAACAAGCGATGTTTCGGTACCTATTTTCAAGTAAAACCCGCACAAGTCCGCAACATGGGAAATGCCTTCTGCGAATTGCAGAAGGCATTTCCAGAAAGTTTTACAGAAAAACCGGGTCGTCAGAACAGCAGCGGGCCGGCGGCGCGGGAAGAGGCCTTCATGACCGTGGCTCCGCCCTTGACCGACGCGGGTATCGAAGCGCGCGTATAGACGCTCACTTCGCCCACCGAAGGATCGCTCACCAGCGTGAGCGTATTGCCCGACTCATCGAACGACACTTCGTAAGAGCTGCCCCAGGGCGTATTGTCGCTGTATTTACCCGAAAGCATCTTGTTGCCGATCAGGTAGGAACCCGTGTATTTCTGGTATCCGACCTGCTCGATCTGCTGGTAGATTTCGAAGGTCTTATCCGAAGCGAACGACACGTAAGCATCGAATACGCCGGGGGCTGCCCCGTTCCACGAAACGAGGTGCCATTCGCCCACGAGCTGCTTGGCCAGCGGCGAAGCGTCGTCGCCTTTCGACGAAGAGCCGCAGCCGGCGAACATGCACAAACCGAGCACGGCGAATAAGGTATAAAGAGTTTTTCTCATGATCTTATCGTTTATTATAACCAACCTCCGTTCGCATTTTCCGTCGCGCGGGCGATGACGGCGAATTCCTTGGTGATCTCCTGACCGCCCATCGAACTGCCGCCGCCCACACTCCCGCCGCCGGCAATAGCCGTGACGGAGATCTTGGCGACACCGGGTTTGGTGCAGTGGATCATCAGTTTGCCGTAGGAGATCGAAGGAGCCTCGGTGATGCCGAGCTTATCCATATTCTCCCGCGTCATCTCGACCCGCAGATAGGTCAGGTTCGAAGCCGAGCCGCCGAAATATTTGGTCAGGGCCACGAGCTGCTTGGTGCCGACCTTGGCCCGCAGGCAGGGTGTCCCTTCGACCTGCATGAGCAGCTGGTACGCGTCGATCGACCCGGTACCCATCTTCTTGCGGTAGTCGGCCAGTACAAGGCCGGTTTTCGAACCGTCGAGATAGGTTTCCATATCGTTCACCGAGGTGAGGATCATGGTCTTGAACTCGTCGAGCGTGAATTTCTTTCCCTTTTCCAGCGCATAGGAGAGCCCGAGCGCCGCGACGCCCGAAACGTGCGGGCAGGCCATCGACGTACCCTGCATGAAGCCGTAATCGGCACCGTTGTATTCTGACAACTCGGAAGGAACCGTCGACAGGACTTCGGCGTAGGTCTTGGCCGCATCGGCACTGATCTTATAGTCGCCGCCGGGAGCCGAGATATTGCAGCCCGGGCCGTAATTGGTGTAATAGGCCGGCAGGTAATCGGGCGAGAAAGAGGTCACGGAGATATAATCGTGGTAAGCCCCCGGGTAGCCCGACATGGCAGTAGCATCGTTGCCGGCGGCAAAGATGACCACGCCGCCGCCGACGGCATCGCAGTTCTGAGATTCGATGAAATACTTGATGGCATTGTACTGCACGCCCGAGCCGCGCTCATAGGCGCTGTCCGAAGTATAGGCTCCCGCCTTGCTTCCGAACGAACACTGGATGATCGCAGCTCCGTTGTCGGCGGCATACTTGATGGCTTCGGCGGAAGTGGTGATAGCCCCCGAAGTGGCGTCGTTGCCCGAGAATATCTGGCACGACATGAGTTTCACCCCGTCGTTGCGCCCCGTGCCGCCAGCCACGCCGCAAACGCCGACGCCGTTGTTATTGACGGCGGCCACCGTACCGGCCACATGTGTCCCGTGCCCCGAATCGCCTTTGTTCTCGCCGCCGACCCAGACCTCGCGATCCCAGGAGACGGCACCGCGCGTGACGAAGTTATACCCGTAAATATCGTCGATATAGCCGTTCCCGTCGTCGTCGGCACCCGTAGCCCCGTTTTTCTCCTGCGTATTGATCCACATGTTCGCCGCAAGGTCGGGATGCGTATATTTCACGCCCTGATCCACGATGGCAACCACCACGCCGGGGTTACCGGCCGTGATCGCCCAGGCATCCTGGGCGTTGATGTCGGCCCCGGCGCGGGACGTCGAGGCAACGGTCTTGTCGCCGTTGTTGTTGTAGTGCCACTGGCGGGAAAGCTGCGGATCGTTGAACCGCCCCGCGGCTGCGGCGCGGGTGGCAGCCATATCGGCAGCCGTCAGCGGTCGGCGCGGCCCTACCGAGGTCACATAAAGCTTCGTGTTGAACTCGACATTCCGGACTTCGGCCACGGCGGCCAGTTTCAGGGCGGCGGCTTCGAGGTCGGCCTGCTCGTCGAAAGTCACGACATACCACTTGTGCAGGCCTGCGGCACGCGTACGCTCCTCATGGCGGGGTGTGTAGGGGAACACACGGCGCAAGGAGGTGATTTCAAGCCCCTGCAACACTTCGTCGACCGGGGCAATGCCCGAACGGGTCAGTACGGCAGCGTCCCCGGCATCGCCGCGCGTTGCGGCGAAGGAAGCCGCCGTAGCCTCGATGGTCGGCACGGCAGCATCGTCGAAACAAACGATCAGCGACCCCTGCTTGGCATCGTAAGGCGTGTTGATCAGCTTCGCGGCGGCTGCGGTATTCGCAGAAGAATTCCCGCCGTCGGCACCATCCATCGCCGGATCGGCAGTACACGCCGCCAGCAACAGCACGGCGAAAAGTAGGATTTTTTTATCAGCCATAGTCTATCGGTTTTTAGAGGGCGGAGCCGACCCCTCAGAGCCGGCTCCTCCCGATAATTATTCCAACATTGCCGGAATCGGTTACTTCAAGGATACCTTCTTGCCGATCATCACGATCGCCCCCGGAGCCTGGGGCATACTGCCCTCGCTGAAGGTCGCGACCGCATCGGCCACGCCCAGGTCGGGCTGCATACCGTAACCGCCGAATGTTGCACGGTTGACAGGTTTGCCGGTCTGCTCGCTCCAAAGTACCTGAATCAATTCGGGCCCGCGCAGTTCGACGAAATTGTTGGCCGGCCGTACCTCAAGCTCCCGGGCAACAGCCGCGGCAGTTACCGCATTGGGGTCGTTTGCGGGATTTATCAGCATCAGGTAGTCGAACTGTACCAGATCGGCAGCCAAATTCGTGAATTTGCCCGTGGCTGGATCATAATTGCCGAAACCACCCCAATAGATACCTTTGAAGGTGTAGCCCTGCGTCACATAATTCGGGTTCGGAACGAATGCAAGGATTCCGTCATCGACATAGCCTGCATAGAGACAACCCTGGCTGCCATTTATTCCCGTGGGATTCTCTTCGTAGGTGAACATGTTGCCGACATGATAGGTCTTGAACATACCGATGTGGCAGGTCGGCATCGGGCTGACCAGTCCGTTGTACTTTGCCAGGAACGTGTCGTCTTTCGTATCCAGATTCGAAGCAAGGTAGGACGAAAGTCCCTTGACTTTGACGTAATTAGGATCGTCAGCATTCTCACTGAACGTGACCTTGCCGAGGTATTGGCGGTTGGTGGCATCATTTTCGTCGAATGCATCCACGGCATAGTAATTCCACGTCGTATTGAAGAGATCGTCTTTGCTCACCTCACCCTTGACGTCGTCGAATTTATACTTCTGCTGCATGGGGTCTTCCTTACCGGCGGTAGTCTGCTCGACGGCATAGACCTTGGAGAAATACCCGTTGAAAGCCGACACCAGGAGCGTATAGCTCGTACCGCTGTTCAGGCCGACGAGGAACGGAACCAAAGACTCTTTGCCGTTGATCTTCGCGAGCTCTTCTTCCGTGAACGCATCGCCCGAGGATTTGGCAACCTGTCCCAACTGTGCCGTGCTCAGGCCTGCCAGGTCGGAAGTCTTGAACAAACCCCAATAACCCGACTGGATATTCTGTCCGAACAGGATCGCCTTGATCGAATTCTCGGGGGTATAGCCCAACGCCTCTTTTTCCCAGGAAAGTTCGGTTCTTACCGAAAGGATAACCGCATTCTGGGACTCCTCACCCGACTTGACGTACCCGAACGAGAGGAACGAACGCCCTACCAGTTCGCCGGCCGTGTTGTACATATTGCCGACGACCGAATAAACGCCCGTATCGTCGAACGAAGCGGAAACCGTGCCGGAAGCCGTGATTTCGGTGGAAGGGGTCTCACCCGATTCGATCTCGCCCGAACGGACGTCGGCCAACGCGTCGCTCATCGAGCCGTTGAAGAACGCGTATTTCACCTTGGCCACGTCCGCACCGAACTTGAAGCCGACCTTGACCACACCGGCCGCAGGCTCGGTGTTCGTCAGTGCGAGCGTATAGTCGTATGCCTTGGCACCCGGAAGCATGATCCGTTGCAGACCGCTGCCGTTGGCGCCGTACCACCCGCCGGAGACCGTGAAGTTCACCATGATGCCGGTGGCCGGGAAGGTAATGATACCGTCCTTGAGCGTACCGTAGAGGCTGGCCGACTCGCTCACGGAGGAGAAGTTAGCATTGACCTTCGAAGCAATTTCGATCTCGCCGTCACCTCCGAGCGTCACGCCCGTCGTCTGGTAAGGGATCCACACGGCATCGGGGTTGGTGGCGTCGATAATGATATTGGGTTCGGTGCAAGCCTGTGCGGTTCCGTTAAAGAGGGCCCGGATCAAATCCTGCGTAAAGGGATTCATGCGGTAGTAACCGGGTTTGTCGGCCCGCTCGTAAATCTCCACGTCGACCTCGGCGTTGGGGTTGGCGGTATTGAACAGCGTCGAAATGATGTCGTCGCGCCACTTACCCTTGGTCTCGCCGCCTTTGCCCGTCAGTTTGTTCCACTTCACGCGGGTCACGCTGAAGGCGAAGCCCGTGGCTTTTTCACCATAGACGGAGGCGTACTTCTTGTCCTCGATATTGACCTCGCATTTATACGTGGTACCGATTTCGGCCTGCGGGAACTGAATGCTGAAGGTCGTCTCCTCCTGCCCGTCGGCAAATTCGATCTGCGAGGGAACGAAGATTCCCTCCTCACTCGACGTTACGGCCACGGGAACTACGATCGCACCCTCGCTCTTCAGGCGGCGTACGGTGAACGTCATCTCGGTCGGAGCCGCGGGGTCGAGTTCCTTGGAACCTATATTCTCCTGCGTAGGGAAATAGACGCTGTAACAATCGGGATCTTCGGGTTCCCCGGGGTTGAAGTTCTCGTCGTCGTTACACCCCACGAAGAGGAACGCCGCCAGGAACACATATAATAAACTCTTGAGTGTTTTCATATTTTGTCGATGTTATCCGGTTCAAAACTTATTTAACTACGCATCCGTCGGTCAAACCAGCTCCGCTGCCGTTAACAGGGAACGTACCCTCGTTGTTGTTGTCCTTGACAGGGTCGATAGCCGCATTGGCGTTGGTCTCCCCGGTGGGGATACGCATCAGCAGGATACCGTCCGTCGCCGCGATGTTGAACGCCCAGGCATCGGGGAAGTCCGACTTGCCGTCCGTCGTGCACCGCACGAGGTTCTTCTTCAGACGCATGATGTCGGTATAGGCATGGCCCTCGCCCCACAACTCGACGCGGCGCTGCCACCAGATCTCGCTCTGGAAAGCCTCGGGAGTCGTGGCGGCGCACGAATACGAAGGATCGCGGTAGGTCTTGACCCAATTCTCGAGCAGGGACTTGCCGCCGCCGAGGTTGCCGCCCATGGCCATGGCCTCGGCCTGGATGAGAAGCATCTCCTCGGCACGCATGATACACCAGTCGCCCGCGTTGATGTCCGTACCGCACTTATTTTCATAAGGCGCGAACTTCACGTTGGTATAGGGCTGGAAGGCACGCTTGACATTGGGAATCGCCAGCGAGCTGATGGCCGAGCCGGTCACGCCGTCCCAGTCCATGTGGTCGAGCAGCGGCGATTCGAGGCTGGCGTTGATCCACCATCCCTTGCGCACGTCCGTATCGGGGATCATGTTGTAAAGCAGCGAATTGATACGCTTATACAAACCCTGGCTGGTGGTATAACCGCGGGCAAAGGAGCAGAGGTGTCCGCCCCAGGTGATATTGCGGTAGTTGGCGGGGGTGTCGGCAGCCTTGTAGATGCCGGCCCAGATCCACGACGGGGAGTTGGCACTGTTGAAACCGGGAGCCGACACGTCATCCTTGGAGAGGAACGTGTAGCCGCTCAGGGCAGCTTCGGCATCGGTGGCAGCTTCGCCCCAGTTGTTCATCACCAGGTTCACGCGGGCACGCATTCCGTAAGCCACGTTCCGGTCGGCGGCGGCCTTGCTCGTGCGCTGGAAACCCTCGAGGTCGGCGATGGCCTGCGTCAGATCGTCGTAGATCAGCTTGTAGATCTCGGCATTGGTGGCACGGGGGTTCGCACCGGCACGCTCGGCCGGCATGTCCCACGTCACGATGGGTACCGTCGGTTTGTCCTCGTTACCCTTGTAGGTGAACTGAAAACGCTGCGCCAGCGTGAAGTTGGCAAACGCACGCGCCACCAACGCCTGGCCGCGGTAATAGATAAGCGTCTGGTTTTCGGTATCCGCAGGGATCGTGGACAGGATGTCGTTGGCCTGCTTGTTCAGCTTGTAGCAGAAATTCCAGGTGAACATGGGCACGGCATAGTTGGCGTTGCGATCCGAATACTCGAACGCAACCGAAAACCACTCGTAGTCGCTGTTGTCCGACACCATGTCGGCACCGTTGCCGTCGGTGGCGATACATACGGCAGGATAGCTGAAGTCGTTGTGGAAAGGCGTGGCGCTACCTCCGGCCCAGTTGGGCAGGAGCTTCGTGAAGATCGAAGACAGGGTGTTGATATCCGCCTGCAGACGTTCGGGGTTGTCCTCCACGACCTCCTTTTTCTGATCCTCGGTCACAATACCGCTCTCGGGGAACGTATCGAGGTCGGAGCAGGAGACCATAACCGCCGTCCCCAGGGCAAATACCCATATTTTATTGATTGCTTTCATATACACGTTGTTATTTGATTGTGCCAAAATTAGAACGTCAGGTTAATACCGCCCGAAATGGTACGCAGGGCCGAATAGGAGGTGTTGTCCGCAGTACCCGTACCGCCGAATACGATGCGGGGGTCGAGACCCTCGCGGGCGGAGAAGACGGCAAGGTTGTCACCCGAGAAATAGATGCGGATGCTGCCCAGGCCGATCTTGTTCGACCACTTCTTGGGAAGGGTATAGCCTACCGTCACATTGTTGACCGAAAGGTAGTCGGAGCTTACGAGGAAACGTGACGAATATTTCTGGTTCGAATCGTCGGACGAGTTCAGGCGCGGGACATTCGTGTTGGGGTTCTCGGGCGTCCAGGCCTTGAGGGCGTCCTTGTGGAAGTTCATACCCAGGTTATCGCCGTAGTGCATCAATTCGTGGTAGGTGTTGTCGTAGAGTTTGCCACCGAGCTGGTAAGCGAACTGTGCCGAGATATCCACGCCGTAGAAGCTCAGCGAAGTGGCGAAGCCGCCGCTCACCTTGGCCAGCGTGCTGCCCTGGCGGGCCTGGCGGGCGTTGTCGTAAACATCCGTGGTCGAATAATCGCCGTTGTCGGGATCTACGTACCAGAGCGACTTACCGGTGTTGGGATCGACGCCCGCATAGGTCTTCAGGTAGGAGTCGTACATCGAGCCGCCCACCTCGCGGATCGCCATCGAGTAAACCAGTCCCGTCTCGGGCACGTCGCCGTCGAGCGAGAGGATCTTGTTCTTGTAGTGCGTCATATTGAGATCCAGATCCCACGAGAAATTCTTATAGCGCAGCAGCCCGGCGGACAGCTGGATCTCGACACCGGCGTTGCGCATCGAACCCACGTTGATAGGCTGCCGCGAGTAACCCAGCGAAGGAGGTACGGGTTTGTAGTAGAGCATGTCCGAGGTCTTGCGCGAGAAATACTCGACGCTACCGCTCAGGCGGTCGTCCCAAAGGCCGAACTCGACACCCACGTTGAGCGAGTGCGAGGACTCCCACGTAATGTTCTTGTTACCCTTGTAGTTGAGCGTCAACGAGAAATCGCCGTCGACACGACCTACCGAATACTGATCCTGGTAGGGATAGTAGTTGCTGTAACCGCTGGGATCGAGCAGGTCGTCGTTACCCTGGATACCATACGAAGCCTTCAGTTTCAGCATGTTGAGCCACTTCACATCCTTCAGGAAGTTCTCCTTGGTCAGCAGCCATGCACCACCCACGGAACCGAAGTTACCCCAGCGGTGGTCGGGATGGAAGCGCGACGAAGCATCGCGGCGGTAGGATGCCGAGAAGAAATACTTGCCGTCGTAGTCGTACTGCACACGCGAGAGAATACCCATTGTAAAATAGGTGTCGGTGTAGGACGAAACCTGCGGGGTCTCATAGATCGTGTTATCCAGCTCCCCTACATTGGGATTGTAAAGGTCGGTGTTGCTGCCCGAGAGGTACTGCATCTTCAGCGAATAGTTCTCGAAGCCGACCAGCACGTCGAAGTTGTGCTTCTGGGCGAACGTTCTCTTGTACGAAGCCAGGTACTGCTGGTTGACGCCGAACGTACGCGACTGCGCAACGGAGACCGAACCTTTGCCGATATAGGAACCGTAGTAGGAGTTATAAAGGTGGTTCGCACGGCGGTTGATGGCGCTGGCACTGATGTTGGCCGTGACGTTCAGCCCCTCGACGGGCGTCACGGTCGCAAACCAGTTGCCGTTGATCGCATCAGTATAGGTGCGGTGGCGATCCAGGTCGATCGAGATCATGGGGTTGGCACCGCCCGAGAACGAGCGTATCTGGTTGGTATTCACACCCGAGTCGTAGATCTTATTGCCGTGTTCGTCGTACATGATCTTCTTATCGGCATCGCGCACATACATCGGGTAGATCGGGGCAATCATGTTGGCCAGGTAGAACAGGTTGCCCGACGAACCCCAGTCGGTCTGCCCCGTAGGGGAGTTGGTAATAGCGTGCGAGAAACCGATATTGCCACCGACCTTCAGCCACTTCTTGGCCTGGTAATCGGCCTTCATACGGGTCGAATAACGGGTGAAGCCCGAATTCTTGATGATGCCCGAATCGTCGAGGTAACCGGCCGAGAGGTAGTAGTTGAGGCGTTCCGAAGCACCCGCGATGGAGACGTTGTACTCCTGGCGCAGGTTGCCGCTGCCGAACAGCTCGTCGTACCAATCGTCGGGGGTGTAGTAATACTGCCCGTCGGAGTAGCCCAGTTTAGCGTTGGGATTGAGTTTGCCGTTGGCACCGATCAGCGTCTGGCCTTCGGGAAGCGTGTAGACGTTGTAACCCGTACCGCCGTTCGTCGAGTCGAACAGGGCGGAGTTGGCAAACGCGCGCGAATCCGCCGCCGAGCTCCCGGCATAGAACTTACTGTTGTACAAAGCTTTGTAGCCCAGTTCGTAATACAGTCCCGGATCGGAAATCACGTCGTAATTGGGCACACCGCGGGAGTTGGTACCCCACTTGGCGTCGAAGGTCACGGTCGCATCCTGCGACTTGCCGCGCTTGGTGGTGACCAGCACGACGCCGTTGGCACCGCGGGCACCGTAGATGGCCGACGCGGCGGCATCCTTCAGCACCGTGATCGACTCGATATCGGCACTGTTCAGGAACGAGAGCGACCCGTCGTAAGGGGCCCCGTCCACGATATAGAGCGGAGCACTGCTCGCCGACATGGAGCCGATACCGCGGATACGGATCTTGGCACTCTCACCCGGCTGTCCGTTCGACGAAACAGCCTGCACACCGGCCACGGCACCCGCCAGGGCGTTCGAAATGTTGGATACCTGGCGCTTGCCGATATCCTCGGCCTTCATCACGGAAGCAGAACCCGTAAAGGCCTCTTTTTTGGCCGTACCGTATGCTACCACGATCACGTCGTCGATCGCCTGCGTATCCTCCTTCATCACGACGTTCACACGGGTTTTTCCGGCGACAGCAATACGCTGGGGCTCATAGCCGATGAAGGTCACCAGCAGAACACCCTCCCTGGGAACAGAAATCGAGTAAGCGCCGTCAGCACTCGTCGTCGTTCCGACCGTCGTTCCGTCCACCATGACTGTGGCACCTGCTACCGGAGCACCGGCAGCGTCGGTAACTGTACCGGAAACCTGCTGGTTCTGGGCCATTGCAACGGCGCAAATCCCCAAAACAGCAATTAACGATAGTACAATTTTTCTTACCATAAGCGTTAATTTTAATTG
>NZ_QTUQ01000002.1:183973-190985 GCF_003435745.1 Alistipes sp. AM16-43
ACAATTTTTCTTACCATAAGCGTTAATTTTAATTGGTTTTTTAAAATAAAAAGTTATCATTGTGCGTTAATTTATACAACACCATGATATTCAGCGCACAAGGTCTTTTCTGGCGCAAAATCGGCTAATCCAAACATAATAGACTGATTAAAAGGCATTTGAATCTCCATAAATGCCATGTCGGATTGTAGCAGTGTTACTACAAAGTAACCGCTTCGCACAGGCTAACATCTGTACAATAAGATATTTAGACCGAATAATACGTTATTCGGGGGTTACTTAATCATTACCTTTAATGCGGTTTGCATATTGTTATTAGGTTAAACACAAAAGGTTATTTGAGCAATGAGAAACACGTTTAATGTATTGTTTTACATCAAGAAAAACGCGCCTCTCCGGAATGGGAACGCCCCGATCATGGGACGCATCACGATCAACGGGGAGCGGACGCAGTTTTCCACGCGCCTCTCGGTCGCACCCGAACACTGGGATGTCGGAATGGGGCGTGTCGCCGGGCGGAGCAATGCTGCAGGCAGGATCAACGAACAGCTTTCGAATATCCACTACCACATCGAAAGGTGTTACAACAAGTTATTCTACGAACAATCGTTCGTAACCCCGTTGATGGTCAAAGAGATGTACTTCGGAGCCAACCTCCGTCAGGAGACCGTGCTCGCCTTTTTCAGGCAGCACAACGAAGAATTCAACCGTATGGTCGGCATCAGCCGCAGCAAGACCACATATTATAAATATAGGTGCGTCTGCAAGCATCTGGCAAACTATATATGGGACAAATACGACAGGAAAGACCTGATGTTCAAGGAGCTCAACAGGGAGTTCCTCACGGGCTTCCATGCATATATCGCAAAGGAAGCCGGGTATAAAAAAAACACGACCTGGATTTACATGATCGCCCTGAAACATATCCTCATGCTGGCCCGCAGCAAAGGATATATGGGCAAGGATCTCTTCGCGAATTACAAATTACAGAGCGAATTCGTAACACGCAACTACCTGACCATGGAAGAGATAACCCGTATGATGCAGTACGAGAGCGAAGACCTCACCTTACAACTTGTCAGGGACACGTTTTTGTTTAGTTGCTTCACCGGATTGTCCTATGTCGACATCCGCGACCTGGAGCCGCAGAATATCCAGGAAATAAACAAACAGCTGTGGATCAACACGACCCGCCGCAAAACGGGGTCTGAGGTCAATGTACGGCTGTTTACCGTGCCCTACAATATCCTTTTGAAATATATGCCCGCATCGGGTTCCGGACGCATATTCGAACTCCCGAGCAACGGGTGGTGCAATAAATGCCTCGACAAGATCGTTGCTGAGGCGGGTATCCAGAAAAAGATCACGTTCCATGCGGCCCGGCATACGTTCGCCACGACAATCACCCTTTCGCAGGGAGTAGCCATCGAAACCATCAGTAAACTGCTTGGACATAAGAATATACGCACGACGCAGATCTATGCGAATATTACCCATTCGCACATCAGCAGTGAGATGGAACGCCTCTCCAAGCGGATCAACCTGCTGTGCCCCGACTGGACGCCGTCGGATATGCCGAATGCGTCGAAAAGGCTCTCCTAAGTCACTTTTTTTACCCCTTGCATCCCCTTCCCACAGGGGAAAATCTCAAAACAATCAAAAAATGTCCCGAAAAGGCGATTGCAGATTGTAATCACCACAGGCGTTATGTGCGAAAAATCGTAAGCCGGCAACCTTAATTTGAAAGATAGCTGTAACCGTGTTAAATTTTTTTAATAATTTATTTGTAAATGAGTTAGCAATCCTTTATCTTTGCTTGTGAACTTTTTATTTTAAAATTAATTTAAAATTAACGCTTATGGTAAGAAAAATTGTACTATCGTTAATTGCCGTTTTGGTATGCGGGTTATACGTATCCGCCCAGAACAGGCAGGTTTCCGGTACAGTTACCGATGCCGCCGGTGCTCCGGTGGCTGGAGCCACAGTCATGGTCGAGGGCCAGCATATCGGTACCACGACAGGTACGAACGGCACCTTCTCGCTTGCAGCCCCTGCAAACGGGAAACTGGTCGTTTCGTTCATCGGGTATGACACCGAGACCGTCGCGATCGCCGGGCACACCCATGTTTCGGTGACGCTCAAGGAGAACGCACAGGCGATCGACAATGTAGTCATCACGGCCTTCGGTGAAATCAAGAAGAAGGATTTTACCGGTTCGATCGCATCGGTTTCGGCCGGTGAAATATCAAAGACCACCGTTGCTTCCGCTTCGCGAATGCTGGAAGGTGCCGTTACCGGTGTGCAGTCGTACAGCTCTACGGGACAGCCCGGTGACGACGCTTCGATCATCATCCGCGGTATCGGTTCGATCAATGGAACCCAGACCGCACTGATCGTCGTCGACGGCGTGCCTTATTCGTCGGCGCTTTCGACGATCAACCCGCTCGATATCGAGTCGATCGTCGTGTCGAAGGATGCCGCTGCCAATGCGCTGTACGGTTCGCGTGCCGCAAACGGCGTGGTTTTCGTCACCACGAAGAAGGGAACGCGCAACCAGAAGGCCAACATCATGTTCGAAGCCAAGTGGGGTTGGAACCAGCAGGGTATCAAAGAGCATGAGACCATGCAGAACCCCGGCGACTATTACGAATATGTATACGGCGGGCTTTATAACTACCTTGAGGCGAATAAACCGGGGGCGAGCCATGCTGCGCTTGCCAATGCGGCGAACTCCAACCTCATGCCCATGCTCGGAAACTACATGGCCTATAAGATTCCCGACGGTACGACGCTGATCGACCCCGCCACGGGCAAGCTCAATTCCGACGCGAAACTGCTCTATGCCGACAACTACGACGACTACCTGTTCACCAAGCAGTTCCGTCAGGAATACACGCTGAGCATCAGCGGCGGCAACGACAATATGGACTACTATGTTTCGGGCAGCTTCCTCGAAGACCCCTCGTATGTAATCATGTCGGGATTCAAGCGTTACTCGGGCCGCGCCGCCTTCAATGCACAGGCCACCAAGTGGCTGAAGGTCGGGACGAACCTTTCTTATTCGCGCCGCGACATCGACAGCCCCGGCTATTCGGGCGCCAACACGGGCAACGTGTTCCTGTGGACGATGTGGCAGAACCCCACCGTGCCGTACTACGCCCGCGACCTGGACGGTAACATCCGTTACAATGCCGACGGCACGAAGATGTACGAGCAGGGCAACGGCACGACCCTTTCGCCCTACGGTGCGACGCAGGATCAGTTCAACTCGTTCAACAACTTCGCGCACCCCGTGCAGTCGATGAGCCGCGATATCAACAACTCGGTTCGCGACAACCTCTACGCCAATTTCTACGGCGAGGTCGTATTCCTGAAGGATTTCAAGTTCACGGCCAACTTCACGCTGGACAACGTGTACCGGATGGATACCTTCTATTATAACAATGAATACGGTACGGCTGCCACGTCGACCAACAACGGTCTTGTCGAGAAGTACAACGACAACTATTTCTCGTACAATACCCAGCAGATGCTCAACTGGAACAAGACCATCAAGGAGAACCACAACTTCGACGTACTGATCGGCCACGAGTTCGGCAAGACCGACCAGCGTGTCGTGGACGCCTACAAGAAAAATATTTTCTACCCGGGCATCCCCGAACTGGGCAACGCCGTTTCGCAGTATAGCAACGGCTCGACCTCGAGCACCGTGGTGACCGCCATCGAAGGCTATTTCGCACGTGTGAACTATAACTACGCCGGCAAGTATTTCTTCTCGGGTTCGTACCGCTACGACGGATCGTCGCGCTTCAAGTACGACAAGTGGGGCCACTTCTGGTCTGTGGGCGCCGCATGGCGTATCAAGGGCGAGAGCTTCATGGACAACGCTACGTGGGTCGACGAACTGAAACTGCGCGTCAACTACGGTGTGGCCGGCAACCAGCTTTCGGCTTCGTATCCCTACACCAACCTCTGGACGATCGGGGAAACCAACGGCCAGATCGGCATTACGCAAGCCAGCACGGGTAACCGCAATCTTTCGTGGGAGCGCAACTACCAGATCGACCTGGGTATCGATTTCCGCCTGTGGAACCGTTTTTACGGTACGGTCGACTACTATAACCGCCGTACGCACGACCTGATCTGGAACCGTCCGACCCCGTCGTCGACGGGCCTTGCGAGCCGCCTGGAAAACGTCGGTATCCTGGCTAACCGCGGTTTCGAAATCGACCTGGGCGTGGACATCCTCAAGCATAAGGATCTCTACTGGAACTTCGCGGTCAACGCCTCGTTCGCACGCAACCGCCTGATCGACTATCCTTCGGAGCTGGGCAACCCGGCGTTGGGCGGCGACTACATCAGCGGTAGGTTCCTGCGCGGCAAAGGCAAGTCCTACTACAACCTCTACCTCTTCAAGTTTGCCGGCGTAGATCCCGAAACCGGCCAGGAGACGTTCTGGAAAGATGTCGTGGACGGCGAAGGCAAGGTTACGGGCCGTGAAAAGACCTTCAATATCAACGAAGCCACGCAGTATGAGATCGGCGATGCGCTGCCCGACGTGACGGGTGGTTTTCGCACCTCGTTCCGCTGGAAGAACTTCGATTTCATGCTGGCTGCGGCTTACCAGATCGGCGGCCGCCAGTGGGACGGCAACTCGGCCAACGTATATAGTCCGGGACGTGCCGGTTTTACGGCCTCGCAAGACCTCGTGGGCAACACCTGGACGCCGGAGCATACCAATGCCAAATTCCCCAAGCTGATGTTCAACGGCACCTGGAATTTCGTAGGTTCGAACTGCGACTACCTCTACCGCGATGCTTCCTACTTCAGCCTCAAGACGATCAACGTCGGCTATACGCTGCCCAAGCGCTGGACGTCGAAGATCTGCATCGAGTCGCTGCGTGTCTTCTTCGCCGCCGACAACCTCTACTTCACCTCCGCGCATACGGGCTTCGACCCGCGTACCGCTTACGCAGGACAGAACGCATTCGGGTTCCCGCAGGCGAAGACCTTTACTTTCGGTATTACGATGAACTTATAATAAACGAGATATTAGCGTATGAAAAACATAGTATATTACATCGCAATAGCTACGGTGCTCCTGTTCGCATCCTGTGCGAGCGAGCTCGACACCGAGCCTTCGGGCAGCCAGGTGTCGGATGAGCAGCTGGGCGAACTGATCAAGGAGAATGCCGACCTCGTGCTCGCCCCCATGATGCAGGGAGCCGTCAACTACATGCATACCGGCAACCGCCAGGCAACGACCAACGACCGCGGATTCATGGTCTGGAATCTGGGTATGGATTTGCAGGGCAACGATATGGTGCTCACGAAACTGACCAACTGGTTTGCCGACGAATATATGTTCGAAAGCATCCGCGCCCAGACCAATGCCTATACGGCAGACCGCTGGTACTGTTACTACAAGATCGTCTATCAGTCGAACCAGATCCTCGACCTGATCCCCGACGATGTTACGGGCAAGGCGCTGGTATATAAGGCTCAGGCGCTGACCTACCGCGCGCTGGCTTACTATTACCTGATGTGCGTTTACCAGGACGACTACATGCACGGCGGCAAGGATAAGGCGGGTGTCCCCCTCTATCTGACCGTCGAGGGTGCCAAGGGACGCACCCCGTCGACCGAGGTTTACAGCACGATCACGACCGATTTGCAGAACGCCATCGCGCTGTTCGAGCAGGAAGGCTACGATCCCAAGAGTTCGACGGCGGACATCGACCAGACGGTTGCGAACATGGTGCTGGCGCGCGTGGCGCTGACCACAGGCGATTACACCACGGCAGCCAATGCTGCCGGGGCGGTGATTTCGGCAGGCTACTCGCTCATGAACGAGGAGCAGTATACGACTTCGGGTTTCCAGAGCACCTCGCTTCCCGAGACCATCTGGGGCTACACGTGGGCTGCTTCCACGTCGCTCGGCAACCGTTCCTTCGCATCGTTCATGTCGATCACGGCTGTGGACAATGCCAACAACAAGGGTATCTACATGGCTATCGACGACCAGCTCTACAACCAGATCGCAGCTACCGACTACCGCAAGAAGAATTTCAATGCGACCGAGACCACGGTCGGGGAGTTCACCTATCCGGCCTATTCGAACGTCAAGTTCAACACCCCGACCTACGAGGCTGACGAAATCTACATGCGCCTGTCGGAGGCATACCTGCTGAAGGCCGAGGCCGAAGCCCGCGGCGGCAACAGTTCCGCAGCCCAGCAGACGCTTTACGACCTGGTGTCGAAGCGCGATTCGGGTTATGCAAAGTCCTCGAATACGGGCGAAGCACTGCTGAAGGAGATCTTCCTGCAGAGCCGTATCGAACTCTGGGGTGAGGGGCACGAATTCTTTACCAACAAGCGCTTCAACGTCGGTGTAGACCGTACGGCATCCTCCAACCACACGCACAAGCTGGTCAAGGCTGCCGGCAAGGAATTCACCTACCAGATTCCGCTGTCGATCGAGCTGAACAGCAATCCATACATCAATGCGGCCGACCAGAATCCGCTTTAGTGGTTAATACTTATTTTCTGGGCCCGGAAGTCGTGACGCTTCCGGGTTTTTTTATGCCCGTACCGTCCGGTGAGCAGTGTGCGTATTGATAGCCCCTCCCTGTCGCTGCCGGGATTCCGGCAGGGGGGCTTATGATGCCCGGGATAGCGTTACGGCATCCGGAGTATTGCCGCGATGTCCGGAGGTATCGTTAACCTTTTGAATATTGCAGCGCGTTTTTGCCGTTTTTGGTTATGCATTGGTAACTCGAGGTGCTCGGCAAGCAGCCATTAATATGCTGTAAATAAATTTTATACACCGTACCCTCAGGTAACTTTCAAGTTACCGTGCCTTTTCAAAACCGGATCGCAACCTTGCGTTTGATCATCTATATATGTGATATTCATCATCTTACCAGAATCGTAAAATCCTGCTCACAGGCTACTGGCTTTTTATTTTAAAAAACCAATTAAAATTAACGCTTATGGTAAGAAAAATTGTACT
>NZ_QTUQ01000002.1:190995-610102 GCF_003435745.1 Alistipes sp. AM16-43
AAAATTAACGCTTATGGTAAGAAAAATTGTACTATCGTTAATTGCTGTTTTGGTACTCGGGCTATACGCATTCGCCCAAAACAAGCAGGTCTCCGGTACAGTTTCTGACGCAAACGGGAATCCCGTTGCGGGCGCTACTGTCATGGTAGACGGTACTTCGATCGGTACTACGACCAACGCGGCAGGCCAGTACTCACTTTCGGCTCCGGCTGACGGCACCCTTTCGGTGACGTTCATCGGATATGTAGGGCAGCAGCTCCCTATCGCTGGCAAATCGCGCATCGACGTGACTATGCACGAAGATACACAGGCGATCGACGACGTGATCGTCGTGGCGTTCGGTACCTCCAAAAAGGAGGCGTTTACCGGTTCTGCGACCGTCATCAAGGCGGACGACATCGCAAAGTCGCAGCAGTCGAACGTCGCCCAGTCGCTGGCCGGTAAGGTTGCCGGTGTCCAGATATCCAACGAATCGGGTAAACCGGGTGCCAACCCGATCGTCCGCATCCGTGGATTCAGTTCGATCAACGCCGAGAAAGACCCCCTGTGGATCGTGGACGGAACTCCCTACGAAGGAGACCTGAACAACCTGAACCCCAACGACATCGAGTCGATGACCGTTCTGAAGGACGCAGCATCCAACGCCCTTTACGGTGCGCGTGGTGCCAACGGTGTCATCATGGTCACGACCAAAAAGGCCCGTGGACAGGAAGCCACCGTCACGGTAGATGCCAAGTGGGGTGTGAACTCGCGCGCGATGCAGTCATACGACTACATCAAAAACCCGGCCCAGTATTATGAAACATACTACACGGCCCTGAACAGCTACTACCGGTCACAGGGCATGAGCGAGAGCACGGCACACGCCATGGCCAACAAGAACCTGGCCGCCTCGAAGAACGACGGCGGTCTGGGCTACATGGTTTACAGCGTGCCCGACGGCCAGTCGGTTATCGGCAC
The DNA here is from genome assembly GCF_003435745.1 of Alistipes sp. AM16-43. Classification (NCBI taxonomy): domain Bacteria; kingdom Pseudomonadati; phylum Bacteroidota; class Bacteroidia; order Bacteroidales; family Rikenellaceae; genus Alistipes; species Alistipes sp. AM16-43. The sequence goes on from NZ_QTUQ01000002.1 coordinate 191,956, forward strand.
AAACGGGAAACTCAATCCCAATGCTACGCTGGGCAACCGGGTCGTTTATAACGGACAGGACTACCTGCTTACCCCCGACGACTGGGAAGATATTGCTTTCCGCTCTTCGATGCGTCAGGAGTACAACGTGAGCGTATCGGGCGCCACGGATCGCAGTACGTTCTACGCCTCGTTCGGCTACCTGAATAACGAAGGTATCACCGAAAACTCGAATATGGAACGCTACACCGCCCGTCTGAAAGCCGATTACCAGGCCAAAAAATGGCTGAAGGTCGGGGCCAACGCCGGTTACGCCAACTTCACCTACAATTCGCTGAGCGCGGACGGGCAGGGAAACTCTTCGGCCAACCTCTTCGCCTTCACCTCGTCCATACCCCCCATCTATCCCCTCTACGTCCGTGACGGGCAGGGAAATATCATGAAGAACGACGCCGGCATCACGATGTACGACTACGGAGACGGAATGAACGCCGGTTTGACCCGTCCCCTGCTGCCGAATGCGAACGGTCTGGCGGATTCCCGCCTGAACACCGACCGTTCGGAAGGCAATGCCTTCAACGGCACGGGATTCTTCGACATATTGTTCCTGAAGGATTTCAAATTCACTTTCAATGTAGGTGTTTCGCTCGACGAGACCCGCCGGACGACCGTACAGAACCCCTATTTCGGACAGTTCGCCGACGAGAACGGTATCATAGGCAAATACCATACGCGTGATTTCTCGCACAACCTTCAGCAGATCCTCAACTACACCAAAGTCATCGGCAAGCACAATGTCAATGTAATGCTCGGCCATGAATACTACCAGCGCAGGCAGTACCTGCTTTACGGCAGCACGGGCAACATGTTCTCGCCCGACAACGACGAACTGGCCGGTGCGATAATCGACAAGCAGAGCGCAACCTCGTATGTCATCACCTATAATAATGAAGGCTATTTCGGCCGCGCGCAGTACGATTACGACGGTAAATATTTCTTCTCGGCTTCGTACCGCCGCGATGCCTCGTCGCGCTTCCATCCCTCGCACCGCTGGGGCAACTTCTGGTCGGTAGGTGCCGCATGGATCGTAACCAAGGAGAATTTCATGTCCGGGACACACGGCTGGCTCGACATGCTGAAGGTCAAGGCATCGATCGGTTCGCAGGGTAATGACAAAATCGGTGACTACCGTTATGTGGATACCTACCGGCTCGCCTCGTCGAATGGAGAGATGTCCGTGGCATTCCTGGAGAAAGGTAATCCCAACATCACCTGGGAGACCAATACCAACTTCAACGCCGGTATCGAATTCGGCGTGCTCCAAAACCGCATATCGGGTAGCATCGAGTACTTCAACCGCAAGACGACCGACATGCTGATGGCATTCCCCACGGCACCGTCGCTGGGTTACTCTTCCTACTATGCCAACGTCGGCGACATGTCCAACAAAGGTATCGAGGTCGACCTGAACTTCACCCCGATCCGCAGCAAAAACGTGCAGTGGGACATCAACGTCAACCTGACGCACCTCAAGAACAAGATCATTTCATTGCCTCCCGAACGCCGCACCATAGAGGTGGAGGGTTATTACGGCTACGGCGGCAGTAGCTTCTTCTACGGCGAAGGGCTGCCGCTGTATACCTTCTATATGAAGAAATACGCCGGCGTCTCGGAAGACGGACGTTCCATGTGGTATAAGGATGTAAAGGACAAGGACGGGAAGCCGACGGGTGAACGAACGACCACCACAGCCCATTCGGAAGCTAGCGATTACCTCTGCGGCAATGCGATCCCCGACCTTTACGGCGGCTTCGGCACGAGCGTTTCGTTCTTCGGGTTCGATTTCGGCATCAACTTCAACTACCAGATCGGCGGCAAGATCTACGACTCGGGGTATGCCGCAGCGATGAGCACGCCGACCCCGACCGGCAGCATCGGCGTGAACTGGCACAAGGACATACTCAACGCATGGACACCGGAGAATCCGAACTCGAACATTCCGCGTATGCAGTACGGCGATTCGAACACGACGGATACCTCCGACCGTTTCCTGATCGACGCAAGCTACCTGACCCTGCAGAACATCAACTTCGGCTATACACTGCCGTCGAAGTTCACCCAGAAATTCGGAGTCGGCAAGATGCGTATCTACCTCGCCTGCGAAAACGTATTCTATTGGTCCAAGCGTAAGGGACTGGATCCGCGCTACGCAGACAATACGGACAACCAGGGCGTTCTGGGAACCTCGAATTACGCAACCTATTCTCCGATACGCACCATCTCGGGCGGTATCAATATCCAATTCTAATCCATAACCAGCTAATTATTCGGATATGAAAAATATACTGAAAATATCTATAGCAGCCCTTGCTTCGGCTGCACTGCTTAGCGGGTGCATCAAGGAAACATTCCCGACCGACAGGGCCACATCCGACCAGATCGCAGGTTCCCCCTCGGCCCTCGAAGCGATGGTGAAAGGTATCCCCACGGCGCTTATCCAGGTTAAGTCGCTTACCGACTACGGCAATATGCACTGGAATTTCTCCCTCCCGGCCATCCACCTCGCTACCGATTCAGCAGCAGGCGACATGGCCATAACGGGCGATACGGGCTACGACTGGTTCAGCCAGTGGGGCGCCAACGATGCTCTCGCAGAGAACTACGCGGCCAATCTCCTGACCTGGAACAACTATTTCACTTGGATCAAGTCGACCAACGACATCATCAGCACCATCGACCCGGAAGCTCTCACGACCACGACCAAGCATATCCTCGGCTTCGCTTACGCTTACCGGGCTTCGTTCTACCTCGACCTGGTACGTCTCTATGAGTTCAAGGAGAATAAATACACGTCCGCAGACGGAGTGCTCGGCCTTGCCGTACCTATCGTAACCGAGACCACGACCGAGGCCGAAGCTAAGGCCAATCCCCGTGCGTCGGCAGCCGACGTCTACGAGAAAGTGATCTTCCCCGACCTCGAAAAGGCGGCGACATACCTTTCCGATTACTCGGCGACAGATCCCTACACGCCCAGTTTGGCTATGGTCTATGGGCTCCAGGCTCGTGCTTATCTGGAACGCGGTACTGCCGACAACAATCCCGATGCTTACAAGAAGGCAGCAGAGTATGCCCGCAAAGCCATCACCACGAGCGGTTGCACACCCCTGACCCAGGCACAGTGGGAGGATCCGACGACCGGTTTCAATAGTGCGACGGCAAACAAATCGTGGATCTGGGGCCTGCCGATCACCAGCGACAACGTTTCCAACCTGCTGAACTTCCAGGCCCACATCGGTAACGAGGAGTCGTGGGGATACGGACACCAGGTAGGCCGTGCCATTGACAAGGCCCTCTACAACAAGATCGACGACAAGGATTTCCGCAAGCATTCGTGGCTCGATCCCGACCGCAATTTCTACGCGTACAAGAGTTGCCGCCCCAACGGCAGTGCATACTTCGCAACGCTGAAAGACTATGTCAATATCAAGTTCCGTCCCGCCCAGGGCAACTATACCGACTTCAAAGTCGGCGGGGCTACGGATATTCCCTGCATGCGCGTCGAGGAGATGTACCTTATCGAAGCGGAAGCTACGGCGCAAAGCAATATCGTCGCCGCCCGTGAACTGCTCAACGAATTCATGAAGTACCGTTTCACCGACGGCTCGTACGATTGTAGCGAACGCACGCCGACACTCAAGAGTTTCATCGAGGAGCTGATCCTCCAAAAACGCATCGAGTTCTGGGGCGAGGGTATCATCATGTTCGACCTGAAACGTCTGGATATGTCCATGACCCGCGGCTACAAGGGTACCAATTCTCCTTCCGATTATCGTTTGAACACCGACGGCCGCGCTCCCCACTGGAATTTTGTCATTACCCGTGGTGAAATCCAGAACAACCCCGCCGTAGTCAACAACCCCGACCCCTCGGGCAAGATAACGCCTTGGACGGATAAGTAACGGCAATATGCAAAATTTGCTTTAATACCAAAGACCGAATAGTATGAAAACAATCAAATATATATTGTACGCGCTCACAGCGACATTCGTGCTCGCAAGTTGCTCGGACGACATTAAGTATACTCCCGGCGAAGGCGAAGACACGGACTGCTACGGCGTTTATTTTCCCTCGCAGGAAAATGCCGGCGACCAAGAGCTCGATCCGGCGGAGCCTACGACCCTGACCTTCACGGCCATGCGCAAGAACTACAACGATGCGATCACCGTGCCTGTGGAAGTCAGCAGCACCCAGGACGGCCTTTTCACGGTCTCGGAAATCAAATTCGAGGCCGGACAGGAAGCAACCACGTTCTCGGTGGACTTCCCCGGAGCTGAGGTCGGTAAGACCTACGATTGCTCCATCGTGGTGAAGGACAAGAAATACGCACTGCTTTACGGAGAATATTCCAACGGGCTCGATTTCAGCGTCACCCGCGTCCAGTGGGATCTCGTGAAGGGCCCCAACGGTGAAACCAAAGGCACGTGGCGCGACGACTTCTTCACGGCGATAATGGGCTCCAACATAAAGGAAAACGGTGTCCCCAATGCAGAAAAGGAAGTCGAGATTTACGAACGTGCCGACATGAAGGGTTACTACCGTATCAAGGATATTTATGACGAAGCCTACATGGCCAAAATCGTCGGTGGAAGGTATTCCAACGTTCCCTCCGTTCCGACCTATACCATCATCGACGCGCGGGATCCCGAAAAAGTATGGTTCCCGGTACAGCCGACAGGTTTTGAGATCAACGACGTAGGTTACGAAGACAACGGCGCATTCGTGATCGTTTCGTTCTGCCAGGAGAATTATCCCGGCATGGCTTCGGCCACGATGTACGGCACGCTGGAAAACGGCGTCCTCACCTTCCCGCCGAAGGCGATCCTTCTGACGACACCTTCGCTATGGGAAGCAACCAGCTACTTCAAGGCCAATACCGAAATGACCCGCCTGTTGTTCCCGGGCGCGGTAAGCTACGATTACTCGGTAGCCTTCGAGAAGTCGGCGCCCGCAGACGGCAAGGTCGCCATCACGGCTACGCTCGGCAGCGACGTCGACAAGGTGAAATATGCCTTCTTCGAGGGTGCGCTCAGCGAGTCGCTCGCTGCGGCCAAATCGGGAGACATCGACGCAGGGACGATCCCGAGCGAGGAGATCACGGCTTCGGGTACGATCACCGCCGTCATGGAGAAGACCGGCATCTACACCATCGTCGGCAATTCTTATGACGAAAAAGGCAACCTCCAGAAATACGGGTACGTATCGTTCGGTTACGTCAAGGCCGGCGAGGAGAAACCCGTCATAATGAGCGTCCGCACAGAGCTTACGTGGGAGTATGAGTCCCAAGGCTACACCCCGGAAAACTCGATCAAGGGGATCCTGTTCGGCGAGGAGATCGCATCGGGGTACATCGGCCTGTTCACGACGGCTTCGACCCAGGACATGAACGAATCGCAGCTGATCGCGGGTGTCAAGGCATCCGGCAAGGCACTTACCACAGCTCAACTCGAAAAGATTAACGGCACAGGTTACGCTCCGTTCTATACGGGTCTGTCGGCAGGTACAAGTTACACCCTGCTGGTATACGCCGACAACGGTTACAACGGCAAACTGTTCGCCGTAGAACAGACTACTGCCGGCAAGGCAGATCCGCTGCAGCGCAAATACACGATCGACGACCTCTATGTGTTCAGCGATAAAGCCCAACTGTTCAAGACATGGAACCTGTGGGGAATCAGCAACGACGGCTCCGGTAAAACGGATCGCAGCAAGATCGGCCAGGTCGTCTTCTCGGAGAATGAGACCGACGACACCAACAATCTGGATGCAATCAATGTTGCGGGCCTCTCGCTCGGAGCCAATAACGAAGACACGGTTGTCTGGGAGTGGTATAACGGGATCATCTATGTTCTGAAAGGGCAGCCCATGGGCACCATTCCGTACCTGGGAGCGACGCTCTATCTCAAGTATTACATTCTGGACAAAGAAACGGGCATGGGTTCCGACACAATCGACGGCATGATGATCGGAGGTGTCACGGAAGACGGGTATCTCGCCCTGATTTGTGGCCCCGACTGGTCGGATCAGTATAATTTCGACACCATATTAGTCAAGGCATACACGGATGCCAACTATACGAACTCGATCGGCAACTGGGAAAGCTATACGTCCCCGCTGATGGTACCGGCGACCGGTAGCAACACGGGAGCAGCCGCACCGCGCAAGGTTGCTTCGGATAAGATGCTGACCCTCTCGAAGGAAATTTCCATCAACCCCTCGAACTATGTCGAACTGCGCGGCCGCGAACGTGCTCACGCCCTGATCGACGAACTGTTCGGCAAGCCCGTCAACCGCGGCGCGAACCCGCTCGAAGGTGAGGTGTCCGTTCGGATCGCAACTCCCGCGATGAGTTCATTCTCCGAAGGTTTTGTACCCCGGGCAAACACTCTGCAAAGCGGAGGCATGGAGAAAATGCCCCTGAAAAAAATGGCTAAATAATTTCAGTCGTTCACCCAATTAGTGATCAAGAGCGGTCTCCCCTTCCACCGGGGAGGGGAGACCCTCAAAAAATAACTCGGATTATGATTGATAAAAAATTACTACTCATTGCGGCGTTTCTGCTTGCGAGTTGTACGTCAGACCCTATGACCGACGCAACCGACGGCGGTTCGCAGATACCCGCCACATCGCATAAGATCGTCAACACCTCGATCAACGCCGAAGCGGGCAGCCTGCTCGTTTATTTCGACGACGCAGCCATCGGCAGCCTCGAACAGGCCGCCGAAGCCGCCGCCAAGACACGTTCGGTCGCTACCCGCGCGGGTATCGTCTCCGTGGATGAAATACTTTCGGAGCTGAACGTCAGCTCCCTGAACCGCCTGTTCCCGGTAGACACACGCAACGAGGAGCGCACGCGCGCAGCCGGCCTGCACAAGTGGTACGAATTGCAGTTCGACACCGAAGTCGACCTGGATCTCGCCGCACAGAAACTGTCGGCCGTAGCCGAAGTGGCGAACATCCAGTTCAACACGAAGCTCGAAAAAATGTGGGACGGCAAGGCCACCCCGCTCCGTTCGGATGCGCCCGCCATGTCGGCAGACACACGTTCGATCGTATGGCCGTTCAACGACCCGGAATTGAAGCGCCAGTGGCACTATATCAACAAAGGCGACAAGGCCGTGGCACAGACCGCGCGCGAAGGTGCGGACATCAACGTGGAAGAGGCATGGAAACTCACGGCCGGAGATCCCAAGATCATCGTAGCCGTAGTCGACGAAGGCGTGAAATATACGCACCCCGACCTGGCTGCGAACATGTGGGTCAACACCAGGGAGATGACCGGAACCACGGGCGTCGATGACGACGGCAACGGTTACGTGGATGATTATTACGGGTACAATTTCGTTACGAACGGCCCCATCTCCTGGGATGTGGTCGACGCAAAGGGCGACGGCGACTCCGGCCACGGGACGCATACCGCAGGCACGGTAGCAGCGGTCAACAACAACGGCATCGGTGTCTGCGGAGTAGCGGGCGGCTCGGGCAACAACGACGGTGTACGGCTCATGTCGTGCCAGGCCCTGTCCGGTACGGCAGCCGGCTCGGGCACGACGGCCGTCATGGCAAGGGCATTCAAATACGCGGCCGACAACGGTGCTTCGATCATCCAGTGCTCGATGGGTATCAAGGGCGGTGGCTACACCTCCGACGACCAGTACGCCAAAAATGCCAAAGCGGAGCACGACGCACTCGCCTATTTCATCGCCACGTCGAACTGCGACGCGATAGACGGCGGTCTGGTCATCTTCTCGGCCGGCAACGACGCACTCGACCGTGCCGGGTACCCCGGGGCGTTCCGCGATTATATTTCGGTAACCTCGTTCTCGCCCGACTTCCTGCCTGCAAGCTACACCAACTACGGCCCCGGCTGTAACATCTCGGCGCCGGGCGGCGACGCTTACATTGCAAGCAATTCGACCGCTACGGTACTTTCGACGATGCCTTCGGAAATGAACGAGGGTTCGGATTACGGCTATATGCAGGGAACCTCGATGGCCTGCCCGCACGTATCGGGCGTCGCCGCACTCGGCCTCTCCTATGCCGTGGCAAAAGGCAAGCACTACACCCGCAACGAGTTTATCAGCATGCTCCTCACCTCGGTGAACGACATGGAACGGTATCTCGACGGCACCAAAGAATCGAACGGCACGATGTACCTCGAAAACTACCGTAAGCAGTTGGGTACGGGCGCAGTAGACGCTTATCAACTGCTGATGCAGATCGAAGGCACGCCGTGCCTCAAGGTCGGTGTAGGGGCTGAAGAGCTCATTCCCCTGACGCAGTTCTTCGGCGGCAGCGCAACGAACCTCACCTACACCGATGTTTCGATGTCCGCAGCCGACATGGCCAAACTGGGGATCGAGGCTGCACCCACGATGGCGTACGGCAAACTGAAGATCAAATGCACCAAGTCCGGCGTGGCGAAGATCACGGTTACGGCAATCGGCGGCGGCGACAAGGTCGGCACGGGCAGCGTGATGGGCGGCATGACGATCACCAAGGAATTCGCCGTCATCGCCCGCGGCGTACAGGCCGGGAACGGAGGTTGGTTATAATACGAATTACGATAACAGCAAAAAGATCATGAGAAAGACTATCTATATTCTCTTTGCCATACTCGGCATGAGCCTGTTCGCAGGGTGCGACGACGACAACAAAGACAACAACACGCCGTTGGCCAAGCAACTCGTCGGAGAATGGCGCCTGACCTCATGGACAGGCCAGGCTCCGCAGGTGTTCGACGCCTACATCGCATTCGACGGCGGGTCGTTCACCATCTACCAGAAGATCGAATCCGTAAAGTACCAGAAATACACGGGCAGCTACTTGCTCAAAGGCGATGTACTTTCGGGAAATTACAGCGACAACACCCCCTGGGGAAGCTCGTACACGGTCACGGCAGACGAATCGTCCAACACCATCACGCTGACCAGCACGGCCGACACCGGCGACGTGTGCGTATACACTCGTGCGACGATTCCGGAGTCGGTAAAGAATGACGCGGTAAGCATGCAGGGCGTACGCTCGGATTTCTTCCGGTTGCTCTAAGCCCCGGCTTGTAATATTTCCAAAGCCTTCGGCACTTGCCGAAGGCTTTTTTTTACGCCTGTCCCCGATGCCGCAGTGCGGGTTCGCCATGCGCAAACGGCAAGCCCCCGGTCAACGCCACAGGCACCCCGCAGGCCGGAAAACCAGCTGCCCAGCCACCGCATCATGCGGGAATCGCTTTTTTTTCGGAAACAGATTTCACGCATATCCGAAAAAACGGTTATCTTTACGCAAATTTTTAATATCCGACGATAGGGAAAAATCCGGCAAGCAGGAAGGCACGCGCCGCTCCACTTTGGCACATTTTTCACTATCTTTGAAACAAATACGCCACGCACCATGAATATCACCGAAATTTTGCCCGGCATCCATTACGTCGGGGTCAACGATCGCACAACCACCCGTTTCGAAGGTCTCTGGTCGCTCCCGCAGGGGGTTTCATACAATGCCTATCTGGTTGCCGACGAGAAGGTCGCACTGATAGATACGGTCGAAGAGGGCTTCGGCAGCCGTCTGACAGAGAACATCCGCGAGGCCATCGGCGACCGCAAGATCGACTACCTGGTCATCAACCACATGGAACCCGACCACTCGTCGTCCGTGCGCGCACTGCGCATGCTCTACCCCGACATCCGAATCGTGGGCAACGCCAAGACGCTGCAGATGCTCCAGGGATTCTACGGCATCGACACCGGGACGCTCGAAGTCAAGGAGGGCGACAGCATATCGCTCGGCTCGAAAACGCTCTCGTTCTACATGGCGCCGATGGTACACTGGCCCGAAACGATGGTGACATGGTGTGCCGAGGCCGGCACGCTCTTCTCGGGCGATGCCTTCGGCACGTTCGGCGCCATCGACGGCGGCATCACCGACTCGCAGGTAGACCCGTCGCGCTACTGGGACGAAATGCGCCGCTACTACGCCTGCATCGTCGGCAAATACGGAGGGCCTGTACAAAAGGCGCTCGCGAAGGTACGGGGCCTGAACCCCACGACCATCTGCTCGACCCACGGCCCCGTATGGCAGCGCGAGATCCCGCAGGTGATCGACGTCTACGACCGTCTGAGCCGCTACGAAGGCGAACCTGGCGTGGTGATCGCCTATGGCTCGATGTACGGCAATACGGAGCAGATGGCCGAGCGCATAGCGCGCGAACTGGCCGCCGAAGGCGTGGGCCCGATCGTCGTCCACAACATGTCCTACGCCGATGAATCCATCGTCCTGCGCGACGTGTTCCGTTACGACACGCTCATCGTGGGCGGCCCGACCTATAACGGCGGGCTCTACCCGCCCGTGGCACGCCTGCTCGACCTGATCGCGGCACGCTGCGTCCCGCAGCGCAACTTCGGTTGGTTCGGCTCCTTCTGCTGGGCGAGCGCCGCCGTGCGCTGCCTGGGCGAATTCGCACAGAAGATGAAGTGGGAGGCGATCTGCGAACCCGTGGAAATGAAGCAGGGTTTCTCGCCGGCATGGCATGAGGCATGCCACGCGCTCGCCGGGCGGATCGCCGGGTGCATGCACCGCTAAACCAACCAAAATCTTGGACATAATATGATGAAAATCGCAGTCGTAGGTACGGGTTATGTCGGCCTCGTATCGGGTGCCTGTTTCGCAGAAATGGGGCTCGATATTACGTGCGTCGATGTCGACAGGAAAAAGATCGACGCCCTGAACAACGGCCTCATCCCGATTTACGAGCCGGGGCTCGAAGAACTCGTCAAACGCAATGTCGAGGAGGGGCGCCTGCACTTCACGACCGAACTGACGGACTGCCTGGACAAGGTGGAAGTAGTCTTCTCGGCCGTCGGCACACCGCCCGACGAAGACGGTTCGGCAGACCTGAAATACGTGCTCGAAGTCGCCCGTACGTTCGGTCGCAACATCAAGAAGTATACGGTGCTCGTCACCAAAAGCACCGTACCCGTCGGTACGGCGCAGAAGGTCAAGGCCGTGATCCGGGAAGAGATAGACAAACGCGGCTGCAAGGTGCCGTTCGACGTGGCCTCGAACCCCGAATTCCTGAAGGAAGGCGCGGCCATCAAAGATTTCATGTCGCCCGACCGCGTGGTCGTAGGCGTCGAGAGCGAACGGGCGCGCAAGCTGATGACCCGCCTGTACCGTCCGTTCCTGATCAACAATTTCCGGGTGCTGTTCATGGACATCCCCTCGGCGGAAATGACCAAATACGCGGCCAACGCCATGCTGGCGACCCGCATTTCGTTCATGAACGAGATCGCCAATCTCTGCGACCTGGTAGGGGCGAACGTCGAAATGGTGCGCAAGGGCATCGGATCCGATGCCCGCATCGGCAGCAAGTTCCTCTACCCCGGCTGCGGCTACGGCGGCTCGTGCTTCCCCAAGGACGTGAAAGCCCTGGCCCGTACGGCCCAGGAACACGGTTATACGATGCAGGTCATCGAGGCGGTGGAACGGGTCAACGAAGGGCAGAAATCCATCCTGTTCGGCAAACTGCAACGGGCGCTGGGCGACCTGCGCGGGAAAACCATCGCGATATGGGGCCTCGCGTTCAAGCCCGAAACGGACGACATGCGCGAAGCGCCGGCACTGGTGGTGATCGACCTGTTGCGTAAGGCGGGCGCCACGGTTCGGGTTTACGACCCCGTGGCGATGGAGGAAGCCCGCCGCAGGATCGGCGACGAAGGGGTGCATTACGCTGGTTCGATGTACGAAGCCGCGGAGGGTGCCGATGCCATCGCGCTCGTCACGGAGTGGAAACAGTTCCGGATGCCCGACTGGCCGCAATTGCTCACGCTCATGCGCGACAACATCCTGGTCGACGGCCGCAACATCTTCGACAAGGAAGAGGTGCTCAACGCCGGGCTGCGCTACTACGGCATCGGAAAATAATACTCTTACGGCACAGGCATAACGACACAATCCCCGGAGCTTCTGCTTCGGGGATTGTCCTTGTCGCCTACACCGCCTGCTACACCTACCCCGCGATGCGGCTCGCATCCCGAAAACCCGACGCAGCATAACGGCAAAACGAGAGGCGGTTCCGCAGGGAACCGCCTCTCGCGCATCCGTAATCCGGCCCGCCGTTACTTGCGAACCTTCACAATGATCTTGCGCACATCGCCCTCGCCGATCATCGGCGCATGGCCGTCCTCGGGGAAGAAGATCGTGAACTGCCCCGGGCGCAGCGTATAGAAGGTCTGCGGCTCATCGTCGAAGAAACGGATATCCTTCTGGGCATCGAATTCGCCCAGCGGCTTGCGCAGGTCGGCACGCTCGCTCCACCCGAAGGTCTCCTGCTCACCGCGGATCAGCACCTGGATGTCGATATAGGCGTCGTGTATTTCGAGTTTGGCATCCGCCGGTTTTTTCAGCTCAGGTTCCATTACGTTGACATAGATGTCCTTGCCGTCGAGTTCATGGATCCCCGGCTCCATCGTTTCCCAGTCGGTCGAAGCGATGAAGCCGAAGGCTTTTTCCAGACGCGGGCTCACCGGATAATAGAGCGCGCTGTTCTTCAAAGAGTCGAAAATCATAGTTTATCGGATTAGTTATTCAGTAGATTCTTTTGGAGACGCACCACGACGGGCAGGTGATCCGAATATTCGACCTGCGGCACCTCGTAGGAAACCGGGTCGAAACTGTCGGAGCAGAGGACATAGTCGATGCGCAGCGTATTGAAGAAGCCGCGGAAAGTATGCGAATAGCCCGAACCGCTCTTGCTGAAAGCGTCGTTCAGCCCCCCGGCCATCGTGCGGTAGACATAGGACATCGGCGTATCGTTGAAATCGCCGCAGACGATGCACCGCGCACGCGCGTCGGCGATGACATCGGCAATGCTGTCGACCTGTGCGGCACGCAGGATGCTGTTCTCGCGCAGGCGGCTCACGATGCTGCGGATCTTGACTTCGCGTGCCGTGTCGGAGATGAAATCGCGGTTGGTGATATATTCGTTGTCGGCCGCCTTGATCGCCGTCGAACGCAGGTGGTTGTTGAACACGCGCACCGTATCGTCACCGATCAGCAGGTCGGCCCAGACCGACGTATTGGGGGTCAGGACGATGCCCGAGCGCAGGATACGGTATTTGCTCAGGATGAAAAGCGATGCCCCATACAGCGAATCGGGAGCCTGCGTGCGGCCGAAGGCCGCGCTTTCGTATTTCTCGTCCAACAGGGCGAAATCGTCGGATTTCTCGGCCAGGCGGGCATTGAACTCCTGCATGCAGACGATATCGGGATCGTATTCGCCGATCAGGCGCACGATGTCATCAACATTGCTGGCTCCGCTTTCGCCGAAGAAACTGCGCACGTTATAGGTCATGACCTTGAAAGCCCGGCGGTCGTAGCTCTCCTCGCCGTAGCTGCGGCGGAATTCGGGCTTATAGAAGAGCGAAACCTTGAAGAGGCCGATGACGACCAGCGCCAGCATCGTTCCGGCGCGGAGCAACCGCCAGCGGATGACCCAGTAGAGCGCCAGGATGACCGTAGCGACGTAGATCGCCGGGGCGGCAAGCCCCAGCAGGGGAAAGAACCAGACCCCGGCGGGGTTCACATAAGGGACGAAATAGGTGACGGCCATCGTGGCCCCGACAACGACAGTCAGGAGCGTCATCACCAGGTCGAGCAGCCACATGAGCAGGCTGCGGTGCGGTTTCTCCCCGCGCCGGCCGCCGTAATCGTTCTTATAGAATTCGCCGGACATCAGCTCAGAAGCGGATTATGCCGCGCTGCTTCCACCAGTGGAGCAGCAGGAAACCCCAGAGCATACCGCCCACGTGGGCGAAATGCGCCACATTGCCTACGCCGCGCCAGCCGAGGAAAAGTTCGATGACGCCGTAGATGATGACGAACCATTTAGCCTTCATCGGGATCGGCGGGATCAGCAACATGATGACCGCATTGGGATGCATGACGCCAAAAGCGAGCAGCAGCCCCATCACCGCGCCCGAAGCACCGACCAGCGACATGGGCAGCTCGCCGAACGCCAGCGCCGTGAAATACTGGATCAGTGCCGCACCGATGCCGCAAACCATGTAATAGGTCAGGAAACGCTTCGACCCCAATTCGTATTCCAACGTACGCCCGAACATCCACAAGGCGAACATATTGAAGAAGATATGCTCGAAATTGGCATGCACGAACATATAGGTGACGAACTGGTAGGTGTGGAACAACGGCGCTCCCAGCCACAGGGCGCAATACTCCATGATGGCGTTATGTGCCGGTTGGATCAGGGCCGTAGCCATGTAGACCAGGGCATTGATGATTATCAGGTTTTTCACCACCGGGGGTGTTTGAAAATAGCTGTTCATTGCGTAAAATTTTTACAAAAGTACGTTTTTCCACCGGATTATCCCAGTTTGGTACGGATATCTTCGGGGGTTATTTCTGCTGTTATGGCTTTGCCCGAGGGCGAGAAACTGAAATTGCCCGTGGCAGCGAGCTGGGCGAGCAGTACGGCGGCTTCGTCGCGCGACATATTGCGGGGAATGCCTTTCGCCCCGCCGCGCGCCATGACGGCGGCGATCTTCTCGCGGCGCTGATCCGCAAGCGACACGGGCGTAGAAAAGGCTTGCAGCAGGTCGTAGACCATCTGGTCGACGGCATCGGCCGGCATATCGGCCGGCGTGCCCTTCACCTCGATCGTCCCCTCCCCCGCAAAGTCGATGTCGAATCCCAGCGACGCGAATTCCACGGCGTTCTCCTCGAGCAGCGCATATTCGTCGCCCGACAACACCAGCCGCTCGGGAAAGAGCAGTTGCTGGCTCACGGAAGCCCCGTTTCCGAGCATCTTCAGGTAATCCTCGTAAAGAATGCGCTCACGGGCACGCCGCACGTCCACCACGACGAACCTCCCGCCCAGCAGTGCGGCGAGGTACCCGCCGCCCAACGGCAGGGGATCGGTAAATTCCGGACGCCCCTCGACCGCCAGCCGCTGCTGCCCGGCCGTAGCCCCGGAAGGGATGAACTCCAGGGCACTCGTCCCGAACCCGGCGCCGGACTCCACCTCGAAACTGCTCCCCGAAACGAAATCCTCGAACCCGTCGGCCGCCGAGGAAGGGATGGTGAAGTCCTCCCCCGCCGGCGGGGTTTGCGGAAGGGTAAATCCGCCGCCGGCACTGCGCAGCCCGCCGGGCAGGCTGCCCCCGGACGCACTGCGCCCCGACATGCCGCCTCCCGCAGCGGCGCGCGGGGCGAAGCCCGTCCCCGCTGTGTCGGAAAGCGTCTGTCCGCGATCGTCGTACGGGACGTCGAAGCCCGTGAAATCGACATTGGGATCGGGTGCCGTAGGGTCGATATACTCCTCGCGGAACGGATTGTAGTCGCCGTTGGACATGGCGCGGGGCTCGCTGTAAACGGCCCCTTTGCTCAATGCCGGGATCTCCACGATGCCGTCGCGGTCGAAATCCATCAGCGGCACGGCCCCCGTCTTGGCGAGCGTCTCACGCACGGCGGCGTTGATGATCTGCCAGACGGCCTCCTCGTCGGCGAATTTGACTTCGGTCTTCTGCGGGTGGACATTGACGTCGATGCGCGAAGGGTCGATCGTCAGGTAGAGGAAATAGGAAGGCGAACTGCTCTCGGGGATCAGTTTTTCATAGGCCTTCATGATGGCGCTCGTGAGGTACGAACTCTTGAAATAACGTCCGTTGACGAAGAGGTACTGCTCGCCGTTGCGCCGCTTGGCGGCAGCCGGACGGCCGATATAGCCCCCGATGCGGGCGATCGAGGTGTCGGCATCGACCTCCAGCAGGTTTTGCTTGATATGGCGTCCCACCACGTCGACGATACGTCCCGCCAGCGACGTGGCACAGAGCGTATAGACCGGGGCGTCGTTGGCGTAAAGTTCGAAGGCGATATGGGGGTTGCACAGCGCAACACGCTGGAATTCGGCCTTGATCTGTGCGGCCGAAGTCGTACTCTTGTCAAGGAAACGACGGCGGGCGGGCACGTTGTAAAAGAGGTTGCGCACGAAGAACTGCGCCCCCACGGGACACATCACGGGAGTCTGCCCGGCGAACTGGCCGCCGTTGATTTCGGTCTGGGTACCCACCTCGTCGCCCTCCTGCCGCGTGCGCAATTCGACCTGCGCCACGGCCGCGATCGAAGCGAGCGCCTCGCCGCGGAACCCGAACGTATCGAGGGCGTAGATGTCTTCGACGGAAGTTATCTTGCTGGTGGCATGGCGGTCGAAGGCCATACGCGCGTCGATGGGCGACATGCCCGAGCCGTCGTCGACGATCTGGATCAAATCCTTGCCCCCGTCACGGAAGTTGACCTTCACGGTACGGGCGCCGGCGTCGATGGCGTTCTCCATCATCTCCTTGACCACCGATGCGGGACGGTTGACGACCTCGCCCGCAGCAATCTGGTTGGCGACGACTTCGGGTAATAATCTGATCTTATCTGCCATTTATTCCTGGTAATCGTTGGGAACCACCGTGATAGGCTGCTCCTGCCACTCTACGTCGGAAATACCCGTCTGGTCGAGCCCGTTGCGCGGAGCGGATTCGGTGGCAGCGGATTCGGTCTGTGCCGGCGCCGTACGGGCGCGCAGGAACACATCGGCGAGCTTAGGATAAAGGATGTAGATGAACAGCAGGACGATAACTGCGGCACCGGCCATCTTCCAGATGCGCATACGCCCCTTGTCATCCTCCTTGGAACGGCGGGCGGCACGGGCATCGCGCTGCGTACGGATATATTGTCCGGGACGGTACTCACGATCCCCGTCTTCGGCCCTTTCGCCGCGAAGTTCGGCACGGCGCTGCTCGCGCGCCTCCTTTTCGGGATCGTAGTAGCGCGGTATGTAGTTGAACTTGTTGGCGTGTCTCTTGAACGGGGTGAAACCTAACATGGCGTGTCCTCCTAATTATTTTTGGTAAAGATACGAATTCTCCGGCAATTTTATTGCCTGCAAAACCCTTTTTTCCGCCTGCGGCGCCCGTAAAGTCCTGCCGAGGATGCGGCGCCAGACGTCCGATGCCCCGCAGCAGGGAGAGAGGGGGGGGGCAAGCGGTGCGGAAGGGGAAGCACTCCTCAGACAGGCCGACAATAGCCGCGCTCCGGGAAAAGCCCGGCGGGGAATACGCCCGCAAACCTCCATGCACCGCAGCGGAAAGGTCGTTGCGAACGGCGGCGGAATGCCGTGGCCCGCAAAGTCCCCCGACATCCCGCCGCATAGGCAAACCGTTGCTTCCCCTACCGGAAGAAACTCTTCATCCGCTCGAAGATATTCTGGTTCTTGACCGATTCGGCATGCTGGAAACCGGGCTGCTGCGCCAGTTGTTCGATCAGCCGTTTCTCCTCGGCACTGAGCTTCGAGGGGATCGTGATGTCGACCACGACCAGTTCGTCACCGCGGCCATAGCCGTTGACGTCGGGCAACCCCTTGCCGCCCAGCCGCAGCACCTTGCCGGCATGCGTTCCCGGGGCGATCTTGATCTTGGCACGGCCGTCGACCGTCGGCACCTCGACCGTACCGCCCAGCAGGGCTGTCGTGACGGTGATATTGAGGTTGTGGATCAGGTCGTTGCCGTCACGCACCAGTTCGGGATTGGACTCCTCTTCGATCATGACCTGCAGGTCGCCGTTGACGCCTCCGTGACGGGCGGCATTACCCTTGCCCGTGACGGTGAGCACCATACCCTCGCCCACACCGGCCGGAATTCGGATCTCCACGACCTCCTGACCGCGGAGGGTTCCCTCGCCCTTGCACTTGTCGCAGGGTGCGGTGATGACTTTGCCCGTACCGCCGCACGTGGGGCAGACGCCCTGCGTCTGCATGCGGCCGAAGAAGGTGTTCTCCACACGCGTCACATAGCCCGTACCGTTGCAGGTCGAACAGGTCGAGTAGGAGTTGCTGTCCTTGGCCCCCGTACCGCCGCACTTATCGCAGGCGACGGTCTTGTTTATCTTGAGTTTCTTGGTGACGCCGTTGGCGATCTCGGCGAGGGTCAGCTTGACCTTGATGCGGATATCCGATCCCCGGTTCACACGACGCCCGCCGCCCGATGACGACGACGAGCGGAACCCGCCGCCGAAATGTCCGCCGAAAATATCGCCGAACTGCGAGAAGATATCCTCCATCGAGAAACCGCCGCCGCTGAACCCGCCGAAGCCGCCTGCCCCGCCACCCGCGGCGCCGCTCATCCCGGCATGGCCGAACTGATCGTAACGGGCACGTTTGTCGGGGTTCGACAGCACATCGTATGCCTCGGCCGCCTCCTTGAATTTCTCTTCGGCCTCCTTGTCACCCGGGTTTTTATCGGGGTGGTATTGGATGGCCGCCTTGCGGTAAGCCTTCTTTATTTCGTCAGCGTTAGCGTTTTTCTGGACGCCCAGCACTTCGTAGTAATCCCTCTTTTCTGCCATGGCATTATTCTCCTACAACAACTTTTGCGAAACGCAGCACCTTGTCGCCCAGCATATAACCCGTCTGGACAATGTCGACGACCTTGCCCTGCATCTCCTCCCCGGCAGCGAATTTAGCCACCGCCTCGCAGAGGTCGGCGTCGAACTCCCTGCCCTTGACGTCGATCTCGGTGACCCCTTTCTGGCGGAGCGTATCGGTAAATTTCTGTGAAATAAGCGTCACGCCGGCACGCAGCGCCTCGATGTCGTCGCTCTTCTGCATGGCATCGACGGCACGCTGCACGTCGTCGCGCACGGGGAGCATCGCCAGCAGCACGTCACGGCCCCCGGTCTGCACCAAGTCCATCTTCTCCTTGAGCGTACGCTTGCGGTAATTATCGAATTCGGCCTGCAGGCGGATGAATTTATCCTGCCACTCGGCCAGCGCCGCCGTCAGATCCGATCCCGCTCCGGCCTTGTCGCCGCCTTCGGCAGCGTCTGCCATTGTGTCAGTCCCGTCCTGCGAGTCGTCTGACACATTGGCACAGGGTTCGCCGTCGCACGAAGGGTAACCTTCACCGGGAACGAATCCTTCGTCACCGTCAACAGCCTCATTATAAGTTTTTTCCTTTTTCATATCTCGTGTTTTTCAGATTTTCCGTCTTATATTCGAACAAATTGTATACCAACCGCCGGGCCATGCCTACCCGATGATAAAAATCGCCGGGTGCCTGTTCATTTCCGGCAGCCGCACCGACCGCCACTCGCGCACGGCGAGCGTACGGATATATTCGCCGGGGGCGGTAATGTCCATCGCCAGCGTCAGGCGCGTCTCGGGGGCAAGGGTTTGCAGGAGCTGTTCCATCAGCTTCACATTGCGGTAAGGCGCCTCGATGAAGAGCTGCGACTGGCGTTCGGACTGCGCACGGCGTTCGAAGCGGCGGATCGCCTGCACCCGTTCGGGCGGCTTGACGGGCAGGTAGCCGTTGAAGGCGAACGACTGCCCGTTGAGCCCCGAAGCCATGACGGCCAGGATGACGGACGACGGCCCGACGAGCGGCACCACGCGGATACCGTGGCGGTGGCACGCCTCGACGACCAGTGCCCCGGGATCGGCGACGCCCGGCACGCCCGCTTCGGAAACAACCCCCGCCGAGCGGCCCTCAACGAGCGGTTTCACCAGCTCTTCGACCTCACGCCCGGCGACGGTATGTTCGTTCAGCTCGCGGAACTCCAGCGTGTCGATCGGCCGCGCGATGCCGGCCTTCGACAGGAACCGCCGCGCCGAACGGGTGTTCTCGACGATGAAATAGTCGAGCGAATCCATCACGGCACGGTTCGCCGCAGGCAGCACGTCCCACGGTGCCGTTTCGTCCGAAATCGGACACGGGATCAGATAGAGCGTTCCGTACATCTTATTTCAGTTTTTCGAGTTTGGCCCGGAGTTCCCGCTCCCGGGCAACGGCTTTCGTATACAGCACAGCAAACCAGACGCTCAGCGCCATGACACCGGCGATCACCACCCCGAAAACACCGCTCAGGAAAAATGCGCTCACGACCAGCCCCGCAACCGAAAGCATCAGCGGGGATTTGCGGACATTGCAGCCGATAGCCACATAGCCGCCCGCCAGCACGAGCATCACGATTCCGACCACCAGCCTCTCCCCGTTTCCCTGGGCGTTGACCAGTTCAACCACGCCGCTGGCGAGCGCCAGCAACGCCGCGGCGAACATGGCGCTGCGGGCCTTGCCCAACTGGTTGAGGGCCGATTCGGATTCGAGCTGTGCCGTCAGCAGCCGCGCCCCGAGGCACTCGGCGGCCTCATCGCGCCCGGCGGGGCAACCGCAGGAGGGACACGTTCCGGTTCCGGAAGCGATTTCACCGCCGCAATCATAGCATTTCATAACTTTATTCTTTGAGGTAAATCCGTTTTACGCGCCCCGAAACCGAGGTCATGATCTCATAGGGAATTGTATCGAGCACGCGGGCCATCGTTTCCAGGTCGTTGCCCGGCTCGGGCGAGAAGACCACGACTTCGTCGCCTTCCTTCACGCCGGGAATCCCCGTAATGTCGACCATGCAGCTGTCCATGCAGATGCGTCCGACGATGGGGGCGGGACTCCCGGCCACCAGCACCGACCAGCGGCCGCAGCCCAGGTGGCGGTCGAGCCCGTCGGCATATCCGATGGGGATCGTCGCCGTCGTAGTTTCGCGCGTGAGTTTCCCGGCCCGTCCATACCCTACGGCCTCGCCCGCAGACAGGTGCTTGACCTGCACGATACGCGTGCGGAGGGTCGAGACGGGACGCAGCATCCCGTTATGCCGGTAGCCGAAGCCGTAAAGCCCCAGCCCGAGGCGGCACATGTCGAACTGCGCCTCGGGGAAGCGTTCGATGGCGGCCGAATTGGCCGTATGGCGGATGACCGGATAGGGCAGCGAGGCGGCGACGCGGGCGCTCATGCGGTCGAACAGGGCGATCTGCGCCCGGGTATAGGCATCCTCTTCGGGCATGTCGGCACAGTTGAGGTGCGAGAAGACCGAGGCGACCTTGACCTGCGGGGTTTCCGCCAGCGCCCTGCACAGCGCCCCGACTTCGTCGTCCGTGAATCCCAGCCTGTGCATACCCGTGTCGAGCTTGATATGGATCGGGTAACGGCTCTCGCCCGCATGCACCACGGCCCCGGCGAAGGCGCCGAGCGAATGGAGGCTGTATATCTCGGGTTCGAGGCGGTTGGCGATCATCTGATCGAAACTGTCGGCATCGGCGTTGAGCACCACGACGGGCATCGAAATGCCCCGCTCGCGCAACAGTACCCCTTCGTCGGCGAACGCCACGGCCAGGTAATCAACGCCCTGGTGCTGCAACAGCTGCGCGACTTCGAAATCGCCGGCACCGTACGAGCCGGCCTTGACCATCGCCACGAGTTTCGTACCGAAGCTGAGCTTCGAACGGAAGAAATTGAGATTGTGCGTCATGGCGTCGAGGTCGACCTCCAGCACCGTCGTATGGCTGCGGCGCGCGAGGGCGTGCGCCAGTTTCTCGAAGCGGAAATCGCGGGCGCCTTTCAGCAGGATGGCACGCCCGGCCACGGCCCTGCGGTCGATGCGCGCGATGCACTCGTCGGTCGAGGCGTAAAACTCCTTGTCGCAGCCGAACAGCCCGGCATGGCGTTTCAGGCGCGGGCCGATGCCGATCAGAAAGTCGACGCCCGCCCGTGCGACCATCCCCGCGACACGGCCGTAGAGTTCGTCGTCGGAAAGCCCGCTCTGCGAGATGTCCGACAGGACGAGCGTACGGCGGCGGTTCAGCGCCACGCCGTGCAGGTAATCGAGCGCCAGCGCCAGCGAATTGAGGTCGAGGTTATAGGCGTCGTTGATCAGGATCGAATCGTTGATGCCCTCCTTCACCTCGAGACGCATGGGCACCGTGGGCGCCGAGGCGAACGACGGCGCGGGATAGTGCATCGCGGCGCAGAACGCCTCGACGATCTGGGCATTGCGGCGCGATGCGGCGTTGCCGATGACCGACTCCGGCACCTCGGGGAACGACGCGGCATCGAGGGGCTTGCGGTCGGCGAAACGCGCCGCGACCATGCCCCCCAGCGGCTCGTAATAGCTGTGGTAGATGATTTTCGAGGCATTGCGGGCCAGCACCATTTTCTCGTTGCACTTCTGCTCGAGATTGAGGAAATTCTCCTGATGCGCGTCGCCGATCGAGGTAAAAACAACCACGTCGGGACGGATGATGCGCTCCAGCCGCTCCATCTCTCCGGGCTTCGAAATGCCCGCCTCGAAGACCGCCAGCTCCTCGTCGCCTTCGAGCATCAGCACCGAGAGGGGCACGCCCAGCTGCGAATTGTAGCTTTTCGGCGAGCGGTAATATTTCATCCCCGCGGGCAGTTCTTCGGCGATCCACTCCTTGATGACGGTCTTGCCGTTCGAACCGGTGATGCCGACGACCGTACCCCTGAATTGCGCACGGTAGTGCGCCGCAAGGCGTTGCAGGGCGTCGATGGCGTTGTCCACACGCACGAAGCCGCAACCGGCGGGGCACTCGACATCCCGTTCGACGAGGAACGCACGCACGCCGCGCGCCGACATCTGGGCGACGAAGCCGTGCGAGTCGTGGTTGGCACCGCGCATGGCCACGAACATCGGGCAGCAGCCCAGTTCGCACGACAGCGAACGGCTGTCTGTGACAACCGACCGCACTTCGGCATCGCAGCCTGTAAATTTCCCGCCGACAACGGCGGCTATTTCCGAGAGTTTGTAGTTCATCCTGTATCTTATCCGTTTTTCGCCGGGCGGATGGCATCCGGGGCTTCACGAAGCCGGCGGGGCAGGAACATACGCGGAGTATGCGGCTGCCGCGAGCGGAAGCGCCGGAGGCAGCCGTCCTCACGAAAGGTCAAATGTCACGATCGTAATTCCCGCCCCGCCCCGGTCGGCATGCTCGTCGCGGGCGCTTTCGACCTCAGGCACCGTGCGCAGGTAGCGGCGTATCTCCTCCTTGAGAGCCCCCGTGCCCTTGCCGTGGAGAATCGACACCGACCCCACGCCCACCATCAGGGCGTCGTCGATGAAATCCTGCACGGCGTCCAGCGCCTCGGCGGCACGCATGCCCCGCACGTCGATATGGTCTTTGAAGCTGAGCTTGCGGGCCGAAATGCCGGCCGACACCACCGTCCGCGCCGTCTGCGGGCGTGTCGCCTCGCGGAACTCGCTGTTCGAAACCACGGTCAGCATCTTCCGGTCGACCGTAGTCAGTATCTGGCCGAAGGCGACCTGCGCCTTGCGCCCCTTGACCGACTGCACCACGCCGACCATATCCTGTCCGGCCATGCGGACTTTCGACCCGGCCTCCACCTCGCGCGGTTTCGGAGCTTCGGCAGGGGCAGCCCCCGCCGCCTGCGCCTCGCCCCGCTGCGCCTTGCGTTCTTCACGCCGCTGACGGCGGCGTTCGATACGTTCGATCTCGCGGGCGACCTCGGCATCCTTGTCCGCCGTATCGGTCTTCGTCACCGCGTCGCGGAAATCGTCCAGTTCGCGGCGCGCAAGGCGCGTCAGCTCCTTTTCGGCCTGCGCCTCGCGGATCGTCCTGATCGTATTCTCGATCTGCCGGTTGGCGTCGGCGATCAGCTGCTGCGCCTCCAGCTTGGCCTTTTTGAGTATCTCCTGCCGCTCGGCCCTGATCTTCGACAGCTGCCCGGCATAGGTCTGCTCCAACTCCTCGACCTTGCGGTCGGTCAAGCGGATGCGGTCGCGCTTCTGTTCCCAGTAATGCTTGTCGCGGGCGATCTCACGCAGCTGCTTCTCGATGTTGATATGGTCGCTGCCGGCCTTCTCGCCCGCCGCGCGGATAATATCCTCCGGGAGCCCGATCTTGCGGGCGATCTCCACGGCGAACGAACTGCCCGGCTTGCCCGTTTCGAGGCGGAACAGCGGGCGGATATTCTGCACGTCGAACATCATGGCACCGTTGGCGATGCCCTCGGTATTCGACGCATAGTATTTGATATTGGCATAGTGGGTCGTGATGACGCCGTAGCACCCTTTGGCCAGCAGGCGTTCGAGGATGGCCTCGGCGATGGCGCCGCCGATGACCGGCTCGGTACCCGACCCGAACTCGTCGATCAGCACCAGCGTCGACGACGAAGCCCCCGCGAGCATGTTCTTCATGTTGAGCAGGTGCGACGAATAGGTAGACAGGTCGTCGTCGATCGACTGCTCGTCGCCGATGTCGATGAAGATCGAACGGAACACGGGCAGTTCCGAAACCTCCGATGCCGGAACGGGGAACCCGCACTGGAACATATACTGCACGAGGCCGGTGGTCTTGAGGCAGACCGACTTGCCACCTGCATTGGGCCCCGAAATGACAAGGATATGCTTGCGGCGGTCGAGCTGCATGTCGAGCGGTACGACCTCGCGCCCCTGCGCCCGCAGGGTTTGCTGCAGGAGCGGGTGGCGGGCATTCTTCAGCACCAGCCGGTCGTCGTCCGAGACGATCGGTTTCACGCAGCCGTTCTGCGATGCCCAGCGTCCCTTGGCACGCAGCATGTCGATCTCGGCCAGGTAGTCGCCCGACGCGGCGATCAGCCCGGCATCGGGGCGCACCGAATCGGTGAACTCCGAGAGGATGCGGACGATCTCGCGCCGCTCGGCATATTCCAGTTCGCGCAGCTCGTTGTTGATCTCCACGACCTCGACCGGTTCGACGTAGAACGTACGCCCCGTGGCCGATTCGTCGTGGATGAAGCCCTGCAGCTTGCGTTTATTGGCCGCGGCAACCGGGATCACGGCCTTCCCTTCGCGGATCGATATCTGGGCGTCGGCATCGACGATACCGGCCCCTTTGGCGGCGGCGAGCACCGCCTGCAACCGCTTGGCGGCCTGCCCTTCGCGTTCGCGGATGGCGCGCCGAATCTCCAGCAGGGCCGGCGAAGCATTGTCCCGGATATTGCCGAAACGATCGACGATGGCGTCGATCCGCTGCACGATCCCGGGGAATGCCTCGACGCCGCGGCTGCGGGCATACAGCGCCGGATATTGCCCTTCGCGGGCGAGGATGAACGCAACGACGCTGCCGACGAGGCTCAGCGCCCGGTGCAGGGTCACCACCTCCCCCACGTCGAGGAACGTCCCCTCGACACGCAGTTTGGCAACGACATGGTCGACGTCGGGATATTCCCCGCCGGGAAAATCGTGCTCCATGTCGAGCAGCAGGCGCATCTGGTCGGCAAGTTCCAGCCTCCGTCCGATCTCGCGCGCCGAGGCCGAGAAAGTCTCTTCGGCGAGCTTCCCGCGGGCGGCACGCATGGTGCAAAGCGCTGCAACCTGTTCCCGAAGCCGGTCGAAGCCGATCTTCTGCTCGAAGTTTGCAGGATAAATCATCTCTATGTCAGGTTGATGGGCTACTGCAGCCGCTTGAGCGAATCGCGCTCAGCCTTGGCAGCAGCCTTGGCGGCCTTCCTGTCGGCACGCTCCTTCATCTTTTCGGGGTTGCGCCCGAAGAGCGAGAGGTGGACGTAACGGCCGGGGTATTGTTTGACATCGGCCAGCAGCGCCGCGAGGTTGTCGCTGGCCTTTTCGAGCGAATCGTACAGTTCGGGGTCGCTGATGAGCTTGCCGATCGTGCCTTCGCCCTGCGCGATACGCGCCACGAGGTCGTCGAGGTGCTCCACGGCCTGCGAAAGTTTGCGAGCGAACTGCTCCTCGGTGAGCTGCGAAGTGAAACGATCCACGTCGCCGATGATGCTGTCCACGCGCCCGGCATTCTCGCCGAGCATGTCGGAGAATTTCGAAAGGTTGTCCAGTGCGCTCTTCAGGCTGTTTTTCTCCGCCGAGAGTATCTCGGCCATGTCGCCCGTCACGGAGTTCAGGTTGCCGAGCGTCCCGGCGATGTTGTCCGCATTGGTTTCCATCAGGCCGTTCAGGTTTTCGAGCGTGCGCGAAAGGTCGGTGGTGAGCTGCGAGACCTTTTGCTTGAAGAAATCCAGCTCGGAGCCGGCCATGTCCATCAGGTCGCGGTCGCGGCTCGAACGCAGCGTATCGCCCTTCTGGAGGTAGGTGTCGGCCGTGCCGTAGGTGATTTCGATCGCCTTGGCACCCATCAGCCCGTTGCTGAAGATCTTGGCCTCGGAATCGGTCGGGATGCGGTACTGGCGCTTGATGGTGAACTGCAACACGACCTTGTCGCTGCGCGCGGGGTCGAACGAAAGCCGTGTCACGGAGCCGATCTTCACGCCCTTCATCATGATCGGCGACGCGTTCTGCACGCCGTTGATCTGGTCGTAGGCGGCATAATACTCGACGTTCCGGCTGAAAATGTCGAAACCTTTCAGAAACCGGATTCCGGCCCAGGCAACGCCGATCATCGCCACGGCGAATATTCCGATCTTAACTTCCCTTTTCATATTTCGCTTGTTTTTATTTCACAATTTGCGTACCCCGGCAGCACACGACGAAGGCGTCGGGGAAAACCTTGCGCACTTCGGCCAGCCGTTTCTGGGCGGCGGCACGGGTATCGTACTCGCCGACGCAATATTTATAGCGGAACCGCCCCTCGGCGGTATACTGTTTCACCTTGTTGCGGTAGGCTTTGAAACGTGCGGACGAGGTCGGCACGGTCTGCGCGCTGGCCAGCACCTGCACGGTATAACGCAGCGGCCGGGCGGCTTGTTTGGGGGCATCCCCGGCCTTGGCCGGTTTCCGCGGTTCCGGTTTCTGCGCCCCGGACTTGCCCGCAGCCTTCTCCGGCTCCCCTTTTTCCGGGGTGACGGTCTTCGCGGCAGGCGCATCGGATGCCTTGTCCTGCTCCGCAGGGCGCACGGGCTCCTTCCCGATGACGACCTGCGTTTCGGGCTCTTTACCGGGCTTCGGGGCTGCCGCGGCCTCCTCTTCGGCGCGGCGCGTTTCGAGCACATAGGCCGAATAATCCCTCACGCCTTCGTAAATCGAGCGGGCGATCTCGTCCTGCCCCTTTTCCGACTTCATATAGGCCATCTCCTGGGCGTTGGACATAAAACCGATCTCGGTCAGCACGCCCGGCATGTCGGTGGCATAGAGCACGCGCAGCAGCTGGGGTTTGATGCCCCGCGAATGGCGCCCGGCCTTCAGGTAATTATTCTGAATACAGCGCGCCAGCGCCATGCTGTACTCGCCGTAGGTGAATTGCAGGTTCTGGATATAGGCCCGCACGATGGCCGCCGTCCGCTCGTCCGACATGTCGATCAGGTCTTCGCGGTTGTTCTCGAACAGGGCGTTCTCGTTGTAACGCTGCTCCTTGGGACTTTCGCCCATGATGAGCGTCTCGACACCCCGTGCCGCCGAGGATTTCGCGGCATTGACGTGGATCGAAACGAAGAGGTCGCCGCCGGCCTTGTTGGCGATGTCGGCACGCGCCTGGAGGTCGGTTGCCAGATCGGTGCCCAGCGCCTTGTCCGTCTTGCGGGTATAGACCACCTTCACGCCCGGCATCCCCTCCTCGATGAGCTTCCCGAGTTTGAGCGCCACCTTCAGCGTGAGGTCTTTCTCGTAGACATTGCCGTAGTGCGCCCCGGGGAATTTCCCGCCGTGTCCGGCATCGATGACCACAACTTCGACCCCGTGCGCAATATTCCCGGCCGTGGCACCGTTCGTTAGAACGGTAACGGCCGCAAACGCGAATAACAGGAACAGTCGTGTGCGCATATTTAATGGAGCCAAATGTGAGCTTTCTGTAATTTTTTACCTATCTTTGTCGCGCCTAAAAAACCCGGCGGGAGTGCATCGAGGCCCCGATCCAGGCGTTTTTGCCGACATGTCGGCAAAGGTACGAAAAATTATTGGGATTTTGGATAGAATCAGGGTAAAATATCTGTTTTCGGCGGCGGCACTCCTCCTCTTCGCCCAGTTGGTGTTCGGCTCGTCCGTACCCCGGGGAATGCTTGCCTCGGCAGCCGAAGACAGCCTCCGCCAACGCATATCCGATTCCCTCCGGATCCATTCCGAAGCCGCGGCCGAAGTGCCGGAAGCTGCGACCCAAAGCCGCCGCGACCGCCGCGAGCAGGCACGCGCCGCCCGGGAACGGGCACGCCGCCGCGCCGCATTCGAAGCCCTGCCGCAGGAGCAGCGCGATTCGCTCTTCGGCGCACAGCTCGATTCGCTCATCACGCAGAAAGGCGACTCGCTCGAAGGCCGCGGAGCGGACACCATCGCCCGCGACACGGTGAAAGAGAAAAAGCCCCAGAAACCGGGGGCGTTCCTCGACGACCCGATCTCGGGCAAGAACAAGGATTCGCTGGTCTACGACGTGCGCAACAAGATGGTCTATATCTACAACGAGGGCGACATCACCTATCAGAACAGCAACCTCAAGGCCGACTACATGCAGATCAACATGGACAACAAGATGGTCTATGCATACGGCAAACCCGACTCGCTCGAAGGCAAACCGATCGTCACCAAGCCCGAATTCTCCGAGGGCGACGCATCGTACACGATGGATACGATCACCTACAACCTCACCTCGAAGAAGGCCAAGATCAAGGGCGTGGCAACGCAGCAGGGCGACGGCTGGCTGGTCGGCGGGAGCGTGAAGAAGATGCCCGACAACACGGTCAACATCGAAAACGGCAAATACACGACCTGCGACGAGACCGACCACCCGCACTTCTACCTGGCCATGACCAAAGCCAAGGTCATCCCCGGCAAGAAAGTCGTCACGGGGCCGGCTTACCTCGTCATGGAGGACGTGCCGATCTACTTCCTCGGCATCCCCGAGGGTTTCTTCCCGATCAACATGGGGCCAAAATCGGGTCTGCTGATGCCCACCTATGGCGAGGAATACACCAAGGGGTTCTTCCTGCGCGACATGGGTTACTATTTCACGCTGGGCGACTACGCCGACCTGGCCGTACGCGGCGGGTTCTACACGCTCGGTTCGTGGGAGGCATCGGCCGCATCGCGCTACATCAAACGTTACAAGTACAGCGGCAGTTTCAACATGCAGTACTCGAACATCAAAACGGGCGAAAAAGGCGAACCGGACTATATCAAGCAGAGCAACTTCCGCATCCAGTGGACACACTCCCAGGATCCCAAGGCCAACCCCGGGTCGACCTTCTCGGCATCGGTAAACTTCGCGACCAGCGGTTACAGCAAATATTCGGCGACCAACCTCAACGACATCCTCTCGACGCAGACCAACTCGTCGATCGCCTACTCGAAGAACTGGGCGGGCACACCCTTCTCGCTCTCGGCGAACATGTCCATCTCGCAGAACTCGCAGAACAAGAGCCTCTCGGTGACGCTGCCGACCGTGGTCTTCAACGTCTCGCGTTTCTACCCCTTCAAACGCAAGGAACGCATGGGCAAGGAGCGGTGGTACGAAAAGATCTCGATGCAGTATACGGGCAAGATGACCAACTCGGTGACCACGACCGAAGACAAGATCTTCTCGAAGGAGACGTTCGACAACATGAAGAACGGTATCGAGCATAACATCCCCGTCTCGGCGTCGTTCAACCTGTTCAACTACATCAACATCTCGCCGTCGGCGACATACAACGAAAAGTGGTACTTCAAAAAAGTCGAATTCGACTGGAACCCCGTCACGAACAAGGTCGACACGCTGCCGACGCAATACGGGTTTTACCGCCTCTACAACTACAACTTCAACGTCTCGGCATCGACGACCGTATACGGCATGTACGACTTCACCAAGAAGCGCAAAGACCGCAAGATACAGGCCATCCGCCACACGCTCACCCCCTCGATCGGATTCTCCTACACGCCGGACTTCGGCGACCCGAAATACGGCTATCACAAAACCATGCAGACCGACTCGACGGGACGCTTCACCAGCTATTCGCCCTATTCGGTCAACGCATACGGCGTCCCCAGTTCCGGACGGTCGATGTCGATGAACTTCGCGCTGTCGCAGAACCTCGAAATGAAGGTACTGTCGAAGCGCGACACCTCGGGCGTGAAGAAAATCAAACTGATCGACGAGCTGCGCATCAGCGGGTCGTACAATTTCCTGGCCGACTCGATGGGGCTCTCGACCATCCCGATCTCGTTCCGCACGACGATCTTCCAGAATTTCGGCATCAACCTCTCGATGACGCTCGACCCCTACCGGCTGACGCCTGACGGCAAGCGCTACAACAAGCTCTTCTTCCCGGGGCGTATCGTCTCGACGGGCTGGTCGTTCGGTTATACGTTCAAATCGCGCGACGACCGCTCGCAATCGGCCATCAACGACATTACGAGCATCCCGCCCGAATACATGAACCCCTACTACGACCCCTACGGCAATATGGATCCCGTACTGCGGCGGCAATACATGTCGCAGATGTACTACGATTTCTCGCTGCCGTGGAACTTCGGGTTCAACTATGCCATCAACTACAACATATCGACAGGCAACTACCCGCCCAAAGGCTACAAGAAGAACGTCACGCAGACCGTCAGCTTCAACGGCAGCCTTACCATAACGCCCAAGACCGGCATCACCTTCCAGGGCGGTTACGACATCAAGGCGAACAAACTCACCACCTCGTCGATCTCCATCTCGCGCGACCTGCACTGCTGGCAGATGTCGTTTTCGTGGATACCTTTCGGGTTCCACCGCAGCTGGAGCTTCAACATCGGCGTAAAGGCGGCATCACTCTCAGACCTCAAATACGACAAGAGCCAGTCGATGTACGACAATATGTACTAAATCCCCACCCCGGCTTATCCCCCGCCCTCTTCCATCCCGGACGATCCGCATTGCCGCTGCACAATGCGGCACGGACGCCGTTTCCCGTCGTCGGTACCGGTTGCAGTATCCCAAACGGGCAAAATCGGCAAACGAACAGACGTTTGTGTATATATTTTGACCGGAAAGCGGAATTTCACAGTTTTTTAAACGGGAAGAGATTATTTTTTGCTATATTTGGTACGAGAGTGTTTTTAACCAAAAAATTTAGCCTTATGAATTACATTCTGTCCACCAGCAAGGGGGGGGGGAAATCCGACCTATCTTCCGCCCGTAATTGAGACGATCGACATCGTGACTGAAAAGGGGTTTGCAACATCGCCCACACCACCCGACGCCTATGACGATTGGGGCAGCGGCGGCGGTGCAGGAGGTATCGGATCGGGAAGCGAACACGAACTCTAATACCGCAGCCCTATGAAAAGTCTCTCTAAAATCACACTGTTTGCAGCTCTCACCGCTGTAACAGCCACAGCCTGCCAAAAGGAAGACAATGGCATCGACACCTCTTCCGGCAAACTCGTCAAGATGACTTTTACGGCCGGGAACCCTGAGCTCAAACCGGAAGTCCGCACCGAGATCGACGGATTGACCCCTTATTGGTCTGTCGGCGATCAGATCGGCATCAGTACCGACGGGACGAAGTCCAACTACCCCTTCACGAACGATGCGACGGAGCGCGCCGCAACAACGACTTTTTCCGGTAACGCGAACATTTCATCAACGATTTACGCTTATTATCCATTCACGGCCAACGGAATCGACAAAGTAGGCGATAATACGGGCGCAAAGGTCGATCTGCCGGCAAACCAAACCCCGACAGCCAACTCGTTCGACGGCAAAGCCGACATCCTGGTCAGCAAACCGCTCACACTCGATTCCGAGGGACAGCAAGTCGCCAATCTGGAATTCAGGCGGTTGAGTGCCATTGTCAAAGTCGTACTCAAAGACCAGTCTACAGACACCAAATTGGCCGACCAGCACGTATCGTCACTGTCCATTACGACCGATGGCGACAACACACTGGCAGGCCGGGTTGTTGTAGACCTCTTGAACTACACGATGTATGCACCCTATTTTAACGGCTCCAACACCGTAACGGCGACCTATACGACAAATACGGAATACGTTATCAACGGTGTCAGCGGCACCTATTTAAGCGTGTATCCGCGATTGTTGGCTGCGGGATCGAAACTGGTCGTCGAAGCAGCGACAGAAGGGTTTGTCATCAAAAAAGAGATTGTCCTATCCAATGAAATCAATCTGGAAACAGGAAAGATCACCACTTTGAATGTCAATCTTTCAGACGAACACATCACAGCCGCGGCAACCGGTCTGAGCCTGCCGTTTACCGACGATTTCAGTAACCTGACAGGAAACTCCGCAACAAATATCCTGTCCCGCAAAGACAAAAACGGAAACAACTTGTATGTGGCGAACTCCTATGTTTATCAATACAACTCCCCGCATGGCCTACGCATGAGTTCGAGCGACAACTCCGGGTATATCGTCACCAGCGAACTGGATCTCTCCGCACCGTTCTCGGTACTGATTTCGGCCAAAGTCTGGCCGAAAGATACTTCCGGAATCAAAGTAACCGCCGGAGAATCCGCGGCAATCACGACCGCAGACCTGACCGAGGAGTTCAAAACCTACCTGCTGAAATTCGACGCACAAAATTCGAAAACGAAAATCAGGATCGAGCCCTCCGCCGCAAAAGAAAGAATAATTATCGAAAGCATACAGATCGTTCCCGGCCATGACATCACCCTGCCGCCGGTACTGAAAATCACATCGGAAACGACCTTGTCCGTTCCTGCGGAAAGCGCTACCAAAACCATCAACTATACGGTTGATAATCCCACAGACGGGGTGTCGGTCGTCGCATCGTCGAACGTTTCCTGGCTCAATTCATTCGTTTATGACGTCGACGGCGTTTCTTTCACGATAGACGCAAATCAGGGCGAGGAACGTTCCGGCACCATCACATTATCGTACGAAGGCGCCGAAGCGCAAACCGTAAGCGTCACCCAGACAAAACCGGGGGCTGTAATGTGGGAAACCGAGACTTTCGAAAATTACACCGTGCCCAGCACTACCAGTTATGGTTCCAGCGGCACATTCAACGGAGTAACCACTGGAACCCCGCAATGGAGTTATAGTGGCTGTGGTAATCCTAATCAGGCCAACACAGACAAAACGGCGCTTGCCAATGCCGGAGTCGTGGTAATAAACGACAAATATGCAGCCATCGGTAAAAACGGCTCAATGTCCGTAACGATCCCAGGAGGCATTACAGCCCTTAAATTCAATGCGTTGACCTCAAGCAAAGGTTCGGCAACAGTCACCATAACAGCCAATGGTGCCACGGCAGCAAGTATCACTATTCCGGGAAACAGTAAAAGCGCATTCGAAATACCGACAATCGACTGTCAAGGTTATGACGCCACTATTACCATAAAACAAAATAATCAGAACAGAACGACGATAGGCGACATAACCTGGCAACCGGCGAATTGAACTCCGGGCGGGGAAGGAGGCGATCCTTCCCCAGACCCTACCCCGGGAACAGGAACAGCGGCATTGGGAAAATCGTGGGCGGAACTGCCCGCAGCGAACACTTCGGTGACCGAGATATGCCACTACATCACCGACGTGGCGGCGGGCAACGGCTCCTACCCGCGCAATTTCGCAATGGGTTATGACAAGGCGAAAAAGGCGGCCCTATGGGCAGCATATCCGCTGCACGCCTATTATACAGCCCCGAACGCTTCGAAAGAGAGGGCCTACTCGGCCGACCCGTCGCTGGGAAAGACCGAGCAGATGGTGGGCGGTGTGGGAGCCCCCTATAACAAAGGGCATCAAGTCCCCAACGCCGACCGGAAAGTGAGCAACCTGGCGAACAAGCAGATTTCCTACTATTCGAATATGACGCCCCAGCTCGCTACATTCAACAGCGGTGCATGGGGCACCCTGGAAACCAGAGTCCGCGGATGGATGTGCGCCGATACGCTCTATGTGGTAACGGGATGTTATTTCGATGGGACAGAGGGTACGACGACCGACAACGGCGGTAACCCATGCCCCGTACCGACGCATTATTACAAGGTATTGCTGCGCACCAAGCAGGGCACCACGGGACAATCCGTAACCACCCTTGCGGCCGACGAACTGCAATGCATCGGATTCTGGTATGAACAAACCACAGACAAGACCCAGACACCGGACGGTTGTGCGGTACCCGTGACGGAGATCGAAGCCAAATGCGGGTTCGAATTCTTCGTCAACGTGCCGAACGCTCCGAAAAGCAGCTACTCCCCGGGGGAGTGGGGTCTTTCGGGCAACTGACACCGAGCCGCAAAGGAGAAGCGGCCCCTGCACAGCAGAGGCCGCTTCTCCTTGTATCCCGGCGACAACCGGGTGGAGCGGACAGATGACGCGAACCGCCAAAAAACTCGAAAAAAGCAACTGAAATATCCCGGGCACAGCTCCGGGAAGCCCCGCACGCCTATCTCCGCTCCAAAGGGGAAGGCGTGCGGTCGATATAATTCGGGTAGCGGAACTGCGGCATCCCGAGCGCCATGACGGCACAGATATGGCGGCCGCCGAGCTCCAGCATCCTGCAGAGCCCCTTTTTCCTGTCCTGCCGCACGGCGGTCAGCACGAAGCCCATATATATCTGGCTCACCCCGAGCACCTCGGCCATCAGCGAAGCGTTTTGGTAGGCGAGGTTGGCATCTTCGGCGCCGAAACGGCTCTCCTTCGGCGCATGGATCAGCAACACGGCCGTCGCACCCCGCAGGATGCGGTCGTTGCCCCCGGCATATTCGCGGCGCATTTTCCGGAAAACGGGGACATAACGGTAGACATCGGGCAGCAAACGGCTCAGCCACGGGCGCACGAGCGGGTGGGAAAGGCGATCCGCGAGTTTGCCGAACACGCCGAGCGTATATTCGCTCATACGGCGCAGCAGCACAGGGTCGGTCACGAGCGTATAGCCCAACTGCCGGGCATTGGTGGCCGTCGGAGCGAGGTCGGCGGCCGCAACGATCCGGTCGAGCATCTCCTGCGGCACGGGGCGCTGCGAGAGCGCCCGGTTCGAGCGCCGCGCAGCCATCAGCAGTTCGACCTGAGCAGGTGTGGGCATGGCCGCATAGTCGACCGGATGCACCTTGGCGGGCGGAAATTCCGCATGTGCCACAGACCCCGTCGGGCAGGCCGCGACGCAGTGCCCGCAGACGATGCAGTTCTCGGGTTTCGAGAGCGCCACGGGGCCGCTCGCCTTCTCCTGTACGAAAATCTGCGAAGGGCACACCTTCACACATCGGCCGCAACGGATGCAGCTCACACCATCCACACGGATCGTATCCATATCTTCCGAAATTTTAAGTACCTTTGTCATCAATTACAAACCGCCATGTCCCCTGTCCTCACAAAACATTTCAGCGAACTCTCCACCCGGGAATACCACCGTATCGTGCAGGCACGCGAGGCCGTCTTCTTCCTCGAACAGCACATCACGGAACCCGATGCCGACGCCGTTGACCCGCAGAGCGTATTCATGTGGATGGAGGACGGCGGCCGCGTAGTGGCCTTCCTGCGGATCATCCCGGCGGGGATCGCCTACGCCGAAGCCTCGGTCGGCCGCGTGCTGGTCGATGCTGCATACCGCCGCCGCGGGCTGTGCCGCAGCCTGATGTCCGAAGCGCTGCGCTATATTGCCCGGACATGGGGCCCCCAGCCCATCCGCATCTCGGCACAAGAGCACCTGGCCGGATTTTACGCCACCCTCGGGTTCGCACCGGTCTCGGACACCTATTTCGAAGCAGGTATCCCGCACGTCAAAATGCTCCGCCCGTAGCCCGGCACCCGGGTAAAAAAATTCCGGCGGCGAGAGGTTTCCCCGCGCCGCCGGAACCATACTTATATTAATGGTTCACCGAGACCATCTCTTCGGGGTTGTGCTTGTATTTGAACACGACAGCGAAGACCACGGCCACCACGAGGGCATAGCCGGCGAAGATATACCACGAATCGGGCCATCCCCAGGCATCGACGACGGCACCGGCGGCATACGAACCGAAGAACGCACCGAAGCCGTTGGTCATAATCATGAAGACGCCCTGTGCCGAAGAGCGGATCTCGCGGCTGGTCTCCTTCTCGACGAACAGCGAACCCGAGATATTGAAAAAATCGAATGCCACCCCGTAGACGACCATCGAAAGGATGAGGAACGCGGCACCCGAGCCCGGGTTGCCGACGCCGAAGAACCCGAAGCGGAGCACCCACGCCAGCATCGAGATGAGCATCACTTTCTTGATCCCGAAGCGCCGCAGGAAGAACGGGATCAGCAGGATGCATAACGTCTCGGACATCTGCGACAGCGAAAGCAGGATCACCGAGTGTTTCACGATCGCCGAATCGGCATACTGGGGCATCGAGCCGAAGCTCTGTATATAGGAGTCCCCGAAGGCGTTGGTTATCTGCAACGCGGCGCCGAGCAACATCGAGAAAACGAAGAAAATGGCCATGCGCTTCTCCTTGAAGAGCGTGAACGCACGCAGCCCCAGGGTATCGACCCACGACCTGGCCTTGACATTGCGGTCGACGGGGCAGCCGGGCAGCGAGAACGAGTAGACGGAGAGCAGGAACGACAGCACCGCCGAGACATAGAGCTGCCACTCGGTCAGCTTGATCTGCACGCCGCCGATATGCGTCAGGTCGACGAACCACATCGCGGCGATGAAGCCTACCGTACCCCACACGCGGATCGGGGGGAAATGTTTCACGGTATCGAGCCGGGCCAGGTCGAGGGCATTGTATGCCACCGAATTCGACAGGGCGATGGTCGGCATGTAGAACATCACGCTCAGCAGCATACAACTGTATAAAGGCCCATAGGCCGTTTGCGAAGCCGCGGCAATCAGGAACCCGCCGCTCACCAGATGGCAGATGCCGAGCAGCTTCTGCGCCGGGATCCACCGGTCGGCAATGATACCCATCACTGCGGGCATGAACAACGACGCAACGCCCATCGTGGCAAAGAAACTTCCGATTTGCAGCCCTGTGAAGTCGAGGCCACCGCCAAGGTAGGCGCCCAGCGAGATGAGCCACGAACCCCAGATGGCATACTGGAGGAAGTTCATGACGATAAGGCGGAATTTAATTCCCATAATTCTCTGATTTTAGGTTGTTTTTATTTACAAGTTCATTCGGTCGGAAAATGATTAAAACAAATGTACTAATTTTTTTTGTGAATTTTCTTTGCAATTGAAAAATAAAGTTCTACTTTTGCATCACCAAAACGTCATTGAGCTATGGTGTAATGGTAACACAACAGATTCTGGTCCTGTTATTCTTGGTTCGAATCCAGGTAGCTCAACTGAAAAAGCGAGGAAGTCTCCTCGCTTTTTTCATTCTTCCTCCACGCTCCTCCCCCCCCCGAACAGCCTGTTTCGCAATGCGAAACAAACAAACCACGCTTCCGTCGGATATCAGCATTATCACCCACACCTGAAATTTTAATTTCAAAATCCGAGCCGTACTCAAAACCAGGCATCAAAAACAGACAATCAATCTGCACGCACACCCGTTTTCCGTCTTGTTTTACCCGAAGCCTTACCCTACTTTTGTATTGCACAGGAGATATGAAGAATTCAAGTGGGATTGTGCAAGGGGCGGGCTACACCCGCAAAAGTGACGCAAGTGGAAAATCCGTCAGGATTTGAAGCACAGGATAGACACCAAGGAGCTAGACGCAAGGTTCCGTTTATTCCTGGAAGACTTCGGGGGAGGGTTCTAAGCCCTCCCTTTCCAATTCTGCCACGACAGCTCGCTGCCGCTTGAAGAAATGGATCCGCTGCAATTCCCCGCTGCATGATATCAACGTCGCAAACCGGCTCAGGGCCAGCACCCAGCGTTTGGTGTGCTCGAACATGTCCGGATCGGAGCTGCGCAGCGAGTTGATCGAGAACGCCTCGAGGCAGCTCGCCCGGTAATGCCGTGCCGAAAGGTAGCAGTAAGTCGCTTCGATATCCATATCCGAAATAAAGACCGACACAGGCCGCCCGCTGCGGAACTGCCCGGAAACACAAATCTCTTCCAGGTCGTCGAGCATTTGCAACAACTCGGCTTTCAGCACTTCGACGCTTTCGTCCCTAATCAGATGCATGTTGCGGAATGCGCAGATGGCGTTGACCCAGCGTTTGGTACAACTGCCGTCGAATATCAGGGTCGTGGCAGGCATCAGCTGCGCTTCGTGCACCAGGTCGCGGTAGCTCTGCAAAAGCACCTCCGGCACTTTCATATCCTCGAATTTAGCCCCCGAACAGTCGATGAGCCCCTGCTGGTAGAGCCATTTGAAAAGTTTGAAATTGGTCAGTTTCGGATAACGCATGTAAAGCATCCGCGGAAACGAATTTCCGGCGATGGCCTGTTCGGCATCGACGTCGGAGGAAACCTCACGGTAGAAAAGGGTATCCTGGTCGATAACCCCCGTGTAATCTTCGAGCGCCGTATGGTAATCACTGAAACTCAGCCGGAAAAGCACATTCCCGAAATCCAAGGCCCCGACCGTGCGGTCGAGCGAAAAATTCATCTGCGCCGAAAGTACGCCCGCCTCCCCGAAGGTGAAAGGCACTTCGCCGCGCAGCCGGCGGTAAGCCGCCTCGCGGCCGATATTGAGCTTGTCCGTCAGAATGGCCGCCGCATTGGTATATTCCGGGGTACTATTTTGTATAGCACCGATCAGTGCCGCATTTAGTTTTTCCAGAGGCATAGTGCAAGTGTATTAGCGTAATAAAATTCTCAATCCCAACCGCAAATTTAGTAAAATATTCATCACAAGGAACATTTCAGGGCAAAAGAAATGCACCGTAAAAAAGGGAACCTCCTGTTGGGGCTGACTGTTTTTGAGATACCGTTCTGTAAATCAGAACGGTATTTTTATTGAAAAGAGCAAGGGTTACGAATTGGTGACGGAAGTCTTACATTTTGTTGCACCCTTATACAATATATCCAAGAACTCACGACAAATATAGTTAAAATATTATACATAAGCAAATTAACGAATAGAAAAGCATTAAATACTATTTAAGCATATCCAACTCGGATATGCTTTTTTGTGCTACGAGCGGGTTGATTATTTAGTTGCCTGTTTTAACTAAATTATTACTATCGGAATGTTTCCTATCATTGCATCGTCTAACCAACGATCATTGCAATGAAGCCATTGAAAGGTAATCCGACTCTGCGTTTATTACGTCTGGTATTGCGACGATTCAATCGTCTCGAACTACTCATCCAAAACAATTCTCGACCTTTACCCGATGACCTGATCGACACTCCGGCAGTCCGCATGCTTACCCGGATGTCCGATCGTACCCTCTCCCGTCGTCGGAGCGACGGCACGATCCCTTATGTCAAGCACGGCGGCAAAATCTATTACAGCAGATCGCGCGTTCTCGAAGCCCTCCGGAATGAACCCAACACCACATCAACCAATAAAGTAAAGAAGTCATGAAAAAGATGATTCTTATCGAGCGAAGCAAATTCGCTCTGCTCGTTCGTAGCCACATGAAAGCCTCGAACATGCTCCTCGTATTGCAGCATGTCTGCCGGGAGCGTCGTATTTCTCTTTCGATGACGCAGGAGGAAGTCTGCCAGCTCATCCGACTCGATCCGGATTTCGTCGAGAAATACAAACGTCGCGGGAAACTCTGTCCCGTCGAGGATCAGGATGGCAAACAATACTATAATGTACTGGATTTCATCAATCTGAAAGACATGCAGGAGAGTAAGCGTATTTTCTATCAGACGATGGAACAAGCAGTGCCGGATACGGCGATTACGATTGATCGGGAATAACCAATCAAATTCAACGAGGCTGCCTAACAAATTTTAGACAGCCTCGTTTTTTTATAACTTCGGCCCTTTGGCCTTCACGTTTGTCGCGGGTCGCACGAGAAGAATATGATTGCGAATAAAGTCCGATTCGGGCGGAGACACGACGTGTTCCCGTTCTTCCGGCGGTTCTTCTTGGCTCCCGGATGCCGCAGAAAGCAGCTCTGCCTTCGACGGTCTGGCTGTCTCGTCCACAATCTCCGCGTTTTCGATCTTCGACTCACTGCCGTTATCAGTTATTTTCGCCTGCATCTCCTGCTGCTTCTGTGCGATGTCGAGTTGAATCTTCCGAGTCAGTGACTCTGCCTCGGCCTTGAGCCGCTTCAGCTCCTCCTCTTTGGGCCATACGGCTGCGATCTGTTGTTCGAAGGTCGGAATGTCGCGGGTAAATTGCTTTTTCTCTTTCTCGTAGGTCGCCATCAGTGACGGTATCGTGTCGAGCGCCCGGATGAAGTTCGTCGCCGCGGTTTTCGGCTCCGCAGCCAGATGCCCGTTGTTGAACGTGTACTTGATGCCGTCCAACCCTTCGACCATGAATTTATTGACCGTAAGTGCCAGCCCGTCTTTCTGCATTCGCTCGGTGCGGACAAGAATGCGGAAATCGAACAGCGTGCCGATTTTCTGGTAATCGTCACCGGTATTTACCGTGCGGTCGATCTCCACGAGGCGCTTGCCATGGGCGACAATATCCGTGGATTCCACGCCGTCGATCCGCAGGGGATTGGCCCGCTTGCCTTTGGCGTCCGGCGGCGCCACCTCGTTGATATAGTCCCAATCGCATTTCAGACGTTCGAGCATCGCATCCCGTCGTCCGATCTCCGCCGTGTAGCGTTGCAGTTGGCTCTGCGCCTCATGCCGGGTGCGCATGAAGATTGTCTGCTCGCTTTCCAGCGCTGCGATCCGGCCTTCGAGCTTGGCTTTTTGCAGCAGGTCGGTATTTCCCGACACCACGGCCATCCACTCCGCGAAGTTCATCCCCGAATCCTCGCTGATGGCCCCCTCGTCCAGCCGCCGCGCACCTAACCGGTTGCGCTTGAGCTGATCGATGAACTGCTGTTTGTTGTGCAGCAGATTCAATTTGTAGGCATCGAGCGTGCGCAGAACGGCATAGACATAGGCTTTGACCTTATTGCCGGCATACTCCTTGGCGACTATGTTGCCTTTCCGTGCGCCGCGGCCATTGCGCTGTTCCAGATCCATCGGCCGCCACGGAATGTCGAGGTGGTGCATGCAGACGATTCGTTTCTGGGCATTGACTCCCGTTCCGAGTTTCTGCGTCGAGCCGAAGAGTACCCGGATTTTCCCTTCGTTCATGGCATCGAACATCGCCTGCCGCACCTTGTCGCTCGCGGCTTCCTGTACGAAGCGGATCTCCTGCGCCGGAATACCGTGGTCTTCGACCAGTTTGCGTTTGATCTCCGAATAGACGTTCCAGATGCCGGGCTTATAGGTCGAGAGATCGCAAAAGACCATCTGCGTACCTTTCTGATCTTCGTATCGCCGGTAGTATTCTGCGATGTTGGCGGCACTGCGGCTGGCCTTGTTGCCCGGCGAATCCGCATACGCGGGACTTACCAGCCGCATGTCGAGCGAGAGTTTGTTAGAGTACATCGTCACCAACAGCATCAGGGCTTTGACCTCTCCGTCGCTCAGGTCGGTGCGTCCGATATGTTCGGGATCGCCCGTCTTGGCGAAGAGCACCAGCTTGTCCAAAAACGCCTGCTGATCGTCGGTCATAGGTATCTGGCATAGCTCCTCGTCCAGCTCGGGACGGTCTATTCCCACGTCTGCGGCCGTGTGGTAGTCGGTAATCTCGTTGTAGAACATGGCCAGCTCCGGAACCTTGATGAAATAGCGGAAACGCTCTTTGGAGATCACTTCGTTGGTCACCGAAAACTCGAACTCCGATGTTTTCTGCGCGAATACCGCGGCCCACGCATCGAAGCAGGGAATGTCCTGTCGCTCCAGTTCTTTGGGACGCAGATACTTGAACAGCAGATACAGCTCCGTCAGGGAGTTGGCGATGGTCGTTCCCGAAAGGAACGTCGCGCCGAGATCGCGCCCCGTGCGCTGCTGAATGGTGCGGATGGCGTACAGCAAATTCATGGCTTTCTTACTGCCGTCGGTATTTCCCAGTCCCGACACGCGGCTGTGGCGGGTGTTGAACATCAGATTCTTGAAGTTGTGCGACTCATCGACGAACAGATGATCTATTCCCATCTGCTGAAAATCTACCGTATCGTCCTTTTGCGCGTCGATTGTCTCCTGCAACTCGTGGAGCTTGGCATCCAGATTCTCCTTGCGCTTCTCCAGACCGCGCAGAATCCAGCCGTCCACATGTCCGCCCTGCTTTTCGTAGGACGCCAGATTTTCATCTATGTCGTCCATCTCCTGCCGAAGAATCTGCTGCTGCACCTCGGCCGACTGGGGTATCTTGCCGAACTGTTCGTGCGTAAGGATGATGCAGTCCCAGTTGTTGTTCTTGATGTCGCTGAAGATCCGCAGGCGGTTCTCCGGCGTGAAGTCCTCCTTGCCGGGATAGAGCAGACGGGCATTGGGATAGGCCGTGCGGAAGGTTCGGGCGATCTCGTGGATGTTGGCTTTGATACCGATGATCATCGGCTTGCGGGCCAGTCCCAGACGGTGCATCTCATACGCTGCGACGCACATGATGAGCGTCTTGCCCGTACCGACCTCGTGGTCGCAGATGCC
Organism: Alistipes sp. AM16-43; assembly: GCF_003435745.1. Lineage (NCBI taxonomy): Bacteria > Pseudomonadati > Bacteroidota > Bacteroidia > Bacteroidales > Rikenellaceae > Alistipes > Alistipes sp. AM16-43. Next base: position 234,227 of record NZ_QTUQ01000002.1, read on the forward strand.
GCCGCCGTTCTGCTTGATCATCCAGATCGCATCCTTCTGGCTGGGATACAGGTCGTCGATGCCCAGCCCCCGCAGGTCGAGCCCCGGAAACTGCTGGTGGCTGCCGTCGTAGCGTGGACGGACATAGCAGTTGAATTTGCGGTTGTAGAGATCGGTCAGCCGCTCCTTGAAATCGTCGGGCTGCGCATGCAGCCATTCGACGAACACCTGCCGGATTTCGGTGATGAGCGTGTCGGCCTTCTGCCGGGCCTCGAAGTCGGGAATCCGGATGGTCTTGCCGTGTTCGTCCTTGCCGCCGTCCTTGTTGATGTTGGGCAGCGTGTTGAGCATGGCATGATGCAGCAGATCCATACCGTCGTAGACCTCGAAGTCTCCTTTGACGACGTATTTTTGGGAGATCAGAGGGCTGTACCCGTGGTTCTCGATGCCGAAGGCATCCATCTTCGCCGAATAGCTTACCGATACGGGCACCTGAAAGAAATGCTCGCAGAAGCCTTCGTAAATATCGGTCGGTATCCATCGCTCGCCGAGGTTGAAATCCAGCTCCTCGAACTCGATGCGTTTGGGTGCGGCCTCACGAAGCAGCGCGAGCGAGCGGCAGCTGGCATCGTCGTCGGGATTCTCCTTGAGGTAATTTTCGATTCATTCGGCTTTGGCGACGACATTCCCTGCCGCGAGCCGTTCGCGGATTTCATACCCCTTGACCATCGGATTATAGAAAATGAGATCGCCCAGCTCGTCGATCAGCTCTTGCCGGGAGCGCGATGCGAGCGACTCCATATAGGAAAACTCCACCCGTCCGAACTTGTTGAGCGAGGCGGCCAGCGCTTCGGCCGCCGTATCGACGTGCTTGAGCTCGTAAGGGTCGAACGATACGGGGCGTCGGAGGATGTCGGAGAGCTGTTTTCGGCCTTCTACGAAGCGTTCGAGCCCCAGCACCTCCCGCCCGCCGGGATCATTCAGGATGAAAGCGGCATTCTCTTTCTTGTTCAGATCGCCCAACAGAGCCGTGAAGTTCTCGTAACATCCGTTGAGTTTGCGCCGCAGGCCCTTGTATTCGATCTCGTTCTGCATTTCGAGCCGGTAGAGCAGCTGGTAGGTATCCCGCAACGGGATATAGCGTTCGGCCCGGTATCGGGACAAGGTTCCCAGCTCTTCGGGATGGAACGTGCAGCCCTGTCGTGTCAGGCCGCCCAGACGCCCGACTTGCCCTTCGAACAGAACCAACGACCGCTCTTTGTAGTGCGGAAGCATCGTGCCGGTAAAGGGCCGCGGATCTTTATTCTCCGAAGCCGGCGTAGCGACTGCTGCCGGGGCATCCGCTGCATCCGCGGCCTCCGCCGGTTGTGCGAACAGATTTCCCTGTGTGAAGAGATCGGACATGCCGGTCGTATCCGTATTGCGCCCCGCTCGCCGCCGCTGTCCCAGCGGACGGCGGGCGATCGGAACGGCGGCAGCGCTGCCGAAAAGCGATGCGGCCGGAGCCGATATTTCCGGAGTCGGTGCAACGGATGCCGGCTCCGGTGGCGGTACGGATTGCGGAGCCGCGACCCGATTTTGTCTCCGGGCGATCGGCGGCACGGTTTGCGCCTGCGGAATATGGAGCGGACGAAGATATTGCGTATATCGTTCGGTGTCGAGGCGGGCTGCGAAATCATTTGCGAGGATTCCGCGCAGCCGCTCGGCGATCCGTTCCGGGCCTCCGTCGTAGTGCAGGACGAGAGCGGATTGTCCATAGAGACCTTTTTCATGCGAAAACGTCGTATGGATCGCGTGCTTGAAATCCCGATGGTAGTCGTTCAGGTAAATTCCGTTGCCGATCTCGGACGAATTGACGAAGCGTTGCTCGTCGGGGGTAAGTTTCCGCTTTTCGCTCTGTTTCTGTAGGACGACAAGATCGCTGGCCACTTCCGTGCCGGCATACTCCGTAAAGAGATTGTTCGGTAGCCGCACGGCCGAAACCAGCCGCGCATGCTCCATCAGATAGCGGCGGACGGGTTCGTTGCCGGGAGCGTCCATGACGCCCGCCGAGGTGACGAACGCCAGAATGCCGCCCTCGCGGAGCGTATCCAGTCCCTTGATGAAGAAATAGTTGTGAACGGCCTTGAGCGCTTGTCCTCGAACCGGGTCGTCGCTCTTCCGAAAGGATGCGTCGAAAATCCGGGTATCACCGAAGGGAATATTGGACGTTACCACGTCGAAATAACTGTCATAGGCCGATTCGATGGTTGGGAAACCGTCGATGACGACCTGCTCTCGTTCCCGGGCCAGTGCAGAGAGCACTTGTCCGGTCAGCAGGTCTTTCTCGAAAGAGAGGATTTCGACTTCGCCGTCGGCGGCTTCCCGGAACGACGAAGGGAAAATCCCGGCCCCGGCGCTGGGGTCGAGCAGCCTGCGGGGAACGACTCCTGCATTCCGGAGCGTCTCGGCGAGCGCACGCACGATGGCCGGCGGTGTGTAGAATGCCGTCAGCGTAGAATTGCGCATGCTCTGCACGAAGTCTTTATACCGCTGTTCGCTGCCGGCATAATGGCGCAGCAGTTCGTGCAGCTCCCTCACCTGCGGAAAGAGTTCCCGGTCTGTCTTTCATTGCGCGAGGTCGTCGTCCGCAGCGGCCGGCTGCAAGACGCATTTCAACGCTCCGAAGCCGCTGTACGCAGCCAGGGCATCTCGCTGCTGCGGGGTAAGTACCGTCGATGGAGCGAAAGCGATGCGCAGGGCGGCGATATTCGCCTCCAGATGTTTTCTTTTATTGTATGCCATGCAGTTCGATGTGGGTTTGGATGAGTCCGGTGAGTTCCAATAGAAGATTTTTATAGGACGGGCTGCTCTCGAAGTCGTCGGTCAGGTCGTACATCTCGAACACCTCTTCGCAGACGGGAAGCAGTTTCAGACAGAAAGCGGTGCGCTGCCGGGCTGCGACCTCCGGGAACCATTCCGATACGACCTCGAAGATCGCATCGTATTTCGAAAAACGCAGGTCTTGGTACAGAACGGCGTTCGAGAGTTCCAGGGCTTCGTAGACGCTGTTGCCGTTGCGAACGGCACGTTCATAGGTTTGGGCCGCATGGTCGCTCCGTTCGGCGATGAAGTGTTTGTCGGAGAGCAGTTCGGGATGGCTTTCGCGCAAATAAGCGGTAAGAGTTGCCGCGAAGTACGGCAACTCTTTCTCTTCTACATGTCGTTTCATAATGGCTAACCGATTTTCATGCCTTTGGGTTGTGCGCCGGGAAGCGACGGAAGACGCCGGCGGACGCGCTGGCGCGGACGCGGGTTCTCCTCGCCCAGACGCGAACGGTAATTGCGGGCGTTGTTGCCGAACAGGGGCCGGCCCGTGTCGCTGTAACGAAGGTCGGTGCTGATCGTCTTGCCGCCGACTTTCATGCCGGGGATGAAGACGACCTCGTGGTTGGCCAGTTTCGCCTGAATGTCCGCACTTACCTTGACTCCGAAAACCGTATCGTGGATGCGCAGATGCGGATTATTGTCGTTGCGGAACACCACGTCTCCGCGGTTGGCGTCCACGCGTGCATGGCCCGAGATGACCCGACCGTCCTTGAGGTGGATGTCTTCGACGAAGATCTCCTTGCCGGAGCGCAGCGCCTTGATGTCGTCGCCGATCTCTTTGCCGTAGATTCGGGTGGGGAGCGTCAGCGCATCGACCGGAAGCGTCGTCAGGCGGTTCGTCGCCTCATGGACGCTGACATAACACTCGCACTCGCGGCCCGAGGTAAAATCTTTCATTTTCTTGGTGGAACCCAGATGTCCGTCGGTTTCGAGGCGCTCGATTTCCTTGTCCGTGAAGAGCTCCTTATACGGCGATATTTTGTACTGCGGCTCGTCCAGACGTGTGAAGATACGGAGTTGGACATTGCCCGCATCGTCGCGGATCGGCGAAATCGTGCCGAGGCCCAGATCGACCCAGCGGCCGTCCACCTTGTGTTTGAGCGGTACCAGTTTGTTGGGGATACGTCCCTTGAGGATGTCACCCATGCTTTGATTCTCCAGCAGGATTTCTTTGTTCAGGCCCAACGCCTGAATCTGATCCCACGGAAGTTCCCGTTCCTCGAACTTATAGCGGTCGGCGAACTTGGCGATACGCCCCTCGTTGTTGAGTTCGTAGTCGGAGACCTCTTTGGCCAGGGAGCCGTCCTGATCCTTGCCTTCGCGGACTTGGATGATGGAATCGAGGATACGGTCGAGTTTTTCGATTCCGATCCGGAAGAAACTTCAGCCCAGGTCGGACGGGCGTCCGTATTGGTTGCGAAGATTTTCGAAAAAGGTTCCTAAAACCGTTCGGCTGTCGAACGAAAGGGCTCTGCGCCGATCGCCCGGAGCCGTGCTCACGGTGTTGAACTCTCCCGTCTGCTCGTCCATCTCGCTGACCAGACGCAGATCGTTCGTCTTTTTGTCGAGGACGGCCAGCACGTCCTTCGATAGCTTTTCCTGTTCTCTTGCCATAATGCAGATAATTAAATGAATAAATCGAATGAATGGTGAAAATCCGCCGGCAAGATAAAGCCTTTTTCAGTTCATAACACCAAAGGCGTCCCTTCTGGCGAGAAGAGGCGCGAGGTGGCAGAAAATGGCATACTTTAATGTAAAAATATCTTTATCGAATAGAGATACTAATCTCTTGAAATTTACTCCTTGATAAATTTTTCATCAATATTAGTCACAACAACTTTTGTGCTTCGATATATTCTATTGAATCCTTTTGGAGCTTGGATAATACTTTGTGTTTATCTACTTTTTTAAGTTGTCCATTTTCTGAAATAAATGCACCTCTGCACTCCTTGAAAATTTTTTGCGCAGAATATCTCGACAATCCCATATTTTGCAAAGCGATTATTTCTCTGTTCTGAGTTCCATACTCTAAAAGCATCGCCCAATTTTCTCCGGCATTATCTTCTCCCAAAATATTTTTAACCATCATATGATAATGATTGAAATATTTTTCAAGCTGAAATCGAAGAACAATCTCTATTTCATCTATAATATTCCCAATTAAAGCATTTATATGTGTTTTGTCATTTTTATCAAAATCAACCAAATCACCATTATTTATTCGAAGTTTCCGATTGTGGTCATGGAAATAGTCAATAGATTCCGAGATAATTTGGTTCAAACTACTATTGTTGATCCATTTATTCATTAACATGGCAAAGTATTTCAGCGAATTTTCTTTCCCGAGATATTTGTCATTCCAACTATATAGTTTATATAGTTTTGTTAATGTTTCTAAAATATTGGGATAGTTGATTTGTGCCGGCAATAATATATTACGCTTTTGAGCATGTAAATATTTCAACTGTTTATATGCACTATTTTGGGTCTTCAGTTCTATTGATTCATTCGCAGACAATATCAAATATGGCGTTTCATTTTGAGCCGATTTAGATTTGGCCAATTCAATAATCTTCGTTTTGTTTCGTTCTATTAAAGCTGTTATTATAGGGCTTTTATACCCATTCTTAGGTTCAAGTGTATCTATACAAATGATATTGGCTATATATCTCAATATGTTCTGTTCTATATCTGTTCCAGAAATCTCTTGTTCTTGAATAATCTTCTCAATCTTTTTCAGATTATGGTCGATTCTTTCGTATATTGTTGGTACGAGTTGTATATCTTTTTCCTTGAAAAATGATGGCTTATCCCAACTTACATCTCCATGTTTAACACAAAACACATTTCCTTGAAGCTCTTTCGCAAGACGTCCTGCTCTACCTGCCAAGTTCCAAAAGTCAATAGGTCTTAAAATCTTCTTCGCTTTTTTATCATCTAAAATAAATAGATTTTGCGTGGGCATATTTACACCTTCCAGCAAAGTTGAAGTGCAGAAAATATATTTCAGATGACCGTCTCGATATAAATCTTCTATCAAATTACGGATCAATTGCGGCATATTTCCGAAATGGTATGCGATTTCTTTTTGAACCAAGTCTGCAAGGTAGTAATCGGGGTGTATATAAGCTCTGATAATAGACGCCGCTCGCTTCAACGCTTTATTGTCGGAGCATTCTATGGTCGCCGCAAGTTCTTTCGCATAACTAATTGCTTTTGATTTCGCATTACAATATATCAAATTGCTACGTTGTCCGAAGCGAAGCAATACATCATTGATGGACGAAATATCTGCCAATACCGGATGATTTATCGGTATGAATTCATCATTCAAACAATAGGATAATTCCTTCTCTAATAAATCTATGAAATATAAGTTTTGTGCAACTGGAGTTTCTTGCGTCTTAAAAGTATTTTCTGCCTTTCCATTCCGAAACATGGATAATAAGATCTCAGGATTGGAGACATTGGGCGAGGCAAAATAAAGTTTTATATCCGGATATTTTTTCAGCGTTTTTTCAATAGACGTATAGGTAGTTATACTGCGGGCGTCTTCCGTTTGTGCTAATTTGTGCGCTTCATCCACGAAAAGGAAACCTATCGAAGGATTCTTTTCCTGCGATATGTAACTGATCAAACGCTCGGGCGTAAGAATCAGAACATAATTGCATTGTTCATTTATTGGCAGCTCCGCGATATTTGAGTTGGTGACTATTTTATAATTATTGGTTTCCAACAATGCTCCCATTTCAGATTTCAGTTCAATGGCGTATTGATTTATCAATGCACGACTTGGAACCAATATGATAAAGTTTTCCTGCGGTGTATTTTGAATTGCACATCGCAGGAACGCTTTGATGACAAAAGACTTTCCCATAGAAGTCGGCCCGGAAAAACTGAATTCGCGTGATGAAATCAATTTCGAAAACAAATCGTATTGAATATCCGTAAAAACGTGCCCTACGCCATCGGGAACTTCCTGTATAAGTTTTTTTGCTTCATTCTGAACCGAGCGATCGAACGGCAAATTAGAGGTGTTATTATTGTCGGCTTCTAAATAAGATATAGCGGGGAAATTGCCCAAGTTACTATAAACAGCTTTTGCAACGGTGTGATAGTACACATTATCCTTGTAGTAAGGATTTAGATAGGTAATGATTTTATATGCGTAATTACGCGCATCCGAGATAGAAGAGGTCGATAATAAGTCTGCAAATCGCAATAAGTCGCGAATTTCTTTTTCGGTATATTTTTCTTCGGTGTCAATATTCAATGTGCGCAAAACAGAACGTTCAACGCACACTCTGTATAATTTTAGAAAATATGAATCCGAAATAATCGTTTGGGCTATCTGATTTGCAGCTGTCATCTTCCATCTATTTTTTTAATTCAGCAATCATCTTTTTTCTCTGTTTCTTAAGCTCGGAGAATGGAACGATGTATATGTAGAAACTATATCCTCTGAAATCGTCTTGTTTAATATGATCATTTATCGTCGGAAGAATGGCCCGCACTGCGTTCTCAACTTTCTCATAGATAGTTTCTCTGAAATCTGCATTATTTAACTTCCGTTCATCATCCGTAATCTCGACATCGAATCCCAGAAATATCCCAAATGAGTGGTCGATATTTAGATCCTCATCATTTTCTCTTGGGATCAGCAATTTTTTCAGCAGGTCTACAGAATGTTCATCATGCGCCTCTTTTAAGAAATTTGAATTGACGAGTTGAATTTCATAGCGCAACTTATTCAAATCCTCTTTCAAAAGATTTTTCAAAGATTCAAAAGCCTTCTTTACGCCTTTTTTTAAGTCAGAATATAGTTTGGATTCACCGAATATGAATTGGAATGTATTGTCATCTATTTTTAATAGATGAACACCGTCCGCCCCATTTACATAATGGTTTGGATCGGTCTTCAATTCAAGTTTTGTTAACAGTTTAGGTGCTTTCAAGTGAGCCTCTAACATGGTATATAACAAAATCTCACCCAATTCTCCATCATTGCTCTCTGCCTTTCTTAAACGTTCTTTCGCTTTGGATACAAGAGTAGTGTATTTCTTTTGGCTGCACAATTCATCATATGCGCTTCGGGAAAGAGCATATGCCGTTAGAATATCTCCAAGCTCCTCTACCAAAGTAGCATATGAAAACGCATTATTCGATATTTTCAATGAGAACAAGTTCAATTTATTCCCATTCTCGATTGGTTCGTTTTCAAAGATTTTATGGAAGAGGTTCAAGAATTTTTCAGGAACATCAATTCTTAACGGCATAACGCATCTATTTATATTTTACCACTTTATGATTTCTCCGGCCGAAGTTTTCATATTCTTCTCTCCATTATAGATCGCAAAGCATTGTTCTGGGTTTGCTCCCGATAGCTTAGCCCATTTGGCGATGCCCTTGAAGAAATCCGGAGAATAGGTCGCTCCCGATTTGATTTCGTAAGCGTACGGCTTGCCGTCGATATATTGCAGCAAATCAACTTCGTTGCCGGTGCTGTCGCGCCAGAATGTTAGATTGGGTTCTTCCCCCTTGTTATAGGCTTGTTTCACGAACTCGTTAATTACAAGATTCTCGAACAAACCGCCTCGTAAAAAGTGTGTCGATACCTGCTCGGCTGTCCGTATGTCCAGCAACGAGCACGCCAAGCCCGTATCGTAGAAGTAGAGCTTCGGGGTCTTGACCAATCGTTTGGCGTAATTGTTATGATCGGGTTTCAACAGGTAACAAATGTAGCTTGCCTCCAATACGGAAATCCAAGTCGAGATAGTCGAAACGGCAACGCCGCACTCATTGGCCAGCGACGAAAGGTTGAGCAGCTGTCCGATACGCCCTGCACACAGTTTAATGAAGCGAATGAACTTGCTCAGATCGCCGATGTTCTTCATCAGACGCACATCCCGTTCTACATAGGTTTGGATATAAAACGGGTAGTAATCCGACGGTGCTATATCCTTATCATAAAGACGAGGATAACCTCCGTTGAAAATCTCGTCATCGACTGTCCGTGGAAGTATTTCGCTCTCTTTCATCTCCGCATGAGAAAACGGCAGAAGTTTCAGTATGGCGGTTCTTCCGGCCAACGATTGGTTGATATTTTCCATCAACAGGAAATTGTGCGAACCGGCCAGCAAATATATCCCCTCGCGTCCCTCTTTATCCGTATGCGTCTGGATATAGGAGAACAGAGCCGGAACCCGTTGGGCTTCGTCGATAATCGTTTTGTCCGGATAAGTCTTAAGAAAACCTCTCGGATCATCCGTTGCGAACAAACGCATATCGGGGTCTTCAAGCGAAACATATTTATAATTGGGAAAAGCATGACGCAGCAAAGTCGATTTACCCGACTGCCTGGGGCCGGTCAAGGTCACTATTGGATATTTTTGCGTAAGTTCTGAGAGCTTTTTATGCAGTGTTCGTTCAATCATACTCAATCCTTTTTTTGCAAATTTACGATTAAAAAATAAATTTGCAAATATGCTGTGGGCGGAAATAGATCTTGTACAGGGTTGTATAAGTATGAGCGTATCTAAATTTGTAAAATAGAGCATAGCGATTTTTTCAAAAAAAATCGCTATGCGAAATGGAGATTTTACCAAACCACTATCTATTCGGATTTCTCTAATAACTTTTCCGCCAATTTTTCATACTTTTCTATCCGTTTCATTTCAGCTTCGATGATGTCGAGCGCATCCTGCTTGATGCGGCGGTAATTCTCCTTGATCTTCTCCTGCATGATGTCCCGTCCGTCGGTGTCGAGGAACGACGATATTTCGGGTATGGGTTTGTACTCCGCCATTTCTTTTTTCACGGCGTCGTTGTCCACGACGATCCGGGCATGGAAAATCTTCTGCTCGATCTCCTCTCCGAAGTTGTCGCTCACGGCTCCGACGAATATGCCTTGCGAGAGCGTCGAGATTTTCGACGCAGGAATAAGACTGTCGAGCTGGGTGTTTATCGACGTCGAGGTATCGCTGCGGTTGATGCTTACGGATTGTCGTTTCTGCACGATCTTTCCGAATCGTTCGGAGAGCGTCCGGGCCGTTTCTCCTACGACCTGTCCGCTGAAGATATTGCCTACGGTATTCTGAATCACGGCGGCTTCCTTGTCTCCGTAGTCGCGCTTTAGCTGGCTGAAATCCTGAAAACCCAGGCACACGGCGACCTTGTTGGAACGCGCCGTTGCGATCAGGTTGTCCAGCCCCCGGAAATAGATCGTCGGCAGCTCGTCGATCACCACACAGCTTTTGAGTTGCTTCTTGCGGTTTATCAGCTTGACGATGCGCGAATTATACAATCCGAGCGCCGCGCCGTATATGTTCTGCCTGTCGGGATTGTTTCCCACGCAAAGAATCTTCGGTTCCTCGGGGTTGTTGATGTCGAGTGTAAAGTCGTCTCCCGACATGACCCAGTAGAGCTGCGGTGAGATCATACGCGAGAGGGGAATCTTCGCAGAGGCGATCTGCCCCATCAGCTGCTCTGCGGCTCCACCTTTCCATGCATCCACGAAGGGCGAAAGATAGTTCTCCAACTCCTCGTGAGCCATCAATACGGTGAACAGATCTTCGTAGGGTTTGTTCAGCAGCTCGATGGCATGGGGAAAGGTACAGTATTTTCCGCCGTCGTAAATCTTCAGGAACCAGATGATCGCCGCGAGCAGCACGATCGGCGATTCGACGAAGAAATCTCCCTGCTTCTGTATCCACGAACGGTTGAGATTGAGCATGATGACATAGCTGGCCTCGTATGCGTCGGTGATGTCGGACATGAGATTCGGCGCGAGCGGATTGCATCGGTGCGAACGGCGCGGGTCGTCGAAATTTATGACATAGAATCTCGGCGGCGTCGCTCCGTAAGCCTTGAGGTTCTTGCGCAGATGGTTGTAAGCGATAACCGACAGGTCGTCGAACTTGAAGTCGTAGACGTAGAGCGCATATCCCTTTTCGATGGCCTGCTTGATGTAGTTGTTGATGAGGGCATAGGATTTTCCCGAGCCGGGCGTCCCTAAAACGATACTCGCCCGGAAGGGATTCACGACGTTGATCCATCCGCTGTGCCTGCGTCTCCGGAAGACGAACTCGGTCGGAAAGTTGAACGAATCGTCGTTTTTCAGCAGGCGTGTCTCCTGCATGAAACTCTCGTTTTCGGCATTGAACGGATCATCCGTCATACGGTTTTTCAGCAGACGGCTGCTCCATAGTCCGGCCGCCAGCATGCCGAGGAATCCCGCCAGCAGCGTCGCCGTATAAAGCGCCGCCCGCAGGGTCGTCACGACATTCATCCCGAGCAGCCAGCCGTTGCCATAGAATAGCAGTATGCCGATGCCGCCTGCCGCGGCGATATGCTTCCACGATATTTTCTCGTCCTTCACGCCACGGTTTCCCATGCACGACAATGCGAGAAATACCGTACAGAAGAGTTTGGTGCAGAGCGGCGATGAGAACAAGGCAGCCGTCCGCTGGAAATTTTGCAGGATGCGGTCTGCGACGGAAATCGTTCATCCCGTCTGCGCAAACCACTCGTAACAGAACCAGTAGATGTGAATGGCGAGAAACAGAAAGCTGATCGCCCGCATGAAATCCGCGACTTTGGCCAAGCCGCGCAGATCGTCTTCTTCTTGCATGATCGTAACGTATCGAGATTGTTAAATTCTTTTCCGGATTTTCCGCCGCCGCTTCTTCCTGCGGGGGAAGAGCCGGTATTCGGGAGCTGTTTCCCACTCCTTTTCGGGCTTATATTCCATGAGTTCGCCTATTACGTCGGGCATCGAAACGTAGTGGGTCTCGATGTACTCCTCGAACTCTTCGACCGAAGATAGTCCCGGCTGGGGCGGTTCGAGGGGTGCCAACGGCCGTAACTCTTCCTGTATGGGTGTGGACGACTCTTGCTCCCGACCGTTGAACCACGCCTCGAAAGCGTCGGCCGCATACTCCTTTCCGAGCCGGGAGCCGTTGAACACCTGATGTGTCGTGCGGTCGATGAAAGTGACTCCGTAAATCCGCCCGGCATCGTTCTCCCGGAAAACTGCGTCGATACCGTTTTTCCGAAGTTCGGCTGTGAACTCCTTGCGGTTGCGGCTTCCGCTCCGGGCACGGTCGATTTCGCGGCGTGTACGGTCGAGCGTTTCGGGATGTTGCCGAAGCCGTTGTTTCGAGGCGTCGAATTTTTCTTCCAGCGCCTTCCATCCGAAGAAATCGCCCAGCCGGGACGCTTTGACCGCGGCTCCCGTGCGCTGCCCGTCGTCATCGAGCACGTGGTAAACGAGCCCCCGATACGGTCGACCTCGTACGTCTCCTCGGACCTCTTCGGCTGCGAGGCCATAGCGTTCGAGCAGCGTATTGAACTCCGCGAGGGACTGGAATCCGTACTGCTGTTTGAGCGTCATCACGACGTTGCGCAGCTGATGCTTCAGATCGCTCCGAAGGTAATCGACCCGGTGCAATTCTTCCGGTTCTGTTTGCACGCCGCCGTCTTCGGGCACATGCAGGCCGTACTCGTGTTCCAACTCCCTGCAAACCGCCATGGCGCGCCGCAGTTCGTTGTTGTGGTCGATCTTCCGGCCTTGCTCGTCCACCCTCACCGAGACGACGTGCATGTGTCGCCGTGCGATGTCTTCGTGCAGAAAGACGACGTAGGGCTGGCGGCCGTATCCCATACGTTCCATGAACTCGGCGGCAAGTCGTGTGAGCTGCGCTTCCGAAAGCCGGTCTTCGGGCGAGGGGTTGAGCGAGAAATGCACGACCGGTTTTCGGACTCGGGGATTGAGCGCCGTGTAGTACCCGAAGGCTTCCGCACACTCCTCGATACTGAATCTGCCGTCGCTGCATTCGGGTATTCCCTGCATGTATAATATCCGGCCTTCGCCGGCTTCGACCTTAATGCGGTTATACTGGAGTACGCCGTAGACATTGGCCCCGGAGTTTACTTTCGGCACCATTGCAGCAGCTCCTTCGTAAGTTCGACGACCGCCTTCACGAGTTGTTCCAGCCGTTGCGTTTCGAGCGTCAGACGGTAGAGATAGGCCAACGCTTTCTTATCGCCGAAGGTCGTGTGTATGGCTTTGACGCACTGGTTGTAGTTCACCCCGATAGCCCGGAACTGGGCGTAAAATCCCGTCAGCCGGACATAGAAATCGTAGGTGTTCTTGTCTCGAACGACGACCGTAAAAGGTCATCCGAAGATGCGGTGGCAGATGAAATCGGCTTTATTTTTCATTCCGGAGTGTTCGTACATGCGCAGGAAACGCTCGTTCTGCTCGCTTGTCAGGCGAACGTAATAGCGGTGTATGCGCGGATCGTCGAGGGCTTTGCGGCCCGCGGCGGAGGTCGGTTTATCGGCAGCATCCATAGGGCATCGGTGTTTTGAGGTTACGACTCGGGAGTAACCGTCCGCCGCGCCGCAGGTCGCGGCGGCACTTTCGGCGGCTCGGAATATTCCGAGCGGCTGAAAGTACCCCTTGCTATATGCGGGCGCATATAGAAATCCGGCCAGGGGCCGGATGAAGGTGCGCGCCTTCGGCGTCGCAGCGGGATTACTCCTTTCGGAGGCAAAGGTAGAGCGTTTTATTTTATGTTGTATCAGATATATACCTGCCAACGGACGCCGATACGCGCCTTTGGGCGCCACCCGTTTTCGGAGCCGTCGAACGGGGGCGTTTTCTCATTTTCTTTGTGTGCGGATCAGTACTTACGAATCTACCTGCCCGCGTAGTCTCTTACTCCCGTACATCCGTCATTGCGCGGCTATGCGGATACGGATGTAGATGTCTGCATAGATGCCGTGGTTTGTATGTAACAGCTTACATCCGTATCTGCCGACAAAAGTATGTGAATCCGCAAAGGCGTATGAATCGCCGAAGATACGTGAATACGCAAGTACGTATCCGCGTATCGGAACAAGTTAAATATTAATCGCTTAATTATTCTCGTATGGAACAGAACCCGTTATGCATCGCTTTCGCCTCCCAGAAAGGTGGCGTCGGCAAATCGACCCTCACGGTGCTGGCCGCCTCGTGGCTGCACTACCTGCACGGCATCCGCGTCGCGGTGGTGGACTGCGACTACCCGCAACACTCCATCCTCAAACTTTCGAACCGCGACAAGGCCGTCGTGCAATCTTCGGCGATCTACGGTAGACTCCTCGTTTCGCTCGCCGAGAACAAAGGGGTGAAGCCTTATCGTATTCTCTGCTGCAAACCTTCCGAAGCGATGCTCGAATGGCGGAAATGGGCCGCCGTCGCCGAAGAACGATACGATGTCGTGCTGTTCGACCTTCCGGGAACGGTGGGCAATGAAGGCGTCCTCTCCACGATCGTCGAGTTGGACTACCTCTTTATTCCGATGAAGGCCGACCGCATTGTACTGGAAAGCACGCTCAATTTCGCCTCTGTTCTCAACGACCGCCTGATCAAGACGGGACGGGCGCATCTTCGGGAGCTGTTCCTGTTCTGGAACTTGGTGGATCGCCGCGAGCGGACGCCGCTCTATGAACAGTACGAGAAAGTCCTCGATCAGTTGGGGCTGCGGCATCTGCGCACGCATATTCCCGTGCGGAGCAACTTCAACAAGGATATTCAGGAAGCGGGCGGCCCGGTGTACCGGTGTACGCTGCTGCCGCCCGACCGGGCTTTCGTCGCCGAGTGCGGTTTCGACCGCCTGATGACGGAGATCTGCGCCGTTCTGAAACTTCCGAGCCATGAGTAGCAGGAAGGCTCCCGCCCAACAGGAGATCGACGAAGAGTACCTGCGCAGCCTGATGGCGGCCCCGGAGCCGGCGGCTTCTTCGTCGGATACCGAAGTGTCGGAACAGGCGGAAACCCCGGCTTCGGAGCCGCGCGTCAGGCGTTCGGATGCGGAAGACTATGCGTCGCGGTTTCTGAAGAATACTCCTTCCGAAGCGCGGCAATGCGTCTATATCGACCGGCGGCTGCACCGCAAGATCACGACCCTCGTGGGCGTTGCGGGCAACCGGCGTTTTACGGTCGGGAACTTCATCGACAACGTATTGGAACAGCACTTCGAGCGGCACCGGACGGAAATACGGTCGCTCTGCTCCAAAGGACTCAATAAAATTCTATAAGGATGACACCCGTTATGAAAATCACGGAAGCCCTCGTCGTGCTGTTCCTCGTGCTGTTCTGCTACCTGTTTCTGGATAAGTTCCTCTTCCGGGGCGAGTTGGGCGAGATTTGCTTCGGGCCGACGTGCCGGGCGCTGGCGCGTTGGCATCGACGGCAAGCCGACCGTCTCGACCCGCCACGCCGCCGCAGGCGTCGGACGGCAGCCGTTACCCCTAAAGACGATGCGCTGGTCGTCACCCGGGACTACGGCGCCGGTCAGCGGACGCCAGCACGCGCCGCGTCACGCCACTCCCGGCGCAAGGGGAACAATTCAGACAAGAGCGACCATACATTTGTACCGGCAAGCGACAGCGATAAGGAACATCGCGCTGTGCAAGCGACCGTTCAGGGGTGGATACATAAGGAACCTACGGCGCTCACCGCGGAGGAAGAGAACACCCTGATGCGCGAAGCTGCGACCGAAGAGGTGATGGACATAGGATGCGAAACGACGGCCCCGCCTGCCGGGACGCAGAGTTTCTCTCCGCAACAGTTGGATTGCATCCTCGCCTTGTGCAAGGGGCAGGCCGTGCCTGAAGAGCAGCGGCAAACCCTGGCCGGAGTGCTGCGTGACATCCGCCATACGGAAGTGCAGCGTACACTCATGGACGCCATCTCCGGCGCCAGCCCGATCATCGCCCGTTATCTGGACGATGCCGAGAAGGAAGCGGCGCAGCGTATGGCTGCCGCTCCGAAATAGATTGTTCAACTTAAAAAATGCGAAGCTATGAAAGCTCCCGGATACTACGATTCAGGCTGACGGCAGGATGAGCAGCACGCATGAATCACGGGCCCAGCGCCCGGAGAGAAAATCTGAAGTCGAATTAAAAAACACAATCATCCATGAAAAGAAAACTCATTTTCAGTTCGGCATGAATCGCCGTATGACTGCTCGCCACGGTGCAGCACGCCGCAGCGCAGCAAGGCAACGGCATGGCCGGCATTCAGGAGGCTACGCAGATGGTCACGTCGTATTTCGACCCGGCGACCAAGCTGATCTACGCCATCGGCGCCGTCATCGGCCTGATCGGCGGAGTGCGGGTCTATCAGAAGTTCAGTTCGGGCGATCCGGATACGTCTAAAACCGCTGCGAGCTGGTTCGGAGCCTGTATCTTCCTGATCGTCGCCGCCACGATTCTGCGTTCGTTTTTCCTTTAGACGATGGCCGA
Source organism: Alistipes sp. AM16-43 (assembly GCF_003435745.1). NCBI lineage: Bacteria > Pseudomonadati > Bacteroidota > Bacteroidia > Bacteroidales > Rikenellaceae > Alistipes > Alistipes sp. AM16-43. Next base: position 250,367 of record NZ_QTUQ01000002.1, read on the forward strand.
ATATCCGATCAATAAAGGCGTGGGCCGCCAGGTGGAGTTCAAGGGGCTGCGGGCGCAGTACCTCTTCCTCTTCGCCGGCGGCCTGCTCGCCGTTTTCATTCTCGTAGTCGTACTTTATATGGGCGGAGTCGATCAGGTGGCATGCCTTGTCGCGGGCGTGGGGCTGGGCGGTGCGCTTGTGGCGCTGACCTTCCGTCTGAACCGCAAGTACGGGGCTTACGGACTGATGAAGCTCCTCGCCGCACGGCGGCATCCGCGACGTATCGTCTCCCGAAAAAGTGTGGCAAGAATTCTAAACCGACATTAGAAACATGAATAACACCCTGAAAACCGAAACCCTCGAACGGAAATTTCCGATCTGAAAGGTCGAACACGATTGTATCCTCTCCAAAGACGCCAACATCACGGTGGCGTTCGAGGTTACGCTTCCGGAGTTGTTTACCGTCTCTTCGCAGGAATATGAAGCGCTGCACGGCGTATGGCTCAAAGCGGTGAAGGTGCTTCCGGACTATACCGTGGTGCACAAGCAGGATATTTTCGTTCAGGAGCAATATCGTTCCGACATCGGGAAAGATGATTTGAGTTTCTTGAGCCGGTCGTTCGAGCGGCATTTCAACGAACGACCTTTTCTGCATCATACCTGCTACCTGTTCATTACGAAGACAACCCGTGCGCAAAGCCGCCGTCAGAGCGATTGCAGTGTGCTGTGCCGGGGTACGCTCGTCCCGAAGGAGTTGCAGGACAAAGATGCGACGACGCGCTTTCTGGAAGCTGTGGAGCAGTTCTCCAGCATCGTCCGCGAGAGCGGCCATATCCGGCTGCGGCGTCTCGGAGCGGACGAGATTGCCGGGACTCCCGAATCTTCGGGAATCCTCGAACGTTATCTCACGCTGTCACCGTCCGGGAAGACTCCGTTACAGGACATGCGTCTCGATCCCGACCGGATGTGGATCGGCGACAAGGCGTTGTGCCTGCATACGCTTTCCGATCTGGACGACCTCCCCGGCAGCGTTCGTACGGATGACCGCTACGAACGCCTCTCGACGGAGCGTTCCGATTGTCGGCTTTCATTCGCCGCTCCCGTAGGATTGCTGCTCTCATGCAATCACATCTACAATCAATATCTGTTTTTGGATAACAGCGACGAAAACCTCAGGCAGTTCGAACGTACGGCCCGTAACATGCAGTCGCTCGCGCAGTACAGCCGTTCGAACCAGATCAACAAGGAATGGATCGACGATTACCTCAATGAGGCGCACTCCTTCTCTCTGACCTCGATACGCGCCCATTTCAATGTCATGGCATGGGGCGAAGGGAGCGAGGAGCTGAAGCAGATCCGTAACGATGTCGGGGCGCAGCTGGCGCTTATGGGGTGCACGCCGCGTCATAATACTGTGGATGTTCCGACGCTTTTCTGGGCGGCGATCCCCGGCAACGAAGGGGATTTTCCCGCCGAAGAAAGTTTCTATACGTTTCTCGAACAGGGCTTGTGTCTGTTTAACGAAGAGACGAACTATCGCTCATCTTTGTCGCCTTTCGGCATTAAGATGGCGGATCGGGTGAGCGGTATCCCCATTCACCTCGATATCTCCGACTACCCGATGAAAAAAGGATGGATAAGCAACCGGAACCGTGTGGTCATCGGGCCTTCAGGGGGAGGCAAAAGTTTTATCCTCAATCATATATGCAGGCAATATTATGAACAGGGCGCACATATCGTGATTGTCGATACGGGAAACTCCTATCAAGGATTGTGCTCGCTTATCCGGCAGAAAACCAAAGGTCGGGATGGGATATATTTCACCTATCAGGAGGATGCCCCCGTTGCCTTCAACCCCTTCTTTGTCGAAGACGGAGTGTACGACGTCGAGAAGCGCGAATCGCTCAAGGCGCTGTTGCTGACTTTGTGGAAGCGCGAATCCGAGGAACCGACACGTGCGGAAGAGGTGGCCTTGTCGAATGCCGTGAACCTATACCTCTCGCAACTCAAGACCGGCACTGCGGTCACACCTTCGTTCAACACCTTCTACGAGTTCGTCGCAACGGATTACCGCCGTCTGTTGGAAAAAAAGCGCGTCCGGGAAAAGGATTTCGATATTGAAAATTTTCTGAACGTTCTCGAACCCTACTATCGTGGCGGGGAGTACGACTACCTCTTGAACTCTGACAAGCAGTTGGACTTGTTGGATAAGCGATTCATCGTCTTCGAACTGGATAATATCAGCGAAAACAAAGTCCTTTATCCTGTCATTACACTGATTATCATGGAGACCTTCCTTACAAAGATGCGGCGGCTGAAGGGTATTCGCAAAGTTTTACTGCTCGAAGAAGCATGGAAAGCTATCGCCAAGGCGGGCATGGCGGGATTTATCAAGTATTTGTATAAAACCTGCCGCAAGTATTTCGGCGAGTGTATGTGCGTAACGCAGGAGTTGGACGACCTGCTGTCGTCGCCCGTCCTCAAGGAGAGCGTCATCGCCAACTGCGACTGCCGCATCCTTTTGGACATGCGTAAGTATGCTAACAAGTTCGACGAGATTCAGGAGTTGTTGGGATTGAGTGATAAGGAACGCAATCAGGTGTTGTCGATCAATCGGGCCAATGACCCCAAGCGCCGCTACAAAGAGGTGTGGATCGGACTCGGAGGCGTACACTCTGCTGTCTATGCTACCGAAACGAGTCTTGAGGAATACCTCTGCTATACCACCGAAGAGACTGAAAAACTGGAGTTGCAACGTCTCACGGAGAAGCTCGGCGGCAATATCGAGCTGGCCATACGCCAGTTGGCCGAGCAAAAACGCAATGAAGATCATTAACCTAAAAACCGAAAATCATGTTCATATCCAAAAAAGAACTCGCCGCGCGAGACGAACGGCTGCGCCGGGCGCAGGAAGAGATCGAGTCGCTGAAACAGACCATCCGGGAGTTGCAATCCGAGGTTGCCGACGACCGTATCTGCGGCTGCTGAAAGAACGAATACGGAGAGCGGATCACGATCCGCAAAACGGCTCCGGGATATGCCGCGACGCTTTTCTGCGGCGAACGTCCCGTGCGGGACATGGTCATTCTCAAACGCGATGACAGTCTGTGGCTCCATGTCTTGTACGGGCAAACCGGCGGATGCGTCATTCATCACACGACCAACGATATTCTGCATATCGGATGTTTCGGGCTTTTCGTCCGCGACGACCGGCCGCAGCGTATAGGAACGGAAGTAATCCTTCAGGCTCCGGTGCGATGGGACGGCGAATAGGCTTCGGCCTGCTGGCAGCGATGCTGCTGGCAGGTCATCCGCTTCGGGCGCAGTGGGTCGTGAGCGACCCCTCGAATCTGGCGCAGGGTATCGTGAATTCCACCAAGCAGGTCGTCGAAGCATCCCGGAACGGAAGTACGCTGCTTCAGAGTTTTCAGCAGACGGTAAAGATTTACGAGCAGTCGAAGAAATATTACGATGCGCTGCGGTCGGTGCATAACCTCGTCAAAAGCGCCCGTCGTGTGCAGCAGACGATGCTGCTCGTGGGCGACATCTCCGATATATACATCTCGAACTTCCGGTCGATGCTCGACGATACGAACTACTCGGCCGAGGAACTCACGGCAATGGCCGCAGGCTATACGAAGCTGCTGTCGGCGAGTGCCGACCTGTTGAACGACCTGAAGCAGATCATCACTCCGTCGGGGCTTTCGATGACCGACAAGGAGCGGCTGGATATTATCGACAGGATCTATTACGAGATGCTCGAATACCGCAATCTTACGGAATATTATACGCGCAAGAATATCTCCGTGTCGTTCCTGCGCAGCCGTCAGCGCGGGGATTCGGAGCGTGTGCGGGCCTTGTACGGCGGCCATAACGACCGATATTGGTAACCTATGACGATGCCATTAGCCGTAGAGTGGACGAACCTGCATCAGATTCTCCGCTCGTTGTACGCCGATATGTTGCCGTTGTGCAGCGATATGATGGGCATTGCCAAAGGACTCGCCGGATTGGGCGCCTTGTTTTTCATCGCATACCGGGTCTGGAAATCCCTCGCCGCCGCGGAGCCGATCGAGGTATTCCCGCTGCTGCGGCCCTTTGTGCTGGGGCTGTGCATCATGGCCTTCCCGACCCTCGTATTGGGGCCTTTGAACGGTCTGCTGTCACCTATCAGCAATGCCACATCGCATTTGGTCGATCGACAGGCGTTCGATCTGGAGAAATACCAGACACAGAAAGATGAATTGCAGCGTCAGGCGATGCTCCGCGATCCGGAGAAAGCCTATCTTATCAGTAATGAAGAGTTCGACAAACGGCTTGACGAATTGGGCTGGAAGCCTAAAGACCTCATGGCGATTGCCGGGATGTATGCCGAGCGAGCCGGGTATCAATTCGGTCAGAAAGTCCGTGAGGCATTCCGGGCGTTTCTGGAAACGCTCTTCCAGGCGGCATCGCTGACCATCGACACCGTGCGGACGTTTTTCTTGATTGTCCTGGCGTTACTGGGGCCCGTGGCCTTCGCCTTCTCCGTGTACGACGGCTTTCACAATACGCTGGCGTCTTGGTTGGCACGCTATATCTGCATCTATTTGTGGCTGCCCGTCAGCGACCTGTTCGGTGCGATCCTTTCGCGCATCCAGATTCTGATGCTCCAGCAGGACATCGAACGACTGCAAGACCCGACGTTCATACCCGACGGAAGCAATACGGTCTATTGCATTTTTATGATTATCGGAATCGTCGGATATTTCTGCGTGCCGACCGTTGCGTCGTGGGTCATTCAGGCCGGAGGTGCCGGAAGTTACGGCGATAAAGTCGCAGGCGCAGGACGTGCCGTGGCGATGGGCGCTGCCGGAGTCGCCGGAGCGGCGGTCGGAAATGTCGGAGGCCGTATAAAAGGGGCTTTGAAGAAACGATAAAACGTAATAAAATATGGAATTCAAAACATTGAAGAATATAGAATCGTCCTTTCGCCACCTGCGGCTCTTCAGCATGCTCTTTCTGGGAGCCTGCACGCTGATCTCGGTGGCGGCAGTGTGGACATCCTACCGCTTCGCGGAAGCCCAGCGGCAGAAGATCTACGTACTCGATCAGGGCAAGTCGCTGATATTGGCCCTCTCGCAGGATATGGCCCAGAACCGTCCCGTCGAAGCCCGCGAACACGTGCGGCGCTTCCACGAGCTCTTCTTCACCCTCTCTCCCGACCGCGAGGCCATCGAAGGCAATGTCCGCAGGGCGCTGTACCTTGCGGACGGAAGCGCCATCGCCTATTACCAGAGCCTCGCAGAGAAGGGATATTTCAACCGCATCATCGCCTCGAACGTATCGCAGAATGTCGTCGTGGACAGTATCCGCTGCGATTTCGACTGCTATCCCTATGCCGTGGAGACCTTCGCACGGCAGAAGATCGTCCGTGAAAGCAACGTCACGGAGCGGACGCTCGTCACGACATGCCGCCTGCGAAATGCCGTACGCTCGGACAACAACCCGCAGGGATTCCTGATCGAAGATCTGCGCATTCTCGAAAACAAAGACCTCGGAAGTTATGAGCGCTAAGGATTTACAGACGCGGGCCGAAGCGTGGCTGAAGGCCCGCATGAAACGTCTTACGCCGCGCCAGCGGCTCGGGCTGGTTACTGTGCTGCTGCTCGTCTATGCGGCGGTCTCCCTGATGATTCTGTTCGGTGGAATGCGGAGTCGGGAGACGTCGATTCCCGCCGTCGAACACCTCCGGCAGCCACTACTGCCGGAAAGGAGCCTGTTACCTCTAAACACGAGTGAAGATGACACGCAGGAGCGATAACGGAGCAGTTGAAAAACTGTCGCAATTTCTCACACCGCAGCACCTCCGGCAACTTAAGTTCGCCGGCGTCGTGACGGTGATGACACTGCTGTGCGGCATTTTCCTATGGTACCTGTTCGCCCCGAAACCGGCTCCGCAGCAGGCGGGAACGGGCGGATACAATGTTACGATTCCGGAAGCGACGGTAAAGCCGACGGAAACGGACAAACGCAAGGTCTACGAACAGGAGCAGTACGAGCAGCAGCGGCGCGAAAAGCTACAATCGTTGGGTGATGTTATGGACGACCGCTTGCCTGTGACCGGGGAAATGGCGGATGCTACAGTTCCGGCAGCACCGACGGCGATCGACGAATCGGATGCTGCCTACCGGAGGATATCGGGTGAAATGGCGGCTTTCTACACCCCGGCCCCTTCTTGCGGCAATACCGAGGTCGAAGCACTGAAAGAGCAGGTCGCGGCCCTGCAATCCCAACTCGACGCCGAGCGGCAGCAGCCCGACCCGCTGGAGCTGGCCGAGGAGCAGTACAAGCTCGCACGGAAGTATCTCGGCGGCGGAGTGGCCGTAGATGAAGAAGCTGTTGAGCCGACGAAGCAGCGGAAGGATTCGCGCCTGTCGGTCATGCGGCCCGTTCGGGAAGGTGAGGTCGAAGCCTCGACGCTCGATCCGCGGGCGGATTTCGCCGTCGAACGCAACTTGGGATTTCTCACGGCGGCAGGTGGCGTCGCGCATGCCGATACTCCGACCGTCAGAGCCTGCGTCGCCTCGACGCAGGTCATACGTGCCGGAAGCACCGTGCAACTGCGGTTGCTGGAAGCCGTGCGTATCGACGGAGTGACCATTCCCCGTAATACGCCGCTATACGGTCTTGCGACGATCTCCGGGATGCGGCTGCAAGTCATGGTGTCGTCCGTCGAATACGGCGGGCGGATCTTCGCTGTCGAAGCCGTGGCTTACGACCTCGACGGCCAGCCGGGGCTGAACGTCCCGAACTCCCGCGAACGGACGGCCCTCAAAGAGGCGCTGGCGTCCGTAGGACAGACTGCCGGGACGAGTGTAAACGTCACCCGTTCGGCCGGGCAGCAGGTGTTGTCCGAGCTGGCCCGCGGAGGATTGCAGGCTTCGTCGCAGTATGTCGCCGGGAAGCTCCGCGAGGTGAAGATAACCCTCAAAGCCAACCATCAGCTATTATTGATTTCAAAACAGCAGTAAAATGAAAAGAGACCTTATTTATCTGCCCCTGATCGTCTCCGCAATCTGGGCAGCACACGCTACGGCGAAAGCCATGCAGGACGGGCCGCAACAGATCGAACCCCGAAAGATCGAAGCGGGATTCACCAAGACTGTACACATCCTCTTCCCGTCGCCCGTGACCTACATTGACATCGGCTCGATGGACATCATAGCAGGCAAGGCCGACGGAGCCGAAAACGTCGTGCGGGTGAAAGCGGCCGTGCGGAATTTCGCAGCAGAAACCAACCTGACGGTCATCACCGAAGACGGAGGATTTTTCACTTTCGATGTCCACTATGCCGAGAATCCGGCTGTTTCGACCCTCAATCTTACAGTGCAGGAACCGCAACCAGAAAGTATGAAGAAACCGGCAGCCGTGGGCTATCCGCAGCCAACGGCCCCAGCATCCGAAGGCCGGGTGCTGCTGCGCGAGGTAGGGCGCGAGAAACCTGCGACCATAAAACGCATGTTGAGCGACATATACCGCCAAAACCGTACGGACGTGAAGGGCATTCGCACGAAAAAGTACGGTATCGGGGTCGAAGTGCTGGGGATTTACGTGTTCAATGACGTGATATACATGCACACCTGTATCTCGAACGACACGAATATCTCATTCGAGGTAGATGCACGACATTTCATTGTAGCGGATCGCAAACTCACCAAGCGTACGGCACAACAGCAGTCGACGCTCGAAATCCTGCGCGTATGCAACGATCCGGCAGTCGTGAGGGGACACCAGCGTCAGCGGACGGTATTCGCACTGCCCAAACTGACGATCTCCGATGACAAGGTGCTTTTGCTGGAAATCATCGAGAAAAACGGAGCCCGGCATCAGACGGTGGAAATACCAGCCAAAGAGTTGTTAGAAGCAAAACTGCTGTAACGGGAAAAATAAGATTCGATGTTCGTACACTTTCTAACGGCTATTTGCCTGACAATGGGAATATTGTCGGTACTGGTCGCCATCGGACTATGTTGGTTGATCCTCTTTCCGGAGTATCCGAAACACAGATATTGATCCGGGGTTGAACCCAATTAAAAGGCCCCGGTTTTACCGGGCCACTTTTAATATTTTACAACTTACAATTCTCTGGTGTGGCAGGCAGGTCATTCCACGACTTGTCCGCCATAGTGCAATGTGCATATTTCACGATGTATCTGCCGGCATAGCAGCTCGATAACCCGTTCGGAAAGATCGTGCCGCACCGTGTGCATGAAGCGGCGGTTCTCGATGCGGCTGAACAGGCTTGTGCCGTCTTCGGCGACGGCGCAGCAGATTTGCTCCTCGCGGAAACGGTCGTAATCGGTGAAATATTCCACATCGGGAGCGATACGTATATAAGATTTCATAGGTTCGTCAGATGATGTTTTGACACAATTCGGGGTGGCGGTATGGCGGGAGCCGCGGGCGTCCGCCCGTTCGCGTCTGCGGCAGTCATGCCGCAGACGGAAACCGGGACTTATTTATGGTGTCGCAAGGTCGTTGAATCGCAGTTCGATAGTTGTCAGCAACAATCCCGGCGGACAGAAATAAGTGCCCCTTATGTCCGATTCTTCGGAGAAGATATGCACGGTATAACGGTGTTCGCCTCGTTGCCGGGAAATCCGGATACTCCAAGTATGGCCGTTTCGGCGTGCGAAAAAAATGTGATTCCCCGCACCTACATGGATCAGATCGAAAACGGCGACTCCATGCCGGCGAAGAGCGTCGATAAATTCTTTCAACATGATTCATTCGGTTTTATGGGGACGGCCTGCGGGCCGTCCCCGATCAGAATTTAGGCGGCTTTCTTTGTCGTTTTCTTGGTGCTCTTACCCGTTTTGCCCTCTTTCTTGGCGGCTTTGGTCTTGGCTTTCTCCTGCGCTTCGGCCACGGCAATACGCTCGTCGAGACGGTCGTTGCGTTTCGTGTATTCCTCGTCGAACTGAGCTTTCACAACCTCGTATTTCTCTTTGTGGTGCAAGGCTGCAAATTCCATCAGCAGTTGCTTCCCCGTTTTGTCGAAACCGATGTCGGATGTAAGGCTTTTTACAAGAAAATCACGGGTGATGAGGTCGCGTTGTTCGTCGGTCAGCGCATTGACGACAGCGATTTTCTGTTCGGATGTCAAATAATACGCTTCGGGAAATCCCACGGCGGCGAGGTGTTCGCGCCGCAGGCTTCCGAGCATGATGTAATAGAGAATGTTGTCTTCCAGCTGGGTAAACGGCGTCGGGGCGATCTCCTCGTCGCGGACGATCTGCCGGACGGCTTCGACGGTTTTTTCGTGTGCGAGTTCCGTGTTGCGGATTTTCTTCTCCTCAAGGCGGGCGATCAGTTCCCCGGTAGATTCCCTGCCTTTGGCGGCTTGGTTCACATAGACCAGCCGGGCGTCGTCGCGCGAGGTTTTGACAAAAATCCGGATCGCCCCGGCGTCGTGCTTGGCCAGCAGGTCAGCGGTCTTTTCCTCGGCGGCCTTTTTCTGCTGTTCATAGATCTGCATTGCCGCGGTATAATCGGTATCGGTGGCATAATCCGCCGGACATGGTTCCGCGGGTATAGCGGGCATTTCCTGTACCTGCCCGTATTCGAACGACTTGCATTCGACCCCGTTTTCGGTCATATGCTCTACGGCCTTATCATGGTCGTCGCATCCGTAACGATCTTTGCAAAGGATGAATTTCGGATTTTGCGCGAGCAGTTCTCCGCTTTTTCGCTCGATGAATTCGCGGTTTTTGGCTTCGAGACATTCCCGGTTCGTACACCGTCCGCTTCCCGTGGCGAACATATCGTAGGTATTTGCGTTGTACTTGCATGCGGCACACGCCGTCTGGTCGAAGCGATACCGGGCCAGGTCGTTCGTATAATGGGCGTCCACCATTCGCTTGAACTCCTTTACGGAGTATTTCCGCCACCCCTCCTCGTCTTTGAGGCGGTCTTTGCAGATCGTCTTTTGCAGGTCTTTCCCGTATCGTGCCAACTCCATAGCGAGACCCAATGTAATAGAGTTTTCGCGCAAAAGTTTTTTGATGTCGGGGATCAGTTCGTCGAGTTTCATCCGGTAGTAGATATACTGCTCGCTCTTGCCGAAGCGTGCGGCCACGGCGGCGGCATCTCCTCGGAGGGTCTGCATGGCGGCTTTGTAGGCTTCGGCCTCGTCGAGCGGCGGCATCTCCTCGCGCTGAATGTTCTCCGAGAGCGCGAGGTCGAAGATCGCCCGTTCGTCCGCGGGAGCGGCATCGACGATTGCCTCGATCTCGGTCTGGCCGAGCAGTTGCACGGCGCGGTAGCGGCGTTCTCCGCAGACGATGATATAGCCGCCTTGTTCTGCGGCTCGCACCCGGATGGGCTGAATAAGGCCGTGTGTGGCAATGGAGGCGGCCAGTTCCGCGAGGGCGTTTTCATCGTAACTCCGCCGCGGATTGTAGGGGTTGGGGCGGATTTTGTCAATGGAGAGCAAAACGGTCGACTTCGTGCTCTGGGCGGCGGTTGCGGTCGTGGTGTCGGTTTCGTTCGTTTTCATGGTTTGATGATTTTAAGATTATTTTGAAAGGTATTTGATCAATTGCTTGTGGCGGTCGTACGGTATTTTGAACAGCAGGTAGGTAATGCCTATGCCGTTACGGGATGCGTTGTGGAGGAGTTGCCGTAGATCGGGGTCTTCCCCGGCCGTGACGCCGAACACCTCCGGCATGTATTTTTCCGGCAACCGTGTGCGCATCATGTAGTCGAAATCCGCCGTGCGCTGTATGATTTCTTCGTATGATTTCATAATAAAGTCGTTAAGAATGAGAGGATCGAATCGCCGGACATGGCATGCGCGTTGTCCCAATTCCGCCATTGCTGTCCGTCCTTGTTTTGTAACGAGAGGTTGAAAAGAGGGTCTTTCCCCTGCGACCATTTGCCGGAATAAATCCGGATGCTGAAAGTGCGTACATGGCCGCTGAAATCGAAAAAGGCGGTGTATTTTTCTTTGCCGTTGATCTCCAGCAGGAGCGCGGCGATAGCTGTTATCTGTTCGTTCATGGTTTCGGGTGTTGTGGGGCGGGCGGATGCCCGCCCCGGATTGAATGTTATTTGAGATAGGCGGCCAATGCGCTGCGCACCTCTTGTTCTCGGCGTTTGGAGAAAATCCACCCGGCGCACCGGGTGCCGTCGTGCGTAAGGTAGGCGCGAAACAGCCCGTTCAGATCGCGGAGCGTGTCACGCAGGGGTTTCGTATCGCCGAATACGGCGATCGACTTCGCGGAGTATTCCACGATCTCGACACGTGCGTCGGCCACGGTTTCGGGGGCGGCGGTCTGCACGGGTGCAGGGTTCTCGATGCATACATTGTCGGAATTTCCGGCCACGACGGCGAAACGCTTGATAATGCCCTCTTTGTCGCGGCACGATTCCTTACTGACCTGCCAGCCCGAATAGCGGTGCGTACCAAGGTAATAGCCGTGCCCCATGCTGTACTTTTCGCGGTGTTCGTACTCGGCATTACGCTCGGCCAGGTGTGCCGTGCCCTCGAACCGTGCCGCGGCCTTGCGCATTTCGGGGAACAGATCGCGCGTGTGGGTCGAGAATCCGAGGATCACCGTGCGCACGATACGCGAGCCGAAATAGTCCGTATAGGGGTCGCATTCGCTTTCATGCTGTTCGCCGATGATGACGGCCACGGCATTGTCGGGAACGATCTGCCGCAGACGCTCCGCGCCGATGGTGCGTAACCGTTCCGCGTCTTCCGCCGCCGCACGTCGGGCGGCTTCCTGCTCGGCTTTGAGGGCGTCGGCACGAGTGCGGAGCGCCGCGACCTCGGCGGCATCCATAAATTCGGGGTGCTCGTCGTCGTAATAGTGCCCGATACCGAATTTGTCCCGCAAGGGGCGGATCAGATCGGCAGTGTGCTCCTCGGCGGTTTCGGGGTCGATCAATCGGTAATTGTAACCGGATTGTGTGTGTTCGATTCCGGCCACGACCATGCGCTGGCGCATGTTGTAAGGGCCGTCGAAAATGACGATCTGATTCTCCCGCACGTTCTGTACGTCGGTGTCGTAACTCTTTCCTGCGAATAACAATGTGACTTTTCCCATAGTTGTAAGGTGTTGAATGTTAGTAAAACAGCCGCAGAAGAAACCGCACGAGGACGACCCCAGGGGAAAGGACGAGACGCACGATGTCCCGACACCGCCGCAAGAACCATAACGAGAGGCAGAAGCCCCAAAAACCGCCCGCGCCGAGATAGATGCCCGCGAGAAATTTGAACGCCGCAAACGCGCCGAAAAGCGCAGCCGCGAAACCTACCGCAGACCTCCAAAACCCGCAGATGCCGGTGGGAGCGGTGCCGCTCCGTTTCAAAATTTCCCGTATGTCTTTGTGCTGTTTCATAACTACGACCTTTTTTTTATGCCGTATGGGCCGCGTTTGCCTTGCTTCCGTTTCTGGGGGCTATATTTCAGAGGGGCGGAATACAAACAAGATTTCAGGACAAAAAAATCAGCCGCAACTTGTACATTGCGGCTGATTTATTTGTCTGAACCCGAAGGGCCCCGATCTTGGTTGTTTTCCGACCCCCTGCCATAGCTTCGCCCACGGAAACGGAAGCAAGGCAAATGCGGTGCATAACGTGCTAAACGGGGAGTAGGTAGTCTCGGAAACAGCACAAAGACATACGAGGAATTTTCAACCCGGATATAAAAAAGCAGATATATCTGAAACATATCTGCTTATTTGTCTTTGGCAAGATTGTATCATATTGTCGGCAGTCAACGATTGCAAGCTACTACCTGTTGTAGCAAAGGCATTTACCAGTAGTCGCGCTCAAACTTTTTTGGTAATTCGTGCATGATTTTGATATGTTCGTAGAGAACGCTTGCTAATCCGGGAAAGTCGTACTGTGGATTTATTTTGTACGTATTCAGCGCTGCGTGCATATTATTATTGAATATATATAATAAATCGGAATTAACCGAGTCAGGAAGTTGCATTTTATAGAATTGCAGTAAGATATTAATATTACTCCGCTCTAACCCTATATAATATTCGAAATATTCGAACCAATCTTTAGGCTGGTACCGTGGATTATTGAAAATAAGCGGAGCCGCAGAGTGTAATTTCAATCTTTTGCATGCTTCTATAAATACATCTCTGGGGACTATATCATTGTATTTTGTGGTACATTTAGCCTTACTCAATATATCATTGGTAATAAAGAAGGCATCATGTGCAAAACGTTTCAGAATCTCTTGTATTGGTTGTTTTAATATTCTCTTTCGATTGGTTTGGGGAAGATAAACGTTGATTAAATAGAAAATAGCGGATGCTATTTATTGATGCGAAGATTGTGTATGTAATTTCGGCATATATGTCTGCTTTCGGAAAAATAGTATCTATCTCAATCCAGACTAATTTGTAAAGCAAAATCCATATTAGGCATATTAAGCTGATTGTAAACAGTATGACATCTCCCCATTTTAGAAAAAACTTTGAATTATTCCGTGACATAATATACATGAAGCCTTTTAAACAAGACCATTTTACTTGTCTTTTTTTGAAGATTTAAACCCGATCGGTCGGCGTGGTTGGCGAACATCGGGGATTTTAACCGAAAGAGCGGCAATAGCTTCGTAGATGTTATCCAGCTCCTTGCGCATGTCTTCCGAAAGGTCGTTCACCGCTTCGGCGTTGTCCTCGTCCGCCCGTTCCAACAGGGTCAGTTTCGCACGGATTTCGGACAGCTCGGCCGTCATAGTCGAGGTTGTCATAATGTAGTTGCGCATGGCGACGAAAGCATCCATAATCCGGATACTGACTTGTATGGCTGTCGGGCTGCGTAGCACGGCAGAAAGCATGGAGACCCCTTGTTCGGTAAAAGCATAAGGACGTTTTCGTGTGCCGCCCCAATTTGATGTTCCATTTTGGAATATCAAAAATTCCTGTTCTGCCAGTTGAAACATGAACCGTTCCGGAAAACGTTCGATATTTCGCTTTACAGCTTTATTCAGGTTGCCGGTCGTAACGCCGTAAAGCTCGGCCAAATCCCGGTCGAGCATCACGCGCTGGCCGCGGATTTCGTAAATTTTACTTTGTATGGTTGTGAGTTCTTCCATCAATAAGTTTGGGCAAGTTCTTTCCTTCAACACAAATATAGTCGCTTTTTTGCAAAAAGAAAGACGAAACCGCTCCGTTTCGTCTTTTCTATTCTTTTTTCGCAGGATAATTTATCGGTGCGAAGAATTCAGCGATTGTGATATTATATAATTTACAGAGTTTCAGTATAGATTGTGTGTTTGGAACGGAGGTTCCTGATTCATACCGAGAAATATCTAAATGTGTAAACTCAATAACTTCTTCTTGAGAATACCCATGATCCGAACGTAATTGTTGCATACGTTCTATCAAGAGCCGTTGAAAAGTAGTATCTCTATATTTGGGAACCTTTGTTCGCATTTTTTGCAAAGGAAAGGTGATGTCTAAAATTTTATACACGTGATTTCACGTGTATTCGAAAAATTTGATTATATTTGCATACGTGGATTTCTAAATACAGAAATTATGCTACATTTGCGATTGAATAGTTCGGCGTAGCCGACGGACATAATCATAAAGGGTAAACAACTCTTTATACCTACTTGTAAACTTGGAGACCTCTTCGGAGGATGTTTAATCAGATGGTATAATGGTTGTCAGCTCCGGTTATGTCCTGTTTGTTATTTGCAAGCAGGGCTTGACTGGGGCGCAGGACAGCTTCCATCTGAAGGTAACTCCAAGACCGACAAGTAGGGGCTGACACCGCGCCCCCTTTTTATTTTCTGCGGGCGCATCATCCACTAACCCGAAACCGTCATGCGCCGCCATTTGCCGAATACATTACATCATACGGATTGCACCCGCCGAGCGACCGCCGGCAGACGGAATCGGTATGTGCGGGCGGCACATATTATATACGGAACGGCCGCCGGCAATATAATTCCCGCAACAACTGTGGCTCCTAAATCTGGTAACGGCAGCCCGGTTCCTGTTTCCGGGATAAATTTTTCTTACCGGATCGACCATAAAAAAATAACGGATGCGGCTGCTATTCGGTTGAATTCTTCAAAAAACAGTGTGAAGTTGCGTCACTATCACGTCGAATATCACCGCATCCGTTTTATTATACGCCCCCTCGCTCCGTTATCGACTGCTACGAGGAGGGGCAATATTATAAAATTCAGTCGGAATAGTAGTTGTTTTCAGCAAAATACATCAATGCAATATGATTTTTGTATTTTTGCAGAGTCGACACTACGGACAATGCCGGTACCTGATACGGATTTACATCACCGTTTTTTCCGAACAAGAACGTCGCCTAACGTCACCGGCATTGTCCTTTTTTATTTTCGATATGTAGAGTTCTGGTGGAAATCGTTGTATTACGCCGAACTTTATCAGCAAATTATAGTATCAGGGCAGAGGACTATTTCCAATCATCAATACCCTTTAATCATTCGGAATCAGGACGAAAGGAATATTATGAAAACATGAATATTTCTGCTCTTTTTATCGAAAATATTCCGATTTCTTGTAGGAAAAAGGGACGGCCCCCGATCAGTTCACGGTGTTTCACGAAATTCAACCGCGATCGCAATCACAATCACGATTCGGCCGTCCCTTTCTTTTTTCTACGGTTTGCTGAGCAGGTTCGGGAATAGCAGCATTACCACTGGCAGGTAGTCGCCCAAGTCTTCGCGTAGCAGATGCAGGCATCGCTGGATTTCGCGTGTGACCTTGCGTACCGATATGCCATAGCGCTCGGCAATTTGCTGATAGGTTTGATCCTCGAAACGATTGGCAATGAAAATCTGCGCCGACAGTTCGGGCATTTCGGCCAGACGCCGCCGGAATATTTCCTCGACATCCTTATGAAAAAGCACCTTCGAGAGATCGCAATCCTCAAGTAGTCCGAGGCTTGTGCGGATGTTGCGCATGCCACGCAGATACATCTGATGCTGTATTTGAAGGTGGGTTTGACGCTCGCGCAATGCATCAATACACTTGTGACGCACAATACCGAGAATATAAGCCGGAAACTCATCTTGTGACAACTGAATTTCCCGTCTTTTTTCCCAAAGAAGCAGGAAGCTATCCGTAACAAGATCCTCGGCTAACGTCTTGTCACGCAACAGGGCATAGGCGATCACGATGAACCGTGATTTATATTCGGAGTACAGTCGATCGAACTCATGCGTATCTAATATCGCCTGTGTCATTGAGTATAGCGGATTCGTAGTTTTTTGGGAATTCAAAGATAAGTTATATTCTGAAAAAATAAAATAGATTCGATGTTTTTATACAAATGAATGTATTTCAATAATTTACATTAATCAATATTTTATATAATTTCATAAAAATATTTATTTGCAAAAAAAGGGGTAAACATACCCACGCTCATTCGATATATTATTAAAGACCAAAAAATAACAACCGATCCGGGGAGATCGAACAAGAATTTTGACAACTATGGACGAGAAATTATTATTCAAATATTTTCGGGGCGAAACTACGTCGGAAGAAGAAGATGCGATACTGGCATGGGTCGAGGAGACCCCAGCCAACCGTAAGGAGTTCAAGACCGCTTTCATGATTTTCTCCGGTCTGGCGGTGTATGCCGCCAAGCCGAACGCTATGCCGACAGCCGCGCCGCAGCGCCGCCGAATCTGGAGGCAAGTCGTCCGTTATAGTCTGCGTTCGGCAGCTGCCGTCATACTGATGATCGGAGCCGCGTATACGGGTAAAACGCTTTATCGGAATGCGTTGTCGCAGCAGAATATGTCGATTGTCGTTCCTGCCGGACAGCAGATGTCTCTCACGCTTCCGGACAATTCACAGGTACAGCTCAATTCGGGTACTCGACTGGAATATCCGGTCGTCTTCGGCAAGACCCGCAGCGTGAAACTCTCCGGTGAGGCGTTGTTCGATGTTGCACCAGACAGGAAGCATCCGTTCATTGTCCAGACCTTCGCGTCGGATATCCGGGTACTCGGAACGAAATTCAACGTGCTGGCCGATGCCGAGCGTGGTGAATTTACCACCACGCTGATCGAGGGACAAGTACAGGTGACGAACCGGGCCAATTCTAATGAGCGAATCACCATGTATCCGCACGATGTCGTCTCACTCTCTAACGGGCGCCTGTATAAAGAACGTGCCGAAGATTTTGCAGAACTCTGCTGGACGGAAGGGTTGGTTCATCTGAAGAGGATGCCATTCGACGAGTTGATGGCCAAGTTCGAGCGAGCATTCAATGTCGAAATACGCATCGAATGCGAGCGGATGCCGCAGATTAACGTGATGAGCGGAGAAGTCCGCATTTCGGACGGTGTAGATTATGCGCTCCAGATTTTACAGCAGGTATCTACCGGCTTTAGTTATACTCGTGATGAAAAAACGAACGTGATTGTAATTAAATAATAATGTGATTGTAATTGAATAATAATGTGATTGTAATTGAATTTCGTGCAAGCACTCATGTTGCACTAAAAACTCTAAAATCTATGAGGAAATGACCGCGTGACTTAATACACTAAAGCGTTGACTATAATAAAGAAAGGTCTGCGAAATCGCCTATTCGCAGACCCGCGATAATAGTCAGCAAAAAAACTAATCGAGTAAACTATTATCTAAAATTACAAAAGTATGGAAAAAACAGTATTCCACAAAATCAGAAGACTGTTTCGATTTACTTTACTTGTTTGCCTGAGCCTCGGCGTATTATCAGCCAAGGCACAGACTGCCCGCGTGACGCTCAAAGTTCAAGACGCATCGCTCGGACAGGTCATGGATGAGATCAAGAACCAGACCAGATATCTTTTCATCAATCAGGATGTCAAGGATCTCAATAACCACAAAGTAAGTCTGAATGTTTCGGATAAAGCTATTGTCGAGGTGTTAGATCAGATTTTTACCCCTTTCAATATCGGTTATCGCATCGAAAAAACAAGCATTATTATTTTCAACCGACCGAAATCCACATCCAGTTCAGTTCTGATCGGAGGTAAGGTCAGCGATGTCGGCGGCGCACCGATTATCGGCGCCACGGTGCTGGTCAAAGGTACGACGAATGGTGTTTCAACCGATGCCGACGGTCGTTTTACGCTAACGATCGCTTCACCTGCCACTGCACAGCTCGAAATAAGCTACTTGGGCTACGAACCTCAAACTTTAGCTGTCGGCAACCGCACCTCTTTTGAGATTACACTGGCGGAATCGGCTTCGGAAATCGAATCGGTAGTCGTTACTGCCTTAGGTATCAAACGTGAAGAGAAGGCGCTGAGTTATAATGTACAACAAGTTGAAGCTGAAGACATCACGACTGTCAAGGACGCCAACTTCATGAACTCGCTGACAGGTAAAGTCGCTGGCGTTACGATCAATGCTTCGTCGTCAGGTGTCGGCGGTGCATCGAAAGTCGTGCTGCGCGGTAATAAATCCATTTCGCAGTCGTCGAATGCCCTCTATGTGATCGACGGTATTCCGATGTATAACTTCGGCGGTGGTGGCGGTACGGAATTCGATTCGAAGGGTGCTACCGAAGCCATCGCGGACATCAATCCCGAGGATATCGAATCCATCTCGGTGCTGACAGGTGCAGCAGCCGCGGCTCTTTACGGCTCGAATGCTGCCAACGGTGCTGTGATGATCACCACGAAAAAGGGACAGGCTGGAGCTTTGAAAGTGACGCTTTCGAGCAATACGGAGTTTCTGAACCCGTTCGTTCAGCCGGAGTTCCAGAACCGCTATGGCACGGGACTAAACGGTCTTCAGTCCGGGTCGGCCATTTACAGCTGGGGCGAGAAATTGGCACCTGCGGCGCGTCTGGGATATACGCCGGATGATTTTTTCGAGACAGGACACGTCTACACCAACGCCGTGACGGTATCGGGCGGTACGGACAAGAACCAGACTTACTTTTCGGCAGCCTCGGTCAATTCGGACGGTATCATTCCCAATAATGAATACGACCGTTACAATTTCACATTTCGTAATACGTCCTATTTCCTGAAAGACAAGCTGCGTCTGGATGCTTCGGCCAGCTATATTTACCAGCAGGATCAGAACATGACCAATCAGGGTGTCTATTCCAACCCGCTGGTTCCTGCTTATCTTTTTCCCCGCGGGACGAACTTCGACTCCTATCGTATTTTCGAGCGTTACAATCCCGCCTCTAAACTTATGGAACAGTTTTGGTCGGACGACCTTGAAGGCGGTGACCTGCGTATGCAAAATCCTTATTGGATTGCCTACCGCAACCTACGCAATACCGATAAGAAGCGTTACATGCTGTCGTTCTCGGCCTCCTATGACATTCTTCCGTGGTTGAACGTTGCTGGCCGTGTGCGCATCGACAATGCGAACTCGCTCTATACGCAGAAACTTTATGCTTCGTCGAATACGACGATTACCGACGGCGGTAAGAACGGTCACTATACCGAACAGCGCGAATACGATACGCAGACTTATGCTGACATTATGGTGAACATCAACAAGACCTTCGGAGACGATTGGTCGCTGCAAGCCAACGTCGGCGCTTCGATCAACAACGTCAAAATCGACCAATTGTCGTACCGCGGCCCGATTCAGGAAAACGGATTGCCGAACGTGTTCAATGTTTTCGACCTCGACGATTCGAAGAAGCGCGCCGAAAAATACGGCTGGCAGGAACAGACGCAGTCGATATTCGCCTCGGTGGAAGTGGGTTGGAAACAGATGCTCTACCTGACCCTCACGGGCCGTAACGACTGGGCTTCGCAATTGGCCAACTCCCCGCAATCGTCGTTCTTTTACCCGTCGGTGGGTCTTTCGTGGGTGCCGACCTCACTTTGGGATATGGGCAATGCGCTGACCTATCTGAAGATTCGCGGTTCGATCGCTTCGGTAGGTATGCCTTTTCCGCGTCACCTGACGGTTCCGACCTACGAGTACGACGCAACGAATAAAGTTTGGACAGCCAAGACGCACTATCCGATCGGCGATCTTTATCCCGAACGCACCCGCACTTATGAGTTGGGCCTCGACGCGCGTCTGTGGAAGCACTTCAGCTTGTCGGCTTCGTGGTATTGGGCCGATACCTACAACCAGACGTTCGACCCGCAGATTTCTGTATCATCGGGTTATTCGACGATCTATCTCCAGACGGGCCACGTCCGCAATACGGGTGTCGAAGCGTCGCTCGGCTATCAGAACCAATGGCGCGATTTCGGTTGGTCTACGAACTTTACCTTCTCGTGGAACAAGAACGAGATCGTGGAACTGGTTCACAACTATGTGCATCCCGAGACCGGCGAACTCATCACCAAAGAGCGACTGGAGATCAAGGGGCTGGGTAAGGCCAAATATATCCTTAAACCGGGCGGAACACTGGGTGACCTCTATACCAATTCCGATTTGGTCTATAACGACGACGGGTATATCGAAGTGGACAAGAACGGCAACGTAGCCGTCAAGGACGACTATATGGATGACATTTATCTCGGTTCGGTATTTCCTAAATACAACCTCGCATGGCGTAATGATTTCAACTATAAGGGTATCAATCTCGGCGTACTGTTCACGGCCCGCATCGGCGGTATCTGTTATTCGGCTACGCAAGCCAATATGGATTTGTACGGCGTGTCGGAGGCCTCGGCCGCAGCCCGCGATGCCGGTGGCGTGATGATTAACGGCCGTGACATGATCGACGCACAGAAATGGTATCAAGTAATCGGTTCGCAATCGGGATTACCGCAGTATTATACTTATTCCGCCACGAATGTCCGCTTACAGGAGCTCTCGCTGGGTTACACGCTCCCTTCGAAATGGTTCCGCGACAAGATGCGTATGACCGTTTCGTTCGTAGGCCGTAACCTGTGGATGATCTACTGCAAGGCCCCGTTCGACCCCGAAGCCGTAGCTTCGACAGGCATGAACTATCAGGGTATCGACTACTTTATGATGCCTTCGATGCGTAATCTGGGCTTCAATGTGAAATTCCAATTCTAAAGAACAGCAAAACCATGAAAAAGACAAACAACAAAATGCAGCTACTGCTGCTTTCGGTGGTGCTGCTCGGTACGACTGCCTGTACGGGCGATTTCGCGGACATCAATCGTAATCCGAATGAAGTGACCGACGAACAGTTGCAGGCTAACAACTATAAGATCGGTACGAACCTCAAGACCCTTCAGGGCCTGGTCGTTCCGACGGAAGAGCACCGGTTCCAATTCGTCGAGAGCATCGTCGGATGCCCTTACGCTGGCTACAACGGTAAGACCGTCGATACCTGGCAGGCGACATTCGAAAACTACAATCCCTCGGCTGACTGGCGGAAAGTTCCGTTCGTGGATATGATCTCCGATACCTATCCGGCCTATCGTGCGATTATCAACGGTACGGAGGACGTAGTGGCGCAGGCATTGGCCAAATTGTTCCGCATTGCCATCATGCAGCGCGTCACGGATAGCTACGGCCCGATTCCCTATACGCAGGTCATGGCCAGTAAGACCGAATCGCTGGAGGTAGCCTACGATACACAGGAAGAGGTCTACACGGCGATGTTTACAGAATTAGACGACGTGATCACTTCGCTTCAGGACAACCTTTCACTACCCTCGGATGCCTTCGGCCGTTACGACGGTGTTTATTCGGGTAATATCTCGCAGTGGCTCAAATTCGCCAATTCGCTCAAGTTACGTATGGCCATGCGTCTAACGGAGGTTAAACCCGATCTGGCGAAGTCGAAAGCTGCCGAAGCCATTGCCGCCGGGGTCATCACGACCAACGCAGACAATGCCATGATGCACACCTCGGACAACCGAACGACGCTCATTTACAACGACTGGGGCGACCATCGTATTGGTGCCGACATCATCAATTACATGAACGGCTACAACGATCCGCGCCGCGAGAAGATGTTTACGACTGTAACCCTTGTGGAGAACGGACAAGAAATACAGGGATATGCGGGTATTCGCATTGGTATCAACGTGACGAGTAAGGCGCAGGCCGTGTCGTCCTACTCGAACATGCGCGTTACGGGTACGGATCCCTATCTGTGGATGAACGCCGCTGAAGCGACGTTCCTACGTGCCGAATACGAACTGCGCTGGGGCTCGGCCGAAACTGCCGGAACACTCTATGAGCAGGCTGTCACGCTCTCGTTCGAGGAGCGTGGTGCCGATAACGTGAAGGGCTATCTTTCCGATGCGACAAGTACTCCGGCAGCCTACAAAGATCCGTTGAACAAGCACTCCATGGCTTCTCCGCAGAGCACGATCACCGTGGCATGGAACGCCGCGGCGGATTTCGAAACCAACCTCGAACGGATCATTACCCAGAAATGGATTGCCATTTTCCCGCTGGGAACCGAGGCGTGGACAGAACACCGCCGTACGGGTTATCCCCGTCTGCTGCCAGCCGTGGTGGATAACAGCGGTGGCGCCGTGAACGTGGCGCTGGGCGCACGCCGTCTGCCTTATCCGGTCGAAGAGTACACCGAGAACCCGACGAACCTGCAAGCCGCCGTTTCCGCACTGAACGGTGAGTCGGTAAACGGAGCGGGCGATACGCAGGGAACCCGAGTATGGTGGGATCGCAAAAACTTAAATTAGTATGGATATGAAACGAAATAAATTGATCGGGCTTCTCTCCTTATGCCTGCTGGCCGCGACGTTCGCTTCGTGTGAAGACTGGAACGAAACGGAAGCCGTCAAACAAAAAGTCGAACGCCCGGAGGATCAAAATCCGGAATTGTGGGCGGAATATACGGCGGCGTTGCGCGACTACAAGCAGTCGGAACATTTTATCGTCTACGCCCGTCTGTTTAACTCTCCCCAACCGGGTACCAGTGAAAAGGATTTCATGCGTTGCCTGCCCGACTCGCTCGATATCGTGTCGCTGACCAATGCCGACAACTTCTCGAAGTACGATGCGGAAGATATGCCGGCTATGCGTGAGAAAGGTACGAAAGTGCTCTATCAGGTCGATTATGCAGGCCGCAGCGGGGAACTGACCGATGAAACAAAACTCGGCGCTTACCTCGATAAAGTTATCGCCGCGGTCGAGAAGAATGGACTGGACGGTTACTCGTTTACGGGTATCCCCAATGCGGGCGACGCAGCGACCGCAACGGCGGCTGCACTTATCGTCGAACGACTTTCCGCGGCAAAGACCGAAGGACAACTGCTCGTTTTCGAAGGTAATCCGCTTTTCTTGACGGAGGACGCTTTGTCGAAGGTCGATTATGTCGTGCTCGACACCGAGGCTACGGAGAATGTGACCGACCTGAAGATGCAGGTACTCAACGCTACGGGGTATGCCGGCGTTCCGGCTACGAAGTTGCTGCTGGCCGCTGCCGCAGGCGCTCCTCTCTATGACGAGAATGTCGAGGAACATGCCGCTATCACGGAAATGGCCGAGCGGGTTGTATCGCTCGGGCCGCTGGCCGGACTGGGAACCTACGACATTTATAATGACTATTATGATCTGGACATGAACTATAAACTTGTTCGCAATGCCATCCAGACGTTGAACCCCTCAAAATAGTGAGCAATGAGAAGAATTAATAAATACTTATGGCTGATCGCTTCGGCCGCTTTCTGCTCCTGTCAGTCCTATGATGCCGACGACCACAAGTTCGGTAATGTGGTCTACCTCGACGTGGCGGAAACGACTGACGTGCAGACGGCAACGATCAAAAACACGCTCGATGAACTCGATCGGACATTCTCCGCAACGCTGGCTTATCCGTCCGGTGGCGACGTCACGGTCTCCATTGCAGTCGATCCATCGCTCGTCGATACCTACAACGCCCGTCACAACACCTCGTGGCCGATGCTCGATGCGAAATACTATTCGCTTTCCGACGAGCGGGTAACCATCCCGGCCGGCAAGACCGCTTCGGATGCCGTGACGCTCCATCTGCAGGAGTTGCTGGGCGAGGGCGAAGACCAGACAGGTGCGCTGACCCTCGATGCTACCTATCTGCTGCCCGTGACGATCACGAATGCGTCCGTTCCGACGCTGGACAGTTCTTCGACCGTCTGGTATGTTATCAAACGATCGTCGAACATCACTACGGCAGCGCAGCTTACCGACAACTGGATCAATTTCCCGACACTCGACAAGGATACGGAGCAGGCGATGGCCCTCAACAACTTGACGGCCGTGACCTACGAGGCGTTGATCTATATCGACAAGTTCGCCACCTCGGCTCTGAACTCGGCCGGTGTCGCCAACCCCGTCAGCATCTCCACCATCATGGGTGTCGAGGACTACCTACTTCTGCGTATCGGCGACACGAATTTCGAGCGCCAGCAGCTGCAGTTCGACGGTTCGGGCAGCGGTTCGGCCTTCGGTAAGTTCCCGGGGCGTGATGCCGGCAAGATCCTGAACGAAGGCGTATGGTACCATATCGCATGCACTTATGACCAGGCGACGCGCACGGTACGGATTTTCGTCAATGGCGAGTTGCAGAGCGAGGGCAAGGATATGGGGCTTGCGTCGATGAGCGACGACACGCGCATCAATCTGGCCATGCGTGCTTTCTACGATCGTTACCTCAATAATCCGACGCCGGAGAACGAAGAAAAATACGGCGGTTGGGCCGATGCCCGCCAGTTCTTCATCAGCTATTCCTACGACGCCTACCGCCCGCTGAACGGCAAAATCGCCGAGGCCCGTGTCTGGTCGGTAGCCCGCACGCAAGAGCAGATCTGGGAGAACATGTACGAAATCGCCGATCCCGAAAGCGACCCGACGCTCGTCGGTTATTGGAAGTTCAACGAGGGAGCCGGCAATACGATCAAGGACTATTCGCGCTACCATAACGACGGAGAGGCCGAGTACGATCTGGTATGGCCCGACGGTGTGGAGATTCCGAAAATTAACGAAACGGAGGAGTAAACTATGAAAACAAGGATAAATAATGTAAAGAAGGGAGTAGTGACGCTTCTTTTCGCGGCGGTCATCGCGGGCCTTACGGCCTGCGAGACCGATCCCGTGAAATCGCAGCGCGGAGAACTTCCCGACAAAGATTTGTTGGAGAATACCTATGTCAAAATCCGCAGCATCAAATCCCCGACTGAATTTGCCGTTGTCAATCTGTCGGAGGGAACAACAGTAACAGAAGATCGAATTTACTGCCGGCTGACCCGCCCGGCAGAGAGAGCGATGACTATCACGGCTGCCGTGGACGAATCGCTGGTCGAAGCCTGTAACGAGGAGTACGGTACGGATTTACTCCCGTTCCCGGCAGGGAATGTTACCATTGCCGGTAACGGTACGATTGCCGTAGCGGCGGGAGAGCGTATCTCCGACAAAATTCAGGTATCGTTCAAGTCGGACGGACTGGCTGCCGGAACGTACTTATTACCGATTGCGATCTCATCGAATGATGCGGCTCTTACGGACGGAGGCAAGGCGGTCTATTACGGCGTGAAAGTCCGCGGGATTGATATAGGCAACTACGAACTGGATACGGAATACCTGAACGTATTCTATCTGAACACGACCGAATACCAGCCGCTGTTGGCCGACATTTGGATATTGCAGAAAACCGAAGCCATGCCGCCGTTCAATACGCTCTGGGAGCGGACTTACGGCAATATCGTCAATCTGCGCATCGTGCAGATAGGTTACGAGGCCGATACGGAGCGTGCCTTGTTGGTGCTTAACTCTGACATACGCTATGTGCTGGAACATGCGGACAAGTATATCCGTCCGTTGCAGGACAAGGGGCGCAAGGTCTGTCTTTCGCTGGAGGGAAATGGCTCGGGACTCGGATTCTGCAACCTGACCGACAGCCAGATCGCCGACTTCACGGCGCAGGTGAAAGCCTGTCTGGAGTTGTATGATCTGGATGGCGTGAATTTCTTCGACCGCAATGCCGGTTACGGTCAGGTGGAAGGAATGCCGGAGATGAACACGACTTCCTATCCCAAGCTGATAAAGGCCATGCGCGAAGCCATGCCCGACAAACTGCTGACGCTGGCCGATTACGAAGAGCCGACCGAATATTTCGGGGACACCGAGGCGACGGGCGGCATCGAGGTCGGACAGTACCTCGATTATGCATGGTCGGGATATATGTCGGAGAGCGAGGATATCCAGTTGCTCGATCCGTGGGAAGTAATCGACCTCACACCGGGCGATGCGGCCGATTTGGGCATGATGCTCCCGACGACGAACCATCCGCGCCGGCCGATCGCCGGACTTTCACCCGAAAATTTCGGATACTTCGCTGTGCCGTGGTATCCGGCGGCAAGCGATTTCCTGATGACGGCACAAGGTTTTATGAATGTGGCCATCTGGGATATGATGGGCTATGCGCCGAACAATACGATCGTATGGGCCGACCTTATCTCCAATCAACAAAATGAGTATGAAATGTCTTGGGGCATGGTTCCGGGTATGTTATGGGCCATATTCGGCGATGAAGCTATGGATGGAACGTATATGTATAATGTCCTCGTAAATAACGATCAGGGAGGTTTACACTACGGAGAGTTGGCGAAAGACTGGTAAAAACGATAAAATACGGATTTGCATCGTGCAATCACAAATTACAATCACCATTTTAAAATTATTAACTATGAAAAAGACTTTATTTATTACGACTCTGCTCCTTTCCGCGGGTGCAATGTTTACATCCTGCAACAAAGACGTGGAAAATCCCGACATGCAGGCACAACCGGAAGAAACGGCTCAGGTAACGCGGGCCTACGGCGACAAAACACCGCTGATCGAGGTGTATTACGAGATCAACGACACCAATCCGCTCAACGCGTTGTCGTACGAGATGAGCGGCAAGAAATTCATCGATCTCGTACAGCTTTTCGCTTCGAATATCCAGAAAGACGCGAATGGTGATCCCTGCATTTTCTTCAACGACAAGCTGGCTCCGGTGATGGCTGCGAAGGCGACCTATATCGAGCCGTTGCAGAATGCCGGAATCAAGGTGATTCTGAACGTTCTGGGCGACCACAAAGGGATCGGCATCTCGAACCTGACGGATGACCAGATCGAGAAGTTCGCCGCTATTCTCACCTACATCGTGAAGGAATACGGCCTGGACGGAATCGGATTCGACGATGAATATGCCGACTATTCGACTCCCATTGATCCCACTTCGGCCAGCAAACTCGTTCTCAAACTGCGTGAGAAATTCAATGCTGAATTCCCCGGCGAACGCAAAATCATCCAGATGTTCGAATGGAATTATGCGTCTAACATTTCCGCAGCGGCAGGTGCGGAGATCGATTTGGCCGACCACGGATTGTTTGGCCCGAATGTTTTCCAGACTTCCAGCGCATTCGCCGGCGTAACGAACGATCGCTGGTGCCCGCAGGCTATCCAGATGGGACAATCGTACAATGCAATTTACCTGAATCAGATCAAGACCCGCTCCTCGCAGGCTGCCAGCGGCAACTACGGCGGTATTATGATGTTTAACGTCCGTAAGGCATCGAATGTCAATCCGCTGCCTGTATTCCAGAAGATCGCAGAAGGTGCATTTGGCGCAACTGTAACTTATACCGGTACGGAGTATTCTCAGGATTGGACATTCAACCCTGCGGGATACACGATTACTTATGCAGATATTCAGTAGCACTCACTCGATGTAAATCCGTATAGGATAGACGTTAGGCGACGTCATCTGGCCCGTGCATCGACCGAAAGGCGGTGTACGGGTTTTTCTTTAAGTTAAATGGAAAATAAATGGATTTTGCAAAGGATGTAACGATAGCGCGATTTAAACACTCGATTACTAAAGAGTAAATTCAAAGTTATTCATACTGCTTTTATCATTTTTCGGTCTATTATTTCGTCATTAGTAACGGTCATATGCATTGATGACATAGGTAAGTGACAATCTCTATTATGTCTGTATCTAAAAAATATTTTAATCGCATATGATTAAGAATATTGCAATGTGACCCTATAGATACGGAATCCTGTCTTATGAAAACGCTTATTCATACCCGTATATACGCGTTGCTAACTCAAAATGAATCGAATCCGTCGGAATTAGCCCATGCATACGAAGAGTTTATCGAGACGATGACCGAGATGGTTGCTAATTTCGATAACCGGGATGATATTTTGAGAATACTGTATTACAGCCGGGTTGAATTCGACGTATTGTCCCATCCATCGTTTAATCGATATTCGAACAATGTTTTAAGGACGACGTTCATCTATAAAATCATGTATATTCTGGATTGCGAAATCAATATCGTCAGCAATAGTACGAAATATAGCTCGAACCAAGACTATTCGTTCCCTTTATCCTATCAGGACGGCGAGTTGCTGTGGACAGGGACGCAGCAAGAGCTGCTGGAGCTTGCCGTTGCCCTTCATAAAAACGGGATTATCATGTACGGCAACCGCAAGGCGCGTTTCATCGAGATCGTCCGTGCCTTGTCTTCTACATTCCATATCACGATCAACGATGTCTATGTCAAGAAAACCAGGATGCTTGACCGCAGCACGGCGGTCACACCTTTTCTGGATAAATTGAAAAAAGCCTATGAGCAAGTCGTCGAAAGACACCTGCGATAGAGAGAGCGGAGACCTGTCAAGGATGAGAAAATCAAAAAGTTTTTCTCCGTTTGCAAAATTTCAACAGGCTATTTTTCAGTTGATTATATTTTCATACTTTACAAAAAACTTTTTGATTTTTCCCGAGAGGCATCCGGAAAAGTGTACTTTTCAGTGATTTTGTATTATACATTTGCAGCAGAAAGCGACGCATAGTGCATCGCTGCATTCAAAATCCAAATAACATGAAAAACATCCTTTTAGCCGTTGCAGTCTTCGCTGCCGCATCCGTTTCCTGCAACAAGGAGACCGAAGTCGTACCTTCCCCCAATTCTTTCACCGATGGGGCACGTATCGCACTTACGCTTACCGATGATGCCGCCGACACCCGCTCCTTCTTCGATTCGACAGCCTCGGCCGAGGCATGAGAGTCTTCGTTGTCGTCACTGTCGATTTTCGTCTTCGATAATGCCGACAACTTCGTTATTCGCCGGGATTTAACATCCAGCGAGCTGGCCGCGAAATCGGCGACATTCTCCCTACCTAAATCTCTTGCCAGCACCCCCTGCTCATTCTATGCCGTTGCGAACTACGACGCCTCGTCGGCCAAGACCCGGGCGGCCCTTACGGCCCTTGTGGAGAAGTCGGCCGCCGACTATAACGGCACCTTCGCCGAGGTGTCCACCGCAGCCAAACGTTCGGGCGGCTTCGTGATGTCGGGCATGAAATCGCAGACCGTCGGGGCCGTGAACTCCACGACCAATGTCGGCATCACGCTCAAACGCACTGTCGCTAAAGTAGCCCTTCAGACGACCATCGCCCCGTCGTTCGCCGACAAATATGCCGGAACGCTTACTATCAACTCGGTAAAACTCTCCAAAGCCGCCTCGCAGTCGCTCGTCGTAGCCGGTTCGCCGACACCCGGAGCTATGACCTTCAGCCACACGCAGACTCCCGCCACGGCTTCGGGAAAATGCAATGCGCTGTTCTACTGTTTCGAGAATGGAGCTTTGCCCGCGGGCAGCCGCGTTCTGCTGGAAATTAACGCCACATACGATTCGGACGGCAGCACCTCGACTACGGACGACCGCTCGGAGGTGACCTATTCGGTCGAGTTGACGGGTAAGGCCGCGGGCGAGATTCTCCGAAACGGCTACTACCGTGTCGCGGCCAATATCACGGGCCTTGTAGGTCAGGATTGCGCCGTATCGGTCACCGTCGCCGATTGGGAGACGCCCGTTACGCAGAACGTCGAACTGGGGGCATAGCCCTCTTGTTTTGGCAGCTCCCGTCCCTCGCGGGCGGGAGCTGTTTTCAATCCCTTTTTCAGATTTTTCCGACTATGAAAAAATATCTGTTGATACTCGCTGCCATCCTGTTGCTGTGGGGCTGCATCGCCGAGGACAGGACAGAATGTACAAATCCCCGCGGTGTCTTCGTCAGCCTGACAGTACGGCCCGAAAGGATGTCCTCCGTAACTCGCTCTGCGGATGAAACGGCCATCCGCGACCTGAACCTCTACCTTTACGACGATAACAGCAATGTTGTCCTACACCGTTACCAGACCTCTGCGACGCTGCGTTTCGAATGCCTACCGGGCAACTACCGGATCTGCATTGCCGCCAATCTGGGCCGCGATCTGGGCGACAATCTGCTGTGGGAGGATTTTACCGTTACACACGCCGACAAGTACGATGTATTGCCTATGGCCTATGAGGGCGATATAACGATAATTCCCTCGGCAGACGGGATGCTGACGCTGCCTGCCGTCGAAGTACAACGCTGCGTGTCGAAAATCTCCTATCACATTACCGTTACTCCGGCCGTTGCCGACATCGAACTGCGCTCCGTGCAACTGTTCTCGGTACCGCGTTCTGTATCCGTGTTCGATATGGCGGCCGCACCGTCGGATGATCCCGACGACTATACGGATTGTCCGGAGGTGGAACTTTCCGGACAGCAGGCTGCGGGCGACTGCTATCTGTTACCCAATATGCAGGGCATGGTGGCGGCCATTACCGACCAACGGCAGAAGAACCCGGAAAATGCCCCCGCGAATGCCTCGTATCTTTTGATCCGCGCCGTGCGCGGGTCGAAAATATTGGCTTATTATATTTACCTCGGAGGAAACAACACCTCGGATTTCAATGTCCGGGCCAACGCGCATTACCGGCTCAATATCTCGATCTTGGGCGACAGCGAGGTAGATACCCGCATTAGCAGCTATGCCGTCAATGTGCATGACACTTACGAAGAAAACGCGGCCGGCGGATATTGCACCTACAATCCGTTTCAGATGCTCGCTGTGGAGATCGACGGAAACCCCGCACCCCTGACGCTTCGGGGACGTATCGGTGTCGCGCAGGGCAACGCCGGAGCGTTCTGTCTGAACGGCTCTCCCGTAGGCGAAGGCCGCGACCTTACGCTTCCGGAGCAACCCGGCCCCAATGTCTTCGGCGTGAACTACGCTCCGGGAATCTATACGACAGTCAATTCGCAGGTGGTCTATACCGTCACGGTCGAGGATGATGCGGGATTTGCACAGTCGTTCGACATCGGACACCGCTTCGCCAACCGCCTCGACGTATATATTCACCCCGCGACGGCTGAAAACGGGAACGGTACGGTAACCGTCGCCGGAGCGTTGTATGACGCTGAAACTTCTTCCCTGACGCACGACCGGGTCGTCCTGTGCCATGAAAAGGGATGCACGCTGACTGCCGTACCCAAAGCCGGATACCGCTTCGAGGGATGGTATTCGGCAGCCGACTACAAGACACGGCTTTCGACCTCGGTTTCGTATGCCTACATTCCGACCTCGCCCGAAGCCGCGATCTTCCCGAAATTCACGGCCAATACCCGGCCGCTCGACGACGGGGGCACGGCCAACTGCTATATCGCGCCGGAATTGAATACCTCCTATTCGTTCGACGCTACGACGATGGGCAACGGCCGTGCAACGACGAATATCGTTCCGAAGAGACTTGCGGGAGCCGAGGCGAAAGTCCTCTGGGAAACGGGCACGATCCGTGGCGCGATCGTTGAAAGCGCGGAGCTGACCGGCGACGGACGTATCGTCTTCCGAACCGGCATGACCTATGGCAACGCCGTGATCGGACTTCTCGACAGCCGCGGGGTATGCATATGGTCGTGGCATATCTGGTCGGTGGATTACGAGATCGAGGCCACGGCCCAGACCTACGCTTCGGGAGCCGTCTTTATGGATCGCAACCTCGGGGCCCTGGCTACGGACTGCACGCAGGCCGCTGCCAAAGGACTCTATTACCAGTGGGGCCGCAAAGATCCGTTTCCGTATCCAGCGCTGGCCACGGACGCCTACACGCAGGCTCCGACCGTCTATGCTCCGGGGTTCGAGTATGCTGAAAGCAATCCCCGAACCTTCGGAACTGAATCGCCTTACGACGTGATGACCCTCGAATGGGCCACAGCGCATCCAACGACCTATATGGACGGGGTATTTTACGAGGATTGGGAAGAGTGGACGTCGGTCGCCGACTGGCTCTACGACCACCACCCGAACCTCTGGGGCAACGTCACGACCGGGAAGAACAATATCAGCCGCACCAGCCATAAATCCATTTACGATCCATGCCCTCCGGGATGGAAAGTGCCCGGTGCCGAGGATTTTGCGGGAATAGAGCGGATAGGCGTATCGGCACCTTATTACGTTACACTCCGCTGTAACAGCACGCAGACGGCGAAAATACCCTTGGGCGGAACATTCTACGAAGGACGTTACGACCGCAGCGGGTCGCTCGGAAGGCTCTACACGAACGCTCCGTATTATCTTCATTGGGACGACTCGACCGGCGTGTTCCATGACGTAGCCTGCACCTCGATCCTATTCGATACGAGTAACTACCCGCCGTTCGTCAACACAACGGATTTTTACCGCTATGCTGCCAATCCGGTGCGCTGCATCCGGGAATAAAACCGAAATAATAGCTAACGATAATGAACAAACAACGAGTCATACTGTTCGTGCTGCTGTCGGCGGCCTTGTGGGGGCTGCCCCGCAGGGCTGCGGCGCAGATCTTCGCCGTAAGGGCCAATGCTCTTGCGGTGTGCAGCGCGACGCTGAACGTCGGGGCCGAAGCGGCCCTGACGGACAACTGGTCGCTGGAGCTGTCCGGCTACTGGAATCCGGTGCAAACCGCATCCCTCTCGATGAACTTCCACGCCGTACAGCTCGGCGGCCGCTACTGGTTCTACGAATCCTTCGTCGGACACTTTCTCGGACAACACCTTACCTATGTCGGTTACGACCTCGGAAGCCGGACAAAACGCTATAAGGGTCATGCCTATGGCCTCGGTGTCAGCTACGGATATGCGTGGATGCTCTCGAAACGATGGAATATCGCCCTCGAAGCCGGCATAGGGCTGTTCCATACCGAAGACACACGCCACGACCCGACCGTCTCTGACTGGGAGGATGAATGCATCTACCGTTACCGATGCTGGACGCTGGCGCCGACAAAACTGGAAGTCTCATTCTCTTATATCTTTTAGCCATGAAGATATGCAATAAGATATTGCAGATAAGTCTGCTGTCGGCAGCGCTCGGAAGCCTGTTCGGCTGCTCGGTAGCCGGACGGCTTCAGCGGCAGCAGATGACTGCCTCGCTCTCGCAGCTTACCCGCGCCGAGCGGCAGGAGCGGCAGCAGGACTACCGCCCGCAGGTCGTAAAACTCCAGCGTGACAGCAACACATTCTTTCTTGCACCCGTGGATACGCTTGCCGACGGAGAACGCGTGATGGCGCTTCAGATCGAGCAGGTGACGGTCGTGGCGAAGATGCGGTCTATTCCCGAACGCAACGGGCGCGTCGTGCTGGATTTCATCGTGACGCTGCCCAAGCAGTTGTTGGGCAAGAGCCGCAGCGTCGTAATCACACCGATACTTCACAAACCCGACGAATCCGTGGCGCTCGAAGATCTGGTGATCCGCGGCGGCCGCTTCTCGCTGCTGCAAGAGCGCGACTACTGGCAGTACGAAACCTACGTCGAACGATTCCGCCCCGATACCGTAGGACGAGAGGCGGCCTTCAACCGCTTCGTGAAATTTCCCTATCCCGAAGACGTCCGGCTCGACTCACTGGTTGAAGGTCGGAGTACCGTCACGTACTATTACTCGCAGGAGGTGAAGACCGATGAGACCTCGAAGAAGATGCTTGTAACGCTTCAGGGACAGGTCTTGGCCGTGGACGACAGCGCCTATCGTCTGCCGCCATCCGATACGTTGAGCTACATCGTATCCTCGATGCTCTCCTTCGTAGATACCATACCGAGGTATCGCATCAAGGTCGTCGACAAGTTCGTGACCGTCGAAGATCGCAACTACATTCAGTTCTTCGTGGGCGATACCCGTGTGGTCGATACGCTGGGCGATAATCGGCGGCAGCTGGACAAGATCACCGGCCTGATGCGGCAGATCGTCGAACAGCAGGAATTTTGGGTCGATACCATCACGCTGACGGCGGCATCGTCTCCGGAGGGAGCCTATGCCTTCAACGACCGGCTCTCGCAAGGAAGGGCCGCGGCGCTCAAACGCTATCTTGTCCGCCGATACGGCAGAAGCATCGACACGATGCTGACCGTGCGGTGGGTGGCCGAGGACTGGCAGGAGTTGACAAACCGCATCCGAACAGACCGGGAGATCGTAAGCCGTGACGCTATTCTGGAGCTGATCGTCGCAGAAAAGAATCCCGACCGGCGGGAGCAGGCCATCCGGCAGCGGTTTCCGAAAGAGTATGCCTATATCCGTTCGGTGATCTACCCGCAGCTGCGGGCCGTGAATTTTCGCTACAGCCTGCGCCGCAAAGGAATGGTCAAGGATACGATCCATACCACGGAGCTGGATACGGCCTATGCCCGCGGCGTGGAGCTGTTGCAGAAACGCAAATACGCCAAAGCCTTGTACATTCTCAACGACTACAACGACCGCAATACGGTCGTGGCGCATCTGTCGCTGGATCATAACGAGCGGGCGATGGAGCTGTTGGCAACGATGCCCAAGGATGCCGTGACGGAGTATCTGCGGGCCATCGCCTGCTCGCGGCTGGGACGCAAGGCCGAGGGCCGGGAGCATTTCCTCGAAGCATGCCGCTTGGACGGGCGTATGGAGTATCGGGGCAATCTCGATCCGGAGATTGCTGAACTCTTAAAACAATAGTCATGCGGATCGGACTGGTGGATGTGGACGGGCATAACTTCCCGAACATAGCGCTGATGAAACTCTCGGCATGGCACAAGCGCCGGGGCGATACGGTGGAGTTCACCGATCCCGCGGCGAGGCGTTATGACAAGGTCTATATGTCGAAGGTCTTTACCTTTTCGCGCGATTGTACGGATCGCTACGACTGCGAGGTCGTGCGTGCCGGGACGGGTTACAGGGACTATGCGACGATTCTTCCCGAAGAGATCGAACATATATGCCCGGATTACTCGCTTTATGGGGTCAAGGAAGCCTATGGGTTTCTGACGCGCGGATGCGTGAACCGCTGTTCGTGGTGCGTCGTGCCCCATAAGGAAGGTGAAGTCCGGGCACACGCTGACATCGAAGAATTTCTCGACGGGCGTAAGCGTGCCGTGCTACTCGACAACAATGTCTTGGCTTCGGAGTGGGGACTTATGCAGATCGAGAAGATCGTCCGCATGGGCATCCGGGTAGATTTCAACCAAGGACTCGATGCCCGGCGTATCGCCCGCACACCGGAGATCGCTGCGCTGCTCGCACGGGTCAAATGGATACGTTTTCTGCGCATGGCCTACGATAGCCGTGCCATGCAGGATGACGTTCATAAAGCCATAGAACTCCTCCGTAAGCACGGCGTTCCGGCCCGGAAGCTCTTCTTCTATGTGCTGATAAGGGATGACTCCGAAGATGCGCTCGGACGTATCCGGGAGCTGAAAGCGTTGGGGTGTCAGCCTTTCGCGCAGCCGTACCGGGATTTCGAACACGAGGGGAAACCCTCGCGGGAGCAATGGCGGCTGGCCTACTGGTGCAACCGCAAGCCGCTGTTCTACTCCGTGGATTATGAGGAATACCGAAAAAAACGAACTTAACAATCGAACTTATGAACAGACTGAAAATCAAATATGCCGTCGCGTACGGCTTTCTTGCAGCAACGGCGGTCGCGCTTATCGCATCGCTATTTGCAGGCTGCCATGTCTATGAACATGAAGAGGTGGAAATTATCCGCTGCCCGGTGATCGAAGCCGATACGATCGACATTCCCGGCTGGGATAAGGAAATCGCAACCCCCGAATTTTAACCGCTGTCACGATGAAAAAACTGTTGATTTGGCTCCCGGGCATGCTTTCGATGCTCGCAGCCTGCACCGAAGCGGTAGAGATACCGGCTCGGGCGCCCGAAAAACAATCGCCCGTCAGGGTCGAACTGCATCTGACGACCGAGCAGCAGGCCGCCACCCGCGCAATGGATGAAAATTGCATTCGGGATGTGAATTTGTATCTATACGGAGATACAGAATATCATTTTTATTTCCCCTCCGTTTCCTCGCCGCTGGTGTTCAACGTCCTTCCCGGCAATTATCAGAGCTATGCGATTGCGAACGCCGGGCAGGATCTGGGGGATAAAAATGCGTTCAAGATCCAGTTTTACGAAACGGCAGTGGACGTGATGGAGTCTTCGGACGCTATCCCGATGACGGATCGGGGAACATTGGCCGTCGATGGCGCTGGCCGGTGTACCCCCTCATCGCTTCGCGTAACGCGCAGTGCGGCGAAGATCGCCTATACCATCGAGGTCGCCGACGCCGTCGCACCGTCGCTCCGTCTTCGCTCTGTGCAGTTCTGCAATCTGCCGCAGACGATACGTCCCTTCGATTCGGGCAGTATTTCCTCGACGGTCGAGGCGAATTACTATGACGGCGAAGCGATGCCTGTCAACAATGAATGGAGAACCGCGGGTACAGCGTATCTTTTCGAGAACTTGCAGGGCTCGGTAGACACGATCACCGACCAGAAGGACAAGTGCCCTGAAAATGCTCCGTCCTGTGCCACCTACCTGCGGATTCTCGCGGAACGGAGCGCGGACAAAGCCCTTGTCGAATACATCGTTTATCCGGGTGAAAATAACACGTCGGATTTCAATGTCCGCCGAAACACGTGGCATAATCTGGAGCTTGTTATCAGGGGCGAAGATGAGATCGACAACCGGGTTCTCGTCTACGACGGCCTGTATTACGGAACGGCGAACTGCCATATCTGCACCGGCGATCAGGTTACGTTCGATGTTACCCCGTATCGCACGTCCCGCAGCCGCAATTACGCCTATCTGGGAATCGAGGCGGGCAATGAATACGCTCCGGCATCCGCCGGGCTGCTGTGGCAGGACAATAAGATCATTACAGGATTCACGCTTGCGGACAACCGTCTTACGGTGCACACGAACGGTCAGCGGGGCAATGCGCTCGTCGCGGTGTACGATGCCGGCGGGACGATTCTCTGGAGCTGGCATATATGGTGCCTGCCCGGCGACCGGCCGCAGGACGACCGGTATACGAACCGGGCGGGCGAACAGTTCCTTGTCATGGATCGGAATCTGGGGGCCATCGGTACGGATTTGAAAACCCGCTACGGCCTGGTCTACACATGGGGGCGCAAAGATCCCTTTACGTCGAACGAGGTCTACAACGCCGCAGGACGTAAGGATCGGTTCATAAACCATTGGCCGACAATCTACACCTCGAACGGATCCGAAGCCAAAACATACGATCTGACCTATATGACCCGGCACCCGACGACGTATGTCTATACGGGGTGGTACGCCAAACTTTATACCTATTACGACAATGCCCTTTGGGGCGATCCCGCGCCTGTGGACACTTACGGTTGGGCGAGTGCGAAAAGCGTGCATGACCCCTGCCCCGAAGGGTACCGGCTGCCGAGCCGTTATACATGGACGGCTTTCGAGAATTACGTTTTTCCCGGAGAACCTTATGTGGTCGGAGCGTTCGACAACGGCTATTGGTTCCAGCGCTTCAGGGGAGATACGAAGGGGACGTTTTATCCCGTACCGGTCGGGAACGACGATTTTTGGCTGGATCGTGACGGCGTTGCTGTCATGTTGACCGGGGCGGTATCCGAACCGACATCCGCTACGCCGTATCCGACCGTCTATTTCAAATTCGAGATCAACAGCGGGTGGACGAATTTCGAAGGCGGAAAAGGTAAAGGGCTGGTGCGTTGTGTCAGGGAATAGACATTATTTCCGATTCTGTCTTGTAAAATCCTCTGAAATTTACCGTTCATGTCCCGAATCGCAGATTTTTTAGACCGCCTCATGAGGCGCAAGATTCCGGCGAGTGTTTTCGTTACGATGAACCCGCAGATGCAGGCCGTGCGTATCGCCGTCCGAGAAAACGGACGTCAGTCTTTCGAAGATTATATACGCGAACAGGTTGCCGCCTGCTCCCGTTCATCGGTCGTTCCCGACCACACGCTGCTGCATCTGACCTTTCCCGACAGCAAAGCGATTCCGTCGCGCCGAAGTACGACGAACGAGTATTTTTACGGGAAGCTGGCTCCGGCTTTTATCCGGCAGGATATACACCCCGAACCGGCCGTTTCGCTCCGGGATGCGGCTTTCGCACTCTCGAAAGGTCTTTCGCCCCTCTCTCCGGCAGGGCGGCGGGAACAGCTGATGCGCGATCCCGAATACCGGAGATTTACGATGCATTGTGCCCGTACGGCGCCCGACGATGCACCGCTCTATCGGGCTGTAACCTCTTCGCTGGGAACTTATCTCTTCAGCGATACGCCCAAGGGCCGGCGGGCCATGTACTGCTATATGCAATACATGACGGATCGTTTCTTCGGAATGCGGACTGATGCAGATACGCTGAAAATCTATGAATTGAAACATTTGCCGCCCCGAATTGCCGCGATGGCGGACAAGTGTATCGACAAATTCGTGAAAAGCGACCTGAAAAGCGAGTATCCGGGACTGGAGAGATCCCGATACAGTTTTACCGAGGAGAAGTGGATTCCGACATCGGTACTTTCGGAAGGCGTATGTTCGGCAGCATATTCCATATCGCCGTGCTACGAGGACTTCGAGAGGTTCGTTGCCGGGAACCGGACACAGGTATCGTCAGGCAATCACGATCTCGCAACGCTGTTGTATATCGCGGAAAACGGGTACGCCGCATCTGTGGCCGACGACGGGTTGCATCGTTTCAGACATCGGGAGTTCTTCTCCGAGGTGGCGTCGAAACTCCGGGATTGCGACCGGGCGCGTATGGGAAACCGGCAATCGACGCACGACTTCGGGTACGGTGCCTTGCAGCAGCAGGCCCGTGAAATCGCAGCGGGTATTCTTCGCACGGAATACAACATTCAGAACGGGAGATTCCTGACGGAATACAAAGAGTCATCGCCGGATGCAAAACAGCATGTTTCCCTGCCCGGAACGGGCACCGTAACCAAAAGGCGGGAAACGGAACGCAGGCTGCGGCATTCCCGTCCTGTCAGCGGCAAACGTGCCGCAATAAAAATATAACGGATATGCGGGAAGACCGGATACGAAGTATTTACCTGACGCTCGACTGAACGCTGCATGCCGTACGTTTCGCTGTCGGAACGAACGGCGAAGAGGGTTTCAGGCATCACATCTCCGAAGAGTTGAAAAAGACGATACCCGGACGGGCGCTCGAAAACCTGTTCTATCTGCAATACGATCTGCCTCCGGAAGCATCCTTCCATGCGACGACGGAAGAAGCGAAGCGGCCCGATGAACTATACATGCGGAAATTATTGCCGGAATTGACTCGTCTGAAGTTACAGCCCCGTCATGTCGTGGCGAATGACGAGGTGTATTATGCGGCGATGAAAGGCGTAATGCTCTTTACACCGGAAGCCGAAAAGCTGATGCTGACGGAGGATTACTTTTCGGCACGACGGCAAATCCGGCTGTGTGCACCGGATTTGAAACGACGGAATGAAACACGACGGTATCCGATGCCGGTGCTTAAATTATACTAAATACTAATTCATAAAACATTCGACTTATGGAAGTAACCATGATGGAAAACGACGCCTATTTGGAACTGAGAAGGCGTCTGTGCGGCCTGTCGGTTGCCGTAACGGAATTGTATCGTAAGGTAGCTCCGCCCACACGGGAGAAATGACTCAGCACGCCGGAAGTATGCGAGGCACTGCATATCTCGCAGCGGGCTTTGCAGAATTATCGCGATCGGGGAATCATCCCGTATTCCACGATAGGTTCCAAATTCTATTACCGGGAGACCGACATCGAACGCGTCATCCGCGAAGCTCTGATCCGCAGATAGTATGTCGGACATTATTACGAAGCGATCCGAAGAGTTCAAGGAACTGACGGATTGGATGGTGCAAACCACGCGCGAGATCGAAACGGCCATAAAACATCTGCGACCGACGATCGGTCAGGAGCATTATCTGACCGGAGATGAGATTTGCAGACGCTTCCATGTGTGCAAACGGACGTTGCAGACCTTGCGGGATACGAAAGCGATTCCCTATACGACGCTCGGCGGGAAAATCCTCTATCCCGAATCCGGTATCTTCGAGGTGCTGAAGAAAAACTACCGCGACTTCCGGCCCTGGAATAAGTAAACGAACGGCGACCAGACTGATCTGGTCGCCGTTCGTTTAGGGTTAAGCCTCTTTGGAAAGCAGCCGGGTCGTAGGCTGTGTGAGTTCATACAGATTGCCGATGCGCTGCGTAAGAAGACGTACGTCTTCCTTCATCTTGTTGGCGGTTAATTTGGCGTAGATCTGAGTCGTCGTAATCTGCTTATGTCCGAGCATCTCCGAAACGGTCTCGATGGGTACGCCTTTCTCCAGCGTGACCGTCGTTCCGAACGTATGCCGACCGATGTGCGTCGATAGGTTTTTGGTAATGCCGCATTTTTGGGCAATACGTTTTATCGTTGTACACATACTTTTCCGATCTTTCACGGGAAAGACCCGCGTTTCGTCGATTTTACCCGGATATCCTCTATATCGTTCGATAAGCTCTTGCGCAATGGGCAGCAACATGATGTGATAAGGCGTACCGGTCTTCTGACGGCGATTATAGATATATTGTTCTCCCGTCGGAGTTGTTACGATATGATCGTAAGTCAGATTCTTCAGATCTATATAAGCCAGTCCGGTGAAACAACAGAAAATAAACATATCCCGCACGGCCCGCTGCCGATGATAACGCAATTCTATATTCATAAGCCGTTGTATTTCTTCGTCGGACAGGAACATGCGGGGCTTATAATCCGGAGCACATTTGAACGCCAGAAAGGGATGACGGTCTATACAGCCTTGCTCAACGGCTACATATAAAACACATTTCAACGTCTGGGTGCGTTTGAAAGCCGTTGTCTTGCCGCAATGTCCGTCTGAGAGCATCCATGCGTAATATCTTTCGATGAACGTAACATCCAACTCCTTCAAAGTCACATCTTCCAGTTTTTTCAGAACCAGATACCGCACCAGGCAACGGCGTTCTTCCATCAGCCTATCGTAAGTACGTTGCGCTCTGTCACGTCCGATTCTCGCTTTTATAGAATCGGCATGGTAGTCGAAAGCTGCGATAAGCGTTTTATATCGGTCGCCGAAACCATGGTAAGCATTCTTGACCTTATTGGCCGTGACATACGCATCACGGTCGCAGATCGACTGATAATGTTTGGTGATTTGAGCCTTGATGTTTTCAAGCATCTGGTGAATTTCGCGCGAAAGCGTATTTCGTTGCGATTTCAGATAATTGGTTTTCTCATCCCATAGCGCCGGGTCGATATTCAACTTGCAACTGAAACCGGCTTGCGTGCCATTGACCGTGATGCGGCCCATGACCGGAACTTTCCCGTCTTTCGAGATTTTATCCTTTTTCAGATAAAACAGAACTTTGAACGTACTTTTCATAACTCAACAATTTTTAATGTGACAAAGGTATCGGTTGTTGAGTTCTCAAGAATTACGTATATTTGCGCAAGAAATTGTAATTCAGTCGCATATATGCTATTGTAAAGCAATTCGACGGGGTTACGATTTGGTAACGAAACTCCCGTCGAATTCTACTTTTTCAGGCTCTTCTGCCTGAAATTCGTGCAAAAGACAGATTTTATATATCTTGATTATCTGCGTTTTACACTTTTTACCTCCCCGTTCTTAAAAAACACTCATCCCTTTCGGGAGGTTCCCTTTTTTATCGGGTATGGGAATGCGGTTATTTGCCGAGCCCCATTTTCTCGATCAGCGCCCTGGTTTCGGGTTTGTGGCCGCGGAAGCGCACGTAGAGTTCCATCGGATGCTCGGTACCGCCCTTCGAAAGGATATTCTCACGGAACGAGCCGGAGACCTCGCGGTTGAAGATGCCCTTTTCCTTGAAGAGCGAGAAGGCGTCCGCCTCCAGCACTTCGGCCCACTTGTAGCCGTAATACCCCGCGGCATAGCCGCCCGAGAAGATATGTCCGAATGCCGGGGCCATCGCCGTTCCGGGAACTACGGGCAGCACCTGCGTCGGGGCCATCGATGCGACCTCGAACTGCTCGACGTCGCCCTCGAAAGGCTCGGTGATCGTATGCCATGCCATATCGGTCAGGCCGAACGAAAGCTGGCGCACGTTGGAATAGGCCGCCAAATAGTTCTGTGCGGCGACGATGCGGTCGACGACCTCGGCCGGGATCGGCTCGCCCGTCTGGTAATGCACGGCCCACAGGTCGAGGAACTCCTTCTCGGTAGCCCAGTTCTCCATGATCTGCGAAGGCAGCTCCACGAAGTCACGGTAAACGCTCGTTCCGGTCTGCGACTCGTACTTGCCCTCGCCCAGCATGCCGTGGAGCGAGTGGCCGAACTCATGGAGGAAAGTTTCCACTTCGTCGAAAGTCAGCAGCGAAGGGGTCGTTTCGGTGGGCTTGGTGAAGTTCATCACCAGCGACACCAGCGGACGGGTCTCCTTGCCGTCAACGATCTTCGCACCGCGGAACTCGGTCATCCATGCCCCAGAACGCTTCGATTCGCGGGGAAAGAAATCGAGGTAGAGTACCGCCATGAAACGGCCGTCCTGGTCGGTCACGTCGTAGGCCGTCACGTCGGGATGGTACACCTCGATCTTGTCGTTGGGCGTGAAGTTCAGCCCGTAGAGCTTGTTGGCGAGCATGAAGACGCCCTTGCGGACGTTTTCGAGTTTGAAATAAGGTTTCACCAGCTCGTCGTTGAGCGCATATTTCTCGTGCTTGTACTTCTCGTTGTAATAGCCCCAGTCCCACGGCATGAGCTGGCCTTTGAACCCGAGCGAAGCGGCATAGTCGCCGACGGTCTCATAGTCCCGGTCGGCATAGGCCTTGGTCTGGGAGAGCAGCTCGTCGAGGAAGGCCATGACCGTCGGGGTATTCTCGGCCATGCGGCGTTCGAGCACGTAGTCGGCATAGCATTTATAGCCCAGCAGGTTGGCGATCTTCAGGCGCAGGTTGGCGATCTGTTTCACGACCTTCGTATTATCGTTCTCGCCGCCCAATGCACGCGAATTATAGGCACGCCAGAGTTTCTCCTTGAGCGCACGGTTCGACGAATAGGTCAGGAAAGGCACATAGCTCGGCGCCTGCAACGTCACCGTCCAGCCCTTTTCACCGCGCGCCTTGGCATCGGCTGCCATGCCCTCCTTCACGAAGTCCGGCAGCTCGGCCACGACCTTCGGATCGGTGATGTTGATCGAGAAGGCATTGGTCGCAGCCAGGGCGTTCTGGCCGAATTGGAGCGTTGCGGCCGACAGCTCGGAAGAATACTTGCGGTAGAGCTCCTTGTCCGCGTCGGACAGGGCGGCACCGTTGCGTGCGAAGCTCTGGTAGGTATCCTCGAGCAGTTTCTTGTCCTCTTTCGAGAGGCCGCGGCCGGGTTTCCCGTAGACGGCCTTCACGCGGGCGAAGAGTTCGGGGTTGAGCGAGATGTCGTTCGACAGTTCGGTCAGCTTAGGCTGCACGCGCAGTGCGATCTGCTGCATTTCGTCCGACGTATCCGCTTCGAGCAGGTTGAAGAAGATACCCGAGATACGA
Source organism: Alistipes sp. AM16-43 (assembly GCF_003435745.1). Classification (NCBI taxonomy): domain Bacteria; kingdom Pseudomonadati; phylum Bacteroidota; class Bacteroidia; order Bacteroidales; family Rikenellaceae; genus Alistipes; species Alistipes sp. AM16-43. Next base: position 293,973 of record NZ_QTUQ01000002.1, read on the forward strand.
TCCAGCAGCGCACCGTGGCGCTCCAGAGCCACGATGGTATTGCCGAAGGTCGGCTTCGAGGGGTTGGCGACGATCGCGTCGATCTCGGCACGCGAGCAGGCGATGGCCGCGTCGAACGCAGGCTCGTAGTCCGAGAGTTCGATCTCGGAGAACGGCGGGGTCTGGTGGGGCGTATTCCACGCCGCCAGGAGGGGATTCGACATATCAAGTTCGGGCAGCTGCGCTTTGGGGATCGAATTGTCGGCGCAGCCTGCCGCCATAGCGGAAAATGCCATAATTACCAGTGCTTTTTTCATTTTATATCAGTTATGCGGTTTCTTCTCGATGAGTTATCTGATTATACTATATGGGTTATCTGACTATCGGTATCGTATTGAGGAGCGCAACCTCCAGTGAATCCAAGGACGGCGGTTCGGGGGTCCACAGGCCGCGGCTGCGCAACATCGCCCGCTTGTCGGGATCGGCACCGCGGAATGCCCGGTAGAGCGACATGCCGTCCTCCGAACCGCCGCGCGAAAGCAGCTTGGCGCGGAAATCTGCGGCGATCTTCTTGTTGAACAGGTCGCCGCTCTCGCGGAAGGCCTCGAACGTATCCTTGTCGAGCACCTCGGCCCAGGTATAGAAATAGTAACCTGCCGAATAGCCGCCGTCGAAGATATGGCTGAAATAGGGGTAACGGTAGCGGGGCTCGATCTGCGGGATCAGGCCTCGCTTCTCGTTGAGCGCCTGCCGCTCGAATGCCATCGGGTCGAACGGTTCGTATTCGGTGACCGAGTGGATATCCATGTCGGAAAGCGACGCGGCGATCAGTTCCGTGGTGGCGAAACCCTGGTTGAAGAGTTCGCTCTTGCGGAGTTTGTCCACGAGGTATTTCGGGATCACTTCGCCCGTGCGGTAATGCACGGCATAGTGCTTCAGCATCTCGGGTTCGAATGCCCAGTTCTCCATGACCTGCGAAGGCAGCTCGACGAAATCGCCCTCGACCTCCGAGAGGCCGCGGTATTTCACGTCGTGAAACAGGAAGTGGAGCGCATGGCCGAATTCGTGGAAGAGCGTTTCCGTCTCGTCGAGCGTCAGCAGTGCGGGCGTATTGCGCACCGGGCGCGTGAAGTTGCAGACGACACTCACCACGGGCGCCACGCGCTTGCCGTCCTTATAGGTCTGCTCGACATAGTTGCCGCACCAGGCGCCCTGGCTCTTGCCGTCGCGGGGGAAATAGTCGAAATAGAGCACGCCCAGGTGCGAGCCGTCGGCATCGAGCACCTCGTAGGCGACCGCATCGGGATGGTAGAGCGGCACGACGATCGGCTGGAAGGTGATGCCGTAGAGGCGGTTGGCCAGGTAGAAGATGCCGCCCTGCACGTTCTCGAGCGAGAAGTAGGGACGCAGCATCTCCTCGTCGAGGGCATAGTTCTGCTTGCGCAGCTTCTCGGCGTAATACCACCAGTCCCACGATTCGAAGGTGGCACCGGGGATGTCCTTCTGCAAAAGCGTGTCCATCTCGGCCAGCTCGCCCTTGGCGCGTTCGAGCGCCGGCGTCCAGATCTGGTCGAGCAGGCCGTAAACGGCATCGGTCGTACCGGCCATCTCGTCCGCCACGACATAGGCGGCGTAAGAGGGATAGCCCAGCAGGTGTGCCTTCTCCGTGCGCAGGCGGATGAAATCGTTGATGAGCTGCTTGTTATCGTATTCGTCGCCGTTGTTGCAGCGGTTCAGATAAGCCTTGTATATTTTCTCGCGCAGGTCGCGCCTGGTAGAATAGGTCAGCAGCGGAATCAGACTGGGCTTGTGGAGCGTGAAGACCCACTTGTCGCCCTTGCCCATCTGCTGGGCCTTCTCGCGGGCGGCATCGCGGATGCCTGCCGGCAGCCCGTCGAGTTCGTCCGACTTGAGTTCGAGCACGAAATTGTTGTTTTCTGCGAGGATGTTATTCCCGAATTTCACGGCCGTGAGCGACAACTGCCCGTTGATCTCTTTCAGGCGGGCCTTCTGCTCGGCGCCGAGCAACGCCCCGGCGCGCACGAAGGAGTCGTAGGTCTTCTGCAACAGACGCATCTGCTCGGCGTCGAGCCCCAGCGCCGCACGCCTGTCGTAAACCTCCTTCACACGGACGAAGAGCTTGTCGTCGAGGCGGATCTTGTCCCTGTGCGCGGCCAGCAGGGGCATCGCCTGTTCCTGCAGGGCCTGCATGCGGTCGTTGGTTTCGGCGGCACACAGCATGCCGAACACCAGTTCGGTCTGCGCGAGCATCTGCCCGGCATTGTCATAGGCAAGGATCGTATTTTCGAACGTGGCCTCGTCCTTGTTCGAGGTGATGGCGTCGATTTCGGCCTCGTGCAACGACATGCCGCGTTCGAAGGCGGGCATGAAATGCTCGGGCAGGATCTTGTCGAACGGAGGTACGCCGTGCGGCGTATCCCATTGGGTGAAAAACGGGTTTTCCCCGGCCGTTTTCCGGGAATCGCATGACGCAAGTGTCATAAGCAGTAAAAGTGTTGTGAATAATCCTGCAATACGTTTCATCTATCGTGTTATTTTGTGTAACTTTGCAATCGCCGACGGCGGAGGCATCTTCGATGCGTCCGCACAGCGATGCAAAGTTAATAATTTATAACAGGTATGCAACTTTTTTACGCCCCCGACATCACGCCGCCCCTCTATACGCTGAGCGAAGAGGAGTCGAAACATTGTGTCCGCGTGCTGCGCCTGGGGCGCGGCGATACCCTCCATATAACTGACGGAAGGGGCAATTTATTTTGTTGCCAAATCACCGACGACAACCCAAAGCGATGTGTGGTTCGCGTCACCACGACGCAGACGCAGTGGGAACCGCTCTCCTACCGGCTGGTGATGGCCGTGGCGCCGACCAAAAACGCCGACCGCTTCGAATGGTTCCTCGAAAAGGCCACCGAGGTAGGGGTCAGCGCCATCGTCCCGCTCGAAACGGAACACAGCGAACGCCGCGTCTTCAAACCCGAACGCGCGGGGAAGGTCATCACGGCGGCGATGAAACAGTCGCTCAAGGCCTACCGCCCGGAGCTGCACCCGCTTACGCCGTTCCGCGAGGCCGCAGCCAGGCCGTTCGAGGGGCGGAAATTCATCGCCCACTGTGCCCCGGCGCTGTCGCCCGCAGGCAAAATCTACCTGCCCGCGACGCTCCGCAAAGGCGAGTCGGCGCTGGTCTTCATCGGCCCCGAAGGCGATTTCTCAGACGCAGAGATCGCTTTCGCGCGTGCCAACGGATTCGAGGAGATCACCCTCGGCACGCAGCGCCTGCGCACCGAAACCGCAGCCGTCGTCGCCACGGTCATGGCGTCGGTGGCCAACGCCGGACAATAAAACGGCCGGGCGGGAAGCACAGCCGCCCCGGAACCCCGCCCCTGCGGCACGACTGCAACACTGCCGGATTAAGTAAAGAACACGGAAAACATGCAACGACTTCGTACCATTTTCGCCTCCTTCTTCAAGATCGGGCTTTTCACCTTCGGCGGAGGATACGCCATGCTGCCGCTCATCGAGCAGGAGCTGATCGCCAAGCGCGGCTGGATCGAGCACAAGGAGTTCCTCGACCTGCTGACCCTCGCACAATCCGTCCCGGGGCCCATCGCCATCAACACCTCGGTGTTCGTAGGCTACAAGATGCGGGGGCTGAAAGGTGCCGTGGCGGCGCTGCTGGGCAGCGTCCTGCCGTCGTTCGTCATCATCCTCGCGATCGCGCTCCTGTTTGCCGACATACGCCACAACCCCGTCGTGGACGCCGCATTCAAGGGCATGCGCCCGGCCGTGGTGGCGCTGATCGTCGTGCCGGTGATCTCGCTGGCACGGGGGATGCACTGGGCCATGTTCGCGGTGATCGCCGCATCGGCGCTGGCCGTATGGTACCTGGGCTGGTCGCCGATCTATATCCTGATCGCAGCGGCGGCCATCGGTATCGCATGGACATTATTCATCGCTAAAAAAGCAGGCAAATGATCTTCTGGCAACTGTTCGTAAGCTACCTGAAAATAGGGTTCTTCGGCTTCGGAGGCGGCTACGCCATGCTCTCGCTCATCCAGAACGAAGTGGTCGTGCAGCACGCCTGGATGACCAACGCCGAATTCGCCGACATCGTAGCCATCTCGCAGATCACCCCCGGGCCCATCGCCATCAACTCGGCCACCTATGTCGGCTACACGGTCGGCGCACAGGCCGGCAACGCGTGGTGCGGCATCCTGGGTGCGGCGCTGGCGACGTTTGCCGTATGCCTGCCGTCGCTCACGCTGATGCTGCTCATCACGCGCTTCTTCCTCCGCCTGAAGCAAAACCCCGTCGTCGAAGGAGCCATGAAGGGCATGCGCCCCGTGGTCATCGGCATGATCGCCTCGGCGGCACTGCTGCTGATGTTCCCGCACAGCAAAGCACCCGACGAACAGAACTTCATCGACGGCTGGAGCTGGGCGCTGTTCGGCGGCGTCTTCGTCGCCTCGGTCAAAAAAGTGAACCCCATCCTGCTGATCTGCCTCTCGGCCGCGGCGGGCATCCTGATATACTACATATTCTGAGCATCCCGGAAGGGAAACACCCTCGCAGCCATGAAGAAACCCCTCAAGAAACGAATTAAAAAGTGGAAAATCGGCGACTACGCGCGCCAGTTCTCGATCGTCACGGGCGGCGTACTGCTGACCCTGTGGCTGACCGCCCGGATCACCGAAGCGGCCAAACAGCGGGAGGTACGGCAGGCCATGCAACTCGTCGCATCCGAACTGCACGACAACCTGCAGGTCGTCCGGGATTACAGGTACACATACGGCAAAGACAAATGGGTGGCACGGCGCCTGCTGGAAGCGGATTTTTCGCTCGCAGGGTTCCCGTCCGACACGGTCGAAACCTATTCGCGCTACATCACAGGCGGCATGGGCAAGCCCTACCGCCTGTCGAACGATGCCCTGGAAATGCTCAAGACGACGGGCATCGCCTCGCATATCGCCGACAAGCAGACCCTCATCGACCTGCTGCGCTGCTATAAGGAACTCGCGGCGTTCGACGACTACATGGAGCTGTACTACGACCAGCGCATGCAGGCCATGCTGCCCTCCCAGATGGAGAATCTCCATTGGAATTCACCCTACCACGAAGGATTCGAGAAAACGCTCGCCGACAAAACGGTACGAAACTGGATCGGGCTGATCCCCAGAGCCTTCGACGACTGGTTTTTCGGAGAGTACGAGAAGAAACTCGAAAACATGATTCTCCTGCTGGAGGGGCGTTACGGGAAATCAGAACATGGCGACGACGGCGCCTCCGGCCAGTAACAGGATCAGGAAGGCGCAGAGGAACAACAGGCCGAGGATGGCCACGAACGTGCCGACGCAGCCCCAGCGCTGGCCGCCGTACGGCAACGGGTCGGTCAGCAGGGTGATGATAAGCCCCACGAGCGGCGTGAAGATCAGGCTCACGAGGAATGCCAGCCCGAAGCCGATGCGCCGGCTGCTGCCGATGATGCCCACCAGGACGGACAACAGGCAGTCGCTCAGCAGGCCGAACAATACGATCAGGATACTCATGGTTCCAAGTTTTTAACGTGTAAAACGGTAGTACGTACCGAGCGGCAGTTGCTTGCCCGCACGATCCGTGAAACAAAGTTCGCCGTACTGCTCCGTACGCGGCGCACCGAACGCCTGCCGCACCGCCGTACGGGCCAGCGTGGACGACAATCCCATCGAATAGAGGTTCAGCACGAGGAACGCCCCCCGCGGCTCCAGCAACCGGGCACAGCACTCGAGCATCTCGCAGATGTTGTCCTCGAGAATCCATTTCTCGCCGTTGGCACCCCGCCCGTAGGCCGGGGGATCGAGGACGATGCCGTGGTAACGGTTGCCACGGCGGATTTCGCGCTGCACGAATTTCAGCGCATCCTCGACGATCCACCGGATGCCGTCCAGTCCGCTCAGCTCCATGTTCTCGCGCGCCCAGGTGACCACCTGCTTCACCGAATCTACATGCGTCGTATCCGCCCCTGCGGCACGCGCAGCGAGGCTCGCCCCGCCCGTATAGGCAAAGAGGTTCAGCACGCGCGGCGTGACGCGCCCCCCCGGGCCGGTGGCAGAGTGCCCGTCCCGGCCCGATCCGGCGCCTGACGGCACGGCAACATCGTGTGCCGGCAGGGAACTCCCGGCCGCAGCCGCGCCGGAAATATCCACAGGAAACGTCCCGCCCGAAGCCAGCGCCCGGCAATTATCGTAAATGAAATTCCAGTTGGCGGCCTGTTCGGGGAAAATGCCGACATGCTTGAACGAGGTGAGCCCCAGGCGCATACGAAGCGCCATATCCTTGTATTCGTAGGCCACCGTCCAGCGCGGAGGCATGCCGGGGCGCAGGCGCCACTCGCCTCGTTCATCGCTGCGCACGTCGCGCAGGAAGGCCGCGTCGGCCATGCGGCGCCACTCCCCCTCGGGGAGCGAGCGCCGCCAGATGGCCTGCGGTTCGGGACGGCGGGCAACGTATTGCCCGAAGCGTTCGAGCTTCTCGAAATCCCCCGTGTCGATCAGTTCGTAATCCCCGAACGAGGGTGTCAACTGTCCTTGCATGCTTATGGTTACTTTACCGTCGGCTTCAGCATGAAGCGGAACGTATAATCGCCGTAGGGCACCCGGAACTGCTTTTCGGGCAATGCGCCCCAGCTGTCGATACAGCCCAGGCCCGATTGCAGCAGGTCAAAGTTCACGAACGTGGCATCGCGTGCCACGAGCGTCCCGGAATGCTGCTGCGGCGGAAAATTCGATACGTCGAGGTCTGCCGTGGCGTACGGCAGCGCCGAGGCCGAGAACGGCGCATCGGCAAGGATCGTCAGCCCCGTACCGGCGCTGTCGGCCACCGTCCACCAGCGCAGGCCGCCCTTGGTGCCGGACTCCTGCGGACGCACGTATTCATCGTGGTACTGGTCGGCGACACGCTGCTCGTAAAGCCCCAGGTCGGCCGACGAAAGGCGGTCGGCATAGTTCTCGTGCGCACCGCGGCCGTAATAAATCACACGGTCGTAACGCGCCGGCATCGTGAGCGTCATGCCGAAGCGGAACAGATTGGGCACCTCGGCCGTCTTGTCGGCGGTCATCCGCTCGGTGACCTCCATTTCGCCCGCACCGTTGATGCGGTAGGTCAGCGCCAGCGTAGCTTTCACGGCGGGCAGTTCATAGAGGGCCTCCACGACAGCCACCCCGTCCTCGACCGCAGCGTCGAACTTCGTAAGCCGCAGTTCGGGGTTCTTCCATACGGCCTGACGCTGGTGCAGCCTCGCCCCGAGGTCGTTCTCGGTCGGGGCACGCCAGAACTGCGGGCGCAGTTCGGCGCCCTCGGCCATCAGCTCACGGCCGTCGACCGTGTATGCCGCCAGGAACCCGTCGCGCGAGAAGAACACCTGCCACGTATCCCCTTCGACACGCGCACCGCGTTCCCAGCGGGTCACCTCTACGGGACGCGCCGAGGCCGCAAGGCCAAAACCGGCCTTACAGTCGTACTCGCGTACGACGAACTGCTGTCTGGCCGCCGTATGGCCGATGTCGAGCAGCGGCTGCTTCTCTTTGAGTTTATAGGCCACGTTCACCAGGATTTCCTTCGCCTGCGGGCAGAAATCGGCTGCAGTGAATCCCAGCTCATATGCACGGCGCTGCTGCGGGGCGACATCGAGGTCGCCGATGCGGCCGGCCTTCACCACACGGCCGTCGGCAAGCAGCTGCCACTCCATTTCGTAGGCATCCAGCCCGATGAAGAAATTTTCGTTATAGACCTCGACCCTGCCCCGCGCAAGGTCGACGGGCGTAGTCCAGATGCTCTGGTACTGGCGCTGCACCTCGTAGGCATGGGGGTGCCACGTGCGGTCGGGGGCGATGATACCGTTGCAGTTGAACGAGTTGTCCGTCGCATCGTAGTCGTTGAAATCGCCGCCGTAGAGGAACGACACACGGCCGTCGGGCTCGTAGCGGACAAGCCCCTGGTCGACGAAGTCCCAGATGAAACCGCCCTGGTAGGAGGGGTATTTGCGCACCAGTTCCCAATAATGGTCTAGGCCCCCCATCGAATTTCCCATGGCATGGGCATATTCACACTGGATGAGCGGTTTGGAGGGGTTGTTGCGAGCATATTTCTCGCATTGTTCATAGCCCCAGTACATGGGGCAGATGATGTCAGTGAAGGCCCCGTCCTGATCGTACACGGCACGTTCGTAATGCACCGGACGCGAAGGGTCGTACTCCTTGATCCAACGGTAGCATGCCTCGAAGTTGGGGCCCATGCCCGCCTCGTTGCCCATCGACCAGATGATGACCGAAGGATGGTTCTTGTCGCGCAGCACCATGCGCCGGTTGCGTTCCATGTGTGCCTGCGCATAAGCCGGCGCCTTGGCCAGCGTGTTGTCGCCGTAGCCCATGCCGTGCGACTCGACGTTGGCCTCGTCCACGACATAGATGCCGTAGCGGTCGCACAGCTCGTACCACTGCGGGTCGTTGGGATAGTGGCTCGTGCGTACGGCGTTGATATTCATCTCTTTCATGATGCGGATGTCCTCGATCATCCGTTCGCGGCTCACCACATAGCCGCCGACGGGATCCATCTCGTGGCGGTCGGCGCCCTTGATCAGCACGGGCTGCCCGTTCACGAGCAACTGTGCGTCCCTGATCTCCACGGAACGGAAGCCCACGGGCTGCGTCACGGTCTCGGTCACGCCCCTGCCGTCCGACACGGCGATCTCGAGCGTATAGAGGTTCGGGGTCTCGGCCGACCATTTGGCCGGGTCGGCGACCTCGAAGACATACCCGCCCTTGCCGCCGGCAGGCTGCAATCGATGTTCCGCCACGACACCGCCCGCCGCATCGCGCAGCGTCAGACCGACCGACTTCACGCGGGGCGTGGTTTCCACCTCGACGCGCAGCGTGGCGTCCTTATATTCCGAATCCAGCACGGGCGTGATACGCACGTCTTCGAGGTGCGCCTTGTCGCGGGCAGTCAGCTCCACGCCGCGGGCAATGCCCGCGAAGCGCCAGAAGTCCTGGTCTTCGAGGTAGGTGCCGTCCGACCAGCGGAACATCTGCAGGGCAATGAGGTTTTCGCCCGGCTTCACGAACTTCGTGATGTCGAACTGCGCGGCCAGCTTGCTGTCCTCGCTGTAACCGACGAAACGTCCGTTGACCCAGACATAGACGTTCGACGTGGCGGAACCGATCGAAAGGAAGATGTCCTTGCCGCCCCACGATGCCGGGATGTCGAACGTGCGCCGGTAGGAACCCACATGGTTCTCGGCATCGGGCACATAGGGCGGATCGTTCCTGAAATTACCGCGCCAGGCATAGCCGATATTCACATAGACGGGGTCGCCGTAACCGTTCAGCTCCCACATCCCCGGCACGGGCATGCTGCCCCACGCCGCATCGTCGTAGTCGACGGCCCCGATGCCGGACGGACGCTCCGAAGCGTTGCGTACCCAGTGGAATTTCCATACGCCGTCGAGCGACAGGCGCTCGCCTACGGCGAACGACGAGCGCATCGGCAGGCGGTTGATTTCATTGACGGCAGGATCCTGCCATTCACGCCCGGTCTGGGCGCCGGCAGCCAACACGCCCGAAAGCGCTGCCGCAAGGATCAAAAGAGTTTTTTTCATCATGGAGTTATCGTTTAGGTTTCATAATTTCGTCTTGGTACAGTCCACCAGGCTCATCTCGCACCGGTCGCAGTCGAACTCCAGCCGATAGCGCGACCCGCCGCGTTCGAGCCACAGTTCGCCCCGCAGGCGGGGATGCTCCTTCAGGCACTCGCCGATCTCGCGGCGGATGCAGTAGGCCGAACGCATCACGCGGCGCCCCGCCGTCGAAGCCGCGAGATCCAACCCCCGTTCGATCTGCCCGACCCCGTGGTCGCGGTAAAACGCCTCAGCGAGGCGGTTGGTGACATTTTCCTCCGCCGAAAGGCATTCCGCAGGATATTCCGCCCTGCCTTCGGGCAATATCCGGTGTCCGATGCCGCGCTCCGACCGGGCCTTCGACAATGCATCGAGCCCCTCGCGGCGCAACTCCGCAGCCAGCGACGCCGGGACGAACCAGTCGCCGCCCCGCACTTCGGCCCCGCGCACGGCAAAAACCGTATCGCCGCCCTTCACCGCCTGCGTCCGCAATGCCGCGGTATTGGCCGCGGCATTTTTAGCCCTTTCCAGGGCGACGCTGCGTGCGGCCGAAGCCGTCACCCCCTCACAGTCGGTATAGCTGAACCTGACACCCCCTGCCGTCGCTTCGACCAGCACCGAGGCGGGGATCACGCGGCGCGTACGGCTGCGGGCGAGGAGCTGGTTGAAACGGTGGTCGTAATTGCGATAGACCTCCGTCCCGGGCACAATACCTTCCATGCGGTTGGGCGTCACACAGTCGCCGTCGGCGGCGTTGACATTGGTGCCCGCGAACCCCCGGTCGGTGAGGAAACAGATGCCGTCGCCCGCGGCGAGCAAACCGCCCCGATCGAGACGGAACCTGTTCTTTTCAACCCGCACCACACGGCCCACATACTCGCCCACCGCCTTCGGCGTATCGAACGACGCCACGCCCGGCCGCTTGCCCGCGAAGAAATATTCCGACTCCCCGCGCGTGAAGCTCTTGGCCGTATCGGGCGTGAAATCCGGGATGCTCTCCCCGGCTGAAGCCCGCCGCAGATGCGGCCTTACGGCCAGCGCCGCGTCGACCTCGCGACGGTAGTAGGCCACAATGTTCTTTATATAACCGACATCCTTGAGCCGCCCTTCGATTTTGAACGAAGTGACGCCCGCGTCGAGCAACTCGCCGATATGCGCCGAAAGGTTCAGGTCGCGCACCGACAACAGGTGTTTCCCGGCAATATAGGTACGTCCCCGGCCGTCGGTCAGGTCGTAAGTCAGGCGGCACGGCTGGCTGCACGCCCCGCGGTTGCCGCTGCGGTCGGACACCGACCGCGAGAGGAAACAGCGGCCGCTGTAACCAACACAGATCGCCCCGTGGACGAAACATTCCACCTCGGCCGCGGTCGCAGCGCAGATGTCCCGTATTTCGCCGAGCGAAAGCGCCCGTTCGAGGATCACCCGGGCGAACCCGCACTCGCCCAGGAAACGCGCCTGGGCAGGTGTCATATTGCACATCTGCGTCGAAGCATGCAACTCGACCGGCAGGTTCATGCGCCGCAGCGCCATGTCCTGCACGATCAGCGCATCGACCCCGGCCGCGATCAGTTCGCGGGCCTGCCGCCCGGCGGCCTCCAGCTCGTCGTCGTAGATCAGCGTGTTGAGCGTGGCATGCACCCGCACTCCGTAACGATGGGCATATTCCACCACACGGGCGATCTCGCCGGCGCTGTTGCCCGCCGCATAACGGGCTCCGAACTTCGCCCCGCCGATATACACGGCATCGGCACCGTAGTCCACGGCGGCGACGGCCGACTGAAAATCTTTGGCGGGAGCGAGTAGTTCGACGGATTTCAACGCATTATTTTTTGCAAAATTAACAAAATCCGCGACAAATGCGGACTTGTGACCCCGGAAAAATGTCATCCGGGCTCCCGCACGCGGTGAAACTCCGTTTTTTTATGAAACAGGCAAAAAACGGAGCGACAGGAGTGCAAGTTGGCGTGTTTTTTATAATTTTGCAATTTGTAAACACGAATACACACAAAAACACAGGATACCATGCTTACGATAAAGCAAATTCGCGATGACAAGCAGGCCGCGATCCGCAAGCTCGCCAAGAAGGGAGTGGACGCCGCACCGGTCATCGCCAGGATCGAAACGCTGGACGACCGCCGCAAGGCCATCCAGACCGAACTGGACAATACGCTGGCAGCGCAAAACAAAGCCGCCAAGGAGATCGGGGCGCTGATGGGACAGGGACGCCGCGACGAAGCCGAGGAGCGCAAGCGCTTCGTCGCCGACCTCAAGGAAAAATCCAACCGCCTGCAGGCCGAATCGCACAACGTGCAGGAGGAGTTGCAGGCAGCGATCGTCTCGCTGCCCAATTTCCCGGCCGACATCGTGCCCGAAGGCAAGACCGCCGAGGATAACCTCGTCGTGAAGCTGGTCGAAAGCTATACCCAGCTGCCCGAAAACCCGCTGCCCCACTGGGAACTGGCACGCAAATACGACATCATCGACTTCGACCTGGGCGTGAAACTCACGGGCGCAGGATTCCCTGTCTACAAAGGCAAGGGAGCCCGTCTGCAGCGTGCGCTGATCAACTATTTCCTCGACTGCAACACCCGGGCCGGCTACCTCGAAGTGGAACCGCCGATCATGGTCAACGAAGCCTCGGGCTTCGGCACGGGCCAGCTGCCCGACAAGGAAGGGCAGATGTACCACGCCACGGCCGACAATTTCTACATGATCCCGACGGCCGAAGTGCCTGTGACGAACATCTACCGCGACGTGATCCTCGACGAAAAGGACTTCCCGGTGAAGATGACCGCCTATACCCCCTGCTTCCGCCGCGAAGCCGGTTCGTACGGCAAGGACGTGCGCGGACTGAACCGCCTGCACCAGTTCGACAAGGTCGAAATCGTGCAGCTGAGCCTGCCCGAAGCGTCGTACGAGGCGCTCGACGGCATGGTGGCCCACGTGGAGTCTATCGTCAGGTCGCTGGGGCTGCCCTACCGCATTCTGCGCCTGTGCGGCGGCGACATGTCGTTCACCTCGGCGCTGACCTACGATTTCGAGGTCTACTCCGAGGCGCAGAAACGCTGGCTGGAGGTCTCGTCGGTTTCCAACTTCGAGTCGTTCCAGGCCAACCGCCTGAAGCTCCGTTACCGTGACGCCGACAAGAAAACACAGCTGGCACATACGCTCAACGGCTCGTCGCTGGCGCTGCCGCGTATCGTGGCCGCCCTGCTGGAGAATTTCCAGACCCCCGACGGCATCCGGATTCCTGGGGCGCTGATCAACTATACGGGTTTTGATATTATCAAATAAGTTTCTATATTTGCTGACACAACACAACTTTTAACAATAAATTTCAACAAAAATGGCTTACAAAATCACTGATTCCTGCGTTGCCTGCGGCACCTGCATCGGCGAGTGCCCGACCGAAGCGATCTCGGCCGGCGATATCTATGTCATCGATCCCGATAAGTGCATCGACTGCGGTACCTGCGCCGGCGTTTGCCCGAGCGAGGCTATCATCGAAGGATAAGCAACACGGAAAAATCCGAAAAAAAGCACACCCCGAAAAGGTGTGCTTTTTTATCCTCTGCCAGCTTATGAAAAAACTCCTGCTCCTATGCCTGTCGGTTCTCACAGCGTCTTGCGATACGGCGACACGACAATTCGAATCCCGGCTGGACGAAATCCTATCGGGGCACAAAGCCTTCGTCGGGGTCGCCGTCCGCACGCCCGGCGGGGAAACAATTGCGCGCAACGACACCCTGTTACCGATGATGAGCGTTTTTAAATTTCCCGTGGCACTGGCCGTGCTCGACCGCATGCAGCGCGAAGGCATACCGCTCACGCAGCCGATCAGCATCACGCCCGACCTGCTCCTACCCGGCACATACAGCCCGATGCGCGATTCGCTGCCCGCAGGCGGCAGCACGCTGACGCTCGGGCAGTTACTCCGCTACACGGTGTCGGAGAGCGACAACATCGCCTGCGACATTCTGCTGCGGGAAGCAGGCGGCCCCGAAGCCGTAGAGGCCTACGTCCGTTCGCTGGGGATCGGCGGCATCCGCATCGCCGCCAGCGAGGAGGAGATGCACCGCGGCATCGGGAACCAGCGGGTCAACAAGGCACGTCCTTCGTCCGTCTGTACACTGTTCGACCTGTTCCTGCAGGGCAGGCTGCTCAAAGGGGAGTACAACGCTCTCCTGCAACGGTTGTTGTGCGGAACGACCACGGGCGCAAACAAACTGAAGGCCGGGCTGCCAGCCGGAATCGTGATCGGACACAAGACCGGCTCATCCGACCGCACGGCCGAAGGCATCCGCATTGCGGACAACGATGCCGGCTATGTGCTCCTGCCCGACGGACGCCGCTACTGCATCGCCGTATTCGTCACCGAATCGGAAGAAAACGACGCCGCGAATGCGGCTATCGCCGCCTCGGCATCCAGGGCGGCATACGAATATTTCAGCTCGGAATGAGCGGATTATACAACGCGACATAGCAGGAATCCCCGGCCCGGATTTTCGCTTCCGCCCGCTGTTGCCCACCGCCTGTGGCCGCATTGGCAAGCCTGCCCTCCCCTTCCCGGAGGAGAGTTAGCCACGCGGCACGGCAAACCCGGGAAATGCGTCCGACAGGGCATAGAAATAAACAACTACGAAAAATAAAATTATGGACGACCTTGAAAAGATGAAAACCGGCATGTGGCTCTACGCCCGCAAGCCGCAGATCAGGAAGGCACTGCAACGCTGCGAAGAACTGGTCTTCCGGTTCAACAGCCTGCCCCCGAGCCGCGAGGAGGAACGCAATGCGATCATCCGGCAGTTGTTCGGCCGCACGGGCGGCACATTCTGCATCCACAGCCCGTTCCACTGCGATTTCGGTTCGCAGATTTCAATCGGGGAGGACTTTACGGGGAATTTCAACCTCACGATCCTCGACGAAGCACCCGTGACCATCGGCGACCACGTATTCATCGGCCCCAACGTGGGCATCTACACCGTGACGCACGCCCTGCTGCCCGACCAGCGCAACGCGGGCGTCATGCGCTCACTTCCTATCACCATCGGCGACAACGTCTGGATCGGCGGCAACTGCGTGGTCATGCAGGGGGTAACGATAGGTGACGGTACGGTCATCGGCGCCGGCAGCGTCGTAACGCGCGACATCCCGGCCGGGGTCATCGCCTTCGGCAACCCGTGCCGGGTCATCCGGCCCGTCACTGAGGACGACCGGATCACGGAGGTCGTTTAACGAAAAAGCGTCCCTTTTGGGACGCTTTTATTCGGCCGACCCGACACCCCTGAAAAACTCCTCGCGGGAAATTCCGTAATAATCACAAAGACCGGAAAGCATAGAAACCGAAATATTTTGTCTGCCGGTTTCCGCCCTCGCCACATGGATGTCCGTGTTGCAAGGCAGGCGGCGTGCTCGGGCATGGGAAATTTTTCCGGACAGGCGTTGCAAGACCTACGGGGGAAAGAGTACCCGCACCCTTTCCCCCGTAAAGGGGAGGGCTGGCGGCGATCCGGCGGGGCGGCTGCAACGAAGCAGGCGTCACTATTTCCACGCCAAATCAAGCACCGGCCATCCCGCTTTCATCTGACAACCGCCCCGGATGATTCCGGGGCGGTTGTCAGATTATTCGTAAAGCAGGTAACGCCCGCGCAGCTTCCGGAAGCGCCGCACGTCGTCCGCCCAGCGGGCACGGATTTCGGCCTCCGAAGCTCCGGCAAGGATCATTTCACGGACATACCCCACGCCGATGAGCTTTTCGAACATCGGCGTAAAAAACTTATCGCCCAGTCCCAGGTTGCGGCAGGCTTCGATCACATATTTCAGGGTCAGGCCCTCCGCCCGGGCTTCGCCGAGCGGCATCCGGCTCAAATCGACGCCGTGGCAGCGCCTGCCTTCGAGCGGCGGATGTTTGGCTCCCGCAGTCAGACGGGGCGTAAACGAAAACAGGCAGCCGGTCATGTCGGGATGTCCGTAAACCTCGAACGGTTTATCCGTACCGCGCCCGAGGCTCACGACCGTACCTTCGAAGAGGCACACCGAAGGATAGAGGTAGACGGCCCGTTGCGTCGGCAGGTTGGGCGACGGGGCGACGGGCAACTCGTACGGAGTGTCGTGCGTATAATTGCGGCAACGCACGACTTGCAGGTCGCAGCTTGCGGCCCAGCCTTCGCCGACGGCCATCCGGGCGATTTCGCCCATCGTCAGGCCATGCAGCACGGGGATCGGCAACGCCCCGACGCCCGATTTGTATTTCATGTCCAGCACGGGGCCGTCGACGTGGTGCCCGTTGGGGTTGGGACGGTCGAGCACGATGACGCTGCGGCCGGATTCGGCACAAGCGTCCATCATACGGAGCATCGTGATATAGTAGGTATAGAACCGCAACCCCACGTCCTGCATGTCGACCACCAGTACGTCGAACGACCGCATGGCTTCGTCCGAAGGGCGCTTCGTATTCCCGTCGTAGAGCGAGCGGATCGGGATCCCGGTCGCGGCATCCACCGAACTTGCGACATGCTCGCCCGCGTCGGCCGTACCGCGAAACCCGTGCTCGGGGGAGAAAATGCCGGTCACGTCGAAGCCCCGCCCGTGCAGCAGGTCGACCAGGTGTATCGTCCCGTCGGACGCCGCCCCCGGCAGCCGAACCGCAGTGTCCGCCGCAGCTCCCGGCGCACCGGCGCAGAACCGCGCGACGGCCGTATGGTTGGCCAGCACCGCCACGCGCCGCCCTTCCAGCTGCGGGAAATAAGCCGTCGTGTCGGTCATACCGACCAATACCTGCGCCGTGGCCGCAGCGCAAAGGAAGATAACGGACAACAGGGAGATGACAAATTTCTTCATACGGCAAAGATAACAATTTATAACGCCCGGGCTTCCTGCCCGCCGGATATCGCCCCCCCCCGGCAGGGAATCCTCCGGCAGCCTGCCCTGCCTCCGCCCGGCAGCGGGTGCGGCGGGACACAAGGGCCGGCGGCACGGCAGAAGTGGACTGGGCAATAAGAACCGGGCACCCGATACAATACGGATCGTCCGACGGGAAATACCGGCCGTACGCGAACCGGTTGTCGGAACCGACCGCGGAGGAGCTACGCCTCGGCGCCGTATTCCATCAGGTAGGCCTTGATGAAGGCATCCAGGTCGCCGTCCATCACCGCCTCGACAGCCGAAGTCTGCACGCCCGTGCGATGGTCTTTCACACGCCGGTCGTCGAAGACATAGGAGCGGATCTGCGATCCCCACTCGATCTTCTTCTTCGAAGCCTCGAGCGCCTGCTGCGTGGCCATGCGTTTATCCAGTTCCCGCTGGTAGAGCTTCGAACGGAGGATGCGCATGGCATTCTCGCGGTTCATCAGCTGCGAACGGGTTTCCATATTCTCGATCAGGAACTCCACCGGCTCGCCCGTATCGGCGTCCTTGCCGTGGTAGCGCAGGCGCACGGCTGTCTCGACCTTGTTGACATTCTGCCCCCCGGCGCCGCTCGAACGGAACGTATCCCACTCGATGTCCGACGGGTTGACCGTAACCTCGATCGTATCGTCCACGGCAGGCGACACGAACACCGAGGCGAAAGTCGTCTGGCGTTTGTTATTGGCATTGAAAGGCGAAAGGCGCACCATGCGGTGCACGCCGTTTTCGCTCTTGAGGTACCCGTAGGCATACTCGCCCTCGAACTCCAGCGTACAGGATTTCACGCCCACCTCGTCGCCGGCCTGGTAGTCGAGCACCTTGACCTTGTAACCGTGCGCCTCGCCCCAGCGGGTGTACATGCGCAGGAGCATCGACGCCCAATCGAGCGCCTCGGTGCCCCCGGCCCCGGCGTTGATGTCCATGATCGCCCCAAGCTTGTCCTCTTCGCGGCGCAGCATGTTGCGCATTTCGAGCGTTTCGATGCGCTCGAGCGTCTGTGCGTAATGGTCGTCCAACTCCACCTCGCTCATGACCCCTTCCTTCACGAAATCGGGCATCAGCCCCAGGTCTTCGACATCCTTGGCCACGGCATCGTAGTCGTCGACCCATGCCTTGATGGCGGCGACCTTGCGCAACTGCTCGCGCGCCTTGTCGGGGGTGTCCCAGAAATCGGGTTCCTGGGTCTTTTCCTCCTCGTTGCGCAGGTCGATGCGTTTCTGGTCGATACCCAGGCATCGTTCCAAAGCCTCGCGGCGCTGCTCCAACTCCTTTATCTGATCTGCAAGTATCATAAGTTTACCGTATTGACAATTAAATCGCCCCGGGCTTCACACCCAGTTTGCGCTCCACGAACTCCAGCACGAAATCCACCGTGCCGTCGATCCCCAGCACGGACGAATCGACGCAGAGGTGGTAGGTCGAAGCCATGCCCCACGTACCGCTGCTGTAATAGTTGTAGTACGCCGCGCGCCGCGCATCCTCCCGATCCATCCGGGCCTCGGCCTCCCCGGGCGTAATGCCGCACTGGCGGCAGAGCCGCTCGCAACGGTCGGCACGGTCGGCCGCGACAAAGACATTCACCGCCCGCGGATGGTCGCGCAGGATGTAGTCGGCACAGCGGCCGACGAAAACACATGACTCGCGCGCGGCGATGTCGCGGATCACGTCGCTCTGGATCTTGAACAGGGCGTCGTTGCTGAGCACGTTGCTCCCGGCATATTCGCTTCCCACGAACGGCGAGCGCAGGTAAGCGACGAGCGTCGAAAAGAGGTTGCGCGACTCTTTTTCGTCGACCCGTTCGAACACCTCGGGACACAGGCCGCTCTGCTCGGCAGCCAGGTTGATGAGCTGCTTGTCGTAGACCCCGATCCCGAGCCTGCGTGCCACGGCCTCGCCGACGGCTTTGCCGCCGCTGCCCAGCTGGCGCCCGATGTTGATGACGAATTTATCTTCCATAATCGGCATTATTGGAGGTTCGTTGAACGGGCCGCATCCATCTGCGCCCGGAATTTTCGCAACTGGTATACCAGCATGAAGAAGGCTACGACCGACGCCATCAGGTCGGACAGCGGCATCGCGCACCATACGCCCCAACTGCCGTCCCAACGGGTATGGACGTCGAAGATATGGGGCAGGAAAATCAGTCCCGGCATCAGGAACAGCAGCTGGCGCGAAAGCGACAGGAAGATCGCCTTGCCGGCCATGCCGATGCTCATGAAGAAATTGGTCGCCACCATCTGGAACCCGATGATCGGGAAACAGACGAAGACGATGCGCATTCCCTCGACCGCCAGCCGGATCAGCTCGGGGTCGTTCGTGAAGGCCGACACCGCCAGCCGGGGCGCCAGTTCGCCCATCAGGAACCCGGCGCCCGTGACACACGTGGCGCCGATGACCGTCAGCCGCAGCACGCGCAGCACACGGTCGTACTGCCGCGCACCGAAGTTATAACCCGCAATGGGCTGCATCCCCTGGTTGATACCCATGACGATCATCACGAAGAAGAATGCCAGGCGGTTGACGATGCCGTAGGCCCCGATCATCAGGTCGCCGCCATATTGCTTGAGCCCCTTGTTTATCAGGATGACGATGAAACACGCCGCCAGGTTCATCAGGAACGGCGACATGCCGATGGCCAGGATGTCGCGCACGATCTTCCGGCGCAGGCGGTAGATGCCGCGCCGGAAATGGAGCAGTTCGCTCTTGTCCGAAAGAATGTGGAACTGCCAGATGAGCGCGATAATCTGCGCCAGCACCGTGGCGATGGCCGCGCCGCGGATACCCCACCCGAAGCCGTAGATGAACAGCGGGTCGAGCGCCGCGTTGATGACCACCGTATAGATGGTAGCGTACATCGACTTGCGCGGATGCCCCGAAGCCCGCAGCACGGAGTTCAGGCCCAGATACATGTGCGTGATGACGTTCCCCATGAGGATGATTGACATGTAGTCGCGGGCATAACCGATCGTCGCCTCGCTCGCCCCGAAGAAGTAGAGGATCGGATCGAGCAGCAGCAGCGTTGTGAAACCGAATGCCAGGCCGATGATGAGGTTCAGCACCACGACGTTGCCCAGGATGTTCTGCGCCGTTTGGTAGTCTCGCTGCCCGAGGCGCATGGACACCAGCGTCGCAGCACCCACACCCACCAGCGAACCGAAAGCCGCGGCGAGGTTCATCAGCGGGAAGGTCAGCGCAAGGCCCGAAATGGCCAATGGCCCTACCCCGTGGCCGATGAAGATACTGTCGACCATGTTGTAGAGCGAAGAAGCCGTCATGGCGATGATCGCCGGCACGGCATATTGCATGAGCAGCTTGCGGATACGCTCCGTTCCGAGCTCCGTCGCCGCCCCTTTTATCGTTGCAGACATATCATATATTATCAACTCTGTCCGGGCGAAAGCCGGACGAACTACCCAACTATTCCTTGATTACGGCACGCAGGCACCTCCGGAACGGGAGCGGGGACACGCCCGGCATACTGCACAAGGCCATCCCGCCACAGCGGCACACCCGCAGGGGCGCCCGCCCCGACCGTCCGCGCACGGCGGCGACAGTTCCGCCCGGGATCCGGGCTTTTCCGCGTCCCGTTTATTCCAGTTCCCAGTCGCTGCCGTCCTTGCGGTCTTTGACACGGATACCGGCTGCGGCCAGCCCGTCGCGGATGCGGTCGGAAGCCGCCCAGTCCTTTGCGGCACGGGCTTTCAGGCGCTCGTCGAGCAGCATCTCGACCAGCGGGGTCACATAATCGCGCCCCGAAGCCGCACCTGCGGCCTTCTCGTCGCGCAGGCCGAGGATATCGAACGTGTAACGGTAAACCGTGGCTTTCAACTCTTCGAGGTCGGCGGCCGTGATGCTTTGCTGCCCGTCGACCAGCTGGTTGATGATGCGCACCCAGTCGAACAGCGCCGAAATGGCCATCGGCGAGTTCAGGTCATCGTCCATCGCCGCGCGGCAACGGTTTTCCAACTCGGAAGGATCGATAGTCGACGTTTCGGCGGGCTTGACCTTCCCGAGCGCTTCGACGCCCTTCATCAGGCGGTCGAGCCCCTTCTCGGCGGCCTGCAAGGCCTCGTTCGAGAAATCGAGCGTCGAGCGGTACTGCGCCTGCAACACGAAGAAGCGGATGGTCATCGGCGAATAGGCCTGCGCCAGCAATTTATGGCTGCCCGTAAAGAGCTCCTCAAGGGTGATGAAGTTGCCCAGCGACTTGCCCATCTTCTGGCCGTTGATCGTGATCATGTTGTTGTGCACCCAGTAACGTGCCGAATCGTGCCCCAGCGCGGCGGTCGACTGCGCGATCTCGCACTCGTGGTGCGGGAACATCAGATCCATGCCGCCTCCGTGGATGTCGAAGCGTTCGCCCAGGTAACGGGTACTCATCGCCGAGCACTCCATATGCCAGCCGGGGAACCCCTCTCCCCACGGCGAAGGCCAGCGCATGATATGCTCGGGCGACGCCTTCTTCCACAGGGCGAAGTCATAGGAGTGGCGCTTGTCGCCCTGCCCGTCCAGCTCGCGAGTGTTGGCGATGATGTCGTCGAGGTTACGCCCCGACAGACGTCCGTAATTATATTTGGCATTGTACTTCTCCACGTCGAAATAGACCGAACCGTTCGACTCGTAGGCAAAGCCGTCGGCGAGGATCTTCTTGACGAACTCGATCTGCTCGATGATATGCCCCGAGGCATAGGGTTCGATCGACGGGGTCTCGACGTTGAGCGCATCCATCGCACGGTGGTAACGCTCCGTATAGTAATGCGCCACTTCCATCGGCTCCAGCTGCTCGAGGCGCGCCTTCTTGGCGATCTTGTCCTCCCCCTCGTCGGCGTCGTGCTCCAGGTGCCCCACATCCGTTATGTTACGCACGTAACGCACCTTGTAGCCGCAGGACTTCAGGTAGCGGAACATCAAGTCGAACGTCACCGCCGGCCGGGCGTGCCCCAGGTGCGGGTCGCCGTAGACCGTGGGGCCGCAGACATACATGCCCACGCGGCCGGGAGTCAGCGGTTCGAACACCTCCTTGCGGCGAGTGAGCGTATTGTAAAGTACGAGTTTCGATTCCATAAATTGCGAAAAATTATTGTGCAAAAATAAGAAATTTAATCGAGATGCACCAGAATCGCGGAATTAATCGTACCTTTGTGCCAATAATAGTGCGCGTTGGTCTGACGCTTCCCGTTTTTCCCTCCGTATATTATCAACACCGAATTATCCGGCGCACGACGCCGGGACAAAACCGATATGCAATGACATTCCAGGAACTGAACCTGATAGAACCACTCAAGCGTGCCGTGGCCGAAAAAGGCTACACGACCCCCACTCCGATCCAGCAACAAGCCATCCCGCCCGCACTCGAAGGCCGCGACCTGATGGGCTGCGCCCAGACCGGGACGGGCAAGACGGCGGCCTTCACGCTGCCGATCCTCCAATTGCTCGCGGCCGAGCCGCGCACCAAAGGGCGGCGCACGATCAAGGCGCTGGTGCTCACGCCGACGCGCGAACTGGCCGCCCAGATCGACGAATGCTGCCGCGACTATGCCCGCTACACGGACATCCGCCACTGCGTGATCTTCGGCGGCGTCAACCAGCGGCCGCAGGTCGATGCGCTGCAACGCGGCATCGACCTGCTGGTAGCCACGCCGGGACGCCTGCTCGACCTGATCGGCCAGGGTTACGTCTCGCTCGCCGACATCCGCTTCTTCGTCCTCGACGAAGCCGACCGGATGCTCGACATGGGTTTCATCCACGACATCCGGCGAATCCTCCCGCTGCTGCCCCGCGAGCGGCAAACGCTCTTCTTCTCGGCGACGATGCCCGACGACATCGTAAAACTGGCCAATACGATGCTCCGCAACCCGGCGCACGTCACCGTGACACCCCCGGCCTCGGTGGTCGAGACCATCCGCCAGAGCGTCCTGTTCGCCGAAAAGGCCGAAAAACGGACGCTGCTGGCCTCCCTGCTGCGCGAACGCCCCGAGAGCTCGGTGCTGGTATTTTCGCGCACCAAGCACGGCGCCGACCGCATCGCCCGTATCCTCACCAAAGCGGGCATCGAAGGACGCGCCATCCACGGAGACAAGTCGCAGGGCGCCCGCGAACGGGCCATGAACGACTTTCGCTCGGGAGCCTGCCGGGTGCTGATCGCCACCGACATCGCCGCGCGGGGAATCGACATCAGCGAACTGCCGCTGGTAATCAACTACGACCTGCCGGAAGTGCCCGAGACCTATGTCCACCGCATCGGCCGCACGGGACGCGCCGGGCGCGACGGACAGGCCATCGCCTTCTGCTCGGAGGAGGAACGCCCGCTGCTGAAAGACATCCTCAAACTGACCGGACTGGAACTCGACCCGGATTCCGGGGAACTGGCTCCCGCACAAAACAGCCGGAAAAAGCCCGCCGGGAAAAAACCGGATACAGCACAAACCGGAGGGCAGAAGCAAGCGGAGGAAAAGCGAGCCGCACAAAAACAGCCCGCACAAAGTCAGGCCGGACAGAGGCCGGGTAGGCGCAAGCCGCAGGGACAGGCACCCGGCGATCCGAAACCGCAGGGGCAACGAACTGGCGGCAAGCAGACCCCGGACGGGCAACAGCCGCAGGACAAGGACGCCGCGGCACGCCCGGCACGCCGCCGCAACCGTAACCGGGGCAGGCAAAAACCGGACAGGCAAAACGCAGCGGCCGCAAACACGGAACGGAGACAGGATGACCGAAAATCCGGAAGTCAGAAATCCGCCCGGGACAAACGGGAAGCGGTAAGCCCCGAGGCACCCCGAAAAGCGCAGGCGCCGGAGAAGAAAAAGTCCGGCATGGGCAGCTGGCTGTCCGGCATCCTCAGGCCGGGCCGCAAATAACCACCGGGCAGCGTGCCCGCCAGCCACACCACCATCTGGAAATGCCGGAGCGTCGCTCCGGCATTTCACATTTTTGCACATCGCGGCCCACCACCTTGTCCTGGCCAGCCATTCGAAAACGGCCACGCCACAAACCCGCACCGGCGCCAGCAGACACCACGGCAACCGGACGACGGGAAACCGGGGAATCCCGTCCGACTCCGAAAAGCCTTAAAAATAGCAACTTTCCGCCTTCGGCAGGTAATATTGATTGGATTTCGCCGTTAAATGATTACTTTTGCAGGACATAAAGCGAAACATACCGAAAAAATATGACATCCTTCAAACGCTGGAACAACATCGTCGGCTGGGCGGTTTTTGCCATCGCCGCACTGGTATACCTGATGACGATGGAACCGGTTTCGAGCCTCTGGGACTGCTCGGAATTCATTGCAACCTCCTATAAACTCGAAGTCGGGCACCCTCCCGGCGCCCCGCTGTTCATGATGCTGGCGCGCCTGGCGACGCTCTTCGCCGCCGGCAACCCGGACTTTGTGGGCATGGCGGTGAACGGCATGAACTCCATCGCCAGCGCATTCTGCATCCTGTTCCTGTTCTGGACGATCACACACCTGGCGCGGCGCCTCGTGACCCGCGACGGCAGCCAGCTCACCCGAGCCAACGTGTGGGCCATCCTGGGTGCAGGCATCGTGGGTGCCCTGGCCTACACCTTCACCGATACGTTCTGGTTCTCGGCCATCGAGGGTGAGGTCTACGCCCTCTCGTCGATGTTCACGGCGCTGGTCGTATGGCTGATGCTCAAATGGGAGGAGGAGGCCGACCAGCCCCACTCGTCGCGCTGGATCGTACTGATCGCCTACATGATGGGACTGTCGATCGGCGTGCACATCCTCAACCTGCTGACCATCCCGGCGCTGGTGTTCATCTACTATTTCCGCACGACGGAGAAGGTGACCTTCAAGGGCATCGTCTACGCCACGCTGATCGCGGGCGCCATCCTGATCTTCGTCAACAACATCATCATCCCCTACACGGTCTACGTCGGGGCGATGCTCGACCTTTTCTTCGTCAACACGCTGGGGCTGCCCGTCAACTCGGGCATGGTGCTCTTCGCACTGGCGCTGATCGGCGGCATGGGCTGGGCTTCGTGGTACACACACCGCAAAGGCAAGGTCGTGTGGAACATCGTCCTGCTCTCGACGACCATGATCCTCATCGGGTTCTCGTCCTACGCTTCGGTGACGATCCGTGCCGCCGCCAACCCGCCGATGAACAGCAACAACCCCAACAACCCCCACGCACTGATGTCGGTGCTCAACCGCGACCAGTACGGCGACCGGCCGCTGCTGTTCGGCGCTTACTACTCGGCCCCGCCCGAAGGGTACAAGGAAAAGCATTTCTACTACCTCGACGAGGACGGCAAGTACAAGCCCGCATCGGTCATCACGGGATATACCCACGCCCCGGAATTCATCCACTTCTTCCCCCGCATGTGGGATGCGCGCAAAGGAGAGAAGGAGTACAAGCAATGGGCCGCCTACCGCACCAAAACCGAGATCATGCGCGACGAAAAGGGCGAAATCGTCCGCGACTCGCAGGGACGCCCCATGCAGGGCGAAGTGCTCGACTTCGGCACCAAGAAGGTATACGACGACGGGTACGAACCGCGCACGATCGTCGAGCCGACGTTCCTCGAGAACCTCAACTATTTCTTCAACTACCAGCTATCGTACATGTACTGGCGCTATTTCCTGTGGAATTTCGTAGGGCGCCAGAGCGACATACAGCCGACCCGCGTGACGATCACCGACGGCAACTGGCTGTCGGGCATCAAGTGGATCGACGAGAAATACCTCGGGCCGCAGGACGACCTGCCGCGCGAAATCGCCGACAACAAAGGCCGCAACACCTACTATTTCCTGCCATTCCTGCTGGGGCTGATCGGACTGATCTACCAGCTCAACCGCGACCAGCGGAATTTCTCGATCGTCATGTGGCTCTTCATCATGACGGGTATCGCGCTGGTTTTCTATTTCAACACTTCGCCGGGCGAACCGCGTGAACGCGACTACGTCTACGCAGGGTCGTTCTACGCATTCTGCATATGGATCGGGTTCGGCGTACTGGCCATCCGCGACCTGGTCGCATGGCTCACCAGGCGCAACAACGTCACGGCCGCCGTGGCGGCGACGGTAGTCTGCATGGGCGTGCCGACGATCCTCGCGGCGCAGAACTGGGACGACCACGACCGTTCGCACCGTTACATGGCGCGCGATATCGGCTGGAACTACCTGATGTCGACGCTGCCCAACTCGATCATCCTCAACTACGGCGACAACGATACGTTCCCGCTCTGGAACAACCAGGAGATCTACGGCGTACGCCCCGACGTGCGTATCATGAACACCTCCTACCTGGGCGGCGAATGGTACATCGACGAGATGAAAACCAAGGCCAACGATGCCCCGGGCGTACCTTTCTCACTGCCCAAGAGCAAGTACACCTTCACCAACGACTGGGTGCCGGTGGACAACCGCTTCGACCGCGCGGTGGACATCAAGGACGTGATCGAATTCGTGCGCAGCGAAGACCCGCGCAGCAAGATCAAGCTCTCGGACGGGACGATGACCGACTACATCCCGACCAAACGCATCGCACTGCCGGTGAACAAGGAGAACGCCATCGCCTCGGGCATCGTCGCCGAGAAAGACCGCGCCCAGATGGTCGACACGGTCTACATCAACCTGCGGAAGAACTCGATCGACAAGACGCAGCTCATGATCCTCGACATGCTGGCCAACTTCGACTGGAAACGCCCGCTCTACATGACGCAGGTCTACATATTGCAGGATTTCGGACTGATGGATTACCTCCAGTTCGACGGCTACGCCTACCGTTTCGTGCCGATCCTCACTCCCGTGCAAAACCCCTGGGAAATCGGGCGCATCGACGCGGATTACGCGGCGCCGCTGCTCAAGGAGACATTCCGCTACGGGAATCTGGCCGACCCGAGGGTATATGCCGATTACTTCATCCAATACAACCTGAGCGCCTCACACGCCCGCGATGCCTTTGCCCGCGTGGCAAAGGAACTACTGCGGCAGGATCGCGCGCAGGAAGCCGTCGAACTGCTCGACATGGGGCTTGAGAAGCTGCCCCCGTCGCAGATACGCTTTACGGACTCCAACACCTATCCGTTCCTCGAAGCGTACTACGCCGCTTCGGCGATGGGCGTGGAGGATGCGGCCGACAAGGGCGACGCACTGCTGCGCGAATACGCCAGGACGCTGATCGAGTACATCGAATATTACCTGCGTTTCGACGGCGTGCAGGGCGACATGGTGTCGCCTATCATCGACGAGAAACTCGACCAGCTGGGCGACGTCTACTACCTGGCTGTATATGCCGGTCGCAAGGAAATCATCGGCGAGATCAACGCCTATTACCGTTCGCTCGGGGTCGAAGAGGAGAACCTCGTGGATGTGGGCGACAAGCCCCACCAGGTCGATACGACCCTTATCCCGCGCAAAGACACCGCGCAATAGCAACTACCACGGACAAAAGGCGAAAGCCCCTCCTTTGCGGAGGGGCTTTTCCCATATTACGGATCGGGGCTTCCGGGCGGAAACAGTGCAGCTGCAACAACCAAAACCGCCTCATCCCGTCCCCGGGCACCCGCCGTAAAAAGACAGGGAACCCCCGCCTCGGTGGGTTCCCTGCGGTCAAAACGGTATCGGCAGCAACGGGTACACATTTTCAGTGACGCCTCATCCCGCACAGTGAGTTGCCAAGCCGTTTTGGCGCGTTTCCTGTATGATGACAAAGATAGGCAAATTCCCCGATAATGATGTATAAATCATTATCAAATATTGGGGAGGTTTGTTTCTTTGTTAACATGAAACAACCTTGGCGGGACATAACATTACTGAAGGCGATCGCAGGTCGGCTCAGGGAACTGCGTGCAGAAAAAGGTGTTTCCCAGGAAACCGTCTACGAGGACACGGGCATCCATATCGGCAAGATCGAGACCGAGAAATACAATATCACGGTGAGCACCCTCGCTCGCCTCTGCCGCTATTACGGCATATCGCTCGGCGCATTCTTCGACCAGGTAGAAGACAGGTCTGACGCAGAATGACAAGACGCCCCTCCGCGGAGGGGCGTCTTGTCATTTGGTTTCGGGTTTTCCGGCAGGCTGTTCCCGCTGCGGTTTGTCGTTGTCTTTGCTCCTGTTGTACAGGAACCGTTTGATCTTGTGCGTCGGAGTCTTTGCGAAATCGTCCTTTTCCTCGACCACCTCCGAAATCCGCGAGAAGCGGTTGACCTTGGCATTCACGAAATCCATAATCTCCTTCTTGAGCTGCTCGGTCTTTGCCTCCCAGGCCTCCTTCTGGGTTTCCCACTCCTCACGCCAGTTGTCGACCATAGCCTCGATCTCGTCGCGGTTGAAATGCACCAGTGCCACGAGGCGCCCCTCCTGTTCGGTGACGATCGAATCGGCGATATATACGTGCGAATTGAGTACGGTTTCGATATCCTCAGGATAGATGTTCTCACCGCCGGGGCCTACGATCATGTTCTTCAGGCGGCCCTTGATATAAAGCCAGCCGTCCTTGTCGAATTCGCCCAGGTCGCCCGTGCGGAACCAGCCGTCGTCGGTAAAGACCTCCTTCGTCGCCTCGGGGTTCTTGAAATACCCGAGCATGACGCTGGGCGTCAGCGCCACGACCTCGCCCTGCCGGGTGTCGGGGTTGATATTCTCCAGGCGCAACTGTACGCCCGGCGCCTGGGGCCCGGTCGAACCGAGGCGCACCTGCGAAGGTGCGGCGCCCGCCAGCAGCGGCGCGGTCTCGGTAAGCCCGTAGCCGATGGCATAAGGGACTTTCGCCTCCAGCAGGAACTTTTCGGCACCGCCGTCGAGTTTGGCGCCCCCGATGCCGAGGAACCGCAGACGCCCGCCGAAGAGCTTGAGCAGTTTCTTGCCCGCGACGCGGTGGAGGTAGCGGCGCAAGAATCCCACCTTATAGAGCGTACGCCAGAAACCATTGGAATTGAATTTGGCCAGCACCTGGTGGCGGTAGATCTTCTCGATGATGAGCGGCACGATCAGCATGACCGAGGGACGCACGGCACGCAGCGCCGGCATCAGCGCCGAGGCCGTGGGCGGACGGTCGAGGTAAACCACCCTGGCGCCCATCGAGAAGGGATAGATCATGCCTATGGAACATTCGTAGGTGTGCGAAAGCGGCAGCACCGAGAGGAATACGTCGTCGGGCAGTACGGGAAAGATGCTCGACGAGATCCCGACCTGGGCGCAGAGTGCCGCGTGGGTCAGCATCACCCCCTTGGGTTTCGAGGTCGTACCCGACGTATAGATGATCACGGCCAGGTCATCGGGCTTCGGTACGGCCATGGAGCCCTCCCCCTTGACACGCTGAGCGATGACGCCCAGGTTCTTGGTGCGCACCACGACGTTCAGCCGTTCGATGGTCTGTTTCGAGAGTTTGGTAAAGAGCCGGTCGGAAACGAGCAGGGCCTTGGCTTCGGAATGCGCGATGATCATGTCGAGCTCCTCGCCCGAAAAATCGGGCAGGATCGGCACGGCGACCATGCCGGCCGAAGTGACGGCGAAATAGCATACACCCCAGTTGGGCATGTTGCTGCTGAGCAAGGCGACCTTGTCCCCGGCATGGAGCCCCGCACAGGTAAGTATCTCCTGCACTTTTTCGATACGCCGGCCCACCTCGGCATAAGTCACGTCGTCGCCTTCGAACATCGAAAATGCGACTTTCGACGCGAACTTCTCCACGCTGTTGCGGGCCAGTTCGTAAAGTGTATTGATGGTCATAATACGTTTCGTTTTAACTACGTTTCAATAACGCGAAAGTTTGGGGCGAAATTACTAATTTCCGGTTAAAAATCACTATTTTTGAACCAAAATAATAAAATGCTCGACCATCAGTACATCAAAAAACTTGCCGCCGATGCGGGGTTCGATCTATGCGGCCTGGCCCCGTGCCGGCACCTGGTCGAGAACGAGTCGATGCTGCGGGCATGGCTCGGCAAGGGCTACCAGTCGTCGCTGGCCTACATGGAGCGCAATGTCGAGAAGCGTGCCGACCCGCGCAAACTGGTAGAGGGCGCACGTACGGCCGTGGTCTGCGCCGTGAGTTACAAAAACCGCGCAGGCGAGGGCTACCCTCCCGGACACCGCACGAAAGTAGCGTCCTATGCCTGTGCGGCCGACTACCACACGACGATCAAGGGAATGCTCGGCCGGATGCTCGATGCACTCCGCGCCTCCCGCCCCGATCTGTCGGGGCGGGCGTTCGTCGACACGGCGCCGCTGCTCGAAAAACAGCTGGCCGTCGAAGCCGGGCTGGGCTGGATAGGCCGCCAGTCGCTACTGGTGACACCCCGTTTCGGCACCTATGTCCTGCTGGGCGAATTGTTGCTCACGGACGATGCCGACGTCTACGACCCGCCGTTCGAAGGGTCGCGCTGCGGACGCTGCCACAATTGCATCGAAAGCTGCCCGACGGGCGCCATCGTCGCCCCGAAGGTGATCGACACGGGACGCTGTATCTCCTGCCACACGATCGAGAAAGAGCCCACCGAAGGAATCGGCCTCGACGGCTGGATCTTCGGCTGCGACCGCTGCCAGAGTTGTTGCCCCCACAACCAGAAGGCCCCGATGCACACCAACCCGGCCTTCGACCCCGTGTTCGACCCGCTGGCGATGGACGCCGAGGCGTGGCTGGCGATGGACGAAGCGGAATTCGAAGCCCGCATGGGCAAGACACCGCTGACCCGCAGCGGACTGGCACGCATCCAAAGCAACATCGGCAGAGAATAACCCCGCCCCGGCAACATCGCTGGGAGCAGCACCGTCCCGGAGCAAAGCGACTCGGAAGCAATCCTCATCCCGGGGAGGATGGATCACTCCTTCATGCACCGCACGGGCAACCCGAACCCGCGCGGGTCGGAGTAGCGCTGGTAGATACTGGCGCCCGTAAGGCCGAACACCCATGCCCCGAATGTATCCGAGGGCGCCGGGGCGCTTGACCAGTAATATCCCGACGGCGTAAACGAGAAGGTACCGTATTCGTCGTAACGGTAACCCACACCGGGGTAATAGGTCGTATTCGTACCGTCGTAGACGAAATTCCACCCCTGGACGAAAGAGCCCGTAGTGTTCACGTCGCCGCTGGCCACCGTCGCAGTATTGCCTGTCTTGGTGAATGCACTGAAAACATAGGGGTGGGGCATCTTCCATCCCGGCGGACAGGGATCGAAGAGTGTTTTGGTCGTAGTCTGCCCCACGGTATAGCCCGTAGGGTTACCCCAGAGTTCATTGTTGCGGTAATCCGGCCCGTTGCCCTTGCCCCCTCCGTAATACCAGTCATAGGACGTCCCGGCCATGGTCGCGATAAAGAGGTCGGGATGCGCCGTGGCGTACCACGTATTGCCTACGTAGCCCACATACTGGCCGGGGGCACCCGTCGTTTGCACCGGACGCCATCCGTCGATGTAATTATGCGGTACGCTCTGCGCATCGAACACCACCAGCCCCCACGGGAAGGGGTCTTTGCGTCCCCACTGGTAGAGCGGCGCCCGGAACGACCGGGCGTAAGCGCCGTCCTCCTTGAAGATCGCCCCGAGGTTTCGATCCATCATGACGGCCGTTCCGGCTCCGTAAGCCTGTTCATAGGCCGGGTACATCGTATACGTTTCCGCCTGTGCGAGCAGCTCGTCATTGGTCTTGTCGGTAATCCAGATATGCCAGCTCCAGAGCGCCTCCGTAGCTGCGGCATCGGCGAAAAGCCCGATCACGGCATTTCCCCCGAGCGAAACGGGACGCCCCGAGAGGGAAAATCCGATTCTGCCGCCGGCATAGGAGATGCTTCCCGGTTCGATCAGATAGGGGTTGCTCTGCCACAGCAGGCGGGCCTCACCGCCAGAAAGCGAGGCCGAGAGCGTACGTCCCTCGAACTTCTGTACGGCCTGCAGCAAACCGTCGGTAATCACGCCGTTGCCGGCGACCGTCGCATCGAACGAATAGGCCTGCGAGGAAAGCGTGGCAATGTAGCAGTTGGCCGTCTTACCATCCGCCGTCAGGTCTATGACGGGTTGGCGCGCGGTTCCCGCGGCAATATCCTGTGTGATGACTTTCATCTGCCCGGAGCCGATGACCAGTCCCGGCCGCGAATAGGTCGCCGTATAACCGTCGGTCGTATTCACCACGACATAAACCCGGCCGTCGCCGCGCGAATAGTCGGCGGGATTCACCGTAAAATAAGTTTTTACGGGCGACGTCCCGAGTACGGGCGGCTCCGTAAAGGTCAGCCCGCACAGGTTGAGCTGCACGGACGGATAGGTATACGTCGCCGTATTGTTGCCCGCCGGCGCCGTCAGGTCGAACGAGAACCCGCCCGTCATATTGGCCATATCGGTCAGGGCACCGTTCGAGGCGACCGAAGCGGCGTCCGTATTGAAAAGCATTACCGAAGCGATGTTTTTTCCGGCCATTTCTCCCGATCCCGTCAGGTCTGCCTCGATGACGGCAAAAGCGTGCCTGAAAAGCAGGGCACCGAAATCCCCCGTGGCACTGGTCAAGGCACCGGCGACCAGGAAGTCGTAATCCCTCAGGTGCGACGAATCGCCCGTTGCCGCCTGCACCTGCTGCGACGCCAGCGTGAAACCCACGCCGGTCGCATCCGCGGACGTCTGTTCCGAATAGGGATAATAGGCATAGAGCGTGTACTCCGACGCCCCTTCCGCAAGGGTAATGTCTCCGCTGAAAAAACCTCCGGAAGCCGCTTCCTTCCCTTCGAAGGCCAAGGGGACATTCTCCGCAGTAAACGTGTCGCCGCTCTTGACATAGACGCCGATACGGTCGCCCGGCGACCAAAGCACATTATACCCGTCCGGCGCCAGTTCGGTGCGCGTCGACGGGACGCAAGCAGCGATCCGCACGTTGCGCGTCACCGTCCGCGACGGCAGTACATCCTGCAGGCCGTCGTCGGCGCAACCGCACAGCAGCACGCAATAGGCCGCCACAATCCACGTAAACCTATTCATCCCAGTCCTCCCGGTCGAAACCTTCGACCTTTCCCTCTACCGAAGCCGCGAAACCCAGCCCGACACTGACGTCGAGCACCTCGGTTTCGGGTCGCATATACGATTCTCGTCCCATAATAAAAAGCTGATTTGCGCAGGACAACGCATATTCCGTACCAAAAAGAAGCGGGCCCCTTCCGGAGCCCGCTTACGATCGGCACTTACCCTCTTACTTGGAAAGTTCGGCCAGGGCAGCCTTGGCATTCTCGGCAGCAGGGCCGTCGGTCACCTGCTTGAAGGCGGCGATAGCCTGCGGCTTCATCTCCTTGGCATTGTAAGCGGCGCCCAGCAGGTAGTACATCAGGCTCTTGTCGGCCGGATCGGTCTGTACATCGGCAGCAGCCTGTCCCAATTCGATGACCTTGGCATAGTCCTTCTTGTTGGCATAAGCCTGCAGGCGGACATTTTGCGCCAGTGCGCTCTGGGGATTCTTGGCCAGCAGGTCATCGGCCATCTTGATGATCCCGTCGAAATCGTTGGCAGCCTGCATCTTGGCAACCATATTGTTAGTATAGAGCGCCATATCCTCCTTGGCCTTGGCGGCATCTTCGGCATATTTGGGGTGCGTCTTGGCAGCAACGGCCTCGTAGATTTCCATACCCTTCTCGTACTGCGACATGTCGCCGCTGCTCATGGCCATTTCGCAATAGCTCATCGCCAGGTTGAGCGCCATGCCCGTGTTGTCGGGGTCGGCGGCATAGCCCTTGGCGAAGATCTCCGACGCGGTGGCATAGTCCTTATTGTTGAAAGCGTCGCCGCCCTGTATCTGGTAAATCTTGGCAACCCAGCCGTTCGACTTGGCCATCTGGTTCATGTCGCCGTAAAGCTCGGCCAACTCGGCCGACTTCTCGAAGTTCTTCAGCGCCTCGTCGTAATTCTTGGTCTTCAACGCACCGCCGCCCAGCATGAAATAGCATTTGGGCAGCGTCGATTTTGCCGTAGCCACCATCGAAGCGGCGCTCTCGTTGTCCATGCCCTGGTCGATGACCTGTTCGAACTTGGCAGCTGCCTCGGTGAAATTCTTTGCCCCGAATGCGGCGGCCGCCTCATTGTAAATTGCCGTGACATCCTGCGCCGAGAGCGATACGGCCCCGAACAGCGCAATTACCGATACTAATAATTTTTTCATTCTCCTATTCGTTTTTTAAGTTTTTCAGTTCATGTATCCCGGGTTGCGGATACGTTGGATGCAAAAGTATGTTTTTTTTCCTTTTTTTCAAAATCTAAATGCGGCCTAATCGCGTAACCCGGCGAAAAAAGAGGTCATCAATGCCTCGCATTCCCCGCCGAGGATGCCGCGCACGACCGTCGTTTTCGGATGGAAGACCGCCTCGGAATAACGTCTGTAACCTTTCTTGGGATCGTCGGCACCCCACACCACACGCCCTACCTGTGCCCAGCCGATGGCTCCGGCGCACATAATGCACGGCTCGACGGTGACATATAACGTACACCCTTGCAGGTATTTGCCGCCGAGGGTCGACGCCGCGGCCGTGAGGGCCTGCATCTCGGCATGGGCCGTAGGATCGGAGAGCGTTTCGACAAGGTTGTGGCCACGGCCCACCACCGCACCGTCGGCTACAACTACCGCACCGATCGGCACCTCTTGTTCATTTAACGCTTTGCGGGCCTCGTTTAGTGCGAGGCGCATGAATTTTTCGTCGGTTTTCCGCTGTTCTTCCATTTCGGGTATTTTCCGCAAAAATAGACAAACTTTTACAAACGGCCTCGTCGGGCGGCGGATTCTCCCGCGCAGTAGCCGCCGCGGCACGCCCCGCGCCAAATAAAAATCCCGGCCCGCGTTCCGTATTTCGCTTCTTTTATTTAACTTTGCGGGTTGCAAGGACAAAACAAACAAAAAATACAAACCCCTATGTACAGAACCCATACGTGCGGCTGCCTGAGAGCCGAAAACGTAAACCAGACCGTCACCCTCGCCGGATGGGTGCAGAAAGTGAGGAACCTCGGCGCCATGACCTTCATCGACCTGCGCGACCGCTACGGCATTACTCAGGTCGTCATCGAGGAGCACTCGCCCGCCGAAGCCCGCCAAACGGCATGCTGCGTGGGCCGCGAATGGGTCATCCAGGTGGTCGGCAAGGTCATCGAGCGGCAATCGAAAAATCCCAGGATGGCAACCGGCGACATCGAGGTCGCCGCCCAGAAGGTGACCATACTCCACGAAGCCGAAGTTCCCCCGTTCACGATCGAAGAGGTTTCGGACGGCGGCGACGACCTGCGCATGAAATACCGCTACCTCGACCTGCGCCGCCCGCCGTTGCAGCGCAACATGATCCTGCGGCACAAGATGGCGCAGGAAATCCGCCGCTTCCTCGACGCGGAAGGCTTCCTCGAGATCGAAACCCCCTATCTGGTCAACTCGACGCCCGAAGGCGCCCGCGACT
This sequence comes from Alistipes sp. AM16-43, assembly GCF_003435745.1. NCBI lineage: Bacteria > Pseudomonadati > Bacteroidota > Bacteroidia > Bacteroidales > Rikenellaceae > Alistipes > Alistipes sp. AM16-43. Next base: position 328,904 of record NZ_QTUQ01000002.1, read on the forward strand.
TCGTCGTCCCCAGCCGCATGAACCCCAACCAGTTCTATGCCCTGCCCCAGTCGCCGCAGACCCTCAAACAGCTGCTGATGGTCGCCGGCTACGACAAGTATTTCCAGATCGTGCGCTGCTTCCGCGACGAAGACCTGCGCGCCGACCGCCAGCCCGAGTTCACACAGATCGACTGCGAGATGTCGTTCGTCGAGCAGGAAGACGTGCTGGAGATTTTCGAGCGCTGGGCCAAGCACATGTTCAGGGAGGTAATGGGCATCGAACTGGCTGAGCCGCTGCGCCGTATGCCGTGGATCGAGGCGATGGAGAAATACGGTTCGGACAAACCCGACCTGCGCTTCGGCATGGAGTTCGCCGACCTCACCGACCTTGCGAAAGGCCACGGCTTCCAGGTCTTCGACGACGCAGAATACGTCACGGGATTCGCCGCCACGGGCTGCGCCGCCTACACGCGCAAGCAGATCGACGCCCTCACGGAGTTCGTCAAGCGCCAGCAGATCGGCGCCAAGGGGCTGATCTGGATCCGCGTCGAACAGGAGGGCGTAAAATCGTCGGTCGACAAGTTCTACACGCCCGACGAGATCCGGGAGATGGCCGGCCGCTGCGGCGCCAAGGCCGGGGACATGGTCTTCATCCTCTGCGGCAAGAAGTTCAAAACGCTGACACAGCTCTGCGCCCTGCGTCTGGAAGTGGCCCAGCAGTTGGGACTGCGCGACCCGAAGAAGTTCGCGCCGCTCTGGATCGTAGACTTCCCGCTCTTCGAGTGGGATGACGAAACGCAGCGCTATTACGCCATGCACCACCCGTTCACCTCGCCCAAGCCGGAGGACGTACAGTATATCGACAGCGACCCCGGCCGCGTACGTGCCAACGCCTACGACTTCGTGTGCAACGGCACCGAAATCGGCGGCGGTTCGATCCGTATCCACGACTCGAAGCTGCAGGCCAAGATGTTCGAAGTGCTGGGCTTCACGGCCGAACAGGCACAGCTGCGCTTCGGGTTCCTGATGGACGCCTTCAAATACGGCGCACCGCCCCACGGGGGCCTTGCGTTCGGCTTCGACCGCCTGTGCTCGCTCTTCGGCGGCTCGGACTCGATCCGCGATTACATCGCCTTCCCGAAGAACAATGCGGGCCGCGACATGATGCTCGACGCCCCGGGCTGCATCGACCAGGCGCAGCTCGACGAGCTCTGCCTCTCACTGGTAAAGCCGGAAGAGTAACGCCCGGCCGGGTTCCGTGCGATACAGGGTGCCGCCTGACGGCGGCACCTTTTTTTGCCTGCATCCACGGCACCGCATTTGCCTGTTCCGGGAAAAATACCTATTTTTGGATCATAAAACAACACGGATCATGTCAGCTCCCTTAGCCGAAAGACTGCGCCCCCGCACGATAGACGAATATATCGGGCAGGAGCACCTCGTGGGTAAGAACGGCGTGTTCCGCAAGTTCTTCGAAACGGGCAACGTGCCGTCGTTCATACTCTGGGGCCCGCCGGGCGTGGGTAAAACCACGCTGGCGAAGATCGTCGCCACGCAGCTCGACCGTCCGTTCTTCACGCTCTCGGCCGTCACGTCGGGCGTCAAGGACGTGCGCGAAGTGATCGAGTCGGCCCGCAAACAGCGCTTTTTCGACGCCAAGCCGCCCTTCCTGTTCATCGACGAAATCCACCGTTTCAACAAAAGCCAGCAGGATTCGCTGCTGGGAGCCGTCGAGCAGGGCGTCGTGACACTCATAGGCGCCACGACCGAAAACCCTTCGTTCGAGGTGATCTCGCCGCTCCTGAGCCGTTGCCAGGTCTACATCCTCAAATCGCTGGAGGACAAAGACCTGCAAACGCTGCTCGACCGGGCGCTGACGACCGACACGGAACTGAAAGCACGCCAGATCGAAGTGAAGCAGACGGGTGCGTTGTTCAAATTCTCGGGCGGCGACGCCCGCAAGCTGCTCAATATCCTCGACATACTGGCCGGGGCGACGGAGGGCAAACTGACGATCACCGACCAGTACGTCACCGACTGCCTGCAACAGAACATCGCCCTCTACGACAAGAACGGCGAGCAGCACTACGACGTCATCTCGGCCTTCATCAAATCGGTGCGGGGCAGCGACCCCAATGCCGCGATCTACTATCTGGCGCGCATGCTGGCCGGGGGCGAGGAGCCACGCTTCCTCGCACGGCGGCTGGTGATCCTCGCCTCGGAGGACATCGGGCTGGCGAACCCCAACGCACTGCTGCTGGCCAACGCCTGTTTCGACACGGTACACAAGATCGGCATGCCCGAAGCGCGGATCACGCTGGCAGAAACGACGATCTACCTGGCCACCAGCCCCAAGAGCAACTCGGCCTACATGGCCATCAACAAGGCGATGTCGCTGGTCGAGCACGACACCACGAACCGCCCCGTGCCGCTGCACCTGCGCAACGCCCCGACCAAACTGATGGACAAGGCAGGCTACGGCAAAGGGTATAAATATGCACACGACTACGCGGGCAATTTCGCCGAGCAGGAGTTCCTGCCCGAAAGCCTCGCAGGGACGAAATTCTACGAACCCAACACCGGGAATGCCACCGAGGCGAAGATCGCCCAGCGCATGCAGGAGTTGTGGAAGGACAAGTATAAATAATACATCGAAGATTTCCGGCGGCACGCGCGGCATACGCACGATTCCCGGCCCGGCAATCCGCATCAAGACTATAAAATGAAACGCATCGGCATCATATCCGACACCCACGGGACATTCGACGACACGCTGCGCGAATTCCTCAAGGACGTGGACGAAATCTGGCATGCGGGCGACATCGGCTCGCTCGAACTGGCCGACACGATCGCGGCGTTCAAACCCCTGCGCGCCGTCTCGGGCAACATCGACGGAGGGCTCACACGCCGCGTCTACCCCGGCTTCCTCGCGTTCGAATGCGAGGGCGTGCGGGTGCTGATGACCCATATCGGCGGCTACCCGCGCCATTACGACCCGCGCGCAGCGGCAAAGATACAGGCGCTGCATCCCAAACTCTTCATCGCCGGGCATTCGCATATCCTCAAGGTGGTCTACGATCCGGTTTACGACCTGCTGCATGTCAACCCGGGCGCAGCCGGCGAATACGGTTTCCACAAAGTCCGCACGGCCGTGCGGCTGGTGATCGACGGCGCCGACATGCGCGACATGGAGGTCGGGGAGTGGCCGCGGAAATAATCCGCCCCGAAGACGTACCGAAGACGCCCGCCCGAAAATACGCCGGAGAATCCACGCCGGGGCTTCATCCGATTAAGGCGGGCGCCGCAAAATTGCGGCGCCTGCCTTAACACTCCCGGCCGCAGATTATTCGGCGATCTCGATCCGCACCGGGCCGAGTATTCCGGCCTTCGTATCGCCGCGGTAGACCGTCGGCGAAGAGAGGAAGATATTGGCCGTCGTATTGCAAACCCGGATTTCGATCCGGTTGGTACCTTCCTGCAACAGTCCGGTCACATCGAAACGCCAGGGCGACGTCAGCCTCAAACCGGCCTCACGACCGTTGACCAGCACCCGTGCCGTCGAGACGACCTCGCCCAGGTCGAGTGTCACACGACCCGCGGGTTTCTTCGTCAGCGTAAAGTCCCGGCCGTACCACGCCGCACCGGAATAAGTACGCAAGGCATCGTTACGGCACCAGTCGCCGACCGTATAGCGTCCCGCCCCGCAAACCAGCTTCACAGGGCCGTCTATCGCCGCACCGCCGGCATACCCGCGCTCTTCGGTAAGCGTCAGCGACACCTCCGCCGGAAGTTCGGCACGCCGGGGCAACACGGCACTGTAGGTTACGGCGCCGTCGCTGCGGCGTGCGACCTCGGCGACCCGGCATTTCCGGCCGTCGGCACGCACTTCGGGTTTCCGGCCGAAAGCCGTGAATTCCAGCGCCTCCAGCCCGGGCGCCGCCGTAAAGGTGAACCGCGCCCGCGTATCCGCCGTCTTCCGGCTGTCGAACGGCAGCAGCGCCCGGTCGCCGCGGAACTTCATCCGCAACGGGGCCTCGGCCAGCGTCTCGGGCGCGATGTCCGCCGCACCGTCGCGCAGGGCGAACCGCGCCGTGCCGAACGAATCGTAATGCAGCACGATCTCGTTGATGCCCTGCTTCAGGGCGACCTGCGGCGCAGGCTCCCGCCGTTCCCCGCCGACATAGAACCCCACGGGCTGCATCCCGCCCCATTCGGCGTCGTACAACCCGTCGCGCGGGGCATCCACGCAGGTGTAAAGGTAATAATCCTTCATTCCGGATGCCTCGGCCTTGCGAACCATGCCGTTGAAAGCCCGTTCGGTCGCACCCAGGCGGATGAAATCGTCGTACATCTCCGCCTTCAGGCCGTGCCAGCCCTGATGCCCGAAGTCGCCCTCGACGCCCCAGCGCCATGAGAACGCATAGGGCTGCCAGTCGTACCGCACGCCGGCTGCCTCCACGCCCGACGCCGTGCCGGGCAGGTTGTCCAGCACCGTCCGTTCATCCACCGAGGCGGGTACCGCTCCCAGAAGCATGAACCGCTCTCCGAAGGTGAACCGTCCGCGGCCTTTCCGAGCCTCGCCGCCGAGCCGTTCGTATTCGGCATCATAAATACAGGCACTGATCTTTTCGTCCGTCCCCGGCCACTGGTAATCGCCGAAATGGTTGTCCAGCAAGGGTTCCAGCCGGAAATCCCACTCCCCGCCGAGGTCGATCCGCTGCGTGCTCCCCGCGCCGGCGGATTCCGCCCCGACCTCCGCATCGCGGGAAGGGTCGAAGAGGATCAGCTGCATGTCCGTACGCTCCAGCGGCATCACCACCTCGGTTCCGGCATCCGTGACGGCGGCAACCCGCAGCGGGCGTTTCCCGCCCGTCCACGGATCCCACAGCTCCGCGGCTCCCCATGCACGGAAACGGCACGTTGCGCCCCGCCCGACGTTATAGACCGCAAAGAGGTCGCGGCCGCCGATGCGGCGGTGCATGACGTAAGGGGTCGGATCGCCCGTCTTTTGCTTGGCAGGATGCGCCCCGGCATCCGTTGCCGGGCGGAGCAGCGTGAAATCGCGCTGCGTATTGCGGCCGATGAGTGCGGTCGCATCCGCCGGATCGCCGATACGGAAAACCCGGTCGCGCCCGCCCCCGAAGAGATCCGCCACCAGTTCCGTCAACGCCCGGCCGCCGCGCCCCTCCTTTTCAGAGGCCTCCGGCAGCGGGCCGATATTGATGACCATGCCGCCGTCGCGAACGAAGTCGCGCAGTTTTTCGAGCGACGAGTGGCGGATCGCCCGCATGGCGGGAACCACGACCACGCCGAACGACTCCCCGGCCACATGCAACCGGCCGTCGCGCACCTCGGCGCGGCCGAGCGATTCGTAATCCATGTAGTCGAAGTCGATGCCGTCGCGGTAAATCGCCTCCCCAGCGGCAAAGGCGGCTTCGACAGCCTCGTTGCCGTACCCGGCCACCACCGGCTCGACGGGATAGAGGATCGCCACGTCGGCGACGTGGTATCCCTGCGACAGGATATAACTCAGGCGCTCGGTACACTCCAGCAACCCGTCCATCTCGTCCCAGTAAGGCTCGTGGAAATGGTTGCAGGGCGCCGCCCACTCCCACCAGCCCCCCATGGTCGTATAGTAAAGCCCGTGCAGGCTCAGCAGATTCTGCCCCATGGCGAAATTGGCGAAGATCGCATCGGTCAGCTGCGCCGAGTTGGTCGACCACTCGCTGCTGTGGAAACCTTCGAGCCAGACGCGCTGGCGTTCGTAGAGGTGCGAGATCGACGAGGCGACCTTGTTTTTAATAATGTCCTTCTGCAACATCGGCTGGTCGCAACCCGGAGCCTGGTTCCAACGCTGGGTACGGAAATAGTCGCCGAACTCGCCCACGTCGCGGCCACGGCCGCCGTGGTCGCATCCGAAGAGCAGCCCGCGCCGCTGGTGCCACTCATAGACGGGGATGAAGAAGTTTTCCTCGCTCAGCGCCACGCGCACGTCGTTATAGTCCATGCGTACCTTGACCGAACTGTCACCCAGGTCGACGAACAGCGCGTCGATCTGCGGCAGGATGTCGTATCCCTTGCGGCGCATGAACTCGTCGCGGAAAATATCGTTCCAGATATTGCCCTGCAGGTTGAAGTTCAGCTCATCGGAGAAAAAGAAATTGAGCCCCGTTTCCGATTCCCCGGGGAAACGGTCTGCAAAACGTTGGAAAAAGTGCCGCACGTAACTGTGCCCCGCACGAGGGTGCATCGGATCGAGCGAAGGCAGGCGCCGCTCGGCCTTCACTTCGGCCACGAGGGCCCGCGGCCAGGGGTTCTGCCACTCGACCCCGTCTGGCCCCATTTCCGGCAACAGGTCGACCGGCGCCCCGTCGATCCGGCCCCGGGCATCGAGCGGGTAAGCGTTCAGCGAAAGCGGCCGCTGCGCATAAGCCCGCGAGAAACGCTCCCCGCGGCCGAGTTCCAGGCTGTCGAAATGCAGTTCCGAACCGTTGAGCGTCGGGTCTTCGGCCAGCATCTCGTCCACATAGGAGCCCTGCCCCACGCCCAGCGTATAGTCGCTCAGGCTGACGGTCATACCGCGTTTGCCGGCCTCGGTCATGAACCACCCGAAAAGCTCCCACCACGCCGGAGTGAAGAGGTCGGGCTTCGAACGAAATGTCCTGCCGTAGGTGATGCCGCCCGTATCGGTGTGGCAATAGTTGATCTGCAGGCTGCTGATCCGTTTCCGTGCCAGCATGTCGAGCTGCCAGGCGAGATGTTCGCGCGTGAGCGTGTCGCCGATCCACCAATAGAAGGGCACCTCGCCGTAACCTGCCGGCGGGGTTCGGAACCCCCTTTCGAGGTCTATATTCCCCGAACGGTCAGGATAGCCCGGTGGCAGCGGGCGCGGCGGTTGTGCAAAGGTCATGGCGGCGGCGAGCGCCAGGAGAGGGATTAGGATCCGTTTCATATTCTTTTCGGGTTGAAGTCGGTTGTCAACAGCCCCGGACGGGCCTTTTCCACAAAAATACAAAATTAACAACACAAATAAACAAGACCGGCACAATAAAAACACACACACTCCGTTTTATACTTGTAATAATAATTGTTTTTCAGAGAGATAATACACTGGAAAAATCTACATCCGGTTTCGGCAGGGTATCGGTACGGCTTTCAGCCATCGTATCAAAAATAAAACATTCCGAATCATAATTGTATAACGGCAACTGACGCCCGGCACCGGCCGGCAACAGGCAACTAATCCCGGCGCAGTCGGTATATCCCGCACAAGAAGCCGTCCGGTACAGAGCCGCCCGGCACCGCAGGCAGCCCCGGTAACCAAAGCCGGCGAACCCCGCCCCCGCAAGAGCTCTTTCCGGCACCGGCCACAGGGAACCTATCCTGCCTCCGTATACCCTTTCCATAGTACCGGAACTACCCTTCCGGGGGAGCATCTTCTCCCTGCGAAAAAGTCCGGAAACCCGTTCAGAACACATCGAAGCCCGTTTCCAGCATCGCACACCGAGAATTTCAGCCGCACAATCCACTCAGGGACAATGCAATAAATACCGCTCAATAAGTTAACATAATATTTAACAATAACATGCCGTTAGATAGGCGAAGAATCAAAAGTTAGACTATTAAATTTCATGACGACGCAACATGCAAGTAAAAATTTCGAAGACGCTCGAGGGCATCATTGCCCGCGCGGCGTTTAATACGACCAAAGCAGGAATCGACCACTCGCTGAAGGATTTTCTCATGCTGGAGATGCTCCGCGAAGAAGGGTCGCTTGCCTACCAGCTTTTATCCTCCCGTCTGAAGGACTGGGAGCTCTACCAGGTACGCCTGCGCATCGAACGCGAGGTACTCGGGGCAGGGCGGCGCGAAAACACGGGCGCCGAAGAGTTTTACCGCGCCTTTACCGACGAACTGTGCGCCGTATCGGGCGCCGTGCGGAGCGTCTCTACGGCCCACGCACTGCGGGCCATCGTCGGCGACCGCTCGACCGCGACATCGCGCGTACTCGAAATGTACGGCATCACGGGTGAAGTCGTATCCGAGGACATCAAGAAATTCGCCGCCGGCGACGATTTCCGCACGGAGATACAGGTACACATGCTCGATTTCAGCGAGGAAAACAAACCCGAAGAGAAAAACACATCGCACGTGCTCGACAAGTTCGGCGTAAACCTCACGCAGATGGCCCGCGAGGGTAAAATCGACCCCGTCGTGGGGCGCGAGCAGGAGATCGAACGCGTAGTCCAGATACTCTCGCGCCGCAAGAAGAACAACCCGATCCTCATCGGCGAGGCGGGCGTGGGCAAGAGCGCCATCATCGAAGGGCTGGCTCTGCGCATCGCAGGCGGCGAGGTGCCCTACACCATCGCCGACAAGACGCTCTTCTCGCTCGACGTATCGTCGCTCGTGGCGGGCACGAAGTTCCGCGGCGAATTCGAGGAGCGCATGCAGCAACTGCTCGACGAACTGCGCAAAGCCAAGGACACGATCATATTCATCGACGAGATACACACCATCGTGGGTGCCGGTTCGACACAGGGCAGCCTCGACACGGCCAACATCCTCAAACCGGCACTCGCACGGGGCGAACTGCAGACCATCGGCGCCACGACGCTCGACGAATACCGCGAGAACATCGAAAGCGACTCGGCGCTCGAGCGCCGGTTCCAGAAGGTCGTCGTCGAGCCCACGACGCCCGAGCAGACGCTCCAGATCCTGCGCAACATCGCCCCCCACTACGAGCAGCACCACAAGGTACGCTATACGGAAGAGGCGCTGCAAGCCTGCGTGGAACTCACCGGGCGCTACATCACCGACCGCTTCTTCCCGGACAAGGCGATCGATGTGCTGGACGAGGCGGGCTCGCGCATACACCTGCAATCGGCGCGCGAACCGGCCGAACTCCGCCAGATGGAAAGCGCACTCGACCAAGTGCGGCGCGAACGCCGCGAGGCGGTCAAAGAGCTGGTCTACGAAAAGGCCGCCTCGGCACGCCTGCGCGAAATCGCACTCCGTTCGAAACTGGGCGAAAGCCGCAACGAATGGCAGCGGTCGCTCGAAACCAACCCCGTGGAGATCACGGCCGAGCATATCCAGCAGGTCATCACCTCGATGACGGGCATCCCCGCCGAGCGCATTTCGGGCGGAGAGATGACCCGCCTGCAAACCCTCTGCCAGCACCTTTCGCAGCGGGTCGTAGGGCAGCAGGAGGCCGTCGAGAAGATCTCGCGCACGATCCGCCGCTCGCGGGCCGGGCTCAAGGACGAGAACCGTCCGATCGGGGTATTCCTCTTCGTCGGCCCCACGGGGGTAGGCAAGACGCTGCTGGCCAAGGAGGTCTCGAAATGGCTCTTCGACGAACAGCGCGGACTGATCCGCATCGACATGAGCGAATACAGCGAGAAGCACAACGTCGCCCGGCTGATCGGCTCGCCACCGGGTTATGTCGGCTACGGCGAGGGCGGCCAGCTCACCGAGACGGTACGCCGCCAGCCCTATGCCGTGATCCTGTTCGACGAGATCGAGAAAGCGCACCCCGAGGTCTTCAACACGATGTTGCAGATCTTCGACGAGGGACACCTCACCGACGGCTCGGGCCGCAAGGTGGACTTCCGCAACACGATCATCATCATGACCTCGAACGTCGGGTCGCGCGACGTGGTCAAGAAATCGGTGCAGGTAGGTTACAGCACCGTATCGAAGAGTGCCACAGCCTCCGCGACGCCCCGGTGCGAATACCGCAAGGCACTCGAGCAGACCTTCGCCCCGGAGTTCCTGAACCGGATCGACGACATCGTATTGTTCCGCACGCTGGAACTGAGCGATGTGGAGCGGATCATCGAACTGGAATTGCAAGGGCTCTTCGAACGCACGCGCCGCCTGGGCTACAAGGTGAAGATCACCGACGGAGCCAAGCGTCGCCTGGCGGCCATGGGCTACGAATCGCGCTATGGAGTCCGCTCGCTCAAACGTACGCTGATGGACAACGTCGAGGAACCGCTTTCGACGCTGATCATCGACGGCAAACTCCACGAAGGCGACACGGTCGTCGTCGAGTCGGACAAATCGCACGGCGTAAAGCTGCGGGTGGCATGACTCCCGGACGGTTCAGACCCGTCCCGTTAAAAGAGACCGGCTTGCAACCGGTCTCTGTTTTTATGTTTGCTATTTTTTAAATGATAATTCCCCGAAAGATTTTTTTTCATAAATTTGTCCGAATTTAATATTGTTTCACGACACCGACATGCGTCAGATTCTCCTGAAAGCCCTTGCGTCAGGGCTAATTATGTCCTTGTTTCCGTACGCTGCAATATCGGCGCCCCCCAAGCCGGCACATGCCGACAGTTTGCTTACGCTCTTACCGAAAACACCCGATGCCGCCGGCCGGGAACGTATATACGTCCAACTTGCCGACCTGAGCGGCGACAGCCTCGAACTGGCCGCACCCTATTGGGAAGCGGCACTCGCCGAAGCGCACAAGGCCGGGGATACCTACGGATGCAAAGATGCGCTGGACTTTCTGGTTCGCAAATTCGCCGACCGCGACGCCCGGCGGGCCGAGAAATACATCGCCCTCGCAGACAGCATTCTCCCGGGTTCCCGTTACGCCCTGTTCCGTTCATCGCTTTACGCCTACTACCTCTGGAAACAGATGAACGACAACAATTCGATCGAAACGGTAACGCGTGCGGTGGAAGAACTCAAAGGCAAAAACTACGATCGGCTCTCGCCCGAGGAGCGCATCGAATGGGAATTCCTGACAGGCCTGGCCATCGACTTTTCGTCGGTCACGACCGAAGCCTACGACAACATCGCCAAGGCGATCCCCTATGTGGAGCGAGCGCTGGAAAACCTCAGGAAATACCCGCTCGAAGAGCGTCTCCACCTGGAAAAGATTTGCCACGACGAACTTTCCGATCTCTATATGCTCTGCAAGGACAAGCGCGCCGAAGAGCAGATCGGGCAATGTATCGACCTGCACCGCAAATGGCTGGCGATGGACGACCGCTTCGAACGGCCCCACCGCGACACGACGGGCTACATGATGCGCGCCTATGCCAAAATGGTATACCTGCGCGACCTGATCTCCCGAGATAAGCTGAACGAGTATTACCAAAAATGCATCGGGCTGGCCCGCGCCAGAGGCGACATGGCGGAAATATACAGCACGAGCGCCCGGTATTATCAGTGTACGGGGGATTACGAACGGGCCGTGGCTTACATCGACTCGACCATAACCGTCTACAAAAGCAAAGGCATAAAAGCGGACTTAGCCCCTATCTATGCCACCCAATCCTATCTGTACGAAGAAATGGGCGATTATAAAAACGCCCTCAAAGCGGTGCGAACAACCAATAACATCCGCTTCAACGAGCGGGTAGAAGAGGCGCAGAGCAGTCTTGCCGAAATGCAGACCTTGTTCGAGGTGGGCAGGCTGGAATTCGAAAAGTCCCGGCTGACCGGCCGCATACGATTCATCGCCCTGCTTGCGGGCGGCATTCTGGTGCTGCTGCTCATCGGCTGGAGCGTCTACCAGTACGTCATGGTTCGGCAGCTGAAGCAGATAAGGCGGCAACTGACCGATGCCAACGAAGAGATAACCCGCCAAAGCCGCCGCGCCATGGAGAGCGAAAAGATGAAAACGGCCTTCATCAACTCGATGTGTCACGAAATCCGCACGCCGCTCAACGCCATCAACGGGTTCTCGGATCTACTGCTCGAAGGCGACCACGACCACAATACGCGGCGCGAATTCCGCGAACAGATATGGGCGAGCACGACCGCGCTGACCACCCTGCTGGAAAACATGCTCGAATTGTCGAGCCTGGTCAGCTCCGAAGAGCCCTTGCCGCTCGCCGAAACCGATCTCGGCCTGCTGTGTGCCGAGCGGCTGCAAATCCAGCGTGAACTTTCCCAAAACCCGTCGGTAGAATACATCCTCAAGGGGGGGGGTCGCGGCACCTGCGTCATCCCGACCAATGAAACCTATATGACGCGCGTGATCGACAACCTGTTGCAGAACGCCGCCAAATTCACCGCTGCGGGTTCCGTCACGGTCTGCTGCGACAAGGACGACAGCACCCGCAAACTCCGCATCCGCGTAACCGACACCGGCATAGGCATCGCCCCGGACAAGCAGGAATGGGTATTCGACCGTTTCACCAAGGTAGATTCGTTCAAACCCGGGTCGGGCATCGGCCTGTACCTCTGCCGCCTGATCGTCACCCGGCTCGGGGGCGCAATCCGCGTATGCCCCGACTACCGCGCGGGCTGCTGCATCGAAATCACGCTCCCGTACTGACCTCCGGCATGGAATCCGCCCAGAAACGGGCGGATTTTTCATCCCGGGACAGCCCGAGGATTGCAATCCGGACATAAATGGCTATCTTTGCACCCTAATCCGGAAAACCGATGTACAGTTTCTCGAAATACAAAGACCAGTACAAATCCAACCTGCGGCTGGCCCTGCCCGTCGTACTGACGCAATTGGGACAAATCCTCACGCAGGTGGCCGACAACCTGATGGTCGGCCGCTACGGCGGCGACGATCCCGTGCCGCTGGCCGCCGTATCGTTCGGCGGGGCGGTGTTCTTCATCCTTTTCATCGCCGCCATCGGCATCGCGCTGGGCATGACGCCCCTCGTGGGCGAACTCTACGCGCAGGGCGACCGCGAGAAGTCGGCCGGGCTGCTGCAAAACGGCATCCTGTTCTACACGCTGCTCGGGTTCGCGATGGCCGCCGTACAATATGCGGTCATCCCGCTCATGTACGACCTCGGCCAGCCGGTCGAGGTCGTCGACATGGCCATCCCCTACTACAAGATGCTGGTATTCAGCATGCCGTTCGTCATGCTCTTCTTCGCATTCAAGCAATTTCTCGAAGGCGTGGGCAACACCAAGGTCGAGATGGTCGTGACGATCATCGCCAACATGGCCAACATCGGCTTCAACGCGGTGTTCATCTACGGCCGCTTCGGGCTCCCCGAAATGGGTGCCGAGGGTGCCGGGCTGGGTACGCTGCTCTCGCGCATCATCGCCCCGATCCTGATGATCGGCTACTTCTACAACCGCCACAAATACCGCGGCTACCTCGACGGGTTCTCGCCCCGCAACTATTCGTGGGCCACGGTGAAGAACCTGCTGCACATGGGGCTTCCGATCTCGATGCAGATGTTCCTCGAAGCCTCGGCGTTCGTCGGCACTGGCATCATGATGGGCTGGTTCGGCAAGGAGACCATGAGCGCCAACCAGATCGCCGTTACGATCGGCAACTGCGCCTTCATGATCGTCATGTCGATCGGTGCGGCCACCACCATCCGCGTGTCGCACTGCTACGGTGCCCGCAACATCGGGGAGCTGTCGCTGGCGGCCAAGGCGTCGTACCACCTGGTGCTCGCCTGGAACGCTTTTGCAGCGCTGGTCTTCATCACCATGCGCAACATCATCCCGACGTTCTTCTCGACCAACCCCGAGGTGATCGCCATCGCTTCGCAACTGCTGGTCTTCGCGGCGCTCTACCAGCTTTCGGACGGCATCCAGAATGTCTCGGTAGGCATCCTGCGCGGCATACAGGACGTGAAAATCATCATGCCGATCGCCTTCGTATCCTACTGGCTGCTGAACCTGCCGGTGGGTTACCTGTTCGGCTTCACGCTCGGCATGGGCCCGACGGGGCTTTTCCTCGGCTTCTCGTTCGGCTTGTCGGCCGCGGCCGTGATGATGATCGTCCGCATCCGGCGCAGCGTCCGCAAGCTCCGCCTGGGCAATTGAGGCAACGATTTAGGCAGAGTGGCCGCCGGATAAAAAAAATTTCGTATCTTTACGCAAATTATGCCCACAAATGGACACCGAAAAACAATATACGAAAAAGTGTAAACCCGAAATAGGCCGCGGATGCAGTTTCTGCGATTGCGGCGCAGAGTGCGAGGCGAAGCTCTGCGACGGGTGTTTCAAGCTTCACGAAACGGCGTGGCTCGAGGAGTACCCCGAGAATATCCCGACCGACATCGTGGAGGTGCGGTTCAAGAACACGCGCCGCTCGTTCTACCTGAACGCCAACAATCTGCAGCTCAAGCGGGGCGACATCGTGGCGGTCGAGGCATCGCCCGGACACGACATCGGCGTCGTTTCGCTCACGGGCGACCTGGTAGCACGCCAGATGCGCCGCACGGGATTCAACCCCTACAACGGCGAGTTCAAGAAAGTTTACCGCAAGGCCAAGCCCTACGACATCGAGAAATGGCAGGAGGCCATCGCCCTCGAACATGAAACGATGATCGCATCGCGCCAGATCGCCGCCGACATGGGACTCAACATGAAGATCGGCGACGTTGAGTACCAGGGGGACAAGATCAAGGCTATTTTCTACTATATCGCCGACGAGCGTGTCGATTTCCGCGAACTGATCAAGGTCTTCGCCGAGCGGTTCCACATCCGCATCGAAATGAAGCAGATCGGCGCACGCCAGGAAGCCGGGCGCATCGGCGGGCTGGGTGCCTGCGGGCGCGAGCTGTGCTGCGCATCGTGGATGTCGAGCTTCTCGAGCGTCACGACGGGTGCCGCCCGTGCACAGGAGATTTCGCTCAATCCCCAGAAACTGGCCGGGCAGTGCTCGAAGCTCAAATGCTGCATGATGTACGAATACGACACCTATGTCGACGCCCGCAAGGAGTTCCCGCGCCTGCGTGAGCCGTTGCAGGCCATCGACGGTGAATATTTCCTCGTCAAAAGCGACATTCTCGCCGGTACGATGACCTTCTCGTCAAGCAAGGACGCGATGGTCAATGTCACCACGCTGCCCGTGTCGCGCGTGCGCGAAATCATGGCGCTGAACCGTGCGGGCAAGAAGGTCGACCAGCTGCAGCACGCCGACGACATCCGCCCGATAGCCGAGGAGCCGACCTACCGCTCCGAAGAGGACAGCATCACCCGTTTCGACTCGGCCAAACGGCGCAACAAGCGCGGCCGCAACCGGGGCAAACAGAACGGGCAGGAGGGGCAGAACGGGCAGCCTTCCCAGGAAACAGGACAGGAGCGCCGCCAGGCTCAGCCGGGGCAGCAGCCCCAGCAGGAGCGCCCCGAACGCCGCCAGCGGCGCAGCGACCGTTCCCGCAACGGGGAGAACCGTAACGGGGAAGGCCGCAGCAACGAGAACCGGAACAACGGGGAGGGCCGCAACGGCGGTGACCGCCGCAACGGGAACCGCAATGAGGCAGCTCCCCGCAACAATGGCAACGGCAACAACGGAGGCAACAACGGCGCAGAGGGCAATACAAACGGCGGGGAACGCCGCGAAGGTGGCAACAGGCGCAACAACCGCAACCGCCGCCGTCCGGGAGGCGAACGCCGCGAAGGGGGCAGCGACAACGGCAGCGGAAGCAACGGGGGTTCAAACGAATAGACGGTGATACGGGCACGTGACATAGCGGCACGTCGCGCAGCAGCCGGAACGCTTCGGCAGACGGCCGGCATTCCGGGTAGCACTGCCACGCAGGCCGGCGCAATGCAGCCCTGTACAACACAACCCGGCACAACGTGGTTCCATACGCCAGGGTCGGGCAGGGCAGCGTCCGGCACAGCCGCATACCGGGATCGGACGGGCAGCGCATTCCGGAAAGTCCGTCGGGCAGTACTCCTTTCCACCGCGGCCTTTGCCGCAGGCTGCGTGTCACCCCACGGAGCCGCGGTGACCGATGTGGATGCCTCGGGCTGGGACACCCCCGCCGCCATCGTCTTCACCAACACCGATACGACGACGCTGCGTGACATGGATTTGTTCCTGCGCTACGACGACCGCATGGATGAAGACACGCTGACGGTACGCATAGCAGTCGTCACACCCGACTCGCTCCGGCACGAAGAGGCTTTCCGGCTCACACTCCCGGCCGCGCACACTCCGGCCGCTCTGTCGCGCGAGGCCGACCTCCCCTATCGCCGCCGCATCCGCTTCGCCCGCACGGGCGACTACTGCATAACCGTCACCCCCGGCCGCCCGGTGAAGGGCATCGAGGCCGTCGGCATCAATATCGTAAAAAGCGAATAAGAGACAACAATGGGCAAGGACAAGCTCCGCAAGTTCCGCGAGAACCTGACTTTCGACTGTTTCATACAACCCGAATTCGACGAGGTATTCCGTTGCGACCACCCGCTCAAAGGGCATTGGCGCAGCGACTTTTTCCATAACGACAACCCGATCGTACTCGAATTGGGCTGCGGCAAGGGCGAATATACCGTAGCGCTGGCCGAGCGCGACCCGTCGCGCAATTTCATCGGCATCGACATCAAGGGCGCACGCATGTGGCGGGGCGCCAAAACCGCCACCGACCGCAGGATGCCCAACGTGGGGTTCCTGCGCACGCGCATCGAGTTTATCAACGGCCTGTTCGCCGAGGGCGAGGTCGACGAGATATGGATCACCTTCCCCGACCCGCAACTCAAGAGCCGCCGGGCGAAGAAACGCCTCACCTCGCCGCTTTTCCTCGGATATTACGCCCGCATACTGTCCCCCGACGGATGGATCAACCTCAAGACCGATTCGAAGCATCTTTTCGGCTATACGAACGAGGTGGTGCGCCGCTACGGGCTGCCATGCGAAGTCTCGAACGCCGACATCTACGGCACGGGCTACGCCGACGAGGTGCTGTCGGTTAAGACCGCCTACGAGAAACGATTCCTCGAAATGGGGCTTCCGATCACCTACACCCGTTTTTCGCTCGCCGGGCGCCATGAATTCCCGTGGTTCGACTGGGAAGAGGACGAGAAGGCGGAGAAGGACAACGAAGAGGCACGGCTGGTCTGACTCCCTGAAGGGGCGTTCCGCCATCGCTGGCAGCCTCCCCCGTCCGGCAATCCGGCGGTTCGTTTGCGCCTGCGCACCCGGTTTTCCGGCAACAAACCTGCCCCGGCAGCCGGCCTTCGCGCCACAATGCAGACAGGGGACTCCCCGGAAATTCCCAAACAAGGTTACATCGCATATCGCATGTTAATATAGGTATTCTGCTTTTTGGGCGCTATCTACTAATTTTTTAGAAGAAATATTTGTTGATCTAAAAAATTAGTAGTAAACTTGTGTCGAGTTTAAATCATAATGCTCATGGAAAAGCGCATGTATATCGCCCTGATTTTTGTCGCAGCCTTCTTGTGCTCATACGCACAGCAAAGCGACAAGAGCACCTACCTCGCGCACATCCGCCAAGCCGACTCGCTCTACATGGCCGGCGACCCCGCCGGCGCGAGCCGGGCATTCGAAGCAGCCTTCTATCAGACAGAACACATACAACCCTATCATTTATACAATGCAGCTTGCGCTGCGGCTAAAGCCGGAGACAACGGGCTGGCTTTCGACCGGTTATTCAAACGCATAGCCCTTGAAAAGGAATGGTATTCCGATCGCATCGAAACCGACGGAGATCTACAACCGCTGCATGCCGACACACGTTGGCAGCTACTCCTCGACACGCTCACAGCGCGGCAACACCGCGCTGAACGCGACTTCGACATACCGTTGCGCAGGAAATTGCAGCAGATCGCCGCGAGCGACCAGCAGGTACGCACGGCCTATATCCGGGCCATAGAATCGGGTGCAAACGGCATCGTGACGGACTCGCTGATCGCAGAGATGCAGCGCACGGACAGTTTGAACCTGCGGGAAATCTCGTCTATTCTCGACAGTCGGGGCTGGGTAGGTAAAACGAAGGTCGGCGACGCATGCACGGCATTCTTCCTTGTCATCCAGCATTCCGATCCGGCAATACAGGAGCGTTACCTGCCCCTGCTGAGGCAGGGAGCGGTGCTGGGGGACATCCAGCCTTTGCAGGTCGCCATGCTCGAGGATCGCATAGCCGTCAGCAAAGGAGAACCGCAGCGTTACGGATCACAGGTGCTCCGGCATGGCGACGGCAGTTATTACATAGCCCCGTTGCTCGACGCGGAACGCGTGGACGAGTGGCGCAGAGAGGTCGGCATGGGGCCTGTCGCGGAATACCTCAAACGTTGGGGTATCCAATGGCCGGCGCCGGAGGGCTGCAACCGCGCTGGAAACTGAATGACATCGAAAACGAACTAAAAACCACTACCATGGAGAATAAACAACCGGAACTCACACGCGGCGAAGAGGAGATCATGCAGATACTCTGGAGGCTGGGCGATGCGGTGGTCAACGAGATCATCGCCCAGACAAAAGAACCCCGCCCGAAATACACCACAGTCGCGACCTTCCTCAAAATCCTCGAAAACAAAGGTTTCGTCAACCACACGCCCGAGGGCAAAAGCCACCGCTACTATCCGGCCGTAAGCCGCGAAGAGTACGCACGCGGGGTCATGTCGTCGGTACTGTCGTCCTATTTCGACGGCTCGCTGGCACAGATGGTCTCGTTCTTCTCGCGCCATGAGGACATCTCGGTCACGGAGATGGAGGAGATTCTCCAAATCATGCAGAACGCCCGCAAATAATCGCCCGCTCCGCCCCAAGCCCTTACGACCATGAAAACGCTGGCCATATATGCCCTCGAAGTCCTCGCATGCAGCGGCGTGCTGTTAGCGGCCTACACCATCCTGCTCGAACGCAGGGTGAAATTCCGTTGGTGCCGCCTGTACCTGCTTGCCTCGACGGCCGCAGCCGCACTGATCCCCCTGCTACGCATCCCCGTATGGCCGGGGCAGGTCATCGTGGCGACCCCGACCGTAACTGCGCCCGACCTCGCTGACTGGACGGCCGAAGTGCTGCCCGACGCCGAGGCGCACGCCATCACGCCCGGGCATCTGTGCCTGGGGCTTTACCTGGCGGGCGCAGCCCTGATCCTCGGCATCATGTTGTGGCAGGTATTCCGTATCCGGCGCCTCCGGCGCGGCGCGGAGGTCACCCGTACGGGCAAATACAAGATCGTGCGCACGCGGCAGGAGATCGCTTCGTTCTCGTTTTTCCGCACAATCTACATCTGGACCGCAACACCCGCCGCGGAGATGGGGGCGATCCTGGCCCATGAATCGAGCCACATAGCCCACCGCCACTCCCTCGAGCGGATCGTCATGGAAACCATGAAAGCCGCCCTGTGGTGGAACCCCTTCGTATGGATCGCCGCACGGCGGCTGACCGAGGCCGAGGAGTTCGAGGCCGACAGCGACGTACTCACGAGCGGCTACGACAGGGCCGAATACATGCAAACGATCTTCAAGCAGCTTTTCGGTTATAGTCCGGAAATAGCCAACGGGCTGCGTAACTCACTTACTAAAAAACGCTTTAAAATGATGACTACGCAGACAAAAAGCAGGCACAGCCTGCTCCGGCTGGCAGGTACGCTGCCAGCCCTGATCGGGCTCCTGTGCGCATTCTCTTTCACTACGCGCGCCGCAGTGATCGTCGCCCCGGCAACCGGCACCGGTATCGAAACCGCTCCCGGGCAGGAAACACAGCATGCCGGAGATGAAAAAAAGGACAAGACATGCAGGGTGTCGATAGATGTCCGGAACAAGGACAAAGGGGCACTCCCGGGCGCCATCGTACAGGTCGTAGGTACGACACAGGGCACCGTGACCAATGCGGACGGACATGCCGAGATCACCGTCCCGGACGGCAGCAAACTTTTGGTAAGCTATCCCGGCTACGAATCGGCAACGGTCGATACGAAGCGGCATAGCCAAAAGGAGGCCACCGTCGTCGTCTTGCAGCGAACTGAAAACAAGGCCGCAACAAGTTCGTCGGACGAAGGAGCGACCACCACCGAGAAACAGGTCGCCGTAACGGTACTAAAGGATGGCGAACCCCTGCCCGGAGCAGTGATAACGATAAAGGACACGCAAAAGGGCGTTGTCACCGATAAATCGGGACATGCGGAAATCTACGCTCCGCAGGGATCAATACTCACAGTCGCCTACGTCGGTTGCAAACCCCACCTGCTGGAGGTCGGAGAGGCAGCCCGGCAGTTTACCGGGATCACGCTGGAATCCGAAACCCCGGGGACACCGGTGCTTTCGGCCCAGACCGGCAAACCGCTCTGGGTGGTCGACGGAATCAAGGTAAACCCGGATTTCATAAACAAGCTCGATCCGAGCCGCATCGAAAACATAACGGTACTCAAAGACCAATCCGCCGTAGCGACCTACGGGCAGGAAGCCCGCAACGGCGTAGTAATCATAACGACCAAAGGTGATACGGCCCTGCCCACCCCGGGGGACGCCCGCCAGGAGACTGGAAACGCCACGACACAGGCCGAGTTTCAGGACGGCAGCATCCGCGAAACCGGGGAAACGGAGGACGACCAGCCGTTCCTGATCGCCGAGACCATGCCCTTGTTCCCGATGCAGGAGGGCGGCAACCCGGGATACGGTGACCTCAACACTTTTCGCGCATGGGTGCAGAAAAACATAAAATACCCCGCCGAGGCATTCAAGAACGGGGAACAGGGGCGTGTCGTCCTGTCGTTCGTCGTCGAAAAGGACGGCTCGGTAAGCAACATCCAGATTCTTCAAACCCCCGGCAAGGCATTCTCGGAAGAGACGCGGCGCGTCGTCGCAGCTTCGCCCAAATGGAAACCGGGCGAACAGCGCGGCGAAAAGGTGCGTGTGAGATATACGCTGCCCGTTGATTTCAGAATAACTGCTACGGCACAGGACACTAAGACCAGTGAAAACAAAAGTTCCGGGGAAGAACCGTTCCTGGTGGTGGATACCCCGCCGCAATTCAACGGCGGTGACATCAACGAATTCCGCCGGTGGGTACAAATGAACGTGAAATACCCGGCGGAAGCCCTCAGCAAAAACATTTACGGGAAAGTCCTGGTCACGTTCGTCATCGAGAAGGACGGCTCGGTGGGCAATGCCGAAATATTCAAATCGCCCGATAAATCCCTTGCGGACGAGGTACTGCGCGTCATCGGCAAATCCCCGAAATGGACGCCCGGCAAACAGCGCGGAGAGGCCGTACGCGTAAAATTCGGCATGCCGGTAGACTTCGCTGTCCAGACATCCGAAGGCATCCTTCACGACAAGGACACCGCACAGCGGGAAGGTGACATGGAAGAGATTTTAGTAGTCGGCTATGGCACCCAAAAAAAGTAGGCTTTCCGAAGCATCGCACCAACCATAAGCAGCAAACGGCGTCCACCCCGAGTTCAGTGGACGCCGTTTGTATTTAATACGGGGCGGAACCGGAGCCGTTTGCCGCCGGGCGGCGCAGCAATTCTCCGAAACAGCATCACCCGTGCAGGCAGGGCGTAATTCCCGGCCCCCGTTTACCGGACAATGGCATGACCTTCCGGTGGGGCCGCACCGGGCGCGCTGCACAAAAACGGCTACTCCTTCCCGAGCAGCGCCATGACCCGCCGGGCGAGTTGCGTGTTGTCCATTATCCCAGCAATATGCCCCGCACCCGTACCATAAAGGTAAACGGGGACGTAGGTCGCCGTGTGGCTTTTGGATCCGAAAACATATCGGATACCGCTCTCGGAGCGGGTAAAATCACCGTCGCAGCTCGGGATGGCGAGCCCCCCGGTTTCATGGTCGGCCGTCACTACGACCAGCGTCCCCGGCGTGCGGTCGGCAAAGTCCATCGCCGCAGCCACGGCACGCTCGAAATCGCGCATTTCGGCCAGTATCTTCTCCGCATCGTTACCATGCGACGCACCGTCGATTAGCGAGCCCTCGACCATCAGCACAAAGCCGCGGCCGACGGAATCGGCATTATGGGCGAGTATTTCCAGTGCCTTCTGCGTGGCGCAGCGCAGGTAATCTTCGCGCCGGATCGTCTTCGGGATATTTTCATCGGTCACGGCACACAGCAACCGTCCCGCACGAACCGGTTCCGCCTCTTCGAGCGAACCGGCGACCGCATAGCCGCGGCGGCCGAACGCATCGCGATACGAACCGCCCTCGGGGGACTCCTTTTCGAGCCGCCTGCCGGCACCTATGAGCACGTCGATATTGCTCGCCAGCAGGTCGCGCGTAATGGCCTTTTCGTCGCCCCGATCCGGGACATGCGCGTAAAATGCAGCAGGGGTGGCATGCTGGAGATGACATTTCACGGCAATCCCCGCAGGCATCCCTTCGGCCACCGCCCACTCGATGAGCGACTGCAGACGCCCGCCCCGGGGATCCAGCCCCAACGTACCGTTATTGGTCTTGCTCCCGCATGCCAGCGCCGTCCCCGCAGCCGCGGAATCCGTCACCCGGTTGTTGGCCGAATAGGTCGAGATCAGGGCAATACCTTGAGCCCGGTCGAAAGCCGTCGGGGCATAGCCGCCTTCGACGGCGAGCATCGAAACATGCGCCAGGCCCATGCCGTCGCCGATCATATAAATCACATTGCGGACACTGTCGGCGGGTTCCGCAGCCGCTGCGCGGCCTGCACCAAGCAGGCACAACGCCAGAAACAAAAATGCTTTCTTCATATCCTTGTGCAAAGATAACAGGAATCTGCCAACTTTTTACTACATTTACACCACTTTAACCACCTTGCAACATGGATGTAAAGATCGCCCCCGACTGGAAAGAACTGCTCTCTCCCGAATTCGAGAAACCTTATTTCGCCACCCTTACGCAATTCGTACGGCAGGAATATGCCACGCACCGCATCTACCCGCGCGGCAGCAATATCTTCCGGGCCTTCGACAAATGCCCCTTCGACAAACTGAAGGTCGTCATCATCGGCCAGGATCCCTACCACGGCCCCGGACAAGCCAACGGGCTCTGCTTCTCGGTAGGCGACGGCGTGCCGTTCCCGCCCTCGTTGCAAAACATCTTCAAGGAGGTTTCCGACGACACCGGGACACCCATCCCCCCGACGGGCAACCTCGACCGCTGGGCCGAGCAGGGAGTACTGCTCCTGAACGCCGTGCTGACCGTCCGCGCCCACGAGGCAGCCTCGCACGCCGGGCATGGGTGGGAAACCTTCACCGACGCCGTGGTACGCGCCATCGCCCAGCGCAAGCAGGGTATCGTCTACATGCTCTGGGGCAGCTATGCACAGAAAAAAGGCGCCATCGCCGACCCGCAGCGCAACTGCATACTCAAGGCCGTGCATCCCTCGCCGCTGTCGGTCTACCGCGGGTTCTTCGGCTGCCGCCATTTCTCGCGCGCCAACGAATACCTCCGCAGCGTGGGGCAGGAACCCATCGTGTGGTAAATCCGGGATAGCCCCGCGCCCACAAACCGAAACGATGACTACAAAAGAGATACGCACCGATTCCCTGCGGGCATGGCTGCTTGCGGCACGTCCCAAGACTCTGACCGGAGCCGCCGTCCCGGTGATGCTGGGCTGCGGCCTTGCGGCGGCGGACGGCGGGTTCGTCCTCTTGCCCGCGGTACTCTGCCTCGCATTCGCCTTGCTGATGCAGATCGACGCCAACCTGATAAACGACCTGTGGGATTACCTGAAAGGCTCCGACGGAGAAGACCGCCTGGGGCCTGAACGCGCCTGCGCCCAGAGGTGGATCACTCCGAAGTCCATGCGGCGGGGCATCGCCGCCACTACTCTCGCCGCCTGCGCCGCGGGCTGCGGGCTCATCGCCTACGGAGGCTGGTGGCTCATCGCCGTCGGCGCCGCCTGCGTCCTCTTCGCATTCCTCTACACGGCCGGGCCTTACCCGCTGGCCTACCACGGCTGGGGCGACATGCTCGTATTGCTTTTCTTCGGATTCGTCCCGGTCGGTTGCACGTACTACGTCCTCTGCGGCGGCTGGACATGGCAAGTGGCGGTCGTCGCGGCAGCCTGCGGCCTGGTGATCGACACTCTGCTGATGGTCAACAACTACCGTGACCGCGAACAGGATGCCCGCAGCGGCAAACGGACGCTCGTCGTCCGCCTGGGCGAACGGGCAGGACAACGGCTCTACCTGCTGTCGGGATTCGCGGCCGCAGCGCTCTGCCTCGGGCTTTGGGGCGACGGGCGGACATGGGCGGCACTCCTGCCGCTGCTCTACCTGCCGCCGCATGTCGCTGCATGGCGCCGCATGGTACGGATCGGCCGCGGCCGCGAACTGAACGCCATCCTGGGCGCCACGTCACGCAATATCCTGTTGTTCGGACTGCTGCTCACGCTCGGGTTGTTGCTGTAAAGGGAAGCGAAAGGCACAAAAAAATCCCGGACTAACTGATTTAGTCCGGGATTTTACGATCACAATACCGTTTACCCAAGGTAGGATTTCAGCAGTTTCGACCGCGACGAGTGGCGCAGGCGGCGGATCGCCTTCTCCTTGATCTGGCGCACGCGTTCGCGCGTCAGGTCGAATTTCTCGCCGATCTCCTCGAGGGTCATCTCCGACGTCCCGATACCGAAGAAATACTTGATGATGTCGCGCTCACGTTCCGTAAGGGTCTCGAGCGCACGGTCGACCTCGGTCGAAAGCGACTCGTTGATCAGCCCCCTGTCGGCATTGGGCGAATCGGGGTTCACCAGCACGTCGAGCAGCGAGTTGTCCTCGCCGTCGGCGAACGGGGCATCGACCGAGACGTGGCGGCCGGCGACACGCAGCGTGTCGGTGACCTTCTCCTTGGGGAGTTCCAGCTCCGTGGCCAGTTCCTCGGGCGACGGGGTGCGCTCATGCTCCTGCTCGAAGCGGGCGAATGCCTTGTTGATCTTGTTGAGCGACCCCACCTGGTTGAGCGGCAGGCGCACGATGCGCGACTGCTCGGCCAAAGCCTGAAGGATCGACTGGCGAATCCACCATACGGCATACGAGATGAACTTGAAGCCGCGGGTTTCGTCGAACTTCTCGGCAGCCTTGATAAGGCCCAGGTTACCTTCGTTGATCAGGTCGGGAAGGCTCAGTCCCTGGTTCTGGTATTGCTTGGCTACGGAGACCACGAAGCGCAGATTGGCTTTGGTCAGTTTCTCCAGGGCTTCCTGGTCTCCCTTCTTGATCCGTTGGGCGAGTTCCACCTCCTCTTCGACCGTGATGAGCTCCTCCTTGCCGATCTCCTGCAAGTACTTGTCCAGCGAAGCGCTCTCGCGGTTGGTGATGGACTTGGTAATCTTTAATTGACGCATGTTCTTATTTAACCTCCTAAAAAATTAGCTTCTCAAACAAAACCCGCCCGGGTCGTCCTGCTATTCCACAAGCACGTAGCTTGCAGCACGGCCGTTGGGATAGATGCCGTCGATCGAACGCACCTTGTCGGTCATGCGCTCCATGTCGGAGAGCGAATAGACCGGACGGTCGTTGATGTGGGTAATCACAAATCCCTGCTTAACGCGGGCGCGGGCCAGAATTCCGTCGGCCTTGATGCCGACCACCTGCACGCCGCCCTTGATATCGAGCTCACGGCAGAGTTTGGCGCCCGCATCGGCGAACTTACCTCCGAGAACCTCGACCATATCGACGTCTTCTTTGGTAATTAATTCCGTTTTACCTGCTTTATTACGCAATGTAACGTCAATTTGTTTCACCTTGCCGTCTCTTTTTACCGATAATTTAACCTTATCGTTGGGTCGGCGGCGTCCGATCTGCTCGGAGAGCGTCGCATTGTCGTTGATCTTCACGCCGTCGATGTCCAGGATGACGTCGCCCTTGCGGATGCCGGCCTCGGAGGCCGAACCGCCTTCGACGACGCTGCTGACATAGGCGCCGCCCAGCTCCTTGATACCGGTTTCCTC
Source organism: Alistipes sp. AM16-43 (assembly GCF_003435745.1). Taxonomy (NCBI): domain Bacteria; kingdom Pseudomonadati; phylum Bacteroidota; class Bacteroidia; order Bacteroidales; family Rikenellaceae; genus Alistipes; species Alistipes sp. AM16-43. Next base: position 354,473 of record NZ_QTUQ01000002.1, read on the forward strand.
ACCCATGTTGTCGATGAAGTCCTGATCGACGATGCCATACCGGATCCCCAGCAGCGCACGCTGCACGATGCCGTACTCCTTCAGATCGACGACCACCTTGCGGACGATCGACTCGGGGATGGCGAACGAATAACCCACGTAACTGCCCGTCTGCGACTTGATCAGGGTGTTGATACCCACCAGTTCGCCGTGTGTATTGACCAGCGCACCGCCCGAATTACCCGGGTTTACCGCAGCATCGGTCTGGATGAAAGCCTCGATGCTGAAATCGTTGGGGATCACGCCCAGGTTACGCGCCTTAGCGCTCACGATGCCGGCCGTGATGGTCGATTGCAGGTCGAAGGGCGAACCGATCGCCAGTACCCACTCACCCAGGCGCAGTGCGTCCGACGAACCGAACGGCACGGTCGGCAGGTCTGCGGCCTCGATTTTCAGCAGCGCGAGGTCGGTCGCCGAGTCCTTGCCGATGAGCTTGGCCTCGAACGTGCGGCCGTCGTTGAGTTTCACCTTGAGCTTCGAGGCCCCGTCCACGACGTGGTTGTTGGTGACGATATAACCGTCCTCGGAGATGATGACACCCGAACCGCCGGCACGCTGCTCGCGGAACTGCGGCCCTTCGTCATACCCCTGCGGGATGCCGAAGAACTCCAGGAACGGGTCGTAACCCCGGCGCCGGGGCATCTCTACCTGCTGTACGGCCTCGATGTTGACGACGGCTTTCACCGCGTTCTCGGCGGCGTACGTCAGGTCAGGGTACTGCTCGGCCTGGTATGACGTAAAATGTGTTCCCAGCGCGGGCGTACGTTCCACCTCACGCTCGATGTATTGCACCGAACCCTCGCGGGGCGCGGCAACTTTCCAAGCCGTAAATCCGCCCGCTGCGACCGACACGGCAACTACTCCTAAAATTAAAAATGCCTTTTTCATAATCACTAATTGGTTCAATAAATTAATCAGAGGCAACTTCCGCCATAGGCTATTAATTTTTTTATTTCGTAGGACAAACGAACTAAAACGTCCGGTTAGTATGCGGATATAGGCAAAAATCGGGACATCCGCGCCGAATGTCCCGATCTGCCGTATCCCGGAGCGTTACAGCCCGAACTCTTTACGGATGCAATCCACCGCGTCGAGCTTCTCCCATCCGAAATACTCGATCTCGCGTTCCACTTCGCGGCCGTTCTCCCAGACCTTCTCGACCTGCTTATAAGGACGGTTGCCGAAATGCCCGTAGGAAGCCGTAGCCTCGAAGATCGGGTTCTTCAGCCCGAAGCGTTTCACGATCGCGGCGGGGCGCAGGTCGAAAAGCCTGCCAATGCGGCGGGCGATTTCGCCGTCGGTCATCCCCTCCAGCGCCGCGGGGCGGGGCGAACGGTACGTGTCGACGTAGATCGACAGCGGCTGGGCGATGCCGATGGCGTAGGACAACTCGACGAGCACTTCGTCGGCGACGCCTGCCGCCACCAGGTTCTTGGCGATATGCCGGGCAGCATAGGCCGCCGAGCGGTCTACCTTCGACGAATCCTTGCCCGAGAAAGCGCCGCCGCCGTGTGCGCCGCGGCCGCCGTAGGTATCGACGATGATCTTGCGCCCCGTGAGGCCGGTATCGCCGTGGGGGCCGCCGATCACGAATTTGCCCGTGGGATTCACGTGCAGGATGTAATCGTCGCCGATCAGACCGGCCAGCTTGTCGCCGGCCCGCTCCAGGCGCGCCTTGACGCGCGGGATGAGGATCGTGCGCACATCCTCGCGGATGCGCTCCTGCATCCGCTCCTCGGCCTCTTTCTCCGTGAGGCCGTTGCCGGGCAGGATGAACTCGTCGTGCTGCGTCGACACCACGATGGTATGCACGCGCAGCGGTTTGTTCGTCCGCTCGTCGTACTCGATCGTCACCTGCGACTTCGAGTCGGGGCGCAGGTAAGTCATCACCTCGCCTTCACGGCGGATGACGGCCAGCTCCTTGAGGATGACGTGCGAGAGGATCAGCGTCGCAGGCATCATCTCGCGGGTCTCGTTGCAGGCATAGCCGAACATGATGCCCTGGTCGCCGGCGCCCTGGTCTTCCTCGGCGGCACGCACGACGCCCTGGTTGATGTCGGACGACTGCTCGTGGATGGCCGACAAGATACCGCACGAATTGCAGTCGAACTGATACTCGCTCTTCGTGTAGCCGATGCGGTTGATGACGCGGCGCGCCACGCCCTGCACGTCGACATACGCATCCGAGCGCACCTCACCCGCCACGACCACCAGTCCGGTGGTGCACAGCGTTTCGCAGGCGACCTTCGAATTGGCATCACGACGCAGGAATTCGTCGAGGATGGCGTCGGAAATCTGGTCTGAAACTTTATCGGGGTGCCCCTCGGACACCGACTCCGATGTAAACAAAAAGCCCATTTTCATACATTTTTAATGGTTAAACGTATAAAATGGGAAAAATTGGCTGTTGGAATAAAAAATAAGCTGTTTTAGCAATTTTTTACTGTGGTTGCAATCAGTCAAATCTTTCCACATTTTCCCGCTTGACAGACGGGACTGCAAAGATACGCAGGATTTTCACAATATGCAAAAAAAACATACCTTTGCATCCGACAATTCTTAACACACCGTATATGAAAAGATTTTTCCTCGCCGCACTGCTCCTGTGCGCCGCCGTGGCCTTCACGGGCTGCGACAACGATGACGACGACCTGTACGACACGCTCTCGGGAAGAGTCTGGGCGGGCGACCTGGGATTCTACCAGGACGGGCGCATCCCTCTGGACAGCTATGTCTATTTCGGGGCGGACGGCTTCGGCACCGACGAGCTCCGCTACGCCGACACGGGGCGCTACCTCGACACGCTCAACATCCAGTGGGACGCCTACGACGACAAAATCTACATCAGCTACGGGCGGGCCGATTACCCGCGCGAACTGCGCAACGTATACATCCGCCGGGGCAGGCTGACAGGCGAACTTTTCATCGACGGGCAATACTACGACCGGGTCACACTCTACATGCAATAGGGTCTTGCCCGGAAAAACCCGGACAGGCCACGATTCCGGGCTGCGCCCGACAGAAACGATCCCGGCAGGTTCCGGACTGCGGAATTCCGGTGCGACGACCGCCTTGCAAACAAGGCCCCGAATATGATTTCGGGGCCTTGTCCATTGTGTAATTCGGGCTCTCCGCACATTCGGGCGCGGGGAACCCGGGCGATTATTTACCGAGCAGCTTCTTGACCTCCGCAGCCACCGTGGCACCATTATAGCCGAACTTCTCGTCGAGCACCGTGTAGGGAGCCGACCAGCCGAAGTGGTCGAGGCCGTGGATCATACCCTTCTCGCCCACCAGCCCGAGCAGGTTCACGGGAAGCCCCGACGTCAGACCGTAGCGGACAACGCCGGCAGGCAGGATGCCCTCCTGATAGGATTTGGGCTGGTCACGGAACAAGCCCTCGCTCGGGACATTCACCACGCGCACCGAAATACCTTCGGCAGCCAGCAGTTCGGCCCCTTCGACAAGCGTAGCGACCTCCGAACCGGTAGCCACCATGACGACCTCGGGTTTGGCCGAATCCATCACCACGTAACCGCCCTTCGAAACCTGCGCGGCCTCTTCGCGGCGGCTCGTACCCAATGCCGGCAGCGTTTTGATGTTCTGGCGCGAGAGCACGAGCGCCACGGGGCGGTGCTCCTCGACGGCCAGTTTCCAGGCCATGACCGTCTCATCGCCGTCAGCAGGACGCAGCACAAGCATCGAACGCTCGTCGTGATGGTTCTTCAGATGCTCCATCAGGCGTATCTGCGCCTCATGTTCGACGGGCTGGTGCGTCGGGCCATCCTCGCCCACGCGGAACGAGTCGTGTGTCCAGACATAGATCACGTGCAGGCGCATCAGCGCCGAAAGGCGCACGGCGGGTTTCATGTAGTCCGAAAAGACGAAGAAGGTGCCGCAGGCCGGAATCACGCCGCCATGCAGCGCCATACCGTTGGCCACGCAGGCCATCGTCAGCTCCGAAACACCCGCCTGGAAGAACTTGCCGCTGAAGTCGCCCTTCGTGAAGGCCTTGGTCTTCTTGAGGAACCCGTCGGTCTTGTCCGAATTGGAGAGGTCGGCCGAAGCCACGATCATATTTTCGATCTTCTCGGCAAAGACGCCCAGCACCGTGGCCGATGCCGCCCGCGTCGCAACGCCGGCCTTTACCTCGATGGACTTATAGTCGATCTCGGGCAGGCGCCCCGAAAGGAACATGTCGAGCTTGCGGGCCAAGTCGCCGTGCTCGCCGCGCCACGTCTTCTCGACCCCGGCCTGGCGGGCAGCCCATGCACGGAGCGCTTCGCGGCGCTCGGCGAAGGCCTCGCGGCTCTCGTCGAACACGAAGAACGGGTTTTCGGGATCGCCCCCGAGGTTTTTCACCGTGGCGGCGAAATCGGCGCCAGCCGCCGTAAGCGGCTGCCCGTGGGTCGACACCTTGTCCTCGAAGCTTCCGCCGTCGGTAGCGCGGGCCCCCTTGCCCATGACCGTATGGCCGATGATGAGCGTCGGGCGTTCCGTTTCGGAGTTGGCCGCCACGAGCGCCTCGCGGATTTCATTGATATTGTGCCCGTCGACCGACAGTACGTTCCAGCCCCAGGCTTCGTATTTCATGGCCACGTTCTCGGTGTCCACCTCATCGACCTTGGTCGAGAGCTGGATGTTGTTCGAATCGTAGTACATGATGAAGTTGCTCAACCCCAGATGCCCTGCGATGCGTCCCACGCCCTGCGAGATTTCCTCTTCGACGGCGCCGTCGGAGATGTAGGCATAGGTCTTGTGCGCCATCCACTCGCCGAAGCGGGCCGCCATGAACCGCTCCGCGATGGCGGCGCCCAGCGCCATGGCATGTCCCTGCCCGAGCGGGCCGGAGGTATTCTCCACACCGCGCATCACGTCCACCTCGGGGTGGCCGGGCGTCACGCTGCCCCACTGGCGCAGCGATTGCAGGTCTTCGGTCGTATAGTATCCAGCCAGCGACAGCACCGAGTAGAGCATCGGCGACATATGCCCCGGATCGAGGAAGAAACGGTCACGGTAGGGGTAAGCCATGTTATCGGGGTCGTAACGCAGGAACTCGGTATAGAGCACCGTCACGAAGTCGGCACCGCCCATGGCGCCGCCGGGATGCCCCGATTTGGCTTTCTCGACCATGGCGGCCGAAAGGATACGGATATTGTCGGCCACACGGGTCAGTTTGGAATTGGTAGATGACATATCAGTCTGTGGTTTTATGGTTTTGTCTTAGGGTTCTCGCTGCAAAAGTAATAAAAAAGATATTATCCAACCTGTTTTAACTCCAAAATATTTGCTTTTTCTATCTTTTTCTTTGCATAAGGCAAAGTAACGGTAAATTTCCGCGCATCCGTCGAGGGAATGTCGAACATCGTATCCATCATGATCGCCTCGCAGATCGAGCGCAGGCCGCGGGCGCCGAGCTTGAATTCGACGGCCTTGTCGACGATGTAGTCCAGCACCGCCTCGTCGAACGAGAGCTTCACGCCGTCCAGCTCGAACAGGCGCTTGTACTGTTTGACGATGGCATTCTTCGGCTCGGTGAGGATCGAGCGCAGCGCCTCGCGCGAAAGCGGCTGCATGTAGGTCAGCACCGGGAGACGGCCCACCAGTTCGGGAATCAGCCCGAAGGACTTGAGATCCTGCGGCGTGATGTACTGCATCAGGTTGCCGCGGTCGATCCGGTCGGCATTCAGGCGCCCGTATCCCATGGCGCGGGTGTTCAGACGCTGGGCGATCTTCTTCTCCACGCCGTCGAACGCTCCGCCGCAGATGAAGAGGATATTGCGCGTGTCGACCTGGATGAACTTCTGCTCGGGGTGTTTGCGCCCGCCCTGGGGCGGTACGTTCACCACCGTCCCTTCGAGTATCTTCAGCAGCGCCTGCTGCACGCCTTCGCCCGAGACGTCGCGCGTGATGGAGGGATTGTCGCCCTTGCGCGCGATCTTGTCGATCTCGTCGATGAAAACGATGCCCCGCTCGGCCTGTGCCACGTCGTAGTCGGCAACCTGAAGCAGCCGCGAAAGGATGCTCTCGACATCCTCGCCCACATAGCCAGCCTCGGTCAGCACGGTGGCGTCGACGATCGTGAAAGGCACCTTGAGCAACCTGGCGATCGTGCGCGCCATGAGCGTCTTGCCCGTACCGGTGGGCCCCACGAGGATGATGTTCGACTTGTCGAGCTCGATGTCGTCGTCCTTGGGGGCGTAGAGCAGCCGTTTGTAGTGGTTGTAGACCGCTACCGACATATAACGCTTGGCGTCGTCCTGCCCGATGACATACTGGTCGAGGAACTCCTTGATCTGCGCCGGCTTGAGCAACTCCTCCATCTTGAAAGGTGCCGCAGCGGCACGCCGCTGCTCCGAGGCCACGTCGTTCTCAACGATGATCTTATAGCCGTTCTCGATACATTTGTTGCAGATATTGGCGCCGTCCACGCCCTGGAACATGATCTCCACATCCCCGCGCTTGGCACCGCAGAACGAGCAGCTGTCGCCGCCCGTTCCGCCCCGATGGTTATTGTTGTTCTTATTCTGTGCCATCACTTCACGCGTTTTGAAAGTACCTCGTCGATCAGCCCGTACTCCTTCGCCTCGCGGGCCGAAAGCCAGTAATCGCGGTCGGCGTCCTTTTCGATCTTCCTGACCGAGACGCCCGAATGCGCCGCGAGTATCTCGTACAGCTCACGCTTGGTTTTCATGATCTCGCGCGCCGTGATCTCGATGTCCGACGCCTGTCCCTGCGCCCCGCCCAGCGGCTGGTGGATCATCACCCGCGAATGGGGCAGCGCCGAGCGCTTGCCCTTGGCGCCGGCAGTCAGGAGCACGGCTCCCATCGAGGCCGCCAGCCCGGTGCAGATGGTCGCCACGTCGGAATTGACGAGCTGCATGGTGTCGTAAATACCCAATCCGGCCGAAACCGACCCGCCGGGTGAATTAATATATATCTGTATGTCCTTTTCGGGATCGACCGATTCGAGGAAAAGCAACTGTGCCTGGATGATATTGGCCGCGTCGTCGTAGATCGGCGCGCCGAGGAAGATGATGCGATCCATCATCAGGCGCGAAAAGACATCCATCGTTGCGATGTTCAGCTGACGCTCCTCGATGATCGTCGGCGACACATACGATGCGCTGACCGACTGGAAGTCATGCAGTTTCAGCGAACTGATACCGCAATGGTTCCGTGCGTATTTTTCAAATTCTGACATATTGTGAAGAGTTTTCATCAAACAAAAGGACTTTGCAAACATCACGCCTGCAAAGTCCAAAGATAAGATTTTTTCCGCAAATACTAAAGTGCCTGGGCCAATTTAGCGAAATCCTCCGCAGATACGGCCTTTTCCGTCACCTTGATCTTCGATTTCACATCTTCCACGACCTTCGTCTCGTAGAGTTTCTCGTAGATCTTCTGGCCCTGATCCTTGTCGGCGAGGATCTTCTCGGCATAGCCGGCGAGCATGTCCTCGGGCGCCGACGGCATGCCGTACTGCGCGAACTGCGCGGCGGCCAGCGACTTGGCCTCAGCAAGCGCCTCCTCCTTGCTCACGGAGAGGTTGTCCTGCTTGATGAAATGCTTCTGGAGGTAGTTCCACGTGAACATCTTGAGGAACTGGCCGAAATCCTTGTCGATATCCTCCATCGAGAACTTGCCTTCGTTGATGGTGAAGAGCCAGCGCTTGAGGAATTTCTCGGGCATCTTCAGCGCGGCCTTCTTCACGAGGTAGTCACGCAGCTGGAGCGTGAAGAGGTAATCGCTTTCGCGGCGGAGCTCCTGCCCGATTTGTGCGTCGATGAACTTATCCAGCCCGGCCTCGTCGGTAACCTCGCCTGCGGGGAAGGCCATCTTGAAGAACTCCTCGTTCAGCTCCGGTTCGGCGAACTTGCGGATCTTGGTGATCTCCAGCGAGAATTCGGGATTGATGCCCTCCAGCTCGTCCTCCTTGACCTGCAGCACGGCGGCGCGCTGCGACGGGTTCTTGTAAAGTTCGTTGACGTTGACCGTGGTCTTGAAGCCCACCTTCTTGCCGATGAACGGCTTGCGCTCTTCTTCCGACATCGAGATCAACCCGACATAAGCGTCGGCCACGTTCATCTCGCCGTTGTCGAGCGTTACGGACAGCGCCTCGTCCGAGGTCACCTCGTCGGCATCGGCCAGGCGGCCGAAACGGCGCAGGTAGTTGGCACGGTAGTCGTCGTGCATCTTCTTGTCGACCTTGATCTTGTGGTAGATCACCTTATCCTTGTCCGAAAGATCGAGTTTGATCTCGGGAGCCTCGCCGATCTCGAACACGAAATCGAACTCCTTGCCGTTTTCGAAATCGAAATCGCCCTGCTCCTCCGAAGGGATCACGTCGCCCAGATAGTCGATCTTCTCCTTCTGGAGATATTCGAACACGGCGTTCGACGCCGTGCGGTACGACTGTTCGGCCAGCACGCCCTTGCCGTACATCTTCTTGACAAGGCCCATGGGCACCATGCCGGGACGGAAACCGGGGATATTGGCCTTGCGCTTGTACTCGCGCAGCTCCTTCTCGACGGCCTGGCCGTAATCCTCCTCGCCCACCGTCACCCGGAGCAGCGAGTTGTTTTCTTCGCGTTGTTCTCTTACGATCTTCATAATGAATGGTTGCTATATTGTTGTTATCCTATTTTCCGTTCCGAAATCGGGTTGCAAAGATAGCGATTTTCACCGAGAAAGCAACAATTTTTTCTAAAATATATGTGTACCAGCCTATTCTGCGGCAGGCAGGTCGCGCTGCACGGTAACAGTATACCCGTCCATCTGGGCGAGGTAAGCTTCGATGCGTCCTGCGGCGAGCTCGCCCTGCGACGGTGCGACGACGGCACCGAGCCGTTGTTCAAACGGCGCCGCGAGCGACGGCAGCAACTGAGAGACGAAATAGCGGGCATCGGCGAGCGCCGCGTCGGTGTACTCGCGTTCGTAGACTGCCGTATACTTTTCGGCCAGCGCCGGAAGCCGGGGATTGAAATTCACGTTGACCAGCATCCCGCCGCCGCGCGGGGCACGCGCCAGCCCGACGATGTTGTCCGACAAAGGCTCCACGCCGCAATCGCCGCCGAGGCCGTCGACCAAAAGCGAAATATCGCGGAACCAAAAGCTTTCGTCCACGGGCATTTCGATTTCGAACGTCACCGTACGCCCCTCGGTGTCTTTGCGGATCCGGGCACCTTCGCGCATGGCGACATATTCGTAAACCTCGTCCCACGAAGCGACCCAGAGCGCGTCGCTGCCGGCTTTGCCATAAAGGCGGTAAACCTTTTCGAGCATCTCCGCATAGCTCCTGTCGCCGCGGTGGATCGTAAGTCCGACCCAATACGGGTTGCCGGAAACCGCCTGTTCGGCCAACTCGGCCAGTTTTTTATCGGGATCGGAATTGTTGCCGCCACCGTAGGTCTGCCCTTTGCGCAAATCGCCGCACGTGTGCAAATAAATGCGGGTCTGCCACGCGAGGGAGTTGCGGGTAAAATGGATCAGATCGGATTGCTGCGCCGCCTCGGCATAGGCCTCGTTACCGTCGGGAAGCCCCAGTACTTTCATCCGCAGCCCGAGTTTTTCACAGACTTTGTCGTAGTCGTCGCGGAAACCCTGCGCGATCAGCGCCGGGTCGGCCTTGCCGTAAACCCGCTCGTCGACGTTGTGGAAAAGCATCGAAACGCCGAAATCGGAGAGCAGGCGCAACTCTTCCCACGAAATATACATGCTGTTGGCACCTGTCCGGACAAGGTCTTTGACATAGGTATTGGCGGGATCATCCGCCCTGCCCCAGGTAGGCCAAACGGAACAGCTGAACCCGAAGCGGCGGTCGTTGCCGCAGCCGTCGGTCATCACAAGCGCATGGTCAGGGACATAACCCGAGGTGGGGATGCCGTCCAAATGGCGGAATTCCCGGTCGTCGATCCACCTGGCATTGATCAAGCTCCAGACGAGGGAGTAAGCCGTGACATAGGAATCGTCGCAGGTAAATGTAAACGCGAAATGTTTGTCGTATTTGAGGGGTGCGAAGCGCAGCGAAACGTCGTCCGGGGACACCCCGTCCGGAAGCGAGAACCGCAGCCGTACGATATTGCCGGCACCCCCGGCACGGCTCAGGCCGAGGGGGGGGGAATCGCCGCATTCGCGGAGGCACAGTCGATTCCGCCCGAAAAACCGACAGCATATACGTCCTGCCGGGGATAGTCGGCCTTTTTCCGGAACCTGACGTCGAGACGGGCACCGAAAGGGGCGGACACACCGACCTCTTTCGCCCACGGCAGCGAAGCGATCTGCTCGGTCTGTGTCCGTCCGTCGGCAGCGATATAAGATGCCTGAAGGGTGAACAGTGCGGTCAGGTCGGCACCGCCGTCGAAACGGTAAGTCAGCGGCGTGGTGTCGGGATCGGTCGTCTGCGGTTGTTTCGGGATACGGATACAAGCCACGATGAATGCAGCAGCGAGTAAAGGCAGAAAGAACCTGGGAAATATTTTACTCATAAGGGACGCAAGGTTTGTGCAAAGATAGGCAAAAAATTCGTCATATGCCGGGTTTTTCGTATCTTTGCATCCGATGTTCAAAAAGAGAAAATGAAAAAGTTCGCAAGCGTTCTGTTATTCGGCCTGCTGCTCGCGTCGTGCGGCGGAAATCAGGCCCGTGCCAAACGCCCCGAGGCTCCTGCCGCGCCGAAAGAATACACGTACAGCGTCCGCGCGGTATATCCTCACCCGACGACCAGTTATACGCAGGGGCTGCAATTCGCCGACGGCATGCTGTGGGAAGGCACCGGAGAGCACGGCGAATCGGTCGTGCAGACCCTCGACCTCGAAACCGGGCGCACGGAGGTGTTCGCACGGCTGCCGCAGGAGGATTTCGGCGAAGGGATCACGCTGCTCGACGGCAAGTTGTACCAGCTCACGTGGCAATCGAACAAAGCCTATGTCTACGACCTGAAAACAGGCAAGAAAATCAAGGAGTTCCGCTACCCCGGCGAAGGCTGGGGACTGACCACCGACGGGCAGAAGCTCTACATGTCGGACGGCACGGCCAATATCTACACGCTCGACCCTGCGACGTTCAAACGCGAGAAACGCACGACGGTGACGCTCAAAGGCATGGCGATCAATTTCCTCAACGAGCTGGAGTGGATCGACGGCAAGTTGTGGGCCAACGTCTACACGACCGACCAGATCGTCATCATCGACCCGACGACGGGCGTAGTCGAAGGGGTCGTAGACCTCACGGGACTGTTGCCCGACGAGGAGGTTACGCCCACGACCGACGTATTGAACGGCATCGCATACGATGCCGCCGGGAAGCGCATCTTCGTGACGGGCAAGAACTGGAGCAAACTCTTCGAAATAGAAATCATCGGAAAGTAAATGGCAAACAAGTTATACGAGGCGCTCGAATCCCGCATCCTGCTGCTCGACGGCGGCTTCGGCACCATGGTGCAGCAGTACGGATTCACGGAGGAGGATTACCGCGGCGAACGGTTCCGCGACTGGAACGTACTGCTCAAAGGCTGCAACGACCTGCTGGCGGTGACACGCCCCGGGGCGGTGCGCGAAATACACGTAAAATACCTGCAGGCGGGCGCCGACATCATCGAGACCGACTCTTTCAACGCCAACGCCGTGTCGCTGGCCGACTACGGGCTGGAGGCATACGCCTATGAGATTTCGCGTGCGGCGGCCGGGGTGGCACGCAGCGCAGCCGACGAATTCACGGCCCGCAACCCGCTCAAACCCCGTTTCGTGGCGGGCTCGATGGGCCCGACCAACCGCACGGCCTCGATGTCGGCCGACGTCGGAAACCCCGCAGCCCGCGAGGTGACCTTCACACAGCTGGCCGAAGCCTACACCGACCAGGCGCGCGGCCTCGTGGACGGCGGCGCGGATATCCTGCTGGTCGAAACCGTTTTCGACACGCTCAACGCCAAGGCCGCCCTCTACGCCATCGACACGCTGGCCGCACAGCTCGGACGCGCAATCCCCGTCATGGTCTCGGGCACGCTGGCCGACGCCAGCGGCCGCACCCTCTCGGGACAGACCGTCGAGGCTTTCTACGCCTCGGTATCGCATGCGCGGCTCCTCTCCGTCGGCTTCAACTGCGCCTATGGCGCCCGGCAGCTGATGCCCTACCTCGAACGGCTGGCCGCGGTGGCCGAATTCCGCATCTCGGCACACCCCAACGCCGGGCTCCCCAATGTCATGGGCGGCTACGACGAAACACCCGAGATGTTCGCCCGCGACGTCGGCGAATACATGCGCCGCGGGCTGGTAAACATCGTCGGCGGATGCTGCGGCACCACGCCGGCACATATCTTCGAGCTGGCGAAGATCGCAGGGAACTACGCCCCGCGCCCCGTGCCGGCACCCAAACATGTCACGACGCTGAGCGGCCTCGAACCGCTGCGCATCGTCCCCGAAGCCAATTTCGTGAACGTCGGCGAACGCACCAACGTCGCAGGCTCGGCCAAATTCGCGCGGCTGATCCGCGAGGGCAACTACGAGGAGGCGCTCTCCGTCGCCCGCGCCCAGGTCGACGCCGGGGCACAGATCGTCGACGTCTGCATGGACGACGGGCTGATCGACGGTGCGGAGGCCATGCGCACGTTCCTCAACCTGATGGCGTCGGAACCCGAGATAGCCCGCGTGCCGGCGATGATCGACTCGTCGAAATGGGAGGTGCTCGTGGCCGGGTTGCAGGTCACGCAGGGCAAGGCCGTCGTGAACTCCATCTCGCTCAAGGAGGGCGAGGCCGAATTCCTGCGCCGCGCACAGGAGATACACCGCTACGGCGCGGCCGCCGTGGTGATGCTCTTCGACGAGCGGGGACAGGCCGACACCTACGAACGTAAGACGGAGGTGGCCTCACGCGCCTACAAACTGCTCACCGATGCGGGATTCCCTACCGAGGACATCATCTTCGACCCCAACGTGCTGGCCGTGGCGACGGGAATCCCCGAGCACGACAGCTATGCCAAAGCCTTTATCGACGCCACGCGCTGGATCAAGCGGAACCTGCCCCATGCCAAGGTCTCGGGCGGCGTGTCGAACCTCTCGTTCGCCTTCCGCGGCAACAACGCCGTGCGCGAGGCGATGCACTCGGCGTTCCTCTACCACGCCATCCGCGCCGGGATGGACATGGGCATCGTCAACCCGCAGATGGTGCGGGTTTACAGCGAGATAGAGCCCGAACTGCTCGAACGGGTCGAGGACGTGATCCTCTGCCAGCGTCCGGACGCTGCCGAACGGCTCACCGAATATGCCCAGCAAGTGCGCACGGTTGCCCAGACGCAGCCCCAGGCTCCCGACGCATGGCGCGCGGGGACGCTCGGCGAGCGCATCGGCCACGCAATGCTCAAAGGCGTGGCGGATTTCATCGAGCAGGATGCGCTGGAGGGTTACGAAACCCTGGGCAGCCCGATGGCCGTGATCGACACGCTGCTGATGCCCGCCATGGAGCATGTCGGCACGCTCTTCGGCGAAGGCAAGATGTTCCTGCCGCAGGTGGTGAAAACCGCCCGCGTGATGAAGCGCGCCGTGGCGGCGCTTACGCCCTACATTGAGCAGGGGGCGGCCGGGGTGTCGAACCGCGCGGGCAAGGTGCTGATCGCCACCGTGAAAGGCGACGTGCACGACATCGGAAAGAATATCGTGGCGGTCGTGATGGCCTGCAACGGATACGAAATAAAGGATCTGGGGGTGATGGTCGAGTCGCAGCGCATCGTCGACGAGGCGGTGGCGTGGGGCGCCGACTGCATCTGCCTGAGCGGGCTGATCACCCCGTCGCTCGACGAGATGGCGCATGTCTGCGAGGAGCTGGAACGCCGCGCCCTGCGCATCCCGGTCATCATCGGCGGGGCGACGACCTCCGACCTGCACACGGCGGTGAAGATCGCCCCGGTCTACGCGGGCGTGGTTGTCCATTCGCCCAACGCCAGCCGCAACAGCCAGATACTGGCACAACTGCTGGGCCCCGACGGGGCGCTTTACGCCGACAAAGTCCGCACCGGACAGCAGGCTATGCGGAGCGAATACGAGCACGCCGAGCGCACGCGCAACCTGATCCCGATCGCCGAGGCGCGCAAAGCCCGCAAGGGCGCCACACCGCACCGTCCCGTCGTACCGGCGCACCCCGGACGGATGGTCTTCCCCGATTTCGACGTGGCCGATGCCGAGCCCTACATCGACTGGAACTTCTTTTTCCCGGCATGGGGGCTGAAAGGGCGTTACCCCGAGATCCTCGACCACCCCGAAAAGGGGGAGGAGGCCCGCAAGGTATTCGCCGACGCGCAGGCGCTGCTGGCACGTATCCGCGACGAGCGACTGCTCACGCTGCAGGCCGCCGTAGGCATCTTCCCGGCGCGTTCCGAGGGCGACGACATCTGGATCACAGACCCCAAGGGCCGCGAACACCGCCTGGCGATGCTCCGCAACCAGACCCGCGGGCAGGAAAACCTCTCGCTGGCGGACTTCATCGCCCCCAAAGGCGATTGGATCGGCTGCTTCGCCGTGACGGCGGGCATCGGGCTGAAGGAGCTGTGCGAAAAATTCCACGCTGCGGGCGACGACTACAACGCCATCATGGCCAAGCTGCTGGCTGACCGCCTGACCGAGGCGTTCGCCGAAGCCGTGCACTCGTTCGTGCGGCGGCAGATGTGGGGCTACGAAACCGGCGAAGCGCCCACTCCCCGGCAGGTCATCCGCGGCGAATACCGCGGCCGCAGGATGGCGTTCGGCTACCCGGCGTCACCCGACCATTCGCTCAAGCGCGAGGTCTTCGACCTGCTGGCGGCTGAGCTGACCACGGGCATGAAACTCACGGAAAATTACATGGTCGATCCCGGGGAGGCACTCTGCGGACTGCTGCTGGCCGACGCGGACTACTTCTCGGTCGGCACGGTCGACACCGAACAACTGCTCGACTATGCCCGGCGCCTCGGGCTTGATGTCGAACTGGTCAAAAAACTCATACCGCATAATATCTAAACCCCATGAATGTCGTAGACATCATCAATAAAGCCATTTCGGAACGCCGTACGCGCTTTGCCTTCGAACTGCTGCCGCCGCTCAAAGGAGACGGCTGCTGCGGCGTCTTCGGAAGCATCGACCGGCTGATCGGCTTCGACCCGGCCTACATCAACGTGACGTTCCACCGCGAAGGCATCAAGCAGGCGGTGCGCCCCGACGGCAGCGTCGAATGGCACGTCGTGCGCCGCCGCCCCGGCACGGTAGGCATCTCGGCCGCCATCCAGAAGAAATACGGCGTGGAAGTCGTGCCGCACCTGATCTGCGGCGGGCAGTCGAAATACGACATCGAGGATGCGCTGATCGACCTCGATTTCCTCGGCCTGCACAACGTACTGGCGCTGCGCGGCGACAAGTCGCAGAACGAAAAGTTCTTCATGCCCCACCCGCAGGGACATACGCATGCCGTTGACCTCGTGCGGCAGATCGCGGCCATGAACCGCGGCCAGTTCGTCGACGGCGAGGTCGAGGAGTGCCACCACTCGAAATTCTCGATCGGCGTGGCGGGTTACCCGGAGATGCACGAGGAAGCCGCCTCGCCCGAGGCCGACATCGCCTGCCTCAAGGCGAAGGTCGACGCCGGGGCGGAATACGTCGTCACGCAGCTCTTCTACGACAACGCGCGGTTCTTCGACTACGTGCGCCGGTGCCGTGAGGCCGGCATCACCGTCCCGATCATCCCGGGCATCAAGCCGTTATCGACGGTGCGCCACCTGACACTACTGCCCCAGACCTTCGGCTGCCATATCCCCGAGGAACTCGGGCGCGAGGTGCTGCGCCACAAGGACGACCCGAAGGCCGTCCGCGAAATCGGAACCGAGTGGGCTGTCGCCCAGAGCCGGGAGCTGGTCGAAGCGGGCGTCCCCGTCCTGCACTACTACCCGATGGGCAAGGCCGACAACATCATCAAGATTGCAAAAGCGATATTTTAAACGACACGAATGAATCCCACTGAATTCCGCCGCCACCTGCATGCACACCCCGAACTGTCGTTCAAGGAACACGACACGGCAGCCTTCATCGCCGACCGGCTCACGGAGCTGGGCATCGAGCACCGTCCCATCGCCCGAACGGGCGTGCTGGCCTGGATCGAAGGACGCGGGAAAGCCGATCCCAAACGCCGCGCCGTAGTACTGCGCGCCGACATCGACGCCCTGCCGATCACCGAACAGAACGACATCGGCTGGCGGTCATGCACCCCCGGCGTCATGCACGCCTGCGGCCACGACATGCACGCGGCGGTACTCTTCGGGGTATTGCAGCAGCTCGCCGCCGAACCCGACTTCCGCGGCACGCTCTTCGGGCTGTTCCAGCCGGGCGAAGAGTGCAACCCGGGCGGTGCGTCGCTGGTGCTGGCCGAAAACCCGTTCGACGGGTACGAGGTGCGTGCCGTGGTGGGCGAGCACGTCGAGCCGCAACTGGAGGTCGGGACGCTGGGATTCCGCGCCGGGAAATACATGGCCTCCAGCGACGAACTGCGCTTCTCGGTGCACGGTACGGGCGGGCACGGCGCCATGCGCCCGCAGTTGAAAGACCCCGTAGCGGCCGCCGCGGAGTTCGTGACGCGGCTCATCGCGCTCAACCACGAGGAGTGCGTGCTCTCGATCGGACGCATAGAGGCCGGAGGTGCCACGAACATCGTCCCCGACGAAGTCTACCTGGAGGGGACGCTGCGCACGTTCGACGAGCGTGAGCGCGAAATCATCCACCAGCGCATCCGTAACATCGCCGCCGAGATCGACAAGCGCCTGGGGGTGCGGATCGCCATCGACATCAGCCACGGTTACCCCTGCGTGGTCAACGACGAACACCTCGTGAAGCAGGCCGCGGCACTGGCACGCGAGGAGAAATTGCAGGTCGAGATGCTCCCGCTGCGCACCACGGCCGAAGATTTCGGCTTTTACTGTACCAAATACCCGTCGCTGTTCTATCGGCTGGGCGTAGGCGCCGCGGCAGGACGCCCCCACACGGCGACATTCAACCCCGACGAAGGGGCTATCAACGTGGGCATCGGCTTCATGAAGCGCCTTGCCCTGCAAATTCTGAAGAAATGAAAAAGCAAACACAAAAAAAGCACCCGGCAAAGGGTGCGAAGAACACCGACAGGGCGGCAGTCATCCTGAGCCTTTTCCGGGAGTTCCCCAACAATAAATTCTCGCTCAAACACCTGGCTTCGGCCTCGGGAGGCGCCACGAAAGAGGGGCGCCGCGAAACATTCGAAATTCTGGGACGGCTGCACGACGAAGGCATCGTCGAGGAGTGCGCACGCGAGAAATACCGCCTCACGCACAAGCACCTGCCCCACTTCGAAGGCGTGGCGGACATGACGGCCACGGGGTCGATCTACGTGCGGGTCGAAGGCGAGGAGAAAGATATCTTCGTCAACCAGCGCAACACGGCCAACGCCCTGAACGGCGACCGCGTGGAGGTGGTCGTCATGCACCGCGGCCGCGACGGGAAGATGGAGGGCGAAATCACGCGCATCGTCGAACGCAGCCGCAAACCCTATGTCGGCATCGCCGAAGTAGGGGCGCACCAGATATTCGTACGGGCGGATTCGCGCCGTATGCCTATGGACATCTACCTCTCCAAACGGCTGTACCCCGACGTGAAGGACGGCGAAAAGGTCGTCGTGCGCATCGCCGACTGGGCCGAAGGGAGCAAGAGCCCCGTGGGCGAGCTGATCGAGCGGCTGGGCATGGCGGGCAACAACGACACCGAGATGCACGCCATCCTGGCCGAATACGAGCTGCCCTACCGCTTCGAGCCCGAAGTCGAGCAGGCGGCGGAGGATATCGACGGCCGGATTACGGCCAAGGAGATCGCCCAGCGCCGCGATTTCCGCAATGTGACGACCTTCACGGTCGACCCGGCCGACGCCAAGGACTTCGACGACGCGCTTTCGGTACGCAAGGTCGGGGAAGGCGTATGGGAGATCGGTGTACATATCGCCGATGTGACGCACTACGTGCGCCTGCACTCGGTGATCGACGACGAGGCCGTAGAACGCGGCACGTCGGTCTACCTGGTAGACCGTACCGTCCCGATGCTGCCCGAGCGGTTGTCGAACGAGCTCTGCTCGCTGCGCCCGCACGAGGCGAGCCTCTGTTTCTCGGCGGTATTCACGATCAACGAAGGGCTGGAGATACTCGACGAATGGTTCGGCCGCACGGTCATCCATTCCGACCGCAGGTTCACTTATGCCGAGGCACAGGAGATCATCGAGACGGGACGGGGCGATTTCGCCGAAGAGGTGCTGACCCTCAACCGGCTGGCCCAGGCGCTGCGCAAGGAACGTTTTAAAAACGGGGCCATCAGCTTCGACCGCGAGGAGGTGAAATTCCAGCTCGACGAGGCTGGGAAGCCCATCGGCGTCTATTTCAAGGAACAGAAGGAGTCAAACCAGATGATCGAGGAGTTCATGCTGCTGGCAAACCGCCGCGTCGCCGAGTTCTGCGGCAAGCGCAAGACCGACAAGGGGCGCACCGTGGAACGCACGATGGTCTACCGCGTGCATGACAAGCCGAGCGAAGAGAAGCTCGACCGTTTCCGGCAGTTCATCCTGCGCTTCGGGCACATCTTCAAGGCCACGGGCGGGCGTGCCGTGGCCAAGGAGCTGAACAAGCTCTTCGCCCAGATCAAAGGTTCGACCGAGGAGAACGCCGTGTCGACGATGGCCGTGCGTTCGATGGCAAAAGCCTTTTACACGACCGACAACATCGGCCACTACGGCCTTGCATTCCCCTACTATACGCATTTCACGTCGCCCATCCGCCGCTATCCCGACATGATGGTGCACCGCCTGCTGGCGCGTTACCTCGCAGGCGAGAAGGCGGCAGACAAGACGACGCTCGAAGATCTGTGCGCCCGCGCTTCGGAACGCGAAGTGATCGCCTCCGAGGCCGAACGCGCCTCGATCAAGTACAAGATGGTCGAATTCATGAAGGAGCGCATCGGCGAGGAGTTCGACGGGCACATTTCGGGGCTCACCGAATGGGGCATCTATGTCGAGCTGGACGAAACCCACATCGAGGGCATGTCGTTCCTACGCGACATCGAAGGTGATTTCTTCCAGTTCGACGAAGCCAACTACGAGATCGTCGGCCGCTCGACAGGCCGCCGCATGACGCTGGGCGACGCCGTACGCATCCGCGTGAAACGTGCCGACCTGCAGAAGCGCCAGCTCGATTTCGAGCTGCTGATAGACAACGGCCGCCCCATGGCCCCCGCACCCCGCGAGGACGGCCCCAAGGTACGCCGCAGCACCCGCCGTAAAAACCGATAGCCGTGCAACGCATCTACGACAAATGCCGGCGAAGGGAGCCGCTCTCACGCGAGGAGGCCTACCGGCTCTACGACCAGGCCCCGTTGCAGGAGCTGGCGCTCGTGGCCGACGAGGTGCGCCGCGCCGTGGTTCCCGACCCGGAGGTGGTGACCTGGCAGATCGACCGCAATGTCAACATCACCAACGTCTGCATCTCGGGTTGCCGGTTCTGCAATTTCCACTGCAAGCCCCACCAGGCAGACCGGGCATTCGTCACCACGCTGGCCGAATACCGCGAGAAGATCGACCGTACGCTGGAGCTGGGCGGCGACCAGCTGCTGTTGCAGGGCGGCCTGCATCCGCAACTGCGCATCGATTTCTACGAACGGCTTTTCTCCGACCTGAAAGCGCTCTACCCCACGCTGCGGCTGCATGCGCTGGGTGCGCCCGAGGTGGCGCACATCGCCCGCATCAGCGGCCTGACGACCCTGGAGACCCTGCGCCGCCTGATGGCAGCCGGCCTCGACTCGCTTCCGGGCGCCGGCGCCGAGATCCTCGACCCCGTCGTACGCAGGGCCATATCGCCCGCCAAGCCGTCGGTCGAAAAGTGGCTCGACGTGATGCACGAGGCGCACTGCCTCGGCCTTCCGACCTCGGCAACAATGATGTACGGCCATGTCGAGACCCCGCACCAGCGTGTAGACCACCTGCTGCGTATCCGCGACCTGCAGGCCCGCTGCCCCGAAGGAAAGTACGGTTTCATCGCATTCATCCCGTGGATCTTCCGGTCGACGGACACCGAATTGGAACGCCAGGGGGTAACGACACGGTTCTCTCCGTTGGAATACCTGCGCATCATCGCCGTGAGCCGCCTTGTATTGTGCAATATCCGCAACATCCAGGCCTCGTGGCTCACCGTGGGCAAGGCCACGGCACAAGCCGCCCTGCACAGCGGCGCCAACGACATGGGGTCGATCATGATCGAGGAAAACGTCGTCTCCTCGGCCGGAGCGCACAACCGTTTCGACGCCGAGGGCATCCGCGGTGCCATCCGCGAGGCGGGTTTCACCCCTCGCCTGCGCGACCAGCTGTACGGGATGCGGGAATATGCCCCGCAGGCCTGAAACCCTCCCGGGCTCGCCAGGAAAAACACAGGAACGAAAAAACGAAAGGAAATGCGTTATTCGCACTTCCTTTCGTTTTTTACAGCAAATCCGGGCACTGTCCGCCTACCGATCGCGGATGGACTCCGGCCCGGGCACGCCTATTCGATTACGGCCGCCCAGCCGCCATTGCGAACCATGTCGATCTTCACGACGGTCGAAGCATCGACTTTCCGCTCACGTTTCTTGTAATCCATGGCCTGCAGGTCGGCATTCACACCGTCCTCGAACGAGGTCATCGTATAACTGCGCCCGGCAGGCAGGAAATCGAGCGCGACCTCGGTGGAATAGGGCTGGTTGTTGGTAATGCCCCCGATGAACCACCGGTCGCCCTTGCGGCGCGCCATGACGACCTGTTCGCCGCACCGTGCACGCAGCACGCGCAGCTCGTCCCAGGTCGTAGGCACCGAGGCGATGAACTCCGTGCAGGGATGTTCGCGGTAATAATAGACCGGGTTGTCGGCCATCATCTGCAACGGGCTTTCGAAGACGACGTAAAGTGCCAGTTGGTAGGCGCGCGTCCCCGAGGCCATCGGGTTCGAACCCGTCGAACGGTTATCCTCGGGCTGAGAGCAGAACATCCCGCCCGGCGTGAAGTCCATGGGGCCGACGGCATTGCGGATGAAAGGCAGGTAATTGCTGTTGTCGGGTTTGCAGCGGCCGCCCTGCTCCATGCCGAGCACCGCCTCGTAGGTCAGCAGGTTCGGGTAGGTGCGGAAAAGACCCTTGGGTGTATAGGAGCCGTGCCAGTCGACGAAGATATGGTGGTCGGCCGCACACTTGGTCACGCGCTCGTAATAGTTGACCATCCACTGGTCGCTGCGATCCATGAAGTCGATCTTCACGCCCGGGATGCCCCACTCTTCGAGCGTCGTGAAAAGGCGTTCCATGTCCTTCTCGACGGCGAGCCATGTCAGCCACAGCACGATCTGCACGTTGCGCTCCTTGCCGTAGGCGATCAGGCCGGGCAGGTCGAGGTCGGGATTGGGACGGAATACGTCGGTCGTCGATGCCGACCAGCCTTCGTCCATGATAATATAGGGAACGCCGTATTTGGCTGCGAAGTCGATGTAGTAACGGTAGGACTCCGTATTGCGCCCGGCACGGAAATCGACCCCCGACAGGCGCATGCCGTTCCACCAGTCCCAGCTCACCAGTCCGGGCTTCACCCACTCCCAGTCGGTATCGGCAGCGGGGGCGGCCAGCAGCCACACCAGCTCGTTTTCGATCAGGTCGGCATCCTCCCCGGCCACGACGGCAAGGCGCCACGGGAAAGTGCGCGTCCCCTGCGTCCGGGCAATATAGGGTTCTTCGGAGAGCACCTTCAGGCTGCGGTCGCCATCGGGGCCGTACTCCTTCGGCACGCGCGGGAAAAGCGATTCGAAACCGCCCCGTCCGTCGCTCCTGACGAACATGCAGGGGTAGTCCCGTACATCGGACTCAGCCAGCAGGAGCTTCTTGCCCCCCCGGCATCCCGACCAGCACGGGCAGGTAGCTCATCTTGTCCGAAGGGGCATACCCGGACATCGCCACACGGGTGTAGGGCTCCTCGTACATCGAACGGAAACCGTTCACCTCGGAGAGCCACGCCTCGCTTCCGGCGGGCAGTCCCAGCCGGCACTCTTCGCCGAGCACCTCGACCTCGCCGGGCAGCGAGGTGACGAAGCGGTAGGCCACACCGTCGTCGAAAAGGCGGAACTCCACCGCGTAGTCGCCGGCGAACCTGAGTTGCACGGCATTATAGCAGTTCCGGACGACGGCATCCTTGGTCGGGTTGCGGCGTTCGAGCATCTCGTCGGCCGAGGAGCGTTTCACGCTGCGCAAACGGGGAGCCTCGCCCAGCGTGCGGTCGTCCAGGGTCAGCGACAACGTACAGGCATCGAGGACTTTGTCCGCACCGCTCCAGACGGTATAACTGATCTTGTCAACCACCTCGATTTCCATGCGGAGGTTTCCGCCGGGCGACGTCGCACCGACGGTCTTGGCCGTAACGGCACCGCCCACAGCCAATGCGCAGCACAATGCCAGAAGTCGTTTCTTCATAATATAATAATTTAGGTCGGATACAAAGATAGCAAAAAAACGACAGGAGAGCCGCGATATTCCCGCGGCCCTCCTGAAAAAAACGAACCTGTTATTTTACCGTAATCGAGTTCAGCAGGTCGACCTTACCCTCGTTCACCAGCTTGAGGATCAGCTCGCCGAACAGCGTGTTCTGCCATGCGAACCACGAGCGGGTGAAATCCGTCGGGTCGTTCACATTGAACGACTCGTGCATGAAGCCCGTCCCGGCATCGGTGGTCATCAGCATCTCTACGCAGCGCTTGATCTCGGCATCGTCCTGCGAGGTAAAGGCCTTCATCATGATGCTCATCGGCCAGGCCATGTCGTAACCGACGTGCGGGCCGCCGATGCCTTCGCCAGCCGAACCGCGGAAGAAGTAGGGGTTCGCCTCGCTCCACACGAAGCGGCGGGTATTCTGGTAGATCGGATCGTTCACGTCCATGTCGCCCAGGTAGGGCATCGCCAGCAGGCTCGGCACGTTGGCGTCGTCCATCAGGAAGCGGTTGCCGTAACCGTCGACCTCGAAGGCGTAGATCGTTCCGTATTCGGGATGGTTGTAGGTAGCGTATTTCTTGAGTGCCGTCTCCACCTCGGCAGCCAGCTCGGTGCACTCGGCAGCCAGCGCGGCTTGTCCGTTGACTTTGGTCAGGATTTCGGCAGCCTTGCGCAGCGAAGTCACGGCAAAGAAATTCGAAGGCACGAGAAAGAGGAACGTCGTCGCATCGTCCGAGGGACGGAATACCGAAGCGATCAGCCCGACGGGATTCACCGGATTGCCCTTGCCCATGTTGCAGACCGTATCGAGCTGGCGGTCGGTCACACGCATGAACGTATAGGGGCCGACACCCTCCTTGCGCTGCTGTTCACGGAACGTCTTGAGAATGTTCCTGACGGCCGCCATCCAATGTTCGTCGAACACCGAATCGTCACCCGTCACCAGCCAGTATTCATAGGCCAGACGCAACGGATAACACAGCGAGTCGATCTCCCACTTGCGTTCGTGCAGTTCGGGGCGCATCTGGGTCTGGTCGCTCATCCACTGATGGTCGGGGTTCGGGTCGTAGGGGTCGAGGAACGCATTGGCATAGGGATCGAGCTCGATGCACTTGAACTGGCGGCGGATCACGCCGGCCAGCATACTGCGCAGGTGCTCGTCCTTGTTGGCCAGCTGGAGGTAGGGCCACACCTGCGCACCCGAGTCACGGAGCCACATGGCATGGATGTCGCCGGTATAAACCACCGTATCGTCCCTGCCGTTGTCGTCCTTGCGGTAGCGCACCGTCGTGTCGAGCGTGTTGGGAAAACAGTTCTCGAACATCCAGGCCAGCTTGGCATTGGAGAGCACGCCCTTGATACGCGCGATCTCGGCCTCGACGGCCTCGGAGCGGAACAGACGCTCGGCCTCGGCCGGACGGTTGGTCGGGGCATATTCTTTTACGATCTTCGCTTTGGGCCTGGCCATCCGCGTATTGTCCATAATCATAACCGCGGCTTCGGTTTCCGGAGCACTGCTGCGGAGCGCCGAGGCGTGTGCCGAAACCGTACCGGCCATGACAAGGGCCGCAGCAAGGCAAGCCCGGGAGATGTTTTTGTTTTTCATAGTCGTTTACAGAATTACTTTATTAAGGTTTTAAGTTATCAGTACAGGATTACGGGGCCGCGCAGGCCGAGCTCCTTGTTGAGCCGCTGCGCCCATTCCCAGCGGGCAGCCGTCGGAGTATCTGCGGCACGGGCCTTGGCATAGTTGGTCAGCACTGTGGTAACACGGATCGTCAGGACATTCGTGCCCTTACGGAGTTTGCCCGCTACGTCGAACGTACGTGCACCGTACCAGCGCACGCCCGCAGGCTCGCCGTTGACGAAAAGTTCGGTGATGCCGTTATGCGTAAGGCCGGCATCGAGCGTATGGTAGGCCGCCGGATCTTCGACATCGACCGTGCGGGTGTATTCGATGGTGCCGGCGAAGCTCTGCAACCAGGGGAACGGCAGGCTGTGCAGATCCACGAGGTCGGTCAGGGAGAATTCCCGGGTACTCTTATCCACATGGTGCGTGGCCCTGACATCCCAGATGCCGTTGAGGGCAATGGGGTTCGCGCTGCGGGGTGCAGGTGCGGGCAGCATTTGGCCGCCGCGGTCTTTCTCGAAGACGATGAATTTCGCCTCGGCAGGCGTCAGGCACAACTCCAGCGTACCGTTCCGCATGTCGAGCATATGCCGCACGCCCGTCTCGGCATCCCAGACCCAGGCCTGCTTGGCAGCTACCTCGGCGGGAAATTCGAGCCGGGTCTGCATGGAACGTTCGATCGAAGAGTTGACGACGAAATAGATATCCCTGTCGCCCGACTTGTAATAGTTCATCATCATAAAACGGTCGAGGTCGGAGATTTTCGCATAAGGGGTCAGGCCGTATTCCGCCTGCAAGGTGCGGTACCAGCCGAGCATATCCCCCTGCGGGGCATCGACACGGACAAAACGGTCGGGCCAGGTCGTCACGACACGGTCGATGATCGCCTTCACACGGGCATCCTTCGCCGCGGCATCGCGGAAGCCGAGCCCCTTGTGGGGCACCTTCCCGATGGCGATCACACGTCCGCCCGCTGCCACGAAGTCGGCGATGCGCGCAGCGGTCCGGGGTTCGAGGCTCTCGACCTCCATCAGCAACAGGGTCTTGTAGCTGCGCGAACCGAAGCGGAGCCGGCCGCCCGCGACGGACGACTGGCAGATGACCTTCTCGCTGACATAGTCGCAGCCGTTGCCGCTCTGCTGGACGGCCTCCCAGAGGTCGTTGGCATAGGCGGGATAGGTGACGCCAGGATAGGGGTCACGCTGCATGCCGTGGATCGACCAGAGGTCTTCGAGCGGCGGCAGGATGGCGATGTCGGCCTGATAGACGCTGTTCTGCAAAAGGGCGGAGACACGCGCCTTGTAATCCATCCACGGACGCACATAAGGCCACCACGTATTGTTCTCGTTGAAATAAGTACCGAACTGTATCCAGCCGAAGAAATCCTTCTGGCGGGGGCTGTAATTGAAGCCGTGGAGCATCGAGTGGTTGACGCCCGAAAGGTTGCTGCGGTCGCCCGTCACCTTGACCTCCTCGAGCGTGGTCTGGAAGATATTGCCCACGTTGGTCTGCTCTTCGCAGCTCACGATGTTGCGGTTGGCCAGAAACGCCCCCGAAGAGACGAACTTGTTGACCATGCTGTAACCGCGCCCCGAAAGGTACTGGTTGGGCTCCATCACCCGGCCGATGCCGTCGTGTATCCACGATTCGCATTCGGGGATGTCGAGATACATCGACGTTTCGATGGGATGGAGCTGGTGGCCGTAGGCCTGGATGCGCGACTTGAGCCCGTTGCGATGGCACCACGCATTGTATACGTCGATGAAGTTCTCCTTGAAGAGCTGCATCTGCACGTGCCAGAAATCGTGGCGGACACGCTCGATCACGTCGCGCGTCACTTCGGGCGAGAAACTGCAGCCGTAAGCCTCACGGACGGGTTCGCCCATGGCTCCGGTACGCTGGAACACATAGGGCAGGAACGGATAGAGCGAGTAACCCATACGCTTCTCGAACTCGGCGAACATGCCGGGCGTCCAGTTGTTGCCTTCCAGCTCGAAACTGTCGCAGAACGCCGCGCGGATTTCCCCCTTGAGTTTGCCGCGGGTGAAATGCATCGCATCGGAAAATTTATCGAGGTAACGCTCCACGGCCTTACCGTCGAGGTGGTTCACCACGGGCCCGCTGGCGCCCGGAGCCCCCAAGATAACACGCGAATAGCCGTTCAGCTTCACGAAAAAGTAGAGGACATGTTCGCCCTCGGGGACATCGACCGTGATGGTATCATTGCCGGCCTGTTCGTCGTACGAAACGCCCTCGGTGAAATGGGCGACATGCTTGGGCATCAGGCGGATGAACAGAAGCTCCTTGGTCGGGTTGCTGCGGGGATTGGCCACTTGGGCGTTGGCCATGCCCAGCACCTCGTCGCGGCCGATGGTAAACCGGCCGCCCTTGACATCGACCGTAACGGGATAGAGCATCTGCACCTGCTCCTCGGGCGCAAGGTATTCGGCGCCGAAGGGCCAGCCCGAGCCGACGATGATGTCGCAGACCATGCCGCGCTCACGGCAGCCGTCGGCAGCCACGTTGACCATGCGGATCCACTCGTCGCTCAGCCATGTCAGCGCGGCACAGCCTACCGTATCGGCGGTCTGGTCGGGGAACTGGATGGTGTTGATCTCCACGCCGCCGATCCCGGCCTTGTGCATCACGTCCAGCTCGCGCAGGATCTCCTGCTCGTTCACACGGGCGCCGTTCCACCACCAGCGCACATAGGGACGATGGCGCGCGTCGGGATTAGCGAATGTTTTATACAACTCTTTTTCGGGGCGGAAAGCCTTTGCCACGGGCAACTTTTCCGCAAAGGCGATCCCCGCGGCGAATACCGCGGCCAATAGTATGAAGAAGATTTTTCGTTTCATCAGGTTGCAGGTTTTGTGCGGTTTATTTCAGTCCGACGCCGGACATGCGGCCGTACATCTCGGCCATGGCACCCTGCGTGAGCAACCACTTCTCAGCCTGTTTGTCCGCGCCCGTAAAATCGGTTTCGAACAGCCCGCGCCCGTCGCGCGCATGATCCCAGGCATAGTCCAGACTGCGCTGCACGGCATCGACATAGGCGGCATTGCCGTCGATGCCATAGAGTTCGACGAGCCCGCGCACCATCACGGCCGAGAACCACACGTTGCCCTTGCGGATGATGCGGAATGCCTCACCGTCCGCGGGCGTGAATTCCTCGAAGAAATAGTCGTAGCATGCGGCGGCCGTGCGCTGCGCGTCTTTCAGGTAGCTTTCATCGCCCGTAGCCTTGTAAAGCAGCGCCCCCGCCTGTACCATCTGGCCGCTGTTGTAGGCAAACTTCGCACGGCCGATATTGCCGTCGAGCGACACGTTATCGAAATAGAGCCCGTCCCCGGTGTCGAGCAGGTGCTCCTTTGTCCAGGCATAGAGCCCTTTGCCCTGCTCGAGGTAGCGGCCGTCGCCCGTCGCGGCATAGAGTTTCAGCGCATAAACCGTTCCCGGAGCATTGGAGCAGGTATTCTTCGAATGTTTCTTCTGTTCGCACCAGTAGATACCACCGCCCAGCACGTCATCCGTGCCGCTCTCGATGAATTTCCAGATCATCTCGGCCTGGGCGAGGTATTTCTTGTCGCCCGTAGCCTCGTAGATATCGCAGAAGTCGATGCCCAGCCACACGTTGTCGTCGTAGAAACGATCCGACGCCGGAGCCGTATTGATATAGGAGGCATAAGCCGCCGGCATCCGCGTCGTGTCGAGGTACTCGGCCAACCCCGGCAGCACGCGGCCGTCGAGCACGCTGCGATAGGAGGCATCCTCCTCGAGGATCGTATTTACAGCCGAGAGCGTTCCCGAGAAGGGCCACAGGTAGGAATAGGGATTCGGACGCGCCTGGTCTTCGGAGGCGAGATAACCCGCCTTGTAATCGGCATTGAACGGATAGTTTTCGCGCAAGAGGCAGCGGTCGGCGACGCCATACGAGGCATAGACCGAATCGAGCGTAGCCTTGGCACGCTCGAGGTTGCGGGCCTGGCTCGGCGACGTCCGGTCACAGGCGGCAAAAGCACATGCGGCAACTGTCGCAGCGGTGAGGAGGAGTGTTTTCTTCATTATCTGTTATCGGTTATTCGTTGGGTATCGGGGTGGTATACCGCGCCTGCTTCGTACGGAGGGCCTTGTTGATCCCCTCGACGACCATCGGCTCCATGAGCGTGTAGCCGTACAGGGTCGGATGGCAGCCGTCTCGGGAGATCCGGGCGTCCAGGCCGCCGGAGCCGTTGTCCAGCGCCGCATGGTAATCCACATAGGGGATCTTATGTTCGGCGGCGTACCGTTTCAGCATCGTATTGAGCTCCGCGACGGCTGCCGCAGGTTTGATCTCGGGACGCCACGAAAACCGGTCGCAGGGCAGCACCGAGCAGAGCACCACGCGGATTCCGTTGAATTTAGCCAGTTCGCACATCGAGACGATGTTGCCGAAGACGTTTTCGAGTTTGATGGCGCCGTTGTTCTGAGCGATGTCGTTGATACCGGCAAGGATCACCACGGCCTTCGGGTTCAGGTCGATGACGTCGCGGCGGAAACGCGCGAGCATCTCGGCGGTCGTCTGGCCGCTGATACCCCGGTCGACGAAGCCGTTGCGGGCGAAGAAGTCGGGATCGGCCCCGATCCAGTTATCCGTGATGGAATTACCCATGAAGACCACTTCGACGGGTTCACCCGTCAGGGCGGCATTCTGCTGTTCGTAACGCCCGTACTGCGCCCAGTCGCGGGGTTGCTGGGCAAAGAGGGAAAACGCCGCGAAAACAGACAGCGACAGGAGTACGATTTTTTTCATAAAGCAATAAGGTTTTTAGGTTTTTCGCTAACAAAATTAGGAAACCCGGAACGATCGGCAGTCCGTATCCATGAAGAAATAGTACACATCCGTGCCAAACACAAAATATTCCGGTTTTTGCCACCTCCCACCGCCGGGACAGAGGCTCCAGAGGGGATTTCCCGGGGACAAAGATACGAAATATGTCTGTTTTCATGCCCAAAATGGCAATGGTTAGTCTGTTTTTACGAAAAAATTTGCATAAATTTGCACAACCAACATAAAATTTCCACAAACCGCAACCCTCCATGAAACGAATAATCTACCTGGTCTGTATACACCTGCTGTGCTGTGCGGCAGCACAAGCCAGCAACCTGCGGCAGATATCGAGCCGCGAAGGCATATCGAACAATGCCATCCTCTCGCTGGCACAGGATAAACACGGGTTCATCTGGGTCGGTTCGTGCGACGGGCTGAACATGTGGGACGGCGAACGCATGCGCCTCTTCCCGAACGACTGGGGCGAATATACCCCCCTGTCGGGCAACCTCATCGAGGAGATCGCCGTGACGACGGACTCGCTTTTCTGGATACGCACGAACTACGGGCTCGACCTGTTCGATCCGGACAGCAAGCACGTCGAACCGCACACCTGTTTCCAGGGTATGTACCGGGTCGTCACCCGCAGCAGCGACGAGGTGATCGTCATCACACAGGACAACAAATTCAGCTACTACGACCGCACGCGCCATGAATTCGCCCCCACAAGGCCGATGCAGCAAGGGCGGTATGCCGACATCCTGGAGATGGTGCTCGACGACGAGGGCAACCTGTGGAGCTTTTCACGCAAGGGTATTTTCTGTATGCCGGTGAAAATTCCCGCCGACGGGCAGGGGGACATCCAGTTCGGGGAAACACAACAGATAGCCCTGCCTTCGCTCCCGGAATTCGCGTTCCGCGAAGGGGACAGGGTTTATTTCATCGACCGGAACCATGTGTTCTACGAGTTCGACATCAAAAGCCGTCAGATCATATATATAAAGGATATGCGTGAGGAGCTGGCCGCCATGGGACAGGTGTCGCGCATCATCAGCGACGGGAACGATTACCTCGTGTCGTTCAGCACCAACGGCGTCATCCGCCTGAAAACCACCCCGCAGAACAGTGTAAAATACGCAACTGAACATATCAACATCACCTGCGGCGTCATGACACTGCTGCGCGATGCCCGGCAGGAAATCGTATGGATCGGCACCGACGGGCAGGGACTTTACCAGCACACACGCAACGCGGTGGCTTTCCGTTCGATCACCTTCAACGACCTGCCCTACAACCTTTCGAAACCAGTGCGTGCGCTCTACATCGACCACGAACGCAGCCTGTGGGTGGGCACCAAAGGCGAAGGATTGCTGCGTATCCCCAATTTCTACCACCGAAAAACCTTCGACGCATCCCATGTCGAACAGATTACCACGGCCAACAGCGACCTGCTGGACAACTCGGTCTACACTTTCGCCGCAAGCAGCCGCAACCTGCTGTGGATCGGCACCGACGGCGACGGGCTGAACTACTACTCCTATGCCGACCGGAGGGTTCACCGCCTCGGCGTCCCCGAGGAGATGCGGTTCATCCACACGCTGCGCGAGACGGCGCCTGACACGCTGTGGGTGGCCTCGGTAGGCTGCGGCATATTCCGCATCACGCTCGGCGGGTCACAGACCCGTCCCGAGATCCGCGAGGTCAAGCGGCTCCACTTCAACGAGGAACTGGAGGTCAAAAAGTTCTTCTTCGCCCTCTACGAACAGAACGATTCGATCATGTGGTTCGGCAACCGCGGAGGCGGGGCCGTACGCTACAACACGCATACGAATACGCACCAGATCGCCAAATTCGACCACAACCGCAGCGCCATCGTCAACGACATCTTCACGATCCACCAGACCCAGGACAAGAGCCTCTGGTTCGGCACGAGCGGCGGACTGATACAGGTCGCCCGCGACACGACGCTCATCCCGGGCATCACCAACACCGTGCACGGCATCCTCGACGACCGCAAGGGCGACCTCTGGCTGAGCACCAACCGCGGACTGGTGCAGTATACACCCCACACGGGTAACGTAGTGACCTACGGATACTCCTACGGCCTGAATACCATCGAATACAGCGACGGGGCCTACTTCACCGATCCGCAGACAGGGCTGCTCTTCTTCGGCGGCATCAACGGGCTGGTTACCGTCGAACAGACCGGCTTCGAGGAACAGTCGTTCAACCCGCCGATCCTCTTCCGCGACGTGCGCCTCAACGACGGAGTGCACAACATCGGCAACCTGCTCTCTGACAAGGGCGTGCTGACGCTGCGGCACGGACAGCGCATTTACGAGATCACGGTATCGGCACTCGACTACGTCAACGGCAGCAACTACACCTATTACACGCGGCTGGACGGGTTCAGCGACCAATGGACGAGCACTTCGTCGAAGCTGTCCTTCGCCGACCTGCCGCCCGGCACCTACCGGCTCGACGTGCGCTACCGCAACAACATCACCGGGGCCACAAGTCCAGTCTACTCACTGGAAATACGCCTCAAACCGGCCTGGTACGCCACATTTCTGGCAAAGCTGCTCTACATGCTGCTGGCGCTGGCCGCCGTCACCATGACCCTGCGCTATTACCTGCTCCGCTACCGGCAACGCAAGGCCGAACAACTGCAACGCCTCGAAAGCCGGCGCAAAGAGGAGGTCTACGAATCGAAAATGCGATTTTTCTCGAACATCACACAGGAGTTGTCCATGCCGCTGACGATGATCTCGGGGCCCTGCCAGCAGATCATTACCTACCGTAAATCGGACTCCTATATCCTCAAATACGCACAGACCATCCGGCAGAACGTGTCGAAGCTCCACGACCTGATCTACATGCTCCACGAGTTCCGCGGTATCCGCACCTCGCAAAACGATGAGAATGAAAACATCGAGCTGGTACCCGTGGCCGAAATCGCCCAGGGAATCGCGGAGACCTTCAGCGAATATTCCGAGCAGAACAGCATCCACTGCAAGCTGGACATCGAGCGCAACCTGGCATGGCCGAGCGACCGAGAAGGACTTTCGACGATCCTCAACACATTGTTGTCCAACGCATTCAAGCACACACCCTACAACGGTTCGGTGAACCTGACGATCCGCAACGACGACGGGGAACTGTTCATATCGGCCGCGAACGACAGCATCGGGGTCAACCTCGACGACATCGAGGCCATTTTCGACCGTTACCGCGTGCTGGATTATTTCGAGCGCAAGAGCGAACGGGGGCTTTCGTTCCAGGGCGACCTGCGGCTGGCGATCTGCCACAGCATCGTGACCCGCATGCACGGCCAGATCACGGTCGAAAGCACCCCCAATGCCCAGACGACGTTCACCGTGCGGCTGCCGCGGCTGAAAGTAACCGCCGAGAACACGTCCGTGAACGACAACATCGTGCCGATCGACACGAACTACGGGCTGCCGCTGCCGACCGTCACGCAACGCGAATTCACGTTCGACAAAAACCGCCGGACGATGTTCGTGGTCAACGACGATTCGGAGATCATGAATTTCGTGGCTGAGCTGTTCGCCCCGGATTACAATATCAAAATGCCCGACGGCCTGAACGCGATGATCGAACTGCTCAAACAGATGCACCCCGACATCATCATCTGCGATGCGCTCTCGGAGAAATCGGACTGCCTGTCGCTCATCAAGTTCATTAAGGAGGGCAAGCTGACCTCGCATATCCCGGTGATTCTGCTCTCGACGGCACAGCAGGTCGACGAACGCATCAAAGGCGTAGAATCCGGCGCCGACATCTGCCTGACGCTGCCCTTCAACGTCGAATACCTGAAGGCCGTGACCGAGCAGCTGCTCAAACGCAACCGCTCGCTCAAGGACTATTACAAATCGTCGATCAGCGCCTTCGAACTCTCCGACGGCAAGATGCTCCACCAGGACGACAAGGAATTCATCGACAAGATGCTGAAGATCATCAACGACAACATTTCCAACACGGAAATCTCTACGAAATTCATCGCCGACGAGATGGGTGTCAGCATCCGCAACCTCTACCGCCGCCTGGAAGGCATCCTGAACCAGACCCCGACCACCATCATCAAGGAGTACCGGCTGGCCAAGGCCGAGCAGCTGCTCACCTCGACCAAGCTCTCCATCGACGAGATCATCTACAAGGCGGGGTTCGTCAACCGGGGCACGTTCTTCAAGTGCTTTGCCGCCAAATACGGCTGCACCCCCAAGGTATACCGCAAGGAGAAGCTCTCCCAGATCAAACAGGAGGTCGACGAACTGCCTGAAGAGCCACAGGAAAAGGCATAGGCAATGTTACCGGCAATGCCGGAATCTCTGCCCGACCGGAGACGGCGTTCCCTTCGGTCAACCCACCAACAAACTCAAGCCCGGCTACTGATGCAGCCGGGCCTGAATCCCTAATTATACCACTTAAAAACTTGTAACTGTCCCATCCCGACGGAAAAACACTCATCCGGAATTTTCGAGTCATGCAAAATTACACATTTCCGGGTTTCGGCAAGTATCAATTCATGCAATATAAGTACAATTCAAGCCACACCCCTGAAAAAAGCAGGGCGGGACACCGGAATGTCCCGCCCTGCGGAGCGATTTGCCACGACGGCCGTTTAGATCGCGCCCGCGATCAGGAACACGGCAGCCACCGTAAGGATGGCGTACAGCTCGGGGAATGCGGCGAGGATAAGCGTCTTACCCATCACGTCGTGGCCGTTGCCGATTGCTGCGATACCGTTGGCACACACCTTCGACTGGAAATACGACGAGGCGAGGCAGACCAGACCCGTCAGCAGACCGGCGCCGAAGATGGCAGCTCCCTGCAACAGGGTCATCGAATCCGTAAGGAACCCTTTGATGATGAAGTAGCCCACGAAACCGTAAAGGCCCTGCGAACCGGGGATAGCCGACAGGATCATGTAGCTACCGAAAGCCCCTCCGTTTTTCTTCATGGCGCCTACCGATGCCATACCGGCGATCGAAGTACCGATACAGCTCGCTACGCCCGAAAGGCCTACCATCAGCGCTACGCCGAGATAGCCCAAAATAATTGCAGTTGTTGATTCCATAATTTTAATTTGTTTTAGTTGTTATTTGTTTTCCGAATTATCTATTTTCTGCAAGGGCTCGAACGAACGCATCGACATTTCGAAGCCCGCGTTTTTGTAGAACTCGACGAACGTCAGACGCATCGGGTGCACGAACGACGAAATGGTCGACATGAAGAGGTTGATGCCGTGGCCGATCAGCAGGATCGGGATCATGATCAGCAGCCGCACGACGATGCCCGAACCTTCAGGCACGAACCCGGCGGCAAGCGCATTGAACACCGTGGCGAGGATACCGCCCGAGAGGCCGATGGCGAACAGACGGATATATGACAACACGTCGGAGAGGATACCCGTGAGGTTATTATAGGTGTCCCACAATCCCAGCCCGAAATTCAGCAGCGGGTTCTTACCCGGCGAATTGAAGAACAGCATCAGCACCGCACCCACGCCGAGCGTCGCATAGAACGCAGGCGAGGAGGTGGTATAGAACGGGATCACCCACCCGGGGTTGAGCATCGGCAGTCCGGCGGCAAGGCTCCCGCCCAAAATGACCAGCAGCCACCCCAGCGAACCGAGCGAATAGCGGAACCCGACGGTGGAGGAGATCATGACGATCTTGAGCACCATGCCGAACATGATCTGCACGAGGCCGATGGCCAGCGCGATCGAGAAGAACTGGCCCTGGAAATCGAAGAAATGGATCGACGGGAACCATTTCGACATGCTGATGCCGAAGAACGAACCGCACAGCAGCCCGAAGAGGATCGTCGACACGCCGCACAGCGTGGCGAACCACGCGGCCTGGCGCATCATGCCGGGCTTGCGGTTCTTGGAGAGCATCCAGGCTCCCAGCAGCGCCAGGATAGCACCGTAGCCGGCATCGTTCAGGCAGATGCCGAAGAAAAGCACGTAGAACGGTGCGAAGAACGGCGTGAGATCCATCGTGCCGTATTTCGGCCGGGCATACATGTCGCCCACCAGTTCGAAAACGCGCGCGAACCGGTTATTCTTGAGCTTCACGGGCGTATCGTCCTCGGGCGTAGGGTCTCCCTTGAGATAAACGACATTGGGATACGCCTCCAGCAGGGCGTCGACCTTGTCGGAGGTCTCCTTCTCGGCCCAGCCCTCCATGACGACCAGCGTACCGTCGGCGGCCTGCTGCGCCGTGGCTTTCACGCGCACGCCCTGCAAGCGTTCCTTCAGCTGCGCAGCGTGTGCCGCGAGCAACTTCTCCGAAGCCGCCACGCGCGAGAATTCGGCGTCGAGAGCCCGCAATTCCTGCTTCGCCTCGGCGATACGGCGTTCCGCCTCGCGGACGTCCATCGAAGGAGCCTTCATCTCCTGCGCATCGAGCGTCACATCCTCGCCCGGGGCCGTCACGACGACGAAATAAGCCGTAGAATCGGTACGGTTGATCAGCGAAAGCGTATAGCGTTCCGACCATTCGGGCCCGAACTTGTCATAGTTGCTCTTCGGGGTGAAGAAATAGCGTAGCACGATGCCCTGCGAAGCCAGCGCCTTCGTACGCTCGGGCGAGAACTCGCCCCACGGCCGCAGCTCGTCGGCCGACTTCTCCAGGCGGGCGATCTCGGCGGCGAGCGCCGTGGCCTTCTGGTGTGCGGCGGCATAGTGCTCATAGGCCTCGGCACCCGAGGCGAAGGGTTTCGCACCGGCCTCGAAACGACCTTCCCCGGCACGGAAATTCCGCAGAAAGTCGGCGGCCTTCGTATGCCCCTCGATATCGAGCAGCAGTTGCCGGTCTTCCTCCGAAGGCTCCCAGCCCGTCGTCGTGATGTCGACAAGGCCCAGTTCGCGCAGCTTCTCGATAAAATCCTCACTTTGGGCCGCATAGAGCACAAAGTCGTATTTTGCCATTTTCGCTATCATAACATCGCGCCCTCCCCGGCCTGTTGCTGTTTGGTTTTCACGATCTTCTGGGCCGACTTGGAAAGGTTCTCCTCGTCTTCCATGAAGCGTTTGATCTTACGTATGGCGTCCTCGTACCCGGGTATCTGCACCTTTTCGTACAAGTTCACCTTCTGAGTGGTTTTACGGCGTGCGTGATCCAGCAACTCCATCTTGCGGTTATACACCTCGAATTCGATTCCCAGCTGCGCCATGCGCTTGAGGATATCGATTCCGTCGGCGAACCATACGGGCGACGAAAAGAGGTCGTAGGGCTTCTCCTCGAATTTCACGTCCTGCAAGACGGGTGTACGCACACCCGCGATCTTCTGTACCGAAAGTTCGACATCAGCGATGCGCAAGAGGTCACAATCAAACTCTCCCCAGAGCGATACCATGTAGTCGTACTCGGCCTTCAGGGCATCGAGCCGACGGCGGTAATCGCCCGCGGAGTCCTTCGCCTTCTTCACCTCGGAGCGCAGGGCCGACTCCTTACTTTTGATCGTAGGGAGCGCCTTCTGCCGCATTTTCAGCTGTTTGCCGAGGTCGCCGAGCGAGGTCTTGTTATATTGAAATTTGATTGCCATCGTGCCTTACGCTTCTTTCCAATACTTTTTGATGAGTTCCTCCTTGATCGCAACTTCCTCCTTGGAGAAATATTTGGCAAAGAGCCCCCATGCCGTGTCGAGCATCTCGGTGATGCCGATATTGACGTCGATCGAAAGGAGTTTCTCCGAATAGTCGAACGCGAATTTCAGCGTACGCTCGTCGTAGTCCGAGAGGTCGAAACCGTTCTCGAGCTTGGTCTTGGCATTGGCGGCATCGGCGTACAGACGCACGCAGGCGTTCATCACCTGCGGATGGTCTTCGCGGGTCTTCTTGCCGATCACGAGCTGCTTCAGACGCGAAAGCGAACGGAACGGGTCGACGATGACCTTGCCCGTGTCGGAATCGTTCCTCAGGAACAGCTGGCCTTCGGTGATGTAACCCGTGTTGTCGGGGATGGCGTGCGTGATGTCGCCGCCCGACAGGGTCGTCACGGCGATGATCGTGATCGAGCCGCCGTTGGGCAGCTGCACCGCCTTCTCGTAGATCTTGGCCAGGTCGGAGTAGAGCGAACCGGGCATCGAGTCCTTCGACGGGATCTGATCCATACGGTTCGACACGATGGCCAGCGCATCGGCATAGAGCGTCATGTCGGTCAGCAGGACAAGCACCTTCTCGCCCTTGTCCACCGCGAAGTACTCGGCGGCCGTAAGCGCCATGTCGGGGACGAGCAACCGCTCCACGGGCGGGTTCTCGGTCGTGTTGACGAACGACACGATACGGTCGAGCGCACCGGCATTCTCGAACACCGACTTGAAATAGAGGAAGTCGTCGTTGGAGAGTCCCATGCCGCCCAGGATGATCTTGTCGGCCTTGGCACGCAGCGCCACATTGGCCATTACGGCGTTATAGGGCTGGTCGGGGTCGGCGAAGAAAGGGATCTTCTGCCCCGTAACGATCGTGTTGTTCAGGTCGATACCGGCAATACCCGTGGCGATCAGCTCCGAAGGCTGGATACGGCGGAACGGGTTTACCGTCGGGCCGCCGATCTCGCGGGCTTCGCCCTCGACGATCTCACCGCCTTCGAGCGGTTCGCCGTAGGCGTTGAAGAAGCGTCCCGCGAGGTTGTCCGACACGCGCAGCTTGGGAGGTTCGCCGTGGAAGACCACTTCCGAGTCGGTAGCCAGCCCCTCGGTACCTGCGAAAACCTGCAACGTCACGTTCTCGCCCATGATTTTCACCACCTGCGCCAGCTTGCCGCCCACGGTGGCCAGCTCGTCGTTGCCGACGCCCTGCGCCCGCAGGGTCACGGTCGCCTTGGTGATGTTATCGATTTTGGTATATATTTTCTGAAAAGCTCGTGTTGTCATGGTCTAAAGCTTATTTTGTTTTTTCACTCACATACTCCTCGATCTGCTTCAGGTAGCCGTTGAACTTCTCCGACTGCCACTGCGAATAGTTCATCTGGCGGAAGAGGTTGATAAGACCCTTGAAGAACTGCGAGCACTCTTCGAAATCGGCGAAGGCGAAATCCTTCCGGCAGATGTCGAGCACCATTTTATACATCATCTTCTGGCGCTCGATCGGACAGTTGGCATCGATGTCGTCGAAAGCGTCCTGCTGGAGGATCACGAAGTCGATCAGCTCCGACTTCCAGAAACGTTCGTGGTACTCCACCGGCACGCCGTCGTCACCCAGGATGTTGATCTGGTCGTTGGCCTCCTTGCCGCGCTGCACGATGGTCTTGCCGGCATACACGAGGTCTACCCAGTCCTTCTCGATATGATCGTCGAGGTATTCGCGGATCTCGGGGTACTCGAGATATTTCGAGTAGGATTCCAGCGGGTCGATGGCCGGGTAGCGCTTCGAGTCGGCGCGCCCCTGCGAAAGGGCGTAGAAACAACGCGCCGCCTTCTTGGTGGATTCGGTCACCGGCTCCTTGAGGTTACCGCCCGCGGGCGACACCGTCCCAAGGAAGGTCACCGAACCGGTCTGGCCGTTGGTGAGTTTCACAAGGCCCGCACGCGAGTAGAAGTTCGAGATGATCGCCGAAAGATCCATCGGGAAGGCGTCCTGTCCGGGAAGCTCCTCCAGACGGTTCGACATCTCGCGCAGCGCCTGCGCCCAGCGCGACGTCGAGTCGGCCATCACGAGCACCTTGAGCCCCATGGCACGGTAGTATTCGCCGATCGCCATACCCGTATACACCGACGCCTCACGCGCCGCAACGGGCATGTTCGACGTATTGCAGACGATGATCGTACGCTCCATCAGGTTGTGCCCCGTCCGGGGGTCGATCAACTCGGGGAACTCCTTGAAAATCTCCACCACCTCGTTGGCACGCTCGCCGCACGCCACCATGATGATGATATCGGCATCGGCCTGCTTCGAAATAGCGTGCTGGAGCACTGTCTTGCCGGCGCCGAAAGGCCCGGGGATAAAACCCGTACCACCCTCGGCCATCGGATTGAAGGTGTCGATGGCACGGACGCCCGTCACCATCACACGCGAGGGGCGCGGCTTCTCGACGTAGCAGCGCACGGCCTGCTTGACCGGCCATTTCTGCACCATCGTGATCCCGTGCTCCCGGCCTTCGTCGTCGGTCACCACGGCAACCGTGTCCGTAACTTTGTATTTCCCGGCCGCAACGATGCTCTTGACCGTATAATTGCCGGTCATCGTGAAAGGCACCATGATCTTGTGGCTCACCCACTGCTCCTTGACCTCGCCCAGCCACGATGCGGCCGAGACCTTGTCGCCCGCCTTCGCCAGCGGGGCGAACTCCCATTGGGCCGAGAAATCGACCGGTTCGGTGATCGAACCGCGCGCGATGAACAGGCCTTCCATCTTTTCGAGGTCGTTCTGCAGACCGTCGTAGTTGCGCGACAAAAGGCCCGGAGCGAGCGTCACTTCGAGCATATGTCCCTCGAACTCGACCCTGTCGCCGATCTTCAGTCCCCGGGTGCTGTCAAAAACCTGGACATAGGCACTGTCGCCTACGACCTTGATGACCTCGGCCATCATTTTGGTATCCCCCGTATATACGTAGCATATCTCGTTCTGGCCCACGGCTCCGTTGGCCTTGACGATCACGATATTGGAGATGATACCATTTACACGTCCTGTAGTTTTCATGAATTATCCTATTGTTTATTTTCTATCAGCCCTTTGCCATCCAGCTCGGCCATCAGGCGCTCGAACATCTCGCGTCCGCGCACCGCATCGAGCTGCGTCCAGCGCGCCACGATGTTGACACGCGCCAGATACGACAGGATGGAATTAATGTCGAAATAGTCGAACGTCGCCAGTTCCACGGCTTCGTTCCAGCGGATCAGGTCGATCTTGTGCTCCTTCTCCACGAGGTTGGCCTCGTCGTTCACGGCAGCGATCATGGCGTCGATGTAGGGCAACTCGCCCCGCAATCCGAAATCGGCAGCCGAGCTGCGCTCCAACTGTTCGACCACATCGCCCCCGCCGACGGTCACCTCCTCGACGGGCCGCCCCGCCGCACGGGCCGTCACGGCGGCCGTCACATTGCGCAGGTTGCGGTCGAACTCCGACCATGCGCGGAGGAAACGGCTCCGGGAACGGCTGCAAGCCTCGTAGTAGGCTCCGAAGAGCGCACTCTCGAAGCGCCCGGCCGTATCGACCTCCTCGGCATCCTCGCCTTCGGGGTCGGCAAAGGCGCGCAACACGCGGGCTACGGGCGCCGGCAGGCGCCGGGGAGCCTTCACCTCCTCTTCCAGCTCCTCGCGTGTGAAGTTACCCAGCGGATTGTGCGCCGAGCGCCCCGCACGCAGCGAAGCGATATTCTCACAGTCGTAATAGCCGTACAACAGCCGCACCGCGTCGGCATCGGCCCCGTCCACCCCTTCGAGGATCTCCCCGACGATGGCCTTGGCATCGAAACCCTTGGTGTCGGCATCGAGCGAATACTCCTTCAGCCCGGCTACCAGACAATAATAATTCGTCGCGAACATAGCGTCACGCCTTAAAAAGCATGTCCGATACTTTCTCGCGCAGGTATTCGCCCAGCAAGGCGTCGAAATCGGCATCGGAGAACGAGATGTAGTAGCCGCCGTCCTTGGCACCTACCTTGAACCCGCTCTTCACCTCCTTCGAATAGCCCACTTCGATACCGGCGGCGAGCAGTTCCTGGGCGCTCTTGCCGAACGCCGCGTCGAGTTTAGTACGCTCCGCCTCGGGCAACAGGGCTTTCAACTCCACTTTGCCCGCATCGGCACCGTTCCAGTTCCTGGCCACGGCGAGCAGCATCTCCTTGATGAATGCGGGATCGAGCGCAGCCTCCTTCACCCCGGCCGCAGTGGCCTTGGCCACGATCATCGAAGCGATCTCCGACTTGATCTTCGCAGCGGCCTGCTTGCCCGCGAGTGCGATCTCGGTCATCGTGTTCTTCTCGACATCTTCGGCCTTGTCGCGGGCCTTCTTGACGATCTCCTCGGCCTGGGCACGGGCTTCGGCGACGATCTTCGCCGCCTCGTTCTTAGCCTCCCCGACCAGACGGTCGGCTTCGGCACGGCCTTTCTCCAGCCCCTCGTCGTAGAGCTTTTTGGTCAGCTCCTGAAGTTTGTTTTCCATAGTGTTATTTAGTTTTGATTATCGTTTTTCAAAATATGCACACAAATATATAAAAGATTATCAGAAAACTGAGGCACACTGCAATAATTTGTCCTTTTTTGACAAAATTCAAGAACAAAAAGAAGAAGTTTCGAAGCGAAATGAAGTGTCTTACGGCCGGGAAACCCGCCGCCCGCCGCAGGCTGCCCCGTAAAAGCCCACCGGCGCCGTAAAAAAACGGACGGCCCCGCGGGAAGGCGGCAGCCCCACAAAAAACGGACGCCGCTCACGCGGCATCCGCCTTATCGGGTTCGCACAGGGGTCACTGGTGCTGGGGACGCAGCAAATCCTGCACGACTTTCACGGGCGAGAAGGTCGTGATGGGCACATCCACGAAGATGGTGTTCCACCGCGACATCGTGCCGTTCCACAAACCGGGCAACTCCTGCGCACGCAATTCGCGGCCACCGCTCGACTTGGACGAGATAAAGCCCGTCGCAGGGTCGGTATAACGCCGCAGGTCGAACTTGCGCCCCTTGGAATCCCGGACGCCGCACACGAGGTCTACGGGATTGAAATGCGTCGCGGCCTTCATCAGCGGCTGGTCGGCGGGTGCGATCTGGCTCGACTCGGCGATCTGGAGCGACTGCGTGCCGTCGGCGTTCGAAGCCCAGAACGGGCCGCCTCCCGGTTCGCCTTCGTTGCGAACCATGCCGCAGACACGGATCGGACGGTCGAGCACGGCGCGCAACAGGGCAGAATCGTAGTCGGCGGGCAGTTTGACGCACAAACGCTGTTCGATGAACTCCACGATCGGCTCCAGCTCGGCACCGCCCACCTCGAGCGCTTTGAGGTACTCGAAAGCCCGATCCTGCAAATCCAGCAGGATGCCGGCCAATACCTTTTTATAGCGGATCGTATCGCCGCGCCGCGCATCGGTCGTCACGTTGTCGATGTTCTTGATGAACACCAGGTCGGCGTCGATTTCGTTCAGGTTCTCGACTAACGCGCCGTGCCCCGCCGGACGGAACAGCAGCGTGCCGTCGTCCTGCCGGAAAGGGGTGTTGTCGGGATTGACGGCAATCGTATCGGTCGAAGGTTTCTGCACCGAGAACGAGATGTCGTAACGGATGCCGAAACGCTGTTCGTACACGGGTACCTTTTCCGCCAGGAGGGTTTCGAAGCCCGCGATGTGCTCGGGCGACACGGTGAAATGGATCCGGGCCACGCCTCTGGCCGCGGCATAGACCGCGCCCTCCACCAGGTGCTCCTCGACCGCCTTGCGCGCCCCTTCGGGATAGGCATGGAAGGTCACCAGCCCCTTGGGCTTCTGCCCGTAGCCGAGCCCGTCCTTTACGATGGCACGCACGGTTGCCTTGTCGTCGGCATCGGGCGGCAGCACGGCCTTGAGTTCCGGCCAGAAGGCGAAGCGCCCGATATTGTCCAGCAACGTGTCGATGCCCTTGCCGCGCTTACCCTCGTTGACGAACTCGAACAACTCCTTGAACATACGGGTCGCGGCACCCGAGGCTGGCACGAATTTCACAATGCCCAGGCGGTCGGCCTCCCGTTCATAACGCGCCACGGCGGCGGCAGCCTCCGCGTCGCCCACGACCATCACCCCGTCGCCGGGCGATGCGGCGCGCACAACCTTCAGGAAGGGGAACCCGCGGCGGAAATTCTCCAGCTGGCGCTCGACCGCATCGGGGGTCAGCCCGTGTTTTTCGATCTGCTGTAAATCTTTTTCGGTAAACATGGTTCTATCGTCTTTAGTTTTTCGTCGGATCGGAATTATCTTCAAAGATAACGAAATAATTTCTAACTTTGCACATCATGATCCGAGAATTTCACCAAACCAGCCTGCGCGGACGCAACAGTTTCGGCGTCGAGCAGCACGCCGCCCGGCTCGCCGAATTCGAGACCGAGGAGGATCTGCACGCGATTTTCGGCGGCGGGATCCCCGACCGCTGGAGAGTCCTGAGCGGCGGCAACAACATACTTTTCACACGGGACTACGACGGGCTTCTGCTGACCCCCGTCTCGCAGCGGATCGCCCTGCTCGGCGAAGAGGAGGGCACGGTACACGTGCGCGCCGACGCCGGGGTCGAATGGGACGACCTGGTGGAGTGGGCCGTACAGCGCGGATTGTGGGGGCTCGAAAACCTCTCGCTGATCCCGGGCAAGGCCGGGGCGGCGCCCGTTCAGAACATCGGCGCCTACGGCTGCGAGGCGAAGGACGCGATCGAGCGGGTACACATGTTCTGTGTGGAAAACTGCAAATGCATGACGCTCGACGCCGCGCACTGCTGTTTCGGTTACCGCGAAAGCATCTTCAAGCACGACCTGCGGGGACGTGTCGTCATCACGGCGGTCGACATCCGCCTTTCGCGCACGCCGCAACCCCGGCTGGGGTACGGCGACGTGGAGCGCGAGGTCGAGGCCCGCGGCGGCACGACGCTGCGCAACATCCGCGAGGCAATCTGCGCCATCCGCCGCGCCAAACTACCCGACCCGAAGGTGACGGGCAATGCGGGGAGCTTCTTCAAAAACCCGGTCGTCGATGAATCCGTGGCGCAACAATTGCGGGCCAGCTGGCCCGACATGCCGCTCTACCCCGCCGCCCTTTCGGGCAAGGCCAAACTCGCCGCCGGGTGGCTCATCGACAAGGCGGGGCTGAAAGGCTGTCGAAGCGGACGGGTCGGCATCCATGAACGGCAGGCACTGGTATTGGTGAACCTGGGAGGCGCCACGGGCGGCGAGATACTCGATTTCGCCCGTATGGTACAGGCCCGCGTACACGAAAAGTTCGGCATAGAGATAGACACAGAAGTCAACATATTGTAATATGGCACTTTTAGAGGCTTTCCAGAGGTATGTCGCCGAGAATGACCTGGCGACGCACGACGACCGCATCCTGCTGACCGTTTCGGGGGGCGTGGATTCGATGGTCATGCTGTCGCTTTTCACCCGCAGCGGCTATTCGGTGGGCGTGGCGCACTGCAATTTCCAGCTGCGGGGCGCCGAGAGCGACGAGGACGAAGTGCTGGTGGAAGAAGAGGCGAAGAAATACGGCGTGGAATTCTACAACAAGCGGTTCGAAACCACGGCCGAAATGGAACGCACGGGCGAGTCGATGGAAATGGCGGCACGGCGCCTGCGCTATGCGTGGTTCGACACCCTGAGCCGCGGTCAGGGCTACACGGCCGTGGCGATCGCCCACCATGCCGACGACTCGATCGAGACGTTCTTCATCAACCTGCTGCGCGGCACGGGGCTGCGCGGGCTGACGGGCATCTCGA
The DNA here is from genome assembly GCF_003435745.1 of Alistipes sp. AM16-43. Classification (NCBI taxonomy): domain Bacteria; kingdom Pseudomonadati; phylum Bacteroidota; class Bacteroidia; order Bacteroidales; family Rikenellaceae; genus Alistipes; species Alistipes sp. AM16-43. Next base: position 398,868 of record NZ_QTUQ01000002.1, read on the forward strand.
CGCAGGTGGGCAGGATCATCCGTCCGCTGATGTTCGCCTCGCGCAAGGAGATCCTCGAATATGCCGTGGCCAACCGCATCCCGTTCCGTGAGGATTCGTCGAACCGCTCGACCAAATACCTGCGCAACAAGATCCGGCTCGGACTGATCCCCCGCATCCGGGAGATCAACCCCAAGTTCACGAGCCTCATGAGCCGCAACCTGGCACGCCTGACCGATGCCCAGCTGTTCATCAACCACGGCATCGAACGTATCCGCGGCGAGGCGGTGACTTCGGCGGACGGGTTCGACACGATCCACCTCGACCGCATCGACCCGGCATTCCCGCAGGAGTTCGTGATTTACGAGTTGCTGAGTTCGGCCTACGGGTTCAAGGGCGACGTCGTCGACTCGCTCTGCCATTCGCTCCGGCACGATATGACGGGGCGACGCTTCTACTCGCGCGAACGGGTGGCCTACGTCGACCGCGGCAAGATCGTCGTGGCGCCGATCACCCCCGACGACGCCTGCATGACGCAGGTGGAAAGGGGCGCACAGCGGAGCTACTGCGGCAATTCGGTGCTCTACTTCGAATATACGGACATCGACACGATCAAGAATTTCGGCGTGCCGGAGCATATCGCCCAGGTCGACGCCGACCGTTTGCAATTCCCGCTCACGCTGCGCCGCTGGCGCGAAGGCGACTCCTTCGTGCCGTTCGGCATGACGGGGCGCAAGAAAGTGAGCGATTTTTTGATCGACGCCAAGGTCTCGATGGCCGAAAAACAGCGGCAGTTCGTACTGCTGTCGGGCGGCGAGATCGTATGGCTCGTCGGCCGCCGCATCGACGACCGCTACCGCCTGACGCCCGACACGGAGAACGTGCTGCGTATCACCAAAGAAATCGTCTGACATGGCTAAAAGCGCACTGAAATTCAAGGATTCCGTCGCCGCATACGAACAACTCGCCGGCCAGATCGCCGCACGGCGGTTCGTCCCCATCTACCTGCTCATGGGCGAAGAGAGCTACTTCATCGACGCCATCGCCGAGCAGATAGCCACGACCGTGCTGGGCGAAGCCGAACGGGCTTTCAACCAGCTCACTGTCTACGGCAAGGACTCCGAGGCGGGGCAGGTCATCAACCTCTGCCGCCAGATGCCGATGATGGGCTCCTACCAGGTCGTCATCCTCAAGGAGGCGCAGCAGCTGCGCGGGCTGGACAAGCTCTCGCTCTACACCCAGAAGCCATCGCCGACGACGATCCTCGTAATCTGCCACAAGGAGAAAAACGCCGACAGGCGTTCGGCCTTCTACAAGGGTTGCGCCGCCAACGGCGCGGTGCTCGAGTCGGTGCGCCCGCGCGACTACGAGATCGCCTCGTGGCTCCAGCGATTCATCGCCGGGAAAGGGTTGGCCATTGACACGAAGGCGCTGTCGATGCTGACCGACCACCTGGGCACCGACATTTCGAAAATCTCGAACGAGCTGGGCAAACTGGTCGTCTCGCTGCCCGAAGGCACGAAGCGCATCACCGACGCCGACATCGAGGCCAACATCGGCATCTCGAAGGACTACAACAACTTCGAGCTGTGCAAGGCCGTGGCGACCCGGGACATGGCGCGGGCGCTGATGATCGCCGAGCATTTCGCCCGCAACCCCAAGGACAACCCGCTGCTGGTCACCGTACTGGCGCTTTTCGGGCAGTTCAAGGAGATGTTCGTCGTGAACTACCTCCGCTGGCTCTCGCGGCACAAGGGGGTCGCATTCCCGCCCGACACGGAGCTGATGCGCATCCTCAAGAAGAGCAACGTCTACGTCATCGGCGAGATCAAGCAGAACGCCGTCAACTGGGACAACCGCAAGGTATTCAACATCCTCGGCCTGCTGCGCGAATACGACGCCAAGAGCAAGGGCATGAACGCCGGAGGTGCATCGGACGGCGAACTGCTGCGCGAACTGCTGCTCAAAATCTTCATGCTCTGATGCGGGAAGTCTACCTATACCAGACCGTACATGTCCTCGACGGGGAGTGCCTCTGCCTGCGGGAACACCTGGCCGTACTCGACCGCTGGTCGCGCACGCTCTTCGGGTGCCCGGGGCCACACGACGCCCGGGAGGTCGGGACGGCCGTCGCGGCGGTGGCCGGACGGGAAGCCCCCGGCAGCGACCGTTCGAAATTCGTACGGCTCGTCCTGCCGGCATCGGGCATCCTGCGGCTGGAATTCGAAGGCGTTTCGCTCTACCGCGGCTACGATCTGCGCAGCCTGATGCCCGAAGCCGTGACGCTGCAATACGAACCGCCGCTGTTCGACGCCCCCACCTCGGCACGCGAGGCTGCCGTAGAGCTGGCACGGCAATATGCCGGGTTGCAGGGTGCGAGCGTCGCCGTACGCTGCGACCGCAACGGGACTCTCATGGCGGCCGACGAAGCGGCGCTGTTCGCCATCCGGGGCAAGCGGGTCTACGTCCCGCCGGGCGAAACGAGCATCGGGCGCAGCCTTGCAGTCAGGAGCATCCGCGCCGCCGGGCTGGAACTGGCCGCTTCGCCCGTCGGGCGCGACGACCTGCCGCGCATGGACGAACTTTTCTTCATCGACCACCGGGGCGTCACCGCCCTTTCCCGCTGCGACGGGCAGCCCTACATGGCCATCTTCGCCGAACGCATCGCCGGGGCGCTCCGCGGGCTGTTTCCGAATATGTAGAAACCCACCCGGGAGGGCACGCGCTATCTTCGCCGCAAAACCCGGAAACCATGAAAAAATACCTTTTCCTTTACGCCGTCCTCACAACGGCGCTGCTGGCATACGGCTATACCCGTTACCGCCACGAAACCCGCCGCCTCACACAGAACCAGAATGCCCTGGCCTCGGGCATCGAACACTACCGCACCCGGCTGGGACAGGAGGCAGCCTCGGTGCAGGCATTGCGTCTGCGCTGCGCCGAATTCGAACGCCTCCGCGCCGGGGATGCCGACACCATCCGCCGCCTCGGCATCAGGCTCCGGAGGCTGGAAGCCGTCGCCAAAACAGTCACCGCCACGAGCGTCGACCTGCGCACGCCCGTCCGCGACACCGTCGTCCTGCTCCGCCGGGACACGCTCCGAATCCGCGACACCCTGAAACTGTTCCGCTGGCGCGACGCCTGGGTTACGGTCGAAGGGCGTATCCGCACCGACTCGGTCGCCTGCCGCGTGCAGAGCACCGACACCCTGCGGCAGGTCGTGCACCGCGTCCCGCGGCGCTTCCTCTTCATCCGCTGGGGCACGAAGGCCCTGCGCCAGGAGATCGTATCGTCGAATCCGCATACGCGGATCATTTATTCGGACTATGTAAAGTTCGAACGGTAAATTAATTCGCATTTTTTAATCCGGTATTCCCAAATATTATTACCTTTGTCCGATATGGAAAGGTCTGCTATTTTCCCCGGGTCGTTCGACCCGTTCACCCGCGGCCATGCGGCATTGGTCGACGAGGCCCTCAACCTCTTCGACCGCGTAGTCATCGGCATCGGCAACAACACCTCGAAACAGGGTTTGCTGACCGTCGCCAACCGCAAACGGCTGATCGACGACCTCTATGCCGGGAATACGCGTGTCGAAGCCCGGATTTACACGGGGCTCACGGGCGAATTCGCCGAGGAGATGGGAGCCTGCGCCATTATCCGCGGCGTGCGGAACACAACCGACTTCGAATACGAACGCACGATGGAGGCCACCAACCACCGGATCTACCCCGACATCACGACCGTGATGCTGTTCACCCCGGCGCCCGTGGCCGACATTTCGTCGTCGACGGTACGCGAAGTGCTTTCGTTCGGCCGTTCGGTGGAAGAGTTCATGCCCGTGGGAGTAGATATTAACAAATACCTATAATTATTTTATGATGGAATTCACAGCCGAAATGATCGCCGGATTCCTGGGCGGTGAAATCGTCGGCAACAAAGAGGCGAAAGTACACACCGTATCTTCGATCGAGGAAGGCAAGGCCGGCTCGCTCAGCTATCTTACCAATCCCAAATACGAAGCCTATATTTACACTACCGGAGCGTCGGTCGTGCTGGTCAACCGCACGTTCGAACCCGTGCAGCCGCTTTCGGCGACGCTCATCAAGGTCGACGACGCAGGCGCCTGCGTCCTGAAACTCCTCGAAATGTACAATGCCGCAAAACCCCGCCGCAGCGGCATAAGCCCGCTGGCCTCGGTCTGCGCCGAAGCCCAGGTGGGCGAAGGGTGCTACATAGGCGACTTCGCGGTCGTCGAAGCCGGCGTGAAGATCGGCAACGGATGCCAGATCTATCCGCAGGTATACCTCGGAACGGGCGTAAGTGTGGGAGAAGGCACGATCCTCTATCCGGGGGTCAAGGTCTACGAAGGCTGCCTTATCGGCCGCAACTGCATCCTGCACGCGGGCGCCGTGATCGGCGCCGACGGATTCGGATTCATGCCCAATGCCGCAGGCGGGTTCGACAAGATCCCCCAGTTGGGCAACGTCGTGATCGAAGACGACGTGGAGATCGGCGCCAATACCTGCATCGACCGCGCCAAAACCGATTCGACGGTCATCCGGCGGGGCGTGAAACTGGACAACCTGATCCAGATCGGCCACAACGTGCAGGTCGGCGAGAACACCGTCTCGTCGGCACAGACCGGCATCGCAGGCACCTCGAAGGTGGGCAGCAACTGCTTCCTCGCGGGGCAGGTGGGCATCGCCGACCATGTCAACGTCGGCAACAATGTGAAGATCGGCTCGAAGAGCGGCCTGGACAAGGACGTGCCCGACGGTGAGATCCGTTTCGGCTACCCGGCGCTGCCCGGCATGCAGTACCACCGTTCGGCGACGGTCTTCAAACGGCTGCCCGAACTCGAAAAACGCGTGAACGAGCTGGAGAAGCAACTCGCAGCATCAAAAAAATAACCAATACCTTCGCATTATGAAAAAATTATTTCTATTCGCAACAGCCGCAGTCGTGCTGTGCAGTTGCAGCAACCAGCCCAAATACATCATCGACGGCGACATCGCCGGGCTCGAGGGAACGGTCTACCTGTACCAGGGCGACAGCCTGATCGACTCGGCAGCCGTCAAGGCCGGCAAGTTCCAGTTCCGGGGCAACGCCGGGGCGCCGGCCGTACATTACCTGCTCGACTCGCGCGAGGGACAGCCGCAGGCATTCGCCATGCAGTTCATCCTCGAACCGGGCAATATTTCGATCAAGAGCGACGCCGAGGACGCACAAGTCCGCCATACCACCGGAACGCCGGCCAACGACGCCAGCGACGCCTATTCGGCAGCCAGCCGCACCCTGATCAAGGAATACCGCGACCAGGCTACGACCGACGAACGCCGCGAGGCCATCGAAAAGGAGTTCGAGCAACTGACTCTTACGACAATCGACAACAACCGCGACAATTTCTTCGGCGTGGTACTGATGCCCAACCGGGCCTACGAACTTTCGGGACAGGAAACCCTGGACGAAATCGCCAAGTTCTCGCCCGAGATGCAGCAGACCAAGGAACTGACCGAGCTGAAAACCTCGGCCGAACAAAAGCTCAAGACCGACGTCGGCCAGCCCTACATCGACATCGTGCAGAACAACGCCGAAGGAGAGCCCGTATCGCTCAAGTCGGTGATCGACAACCCGGCCAACAAGTACACGCTCGTGGACTTCTGGGCTTCGTGGTGCGGCCCCTGCATGGGTGAGGTTCCCCACCTGAAGCAGACCTACGACAAGTTCCACAAAAAAGGCTTCGAAATCTACGGTGTCTCGTTCGACCGCGACCGCGACAAGTGGCTCGCCGCCGTCAAGGACAACGGCATGGAGTGGATTCATGTCAGCGAGCTGCAACGGTTTGACAACCAGGCTGCCAAAGACTATGCGGTACAGGGCATCCCGTCGAATTTCCTGATCGACGCCCAGGGCAAGATCGTAGCCAGAAACCTGCGCGGCGAAGACCTCTACAAGAAAGTGGAAGAGCTCCTCGGAAAGTAGCCCGTCCCGAATAAAAAGCCCCTCCGAGCCGCAAATGCCCCGGAGGGGCTTTTCGATAAAACCACCCCGTCTTATGAAAAAAACACTCCTTTTCGCATCGGCCGCAGTCCTGTTATGCGGTTGCGGCACCGGATCCAAATACGTCGTTGAAGGCCACATCGCCGGGCTCGAAGGCACCGTCTACATGTTCGAGGGCGACAGCCTGATCGACTCGGCCGTCGTCGAAGGCGGCAAGTTCCGCTTCGAAGGCCCGGCGGACATCACCGCCCGGCGCACCGTCACCGATTCCCGCGAAAGGGATGCACAGCGGTTCGGGACGATGTTTTTCCCCGAACCGGGGACAGTCTCGATCGAGGACAACCCCGACGCCCCGGCCGGGTCAACGCGTGTGACGGGCACTCCGGCAAACGATGCAAGCGCCGCTTTCCGGGCGTCGGCCATGACGCTGATGGATGAATACCACCGGGAAGGCACCTCCGAAGGACGTCGCCGGGAGATCGAAGACGAACTGGGCGGGCTCCCCCGCAAAACGGCGGAAGCCAACCGCGACAATGCGTTCGGAATCATGGCCCTGGAAGGGATGGCCCCCACGCTTTCGGGACAGGAGCTGCTCGACCGGATCGCCGAATTTTCGCCGGGGATGCAAAAGTCCCGGGAGTTAGCCGCGCTCAGGACGGTTGCGGCGCAACGCCTCAAGACCGACATCGGCCAGCCCTACATGAACATCATGCAGGGCGATGCCGACGGGCAGATCGTTACCCTGACCTCGGTGATCGACAACCCGGCCAACAAATACACGCTCGTGGACTTCTGGGCATCGTGGTGCGGCCCCTGCATGGAGGAGGTTCCCCATCTGAAGCAGGCTTACGACAAGTTCCACGGCCAGGGCTTCGAAATATACGGCGTATCGCTGGACAACGACAACGACAAATGGCTCGGCGCCATCCGCGAGCACGGCATGGGCTGGGTGCAGGTCAGCGACCTCAACGGCTTCGACAACCTCGCGGCGAAAGACTATGCCGTGCAAAGCATCCCGTCGAATTTCCTGATCGACGCCCAGGGCCGGATCGTCGCCAAGAACCTGCGCGGCGAAGACCTTTGCAGCAAAGTCGCCGAATTGCTCGCCGAGTAATCCGTCCTGCGCGGGGATACCCGTCCGCCTCCGCTCAGGGCCGCCGGAACGGTTCTTTGCAAAAAGCCGAAACGCCCCTGCCCGAAAACACGAGCACGGCCTTACGGACATCCATCGGCCCGAACACCATGCAACGCCGGAAATATATTCCAGCACGCAAATTCGGGATGCTTCCGACTACCGGATCTTCATCCGCTGCGGCGAGGCATCCCACATATTGAAATATCGGAAGAAGCGCCTGTCTTTATTCCGAATAACGAAAGGATAACAACCTGCTTAAAAAAATGCAACATCAGGAGACATACCGCATCATGGGCATCGACCCCGGCACCAATTACATGGGGTACGGGGTGCTGGAGATCGAGGGGCGCAACGTCCGTTCCGTCGTACTGGGAGACATCGACCTGCACAAACTGACCGATCCCTATGCCAAGCTACGTTATATCTTCGAGCGGGTCGGGGCGCTGATTGACCAGTACGCCCCGCGCGAAGTGGCGCTGGAATCGCCCTTCTTCGGCGAAAACGTGCAGTCGATGCTCAAACTCGGGCGGGCGCAGGGCGTGGCTATGGCAGCTGCGCTGAGCCGCGGCCTCGCCGTTTCGGAATACGCCCCGATGCGCATCAAGCAAAGCATCACGGGGCGCGGTTCCGCCGCCAAGGAACAGGTCGCCGCCATCGTCTGCCGTATCCTCTCGATAGATCAGCCCCCCAGACGGCTCGATGCCACGGACGGCATGGCCGTCGCCTTGTGCCACCACTTCACAACGGCCAGCCCGCTCAACACAGCTCTGGGCGACGAGCGCGTAAAAGGGCTGGGCGGCGGAAAAAAGGCAGCTTCGAAACGCGGCTCCCAGAGTTGGGAGAAATTCCTGAAAGACCATCCCGACCGGGAGATAAAATAGCCCCCGAATTACTAACCATGAAAATAATCACCGTCCTCCTGTCCGCCGCATTCCTGTTATGCAATTGCGGGGGTTCGAACTACACTGTCTCGGGCCATTACGGCCTCGCACCGGGCGACTCGGTATTCCTCTTCGCCAGCAACAAATCCATAATCGGCTCCGGCGTAATGGCTACCGACACGACGTTCAGGCTCAAGGGCAAGGTCGCCGGCACCGACATCGCCACTCTGAGCGACCGCGACCGGCTCCTGACGCCCACGCTTATCTTTCTGGAAGCGGGCGACATCCGGCTGGAACCCCGCGAAGAGGGCGTGTATGAAGCGACGGGCACACCTTTGAATGACAGCCTGCTGCTGCTAAACAGGAAACTGGAGGCGCTCCGCAACGAATACATCAAAATGACGCCGGCCACTCCGCACGAGGAAGTCGAAGCCATCTTCGCACGCTTTGAGGAGATTCCCCGCGCGATGATGAATGCCAACCTCGACAATATCTTCGGCCTATGGCTCTTCTCAGCCTATGAATTCCCGAATATGCTGCAGGACGACACCCGACGGGCGCAGATAAGGCCCTGTATGACTGCGTTCTCACCCGGAATGCAGGCGCATACGATCATGCAGGAACTGCAAAAGGAACTGGCGGGATTCGAAAACGCGCAGATCGGCCACCGCTTTACGAACCTCACGCTGACCGACACGCAAGGCGAACCCATATCGCTCTCGTCGCTGGTGGAACCGGGACGCTGGGTTTTGCTCGACTTCTGGGCGACGTGGTGCGCCCCCTGCTGCCACGAGATCCCCCACCTGCGCGAGGCATACGCCGCCTACAAAGCCAAGGGGTTTGAAATTTACGCCGTCTCGCTCGACAACGACGAGGCGAAATGGCGGTCGTTCACATCGGCCAACGACATGCCGTGGATCAATGTCCAGGGCATCGATGCGGACAAACGGAGCACGGCTGCCGCAGCCTACGGGATCACGTCGATCCCCGCGAACTTCCTGATCTCGCCCGACGGCATCATCGTAGCGAAGAACCTGCGCGGCGGGGAGCTTTCGAAGAAACTCGCCGAAATGCTGGAATAGCCGCGGCAATAACCCACTGATAATCCGGATAATGTATACTTCCGGCACAAAATGAGACATCTTTTTATTAAAAAATTTACGGAATAATTTGCGTGTTTAGGATTTTCACCCTATATTTGCACCTGCAATTCGGCACCGTAGCTTAATTGAATAGAGCATCTGACTACGGATCAGAAGGTTACAGGTTTGAGTCCTGTCGGTGTCACTCTCAAAATCAACCACTTACAGCGATGTAGGTGGTTTTTCTTTTATTAGCAGGTACACAAATTAAACACATCTTTACAAACTGCGATTGCCCCCTAACCTTACCGTAATTTTCATTTGATACGGCACCTATTCCAGCTCGGGGACGCGAACGAAACGACGACGAAGGCGCAGGGCTGGCCGGCGTGCTTCCGTCTTATTGTTCTAAAAGTTCACACGATACCCCATAAAAACACCACACAAACGCATTAAATTGTTCGATAAGTCGCAGAAACCCACATTAAGAGCTGGCCGGCGTCCGGTTTCATCTCGCACGCGCGCGCATAGATGTCGGAAAATTCAACTGATATACCTGTAAAAGGATTCGTGAGTTCTATTGCCTCGCGCACGCGCGCGTAGTGACGTGCAAAAATTATCCTTGTTTGGGGTTGATTTTCCCCTCGTTGTAACCTCGTTGTAATTCTTTATACCCTTGCCGTAATCTTGCCGTTGTTTCCGTTTTACCCTTGACGTAACCTTGACGTTGTTTTTGTTTTACCCTTACCGTAACCTTACCGTTGTTTTACGCTTTACGCTTGTTTTAGGCTTGTTTTTCCTTGGGGTAACCTTGGGATCATCAAGTCGTTTCAAAGTCGATTTTTCGGTGTCCAAATTGAAAATACCCTCCCCGTAACCACCCCGTAATCTCACCATTTTACCCTTAGCAAAACCTTAGCGGTTTTTAGGGGTTTTATCCAATCGGTATAACGAATCGTTAGAGCGTCGGGAATAACGACGCCGGCACAACCTTTTACCCTTTGTGTAACCTTTGTGTATTTTGGACACAATAGACGCCAACAACCAACCCAGCCGCCCGGATTGACGGCTGGGGCATCCTCGGGGTATATGCGGAATTCCTCAACGTGGGGTGCGGGTGGGTTCGTCGCTCTGTTCATGCACCAACCGGGTTAGTTCTGCATTAAATTCGTTGCCGATCCTCCGTCGCTCTATAAGTTGCTGGAGTACCTCCTTTACCTGTGGAGCATCCGGTTTTATTGCGCCGCTCTCCAATTTGGACACAATCTCTTTCCCTCTGCGTATTACCGCATCTGTCTCCGCAGTTATCTCGTCGTTCCGTCGTAAAATTTGGTCTCTGTTCATAATACAATAGTTTTTTATCGGGTAAGTTTCATTAATAATCCTTTCGGCTTTTGGGCGGCCTTGCTCGGCGATACCTGCGCCCGCAGTTCTTGCAGTTGCATCCGTAGTTCGATAATCTCCATGACTAATTCGCTACGTTCTTGGAGTAATTGAAACCGGGCTTCGCTGGCTTTCATGTAAAGTTCCGAAAGGCTGTTAAAGTCGGAGGGTTTATTCGTTTGTGAACTCATATTCCCTGTTGGTTTGTGGGTGAAACATCAAAACATCGCCACCCCTTTCCCATTCTCGGATCGTGTACCTGCCTTTTGGGAGGTAACCTGCCCGGTGGACGGCTTCGGCCTCGGTGGGGAAATACCCCACCGTATACCCTTCAAAGGATAGTTCGTAGATCATAACCGTAGATGATTAGTTCAACATTAATTGCAAGGCTTCGGATATATCGGGATACTCTTTGCCTTCGGCGTCCCATACCGCCGGAACCAGCACGAGGTCTTGCCTCTCGTCGTTGCACATCTTCGCCTCGTAGTTGATGAAGGCTATATATCCCTTGTGGGTAATCTCAAATCCCCTGCTGAGGCCGTCGCAGTGGAAGGTAATGTAATCGGCCGCTTTGCGGGCTATCGCCCGAAGATCGGACGGGGTTAATGCTGTGGTCATGGTATTAACTTAGTTTGCTGGTTTTGCACTGGTATTGATTGATTGTGCGCCTGCCGGCCAAAATATCACGGCATTCTATAAGCTCTTTTGTTAGTTCGACTATTCGCTGCTGTGCCTTGATAAGGCGATCACCCTGTTCGATGTAATCGCGTACACCTTTCCAATACTCCGCCCGCCAATCTATTTCCGGGGAACTCGTCGTGTTTACGTTCTCTTTCATAATTTTATCGTGATTTTGGTTGAATCTCGCTATTTTTTAGTCGCCGTAGTACGTTCTGCTGTTGCCGTAATAGTCCGCGGGCACTATCAACAGCTCGGGGCGGTACTCCGTGGCCTTCGGCTGCTCCGTCGGGCGGTTCTCTATCTTCGCCGTCATGATCGCCAACTTCTCATTGCGCCAAGCCTTCTTGAGGCAGGTCGAGAACGACATTGAGACGTTGGCGCGTTTCAGATACCAGGCGTTTTTCATGATCTTCGAGAGGTTGTAGGTTGCTTTCATAGTCTTTACGTTTACTTCAATTATTACAATGCAAATTTACGTATAATGAAATTAACAACCAAATAAAAGAGCAAGAAAGTTTACGTAAATTGCGATTTTTTTTGCTGAAATTGTATTTTATGGATATTTTGCCCTATATTTGCACTTGGAGAACTTATAATATATTGCAACTATGTTACAACTTAAGGATTTATTGAGGCGTAAAGGAATGACCGCAAAAGAACTTGCGGTAAAAATTGGCATTAGCGAGGGTGCTTTATCAAAGTCGCTTTCGGGTAATCCAACACTTGAACGCATTGAACAGATAGCCGTCGCCCTCGGCGTATCGGTTCCGGAACTTTTCGCCCCTCAACCGACGAACACAATCACCTGCCCGCATTGCGGCAAACTTATCAAGGTGGAGAAGGGAGAATAAATTATGGGAAAGAAAACAGACCAAATAGACGCCCAAAGCCTCGAACAGGCGCGCGCCCTATTCGAATCGGGGGACATCGACCGCATAGAGGTCGGAACCGTGGCCGGGCTTTGTGAGATTCACCGCTATTTGTTCGGTGGGTTGTACGACTTTGCCGGAAAAATCCGGACGCTGAATATCGCAAAGGGTGGTTTCCGATTTGCAAATTGCCTTTATCTGGGTGCCATCCTCCCGGTGATCGAGCAAATGCCGGAAACAACCTTTGAGGAAATAATTGCGAAATACGTCGAAATGAACATCGCCCACCCGTTCATGGAGGGCAACGGACGAGCAACCCGCATTTGGCTCGACATGATGCTGAAAAAACGATTGATGCAGGTTGTGGACTGGCGGAAGGTGGATAAGGATTTGTATTTGCAGGCTATGGAGCGCAGCCCGATCAATGACCTGGAATTACGCGCCTTGCTCGGCCAGGCATTGACCGACCGCACGGATGATCGGGAGGTGATTTTCAAAGGCATCGAACAGTCTTATTACTACGAGGGATATGAAGCATAAGGATAATGCGCGAGGGTTCATTCGATTGTTTTCTTTAGAATGCCTTGTAATCGCACTTAGTATATTTCCGTTGTTACATACACACGCCACACCACATCAAGCGAATGAAAAGGGGGTCGTGCAGGAAATTGTTGAATCAAGAGATAGTGCAGTAATACTATTTGGGCGGGCACAAAATATGTTTGCACTTCTTTTCGATGATTTTGATATTACCCTACGAAATAACGATAATAGGACAATAATTGCATCAGGACGAGCTAAAATAGGTGATTATATTCGAAACAATTACGATTCCAATTATCGTATGGTATCGTTCATTACCTATAAAATAAAAATTGACTGTAAAGATTATAAATATCGGTATTCAATCTCTGATATTAAAATAACAACCTTTTCTAATTTATTTGAAACCCCACAATTTGACTGGATTTCCTTCTGGTGTGCATGGTCTGATTATGGCTTAATAAACACACCTTATTTTACATATGGGGATGCAAAGATAAAAACCGAGATATATTCTTATACTATTTCTGAAATTTATGCGTCATACCAACGCGATAGCGCTGTGATAAGTAAATATGACGAAGCAGCAAAGCTATATTATGCAGCTCTAAATAAGACAAAACGCAAGTCTGATCGCAAGAATCTATTTGAACAATTAAGGCAAGTAAATTTATCCAAGATGAGTATGAGCAATAAATACAAGGCATTAAAAGCACTGAATACCATTACTCCAATATATATAATAGATTTATGCGATAAGATTAAGGACTATATGGGAATGCATGATGATTTTTGATGTTTTATTAGGCGAATTTGCCTTTGTAGAATAAAGCCGGGATTAATCCCGGCTTTATCTATAACACAATAACGGTTCCATCCTTATTTACCGAATACTCCCCGCTGATATTTACGATATTCAGCACGGCGTAGTCTTTTGCGTTGATCTGGGCTCGTGCGCCGTGCATCAATATGATTGTATGCGTGAATTGAGGCCGAGAAGCCTCGATAGTGGCCTTTGTATCACCGACCAGGCATACATATTCCTTGCCCTTTAGCGTGATGTCGCCAGCGTCGACATATATTTCCAATCCTTGAAGATTGCTTTGGTTCTCCCTGAACACTTCGACTGCGGGGAAGTTGTGACCCTGGCAGAACTCGATCCCTTGTGGGGTAAACATCAGTTTGATTAGGTCGGGGAAGTCTTGGATGCGGTTTATCTTTTTACAAGCGCCCGTTTGTAGTGCCATCGCCCGTATGGCATCTACACTCTTATTGTGTTGAGTTGTCATAATGCTAAATATTTATATATTAATTTATTAGACTATATTTAATTTATAGATTTTCGGTATTTCTTTTTATGCTATTTATCCCATTCTCAATGCGCCCCAGTGTCTTATCCATGTTTTTGGTGCTTACGTTTATTTCCCTAACCTCTAAAAGGGTTTCCACGTCAATACGCAAACTTTCGTAATAAGCGGCTGACAATTCGTCGATTCTCGAATCCATATTCAGACAATTGTGTATTGATTCTATAATTCCTTCGACCGAATCGCGCATTTGAAGTTGTGACATGACAGCGTTTCGGATGTCGGTTACTTTGCCTTGAATGTCGGTGAAACGACCGTTTAATTCATCACCCGTATCTTGCGACATCGTTTGAAAGCCTCGGGATGTTGCTTGTTGTTTTGAGGCTGTATTATCTTCAAAATATTTATCTGCCCAGCCAAAAGAAGCCTCCAAATTTTGATTAAGTTTTTTAATCATTTCATCAATGATGTTCTCCTCCGTTTGGGTAATAATACCATCTTCCCAAAAATCTTCCAACTTATCGCGTATGACTTGCATAGGTTCTTTTATATCGGCCTTCATGGCCTCAATCACCATTTGCTTAATCATGTTTTTTACAAAGTCTTTAGCCGATTTTGCCCTGTCTTCTCCTTGTGCCCAGGCGTCGGCATATGCTTCAGCAAAATCATTGATAGCAGCCTGAATGTCTGAACCGAATATAGCATCTTGCGCCTTTGCGGCATTATCTTCTATAAGGTTTGTTATCTCCTCATATTGTTTCTCCCACTCTTTAATGCGTTTTTTATCTGGGTCTTTCTTGCTCTTTTCTTCTTGTATTTGACGCTGAATTAATAACTTTTGTTGCTCAAGCAACTTATTTTGGTCTTCTATTAACTCTTTCGCATCTGTAGAATACGCTTTTTCTATTGAACGCGATAGCCTGTCGTAAGAACGTGATAATGCATCTATCTGATCTTGGAGTTTTTGTATTTTTCTTTCTTTACTTTTATCCATCCATTTATTTATACTTGTAATAACTCCAAGTATGCTACTGGTCGCCTCTGACGCTGCGCCCATTATGTCGCCACTTTTAAATTTTTCCCACGAAGAATACACATGATTATCAAATTCGGACATCAAATTTGATAATTCAGCCCATTTGCCTAATGTTGTATCAATTTCTGCATCTTGCCCAAAAGATGCCATCATGTCGACAATACTATCCGTCAGTTGTTGCATAGCTTGAATTGTCTGATGAATTGATGTAACAATCATATCAATCATAGAAATCACTCCCGATGCCTTTCCTGCTGCTTTGGACATAGAGGCTCCCATTGCTTGCACATTTTGATCGCCGGTTTTGGCACCTTTGAGCTGCATGGCATCTCCGAGTTTCTGGTAGTTATCAATCAAGCCATTTATTCCTTGATTTTGATATGTTTGAAATCTACCTCTTTCATTCAACTTGTCGCGGTATTGTTGGTCAAGTTGCTGTGTTGCCCTTACATATTCTTCTATTGAAATTTTACCCGCCTCAAGCATCTGGTTTAGCTGATTGCGCAAAGTGTTATATATGTTTGATGCCATGCTTTTAGACATGGTTTCAATCCACGAAAAGAAGGCGATCCAATTGTCTGACTGTTTAGTTTCAATCTCGGCAAGGGCTGCATCGCGCTCTTTTTTCAACCTTTCTCTGTCTCCCTGAGTTGTAGCTTTTCTAATTCTTTCGTCGTAATATTCTTTTGTCGCTTGTAGTTTTTCTCGGAAATTTCCGTATTTTCTCAAATACTCATTCCACGCTTGAATCTCTTTGTTGACAACATCCGATAATCCCTCTGGAGTTATAGCTATACCCGATACACTCGCCCGCTCTTTATTTCGTTGTTCTTTATTGAACTCTTTCAAGGCTTCCGTGTATATTCTAACACCTTCTGCCGCTTTGATATTGTCAGCATAATATACCTTTTGAAGGTCATGATATTTTTCGCCGGCAGACCCATCGGCAGCCACGTTGACTGCGATAACTAAACCTTTGGTGTCTGCGGCAAGAATATTCTGAGCTCCTTCAAGTTTTGAGTGTATGTAATCATCCAATTCCTGTGGAGACAAAATGTCCCCATTAGGCAGGATTGGGGTGACTAAAATCTCAGTCACCTTTCCCTTGGCATCCAAAATACCATATTGGCTGCTGAAAACGGTGGCAATACCCTCTCCGGCATCTTCCCAGCCTTTTTTTACCAATTCCGCCGCTTTAACAAGTGGGCGCGCCAAATGATTTACATTCCCTTTGTACTGCGCAATCATCTGCTGTCCGGCGAGGAATCGTTCAGACGAAGTATCATTTTTATATTGGGCATCAATTTCCTTTTCTTGTAACTCAAGCAGCTTTTTTTCGGCTTCTTGTATGGCTCGGGCACGTTTCTGATAGTCGAGGTCTATTTGCGCAAGTTTCTTGGCCGTGCCGTCCTTCATGGAATCTACCTCCGCCTGCAATGCATCGTCCCGGAGCTTTTGCAATTGCTTGGTGAGCTCCTTTAGATTGCGCTCTTGATCGGATGCGGCTTTTTTTGCTGCGCTTTCGGCCTCTTGGCGGGCTTTTTTCCATTCTGCGTTAAGTTCGGCGGGGGTTTTCCCTATAAATGATTTTTCTGCAACAGATGCTAATTCTTCGCTGCTTTCATCAAGTATTGCAAGATATTCCCGAATATCATTAGGAATATCATCCGGAAGCTCTAATTTCGTGCGGATAGCTTCGCTTGCACGCTCAATGCCTTTTTCCAAACCAGCAATAGCACCACTCAAACCTTCTATAATTGGCGACTTTTTGCTAATGCCCTTACTTTGCAGATCATTTATTTTCGATTGTAATGTATCGATGCGATCTGCATAGGATTGAATACGTTTATATTCATCTGTACCCTCTATTTTTAACTTTTTAATTACATTTTCTGTAATGAGCTCCTGGGCGGCTTTGGCTTGTGCGACCTCGATAATTGCATCGCGCAGGTTTTCATAAGCACCGACAGCATTCCCGACCATAACCTGTTCCGCAGCCATATTGCCGAAGTAAGCGGGGTATATGTCTTGCAGTTTTTTGACCGCTTCGGCTCTTTCTTCATAGGGCCTGGAAAGGTCTGTCGCAGCCCTATACAGCAGGTTCAATTTGGTTAATTCGGATTGAGCCGACACCGAACCTTGAGCCATAGCGGAATTAAAGCGTTCGAGTGCAGCGGCAGAGGCGTCTATTGTCGTTTTACCTTTGAACAGCGACGCTACCCAGTTGGTTATCTCCTTGCCGTAAAGGGTAAGCACGGTTACGCCGGCCACAAGCAGGGTTTGCCAGGATATGATTGACTTTGCAATTTGCTTCCATACAGGTACATACGCCTCGCCTGCCGCCCTTAATGCCCGAACTTCTTTGATTACTTTGGCGACTTCATCAGCCAACATTGGGAAGTTATTGGATATGGCGGAAAAGAAAGCCTGGGGGCCGTATGCCAATGCAGGAAATTCGCGGGCAACCTGCTGAATCTGGAATCCCAGCATATTGAATCCCGAGGCATAGTCGCCTACTTTCCGGGTGTGAACGCCCATCGACGCATCCAGTTCTTTGATCTTCGTGTCGAGCGATTCGATGTTTTTAAGCATCGTTTGCCCTTGCGCCCCCTCACGATCCGCGGCGCTCATATTTTTATACACCGCACGCATACGGGTAAGCGCCTGGGACATTTCGTTGATTGAGCCGATGGCGGTCTGCTCCAATTTGATTTGGTTGGCAAGCTCCCGCCTCAATTGGGATATTTCCTGCTTGTATTCCTCGATAGATACGGCAGCGTCCAATACTTGCGCCCTTTTCTTTGCAGACAATTGCCCGTTCTGCTGCTCTTCCTTATTGAGCGCGGTGACATCCGCTTTTAATCGTGCGATCTCATTTGAATATAGCCTAATTTGGGCTATTGCCTTTGTTTTTTCGTCGTTAGCGGCTTTTAGCTCACCAAGCAGGTCATGGTATGCCGCAGTTTCGGCCTGGGTAGCCGCTGTTCCTGCCGTAGAACCGCCGCCAGCAGTTCCGGTCGTGGCCGAGGCAGTAGCCTTGGACGCCGCATCCATTGCCTGCTGCTCCATCTGGGCGATCTTGCGCATTGCCTGTTCGACGCGAGCCTCCATATCGGCAATATGGCGATTTATGACTTTAAACCCGTCTGAGTTAGACGGAAATTTCTCCAACAACTGATATAACAGTTTCAGCGATTTGATAAAATTATTTAACTTTGCGGTGTCCGCATTTATTTTGAATGATAATGCACTCATTACTACTTATTAAAAAATTCATTAATTTGCTATTCTAAGGGAACTCCGTAGTTGCAAGTTTGGATTACCCGCGTTACGGTAAAAACCATAACGCGGGTTGTTTATTTTAGGGTTCTTTGGCTATCGTTTCGGCTAAACCGAGCATAATAGCGGTTATTTGCGATATGTCCTCAATAGGAAGCATCGCCAGGGTTTTATTGTATGCATCGAACAGCTCGGGCAATGATGCCCGCCGCATTATCCGACGACGCAAAAACCATATTCTGATCCCGGCGAATACATTGCGGCTGCCAACGATAGCCAGAGCGACACTATGCGCCATCGCTGCTATGCATGCTTCGCTCTTATCCGGTTCTTTATTAATATGCCGGGCTGTCATGATCTCCGCTGTGGTCTGAGGGGTCATCCTGTATATCGTGTAGCCTCTCCGGGCAATACGGATGCTGATAAAATCCCTTTTCCTACCATCAGCGGGTAACATATCTGCAAGCTCCGCTAAGGTCTGTATCATAATCTCTTTTTTTACTTTTTCCATGATGTAATACCTTAGTTGTTTTTTTATCTTCTGTTTGTATTTTTAACGTCGTGTAAATTTCTCCACATATCTAAATCCTGGCAGATTGATGGAAAACTCATTGTTATTGCCGATAGAAATAATGCCATTTGTCGTCAGGTAGCCCGACCTCGATACCGCCCGCATGACATTTCCATGCTCACGAAGGTATGCATCCAGTTCTTCGAGCTTGTTCACAATGTCCTGGGCTTGGGCGTATACTTGCTCCTTCGCTTCGGTATCAAGGTAAATAACATGCTGTTCTTTCAGGTAATTATCTACCTTGTCCTCAAATAGGAATATATGCCCTTGAGATATTGAGAATAAATCATTTCGTATATCGCAGTTTCCCTTTGCCTGGGTGTAGCGCCTTTGCCATTGTTCCGCCAGTGCGTATAAGGGCTTTACACTATCCATATATTGTTTTTTTGACAGTGCAAATTGCATCTTGCCCGCCTCCTTCGTTACCTGTTCTTCAATTAATGCCGTAAGATCATTTACATTGGAAAGTCGTGTTAAAATATCGTCGCCGAAAACAATGCCGGCGGCTGTAATTTCATCGATAATTTTCTGAGCGTCGGCAATGAAACTATAATAAGCGCGTCGCTGAGCGGCTATTGCTGATGAATCCTCATAGATAACCTTATTGTTATGTCCCATTTTGAATATTTTTTTAGAATTGCATAGAATCCACTATCTTTCTAACCTGTTGCTTTTCCTTTGCCCGCCGTTCATGGCATTCCCGAAGCACCCGGTCAATTTCTTCTACGGCCTGTTTGCCGTACTTTTTTTCGAGTGCTAATACAGTCTCGCTATTGATTTCATCTGCTGTTTTAATTGTTTTCTCCATGCTTATTTTTTGATTTATTTGTTTATTTCTTATCCGGCCATACCCTCGGTGGTGGTCGCGTTGCGCCCGTAGAAACTGGAGTTTTCGTTTGGCTCGGTTGATCCGGTGGTTTTTCTGACCATCCAGTATTATCATAAGCTCGTCACGGCTTAATTCGACAGTCCACACCGAATAGTCGGCAATTACTGCCCGCCCTTCCGTCCTTCTCCCCATTATCCGCTTGCTAATTATGTTTATAATCCTTACCTTTGCGAATAATGTAATGCTTCGTTCGACAATGCCTTATAAGAGAGAGGGACTATCCCCCCTCTCTTATTCTTTGAGGCAATCCAACGCGTCGGGATGGAGTTCTATGGTGCCTTCGTATGATACCCTAATGACACTACGGTAGTCCGTGTCTTCCGGCAGGATCGCAGTCTTGAAACTCGGATGATCCGCGATCAAAGTATTCAATGCTTCAACCGCACGGCGCACCTGTTCGCATTGCTGAAGTACACGTCCGCGCATTACTGCCACTTCGAGCGTACGCCGTTGGTGCTGGTCGGCCAGCCAGTCGGTAGACAATTTGACCTTATCCCCGCTTACGATAAATGCCTTAGGGTCGAGGGCATCAGCCTCACCGACACGCAGCGCATTTTTGATCGCCTGTTGTGAATTGTCGATGACGCTATTCATGTACTCATTTGCCCGCGCTGTGAGCTCCTCCCGTGTCGTTACGATCTTGATCTGCTTCGCGTCTTCGGCGGCAAGCCGTTTCGCCTGTGTTCGGATCGCCTTGCTGTCAGACAGCACAATGTCCGCAATGCTTTCGGTGGATACGTCCAGGCGCGCCACTTTCAGTTGCTGGATTGCGGCCTCAAGTTGGGGAATAGCGGCTGCGTGGGCTTTAATATACTCTTCGTGCTTGTTTGTCTTTGCTTTCATATTCGATAATAGTTTAGTTTGCATTGGTTCAAAACCGGATATTCGGATTTATGGCCGAATCTTTGGGGACATAACCGGGATGCTCAGCGTCGGGAAGTGCCTGCGCCCACTCTTTCGCTAATGCCTTGTCCTCTTCTTCATACTCGGGGATGTACACACCCCGCTGCTTGTCTTGCTCTTGCATGGTTTAAGTTGTTTTTTTAATGTTTCACAATTACATTTGCCTGTGGCTTTCATAGGATGGTTACGATTTTGGGTTGGGCATAGGCGGCGTGGATCCGCCTATGTTTTTTTTGCCTTTCCTGCCAGCCTCAATAGTCTACGCGCCAATCTTATGGCTTGGGCAGGGCTAAAACACAGCATTGCGCAATTGCCCTGTATGAAATCCGTGTCGTAATCGCTTGCGTCCGGGACGTACAGGATAATTTCGTCATCACCCCTGTGTGTGCCGTTGCTGTCTACAATCGTGGTCGTTACGCGGTCGAGCGTCAGTCCGATACCGTGTTGGTTGTCGATCTTGATCTGCTTCATGTTGTTTTATCCTTTAAAAAATAGTTGTTTCTTGGGTTACTTGCACCTGTCGGCCAGTCATGCACGGAACCTCCCCGCCTCGAAACCGTTGGCCATATAGAATGCGATTTTGTCGGCTGTGTACTTCTCACTGCCCCGGATGCAAAGGGCCGTGCCGAATCCGAATTCCGCTGTTTGCGGATAGCATTCATGCTTTCCTCCGTCTTTGCATACTCGCTTCGGCGCTTTGAACACTTCGTAATAGGTCAATCCATCGGAGGTGGTGCGCTTGTAACAGTACATTCCGTTGACCTTATTATGGGCGATTTTCTCAAACTTATCGCCCAACGTGGCAAATTCATCCGTCAGAGGATTGTATAATATTCGTTTTTTCATGGTGTATTCTTTCAGATTTCTATTTTCCTTCATGTCGTGGGCACTTGTCCCACGTGGGTATTTTCATGCGCTTAAATTGCGTATTGCGTCAAAACGGCTCGGCCTCCTCAGCTACATCCGTCGCGGGGCTGTCGTAGTCGGCTATCCGGGTCAGGCTCTCGTTATGTCGAAAACAAATGCACCCTGTCGCGCCCTCTCGGTTCTTGGTGATATGCATCAGCCCCACCCCCTCGGCCGGAATGATCCCGTATCGGCCCGCGTCTATCTCGGTTCGCCCGTACATCACCGGACGATCGAGGAACAGCACCATGTCGGCATCCTGCTCAATGGCTCCCGACTCCCTAAGGTCAGATAATAGCGGCGTTTTATCGGCTCTTTTTTCGATGTCGCGCGACAACTGCGATATCAGAATGACGGGCACGTCGAATTCCTTGGCCAGCAGTTTGGCCGAACGGCTGATGGCGGCAATCTCACGCTCGCGGGTCGTATTCGGGTTGCGGGTCGAGGTGTCGAGAAGTTGCAGGTAGTCGATAATGACCATACCGCACTTGCCCCGGCGGTGCATCGCCTTGCATTGCGAGCGTATAGCGCCCATCGTGATATTAGCCCGGTCGTTGAGGAAAACAGGCATAGACGAAAGGGTGGCGCCGGCCTTCTCTATCTTCGTCCACCCCGAACCGTCGACATTACCGGTGCGAAACGCTCCCGAATCTACACCCGAGCTGCCGACCAGCATACGCCCGGCCAGCTGACCGGCTGACATTTCCAGCGAGAATATGCACACCGAGACGCCAGACGCGGCCGCAGCACGGGCAAAATGCAACATCGTGGCGCTTTTACCCGTTCCCGGCCTGCCTGCCAATACCACGAGCTGCCCGCCTCTCCAGCCGCCGGTCAATGCGTCAAGCCGTTGCAACCCGGTAGGAATGCCGATACACTCGCCCGCTTGCCTGGCCTGCTGTCGTCGCTCCAGATCGTCGAGGGTAGCTCGCACGACATCCGACAACGGCGCAATGTCATCCGGCCGCGAGACCCGGTCTGCAATTGCGGTTATCGCTGATGTAGCCCAATCCACAACGCCGTCGGGATCCGACACAGCGCGTGCCGCGAGTTCGTAGCCGAAAAGGCATAAACGCCGCCGGGTTTCGGTGTCTGCGAGCTGCCGGGCATGATCCAGCATGTTAGCGCCTGAGCCTACTACGCTGGTCAGTTCCGAGAGGTAGCGCAACATATCCCGGCCTTTGAGTTCCGGCCGTTGTGAAAGCGTATAGAGGTCGATTTTATCGCCTCGCTCCAACATCGAGAGCATCTCGCCGTAGATCTTGCCATTATTTGGGTCAGAAAAGGCCGAAATTCCGATGATCTCCATCAAGTCGGGCAGTTGACCAGGCTCAAGAATCAAGGCACCTAAAACAGCTCTTTCGAGCTCGGGCGATTCCGGTAATCCCTCGACGGGCGCCGGGCGGTTATAAGAAGTTTGTTTTTCGCGTTTCATTGTTCGGGTGTTTTTGGGTTGTGGTGTTAAACTCGGATTTGCGGCGCATCCAATTTCGCGCGGCGGCTTTCCAGTCTTTTATCGGATTTTTACCGGTTCGCCAGCCGTTAGCCGTGAAATAGTCGTAAAAGCATTCCGCATCCGTATCGCCTCCTTTGATCGTAGAAAAATAATCTTTGACTATTTCGAGCGAGGGGACGACAAACGCCGTGCGTTTGGTAGTCCCTCGGCGCGGCTTGTCCGCGCTCGTCGTTACCGAAGTGTCGTTACCTTCTGCATTCGTAGGCTCCCCCTTACAATCCCCCTTACTATCTACATCCTTATCCTTATCTACATCCTTATCCTTATAAAGGTTAGGTCTTTGGTTAGGTCTTTGGTTAGGTCTTTGGTTAGGTTCGCCCGCCTTGCCACTTGGGTTATTTCGGCTTCCTTTGGGCGCTCCACCTTTTCGGCCATTCTCCACACAGGCGTCGTATCGGTTATGTGCGTTATCGATTACGGGCTTGATCGCAATAAACAACGCCTTTGCAACTGCATTGCTATCCGCTCCAGGCGCAATGCCTTCAAAAGCATAGTCGAATATCGTTTCCGATACGACCTTATACAAATCCGGCGGTAATTCGCGCAAAGATTCACGGAATGAGCGGTAATAGACCATCGTGTCGCGGATCATCGTGTACCTCCTTTCCGGGCTTGCTTACGCTCCCATTTAACCCAATCCGCCTCAAGTTGAGGGTAGCAATAATCATAGAAAATACGGGATAGATCAGGCGGCAAGTCGGGGGCGATACGGTCAAGGCCATACATTACAACCGCATCCATAAATAACCGATAGTCAACGGGTGCAAGCCCTTCCATCGCACCCCGAAAAGAGCGATAAAAAATAAAACTATTACGCTTCATGGTCGGCCTCCTTCCGAAGGAAATACAGTTTAAATTGGGAGCCGTGCTCGCTGGGCACCCATTCATCGAGGATGTCGATGCCTTTGGCCCTCAAATCGCGTATGCAACTCCGAGGATCGGATAATCGTAGGGCGACGGAAATGTCTGCGGCAGAATATTTTTTGCCTGATTGGAGTAAATTATAGACGCGCTGCTGATGGAACGCTAAAGTTTTTTGCGTATCTTTGCTGGTGTCCACACCAGGGGTTGCCGCTGCGTGCTCGCTTCGAGCGCCGGCGGCGATCTTCATTTCATACATAGCCCTGGTGTTATTGCTGGTTATTTGCCGACTGTGCGATCCGCAATGCTGCGGCCGCCCGCTGTTCCTCGGGACGCAAAGTGCCTGCCTCAATCCATTTTGTGAGCTCCGTGCGAGAGAACACAAGGCGCCGGCGCACCTTACGATAGGGGATCGCATTTCTAAATGTCAACCCATAGAGATTGGAAAGAGTAGTCGGGTATCCCATAGCTTGTAGGAAGACAATCGCCTCCTCGGCTGTCAAGGTGTCGGATGCTTCCTCGGCTGGCTTCTTATAACCTGCCAGCTCTGGGATAATGGTGCGGACTGCTTTTAAGATCAAGCCTTCCAGTTGTTCTGATGATGCAACATATACTGTTGCCGGAGTTTGTACTTCCATAACATTGTGGCTTTAAAAATTCAAAATTTGCCCGCGTCCGGGCTCGTGATCGACCACAATGCAAAGGTGCATAATGTTTTATTTGCAAAAAATGCATATAAATTGCAAATAATAAGGGAATAATATTTGCAACTGAAAACGCCCCTGCATGTAGGTGCAAAGGCGCTTCTCTTGTTAGTTGCAAAAAATTGCAAAGTATTTTACATTGGGGGCAAGTATTGGCATATTGACTGCCTTGTGGGTAAGTCCGGTATAATGCCTCTTAATTGGTTAATAAATCCGCTCAATCTGCCATTTAATTCTATAATCTTACCTTCTTCTTTTAGTCTCATTATTTCTTCTGCTACAATTTTACTGCGAGGTATACCTGATTTTATCGCAATAGTTTCTACAATTCGTTCAATTTCAATATCTGCGTCTAAAGTAAAATAATCCTTCAATGCCATTTCGCGGCACGACCTTCGTCCTCGTTTTATAGGGGTTTCGGGAACTTCATCTCCAGCATCTTTACCCCAACTAAAAATAGCGTGGCAAAACCTTTGTAAATTCTTGTCGTTTTTAATATCCGAAATTTTATATTTAATGCACACTTCCGCAATACCGCTATAAAATGTCGCCAATGCTGAAATTGCCTCCCAAAAATAATTTTCTTCTGATGAAATATTATTGAAGTTTTCCGACTGTTCTGCGATACGCTTTTCATGATTGATATAATGCTTTAAACGATCATCAGTGCCAAATATGCGCCATCCATACTGAATAAGTGTACATATTACGGCCTCTCGTGCTGCTTGATCCATTCTTGTTAGAATAGCATTTGTTGCCATTATATATTCTTCTCCATAAATATGTCCTCTACGTCCTAATCCATACATATGCCGATCTATATCATCTGGAATATTAGACCCTTCTAAAATTCCATCATACGCAACAAAATCAACTAATTCAATAAGCCATAAATATATATCTTTTATACCTTTACTATTAGATAAATAATAGCTATTTTTAGGTGCCATTAACAATTTTTCTGATTTTACAACATAAGGATTTTTGCATTTGAATCCAACACCTGATAACAAGCTTGACATATTCCCAATTTGGTAGCATTCAACCCCATCGCATACCCATTCGGTTATGACATCATGAATTTTATAAATAAATACTAAAGCAGAAAATACTGAATCAAATATAGCCGGATAGGTGTCCCGCAACCTTTCCCGCCAAAATATTTCTTTTTTATCTGCTCGCAGTTGGTGCACATATTCATTCACTTCATAATTAATACAAGCATTATAATTCTCAAAAATTAAATTTGCAACTTTTTCCCGTTTATCGTCCGAGATTAATTTTATAATATTTAATGCTTTAAGGCGTAAATCTATATGTCCATCTATTGAAAAATCGTAGTTTTCTACATTTTCTATTGGTTTGGTAAGATCATCGGCTTGTGTTTGCCTTATAATTCCTATAATAAATGCGTTCACAAGTTTAGAACATTTACGCACATAGTCCAAAACATCTGTAATTGTAGCTATATCCATACTCACTCGAATTTAGTTAATATTTCTGCCCACTTCGTGCGCTCCTCCTTTTCAAAACTGGCAAGATAGTTTTCCGTAGTTTTCAAATCCTGGTGCCCGAGCGATTCAGATATATAAGAAATGTTCGCCCCGGATCGTTTCAATACGGTGGCGAAGGAATGACGAGCAGTGTATGTTGAAATGCGCCCGATATTGAGCCTTTCGCCCACCTCAGCCATTCGTCTATTAAATGCTCGCGTAAAATACTGGGTCTTCTGCTTTCGCCGAATAGCATCCTCGGAACCGTCCAGCACCGGGAATATGTATGTATTCGGGGTGGCGGGGGTATTTCCCCAACGGTCGATAATCGTTTGCATAGGTTGGGTTATAACGACACTTATTTCCTTACGGGTTTTGGTGGTAAACTCGGTTTTCTGACGCACGAAATGAATTTCCCCGTCGGATATGTTATTATATTTCAATTTCACGAAATCGGCAACATTTATTCCGTTGCATAGGTAGAGGAATAACCAATAATCCCTGTATTTAGCCGTAGCCTGCGTACCGTCTTCGTATTTAGCTATGGTGGCTATCTGTTCTTGCGACAAAGCCAACTTGCGCCCTTCGCCGGCCTGTATTTCATACCGCCCCCGACCGAAGGGGTATTGCGATTCTTTGAGCACTCCCAAGCGCTTTGCATCGTTGAGGAGCGCGCGGAGGTGGCGTAGATTTATTGAAATTGTGGTTTGTGCTTTACCTTCACTACGGAGAAAGTCTGCGTACCTCCGCACCCAATTTGTAGTTACAGCCTCAAGTAGCACATTTTTCCCGGCAAACCGTTCGACACCCTTTAACACATTGTCATATACCAACATGGTGCCGATGCGTCCCGATTTCCTCAATTCGTCTATTTTGGCTTTAAACATCGTGTTTAAAGTATCGGATGCCGCCCCCTTCAATCGCTCATTAAGTGCCTCCAAAGAGAAATTGCCAGTATAGGCAATAGTTTTGGCCGCCGCAAGAACAATACTATAACTGTTTTCTATATCTGCGCGTACATCAAGCAATGCGCGGGATCGAGTTGTCGGTAATGCGTTCCACTCCTCCGGCGTCAACGCTTTACCAGTCGGGTAATACTTTCGGTTGCGTCGATATGTAACACGAACACGAACAGAAAATCGCCCCCCATCTCTCGGGTGTCCCGTGTCCAGCATAGCAGCAACCGTTATTCCATCCTTTGAGTAATTAAAATTCATCTTTGCGTGGTATATATATTGTCTTTTCGGAATATTTATGTAATTTTAAACACAACCGCAAAAAAACACTATCGGCTATTATTGTAAACCAGCGTATTATTACATACAAAACGGGTACACAATCTAAACACAAAGGTATAAAATCAATCAATTTCATGCAAACATAATCAAAAATAAATTTATATATTCGCCGCTGAATTATAGTAATTTACAGTATAATTACAAATAATATCGAAAACAATAAAAATAACGGGCTGACGACTACGGATCAGAAGGTTACAGGTTTGAGTCCTGTCGGTGTCACGAAGAGGGAGCAAAGAAAATTGCTCCCTCTATTGTTTTTTAGCGAGTTACATCGCTGAAACCAAACTCTTTCGGCAATACAGGTGGTTTTTCCGCGCCTCGTTTCAAGCCTGTTTTCCCTCGGTTCTTACCGTTTATGTAAACCAAGGTGCAAACCGATTGGAAAAGAAAACCCGGGGATAACGCCATAAATAAAGTAAAAAATCATTAACTTTATCAGAAAAACATCCCCCAATGAAAGAAACGACTAAATTCGATGATTTTTCAGGCGAAAAAGCGATCTCGCTTGCGAAAACTTTTGCAAAAGACGCCTACACGAAAGAATTAGGAGTCGTCCTGAGTGTGGCCTTTAGCGATATACGCAATCTACCGGCATTGGGGTTTAACCAGGATGAGCCCATCCCCCTCAAAGAATATGTCAAGAAATGGGTTTCACGATACTTTTCAGGATACAATGGCAGGCCGTCGAAACGGCATGGCAAAAAATCCCAAACAAAACCGGATCCCGCCGTAAAATTAATTCTCCGAACCCGAAGAGAAGATATCGACGACAATTTCGCAGACACTCTTGAAAAAGGGCACTCCATCATGATGACAATCGAGGGGATGGTCGGCAATCTGCTCGAAGAATATCTGGCGACAATTTTACACCCGTATGGCTGGTATTGCTGCTGGGGAAGCACCATAGACGCGGTCGACTTTTGCAAGGAAGACGGCTCTTTACTCCAGGTGAAGACAAGCAACAATTCGGAAAACAGTTCCAGCATCCGCGTGCGGAACGGAACAGAAATAAGAATATGGTTCCGAAGATTCTTCAACAAAGCCAATACGTTCAACTGGGTCGCCCTAAATGAAATAATCGGCAGGGACATATTCAACGAAGAAGATTCTGAACGAAAATTCAGGGATTTCATTACCCGGACGATCCGGGAGAATCCCGGCTGCATCTACATCCCTGAAAAGTGCCGTATCGAAGCTGTTCAGATGGAATTGTGGTAACCCCCAAAAACAATCGAACCTTTCGTTCCGGATCGGTTCAATTGTTATTATATCGCGCTCCCGGCATTTTAATAATTCATTTCTTATCCGACAATTATTTTCCAAAGGAAATTTGTTTTAATGGAAAATATTCTATATCTTTGCATCGTTATTGATACAGAAGAACTATAAAAACGGATAATGACCATGAAAAAACTATTATTGACCACGATGTGCATGCTCGGCCTGGCAGCCTGCGCAAACGGCAGCAACAAGGAAAACAACACTAAAAAAGAGAATACCATGAAAACGATCGCACTGACCAAGGCGGATTTCCTGACCAAAGTCGCAAATTACGAAACGAACCCTACGGAGTGGAAGTACCTCGGCGACAAACCGGCGCTCATCGACTTCTACGCATCGTGGTGCGGCCCCTGCAAGGCACTCGCCCCGGTTCTGGAAGAGCTGGCTGCCGAGTACGGCGACAGCATTTACATCTACAAGGTGAATACCGAAGAGGAGCAGGAGCTCGCCGCCGCGTTCGGCATCCGCTCGATCCCGACGCTGCTTTTCATCCCCACCAGCGGCAAGCCCCAGATCGCACAGGGTGCCCTGCCCAAGGCGTCGCTCAAGGAGGCCATCGACAAGGTACTGCTCAACAAGTAGACAGGCATGGCACTCACCGTCGACAATCTCCGCTGCCCGCAGAACCACCGGTGCCCGCTGCTGACGGTTTGCCCCGTCGGGGCGATCACACAATCGGGATTCGGACTTCCGGTCATCGACCCGGAGAAGTGTATCGAATGCGGCAAATGCGTCGGGCACTGCGGCAAACAGGCCATACACAAACCGGCAGACAATGGAAAAACTGTGTAGGATCCGCGAGTTGCAACGGGCTGTCAACCGGTTCGAAGCGGCACTCGAACGCTCATACGGGATCTGCCTGAACGAAGGCATGGCCTTATGCAGCCTTTCGAAAGCCGGACGTCTCTCCTGCGGGGAGCTGGGCGAAATGCTGGGGCTTACTCCGTCGAACACCTCGAAGGTGCTCCGCTCGGTCGAAGGGAAAGGCTACGTAAACCGGGAGTTGGGCACGAACGATAAGCGGCAGATGTACTTTTCGCTGACCGAAAAGGGCCGCGGGCTTCTGGGAAGCATAAATTGTGAAGAAATCGAAACGCCCGAATTACTGAAAACACTATTCGGGGAATAAATGACGCAAACGGGGCAGCCGGTCTTTCGGGATCGGCTGCTTTTTTATACCTCCTACTGCCGATGGACATCACACAGCCCAGGCTCCATATTACAATTTTTCTCAAAAACACTTATTTATATAATATTTTAAATATTAAATGTGGTTTTGCGTGATTTTTTATCACCAAAAGTGAATTTTTAATTAAAAATTCCTTAAATTTGTAAAAACAGCATAACTGCACGACCTCATGGCAAAACGGGAATTATTACTCGGAGACGAAGCCCTCGCACTGGGGGCGCTCCACGCAGGGTTGTCGGGTGTATATGCCTATCCGGGCACGCCTTCGACCGAAATCACCGAATATATACAAGGACATCCGCTCACCGCCCAGCGGGGCATCCACTGCACATGGTCGGCCAATGAGAAGACGGCGATGGAGGAGGCGCTGGGCATGTCGTTTGCCGGAAAACGCGCCCTGGTGTGCATGAAGCATGTGGGCATGAACGTCGCCGCCGACGCCTTCGTCAACTCGGCGATGACGGGAGCCAACGGCGGGCTGGTCGTCGTGGCAGCCGACGACCCCTCGATGCACTCGTCCCAGAACGAGCAGGATTCACGCTTCTACGGCAAGTTCGCCCTTGTCCCGACGTTCGAGCCCTCCACGCAGCAGGAGGCCTACGACATGGTGCAGGCCGCGTTCGATTTCTCGGAAAAATACCGCATTCCCGTACTGATGCGCCTTACGACCCGCATGGCCCACTCGCGCGCCATGGTCGAACCGCGCGAGGCACGCTCCGAGAACAGCCTCGCCTATCCCGCCCGGACGCGCCAATGGGTGCTGATGCCGGGCAATTCGCGCGTAAGATACGAGGCATTGCTCGCCGACTATGCCCGCTTCGAAGAGGAGGCGGCCGCAAGCCCCTTCAACCGTTACGCCGATGCTGAAGACAAATCGCTGGGCATCATCGCCTGCGGCATCGCCTACAACTACCTCGCGGAGAATTATCCCGACGGATGCCCGCACCCGGTGCTCAAAATATCGCAATACCCGCTGCCGCAGGAACTCGTGCGCCGCATGGCGTCGGAATGCAAGGCGCTGCTCATCATCGAGGAGGGACAACCCGTCGTCGAAGAAGCCCTGCGCGGCATCCTGCCTGCGCCCGTTGAGATCCGCGGCCGCATGTCGGGCGAACTGCCCCGCACCGGGGAACTGACTCCGGACAGCGTACGCACGGCCCTGGGGCTCGCCCCGCACGCGGCCCTCGCCGCCAGCGGCATCGTCGTCCCCCGTCCGCCCGCATTGTGCCAGGGTTGCGGGCACCGCGACATGTATACGGCACTGACGGAGGTCGCCGGCGAATATGAAAATGCCAAGGTATTCAGCGACATCGGCTGCTACACGCTGGGGTGGCTCTCGCCGTTCCACGCCATCGACACCTGCGTCGACATGGGCGCCTCGATCACCATGGCCAAAGGCGCAGCCGACGCCGGACAGCACCCCGCCCTGGCCGTCATCGGCGACTCTACCTTCACCCACTCGGGGATGACCGGGCTGCTGGACGCCGTGAACGAGGGGACGAACATCACGGTCGTCATTTCGGACAACCTCACCACCGGCATGACCGGAGGCCAGGATTCGGCCGGCACGGGACGCCTCGAGCAGATATGCGCCGGGCTGGGCGTCGACCCCGCACATATCCGCGTCGTGGTGCCGCTGCCCCGCACCCGCGAAGAGATGAAGGCCATAATCCGCGAAGAGATCGCCTACGACGGCGTTTCGGTCATCATCCCCCGCCGCGAATGCATACAGACCGCCAAACGGCACAACGCAACCAAACAGAAACAATAGCGACACGCCCGTCGCGGCGACCACCCGGCGGCAAAACCCTAAAAACAGGCAAACCATGAAACGCGACATCATACTCTCGGGCGTAGGGGGACAAGGCATCCTCTCGATCGCCACCGTCATCGGCAGGGCCGCCCTCGACGAAGGGTTGCACATCAAGCAGGCCGAAGTCCACGGCATGAGCCAGCGGGGCGGCGACGTGCAGTCGAACCTGCGCATCTCGTCGGATGAAATCGCCTCCGACCTCATTCCGCGAGGTGCCGCCGACCTGATCATCTCGCTCGAACCGATGGAAGCACTCCGCTACCTGCCGTGGCTTTTGACCGGGGGCTGGGTCATCACCAACACCGCCCCGCTGATCAACATCCCCGACTATCCCGATGCCGATACGCTCGGGCGGGAGATAGACTCCCTGCCGCACAGCGTGGCACTCGACGTGGATGCCATCGCCCGCCAAGCCGCATCGCCCCGTGCCGCCAACATCGTGCTGCTGGGCGCCGCAGCACCCTTCCTGGGCATCGCACCCGAAAAACTCGAAGCGGGCATACGCGCCATCTTCGCCCGCAAGGGCGACGCTATCGTCGACACGAACCTCGCGGCATTCCGCGCAGGCTATGCATACGCACAAAAACAGGCCGCACAATGGGAAAACTGCCGATAGACCGCTCCGTGCTCAACTCCGCGCTGGAGCGCATGGACATCGCGGACATCGCCCAGGCGACGATCCGCCAGTCGGGCGACATAGCCCGCATCATGGAAACACAGACGGGGATGGAATTCCTGCACCTCGAAATGGGCGTACCGGGACTTCCGCCCGAAAAGGCGGGAGTCGAAGCAGAATGCCGGGCCCTGCAATCGGGCGTGGCGTCGCAGTACCCCAACATGTTCGGCATCCCCGAACTCAAACAACAGACTTCGCATTTCATCCGCGCGTTCCTCGACGTCGGGGTCGCACCGCAGGGCTGCATCCCGACGGTCGGGTCGATGCAGGGCAGTTTCACGGCTTTCCTGCTCTGCTCGCAGCTCACGCCCGGGAAGGATACGATCCTCTTCATCGACCCCGGATTCCCCGTGCAGCGCAACCAGGTGCAGATCCTCGATATCCCCAGTGCGTCGTTCGACATCTATGAATACCGCGCCGAAAAACTGGGCCCGAAGCTGGAAAGCTACCTCGCACAGGGCAACATCGCCGCCATCGTCTATTCGAACCCCAACAACCCGGCGTGGATATGCCTCACCGAGGATGAGCTGCGTACGATCGGCGAGCTGGCTACCCGATACGACGCCATCGTCATCGAAGACCTCGCCTACCTTTGCATGGACTTCCGCAAACCCTTGGGACGCCCCTTCGAAGCGCCCTACCAGGCCACCGTGGCCAGATACACGGACAACTACATCCTGATGATCTCCGGCTCGAAGATATTCAGCTACGCCGGCCAGCGCATCGCCATCGCGGCCATCTCCGACAAACTTTACCCGCGGCACTACCCCGCGCTCAAACAGCGCTACGGCATGGGGCGCCTGGGCGACGCCTATGTCCTCACGTTCCTCTATGCCGCCTCGTCGGGCACGAGCCACTCGGCGCAGCACGCCCTGGCGGCGATGTTCCGCGCTGCGGCCGACGGGCAGCTCGATTTCGTGGGCGAAACCTCGGAATACGCCCGGCGCGCCCGCCTCACCAAGGAGATCTTCCGGCGCCACGGCTTCCGCATCGTCTACGACAAAGACCAGGACGAAACCGTCAGCGACGGATTCTTCTACACCGTCGGCTACGGCGGACTCTCCAGCGCGGAGCTGCTGAGCGAACTGCTCCTTTACGGCATCTGCGCCATATCGCTCACATCGACCGGCAGCCGCCAGCCGGGCATCCGGGTCTGCGTTTCGCAACTGAACTGCCCCGAGCAGTTCGAACTGCTCGAAACACGCCTAACCGCCTTCGGGCAAAACCACCGATAAGCCTATGCGATTCACGACAGCCGCCGAAGCCGTAAAGCTCATCTGCCCGCACAGCAACGTCTACATTCAGGGCAGCACCTCGATCCCCGAAGTACTCGTCCGTGCCATGACCGACCGTGCCGCCGAGCTCACCGATGTCACGCTCTACTCCGGATTCGCCGTCGGGAGGGCAGACGCCCCCTATTGCAGCCCCGAATACAAGGATACGTTCCTGGTCAACAGCCTGTTCGTGGCCAATAACATCCGCCGCTGGCTGGCCCAGGGCTACGGGCAATCGATCCCGGCCTTCCTGGGCGAAATCCCGGGGCTGTTCCGCGACGGGACGCTGCCCGTCGACGTGGCAATCCTCAACCTCTCGCGCCCCAACGAGGAGGGCTACTGCTCGTTCGGCGTCTCGGCCGACCTGGCCGTTTCGGCCGTGGAATGCGCCAGGACAGTCATCGCGCAGATCAACACGGCCATGCCGTTCTCCTACGGCGACGCCGTGATCCACCTCTCGCGCGTCGCCGCGGCCGTCGAGGTCGACGACCCGCTGGTCGAAGTGCCCTCGGCGACCCCCACCGACATCGAACGCAGGATCGGCAACCACATCGCCGAACTGATCCCCGACGGGGCGACGTTGCAGATCGGCGTGGGCGGGATCCCCAACGCCGTGCTGGCCGCGCTCACGGGCCACAAACACCTCGGGCTGCATACCGAGGCGATGACCGACGGCGTGTTGCCGCTGCTCGAAAGCGGCGTGATCGACAACTCGCTCAAACGGGTCATGCCGGGTGTAACGGTCGCCTCGCTGGCGCTGGGCTCGCGCCGGCTGTACGATTACATGGACTACCGCAAAGACCTCGTGATGAAGGATGTGGCATGGACGAACGACCCGTTCCGCATCCGCGAGAACCCGCGCGTGATGGCGATCAACTCGGCCGTCGAGGTAGACCTCACGGGGCAGGTTTGCGCCGACTCGGTTGGCGAGCGCATCATTTCGGGCGTAGGCGGGCAGCACGATTTCATGTACGGAGGGGCCCTGTCGGAGGGCGGCAAAACCTTCATCGCCATCCCGTCGACTACCCCCAAGGGCGAATCGAAGATCAAGGCGCTGCTGACGCCCGGCGCAGGCGTCGTGACGACCCGCCACATGGTGCAGCACATCGTGACCGAATACGGCGTTGCGCATCTGCGCGGCCGCAACCTCGCCCAGCGGGCGCGGGCACTGATCGCCGTCGCTCACCCCTCGGTGCGCGAAGAACTGGAAAAAGCCGCCTGCGAACGCTTCGGCTACTCCTTCCTGAGGCTCAAATAGAAGCGCCCCGATCAAACGGGACGCTTATCGGAGGCATCTACCCAGCCCCTATACCAGGCATTGCTGCCGGACAACGGGGATCTGAGATCAAATCCGTGTGCCCGGGCACACTCTCTCCACCCCTCCGCAAACAAGCAGACCTGCCATATGGCAGGTCTGCTTGACACGTCGGGATGCCGCGGTTACCACCGGCACACCGGGTTATTTTGCGAACTTCATTTCGTCGAGCAACCACCCGGCGTCGGCATACTTGTCGATCACCCACATCACATAGCGGATATCCACGCACACCGTGCGCGCCAATTCGGGATGGAACCACACGTCGCCGGCCATCGACTCGCGGTTGCCGTCGAACGCAAGCCCTATAAGGTGCCCCCTGCCGTCGAGTACGGGGCTGCCCGAATTGCCTCCCGTAATGTCATTGTCGGTCAGGAAATTGACATAGAGCGTACCATTCTCGCCCCAGCGTCCCCAGTCCCGTTTGGCGATCAGCCGCCGCATACGGTCGTCGACACGGTATTCGTATTCGTCAGGGTTGTACTTCTCCATATAGCCCGCGATCGTCGAACGCGAATCGTAATGCACGCCGTCCGAAGGGTTCAGGGGCTGCACGTTACCGTAGGTCAGGCGCATGGTCGAGTTGGCATTGGGATACTGCGCCAGTCCTTCCGAAGCACGGAAATCGTAAAGCAGGTCGGCATAGCGGCTCTCGCTCCGCCCGACATGCGCCCGGCCGCGCTTCTCGGCCTTGTCCACACCGCCCGTAAAACGCTGTACGGTGACCGATTCGGTAAGCGCCACCATGGGGTCGCGGCGTATCTCGGCCACCGACCGGTTCTTCGAGAAATAGGCATCGTAACGCACGGGGTCGCTGCAAAACGAAGCATCGAACGCCGCACGCGCCATACGGTCGGCATCGCCTCCCGCCTGGTCGTACATCGCCTGCAACTGCACGCCCCACATCTCGCGCGGCACGTTGGCCGTGAAGTTCACCACCATCCGCGCCAACAGGTCGCGGTCGGTCGCGGCATCGTAGTTACGGCGCAGGCGGCCGCTCCCGGCCACGACGCTTCGGGCATCCTTCGAATCCACGATCAGCGAGTCCTGCTTCAGCCGTTCGAGTTTGCCAAGGTACGACGACACGCGGTTGGCCACGAGCAGCGCCTCGCTGGGGCCGAGCCATGCCTCGCGGAAATAATTGAGGTTGCGCTCGGCGCCCTGCCGCGCCTTGTAACCGCGCGCGAGCTCTTCGAGCAACATCCCGTCCTCGGCCTTGCGGGCGGAATCGGCCTCGATCCAACGCTGCAGGCGTTCCTCCTCGGCCTCACGGATCGCCACGACGTCGAAACGGCGCAGGCATTTGTTCTCCCACTTGGCGTAGTCGGCGTAGTTGCTCAGGCCGAAATAAGCATCCGAATACTCCATGCGCACCCGCGGATCGCGTTCCATATGGCGTTTGAGAATATCCATCCGGTCATGGCGGTTGGCCACGACGATCGGGTTCCGGACACGCTGCTTCTCGGCCACGGCGAACGACGACGCATAGCGGTTCGTACGCCCCGGGAATCCGATCACCATTGCGAAGTCGCCGTCATGCACGCCGCCCGTGGCGACCTGCAACACGCGGCGGGGTTTGAGCGGCACGTTATCGGCGGAATAGGCCGCAGGACGTCCCTCCCGGTCGGCATAGACGCGGTAAAGCGCGAAATCGCCCTTGTGCTGGGGCCAGCCCCAGTTGTCGTAATCGCCGCCGAAGGCACCGATCGACGCAGGCGGCGTACCCACCAGCCGCACATCCTTGTAGATGTCGTAGTAGAACATCAGGTACATTTTGCCGCCCCACATCGAGTAGCACGACACCTCGCACTCCGTTTCCCGGCCGTAGCGCCCTTCCAGTTCGGCATAGAGGCGGCGCGGAGCCATCATGCCCCATTTCCCGGCGGCTTTCATCTCCTCCTTGAGCGCATTGGCCTCGTCGGTCACGTCGACCACCTTGCGCACGAACCACACGGTCTTGCCGGGGACGGGAATCTCCTCATCGCGCGTGCGTGCCCAGAATCCCGTTTCGAGCAGGTTGCATTCGGGCGTCGACAGGGCGCAGATGTCGCTGTAAGCCACATGGTGGTTGGTAATCATCAGCCCCTGGTCGGAAATCATGCTGCCCGTCCCCATGCCGCCGTCGACTGCCACCACGGCATCGGCCAGCGCAGCCGATTTCTCGTTGTAGATCTCCTTATCCTTGATTTTCAGTCCCCGGGCCTTCATCTGCGGATAAATCTCCGCCAGCCGGTGCATCAGCCACATGCCCTCGTCGGCCATCGCAGGCTGCATACAGAGCAGCACAACGGCCAGACAGGCTATCCATCTTCTCATATTCTTCATTTTTCACCAATGGGAAAGAACCTTTTTCCCGGTTCTCCCCACATTCGGTCTGTTTTTAAAAACCGACAACAAAAATTCAATCCTCAGCATCGGCTCCGACAATGGCCGGCAAATTGACCCTGATAAAATCGTCCAATTCCTTTCCCCTCATCAAAACGAACGTGGAGTCGATCCGGTACATTTTATCCAAGGCGTATTCGGCCTTTTTTCGCACCGCGGCGGAATCTGCCGCCGGCATCGTCCGCATAAATGCCGCGACATTGACTTCGTAATACTTTTCGAACAGCTCGCGGCAGTTCGTATTTTTCGCACGAGCACATCCTGCAAGTACGAAAACCGCCAACGAAACCACAGACAGCAATCCGAATATCCTGCATGAAACAGTCATTTTTGCAGCCGTTTTTTCAATTACTCTCCAACCGTTTTCCCCGGATTGGTGAACTTCAGCCGCGGGTCGGCCTCCTTGAAGGTGCCGTCAGCCATGCGCAGCGTCCATTTTTCGGCCTGGAAAACCTCTTTCCACAGCTTCGCGTCGTCCCACATCGACTTCACATAGCGGATGCGCATCACGGGCTTCATATCCCGCAGGACGAAATCCACGGACACGATGCCGTCCGTACACGAAAGGAAGCTCTTGAAATAGGGGAACGCATTGCGGATCGGCATCTTCTCGATACCGGGGAATACCATCTCGTAGACCGCCTTGGGGAACTGCTCGTCGTCCCCCCACTTCTCCTGGTTGGCAACGAACCTGCCCGCGAGCTTCTCCACATCGCGGAACATGATCTGCGCAAACTCTTCGCGCGAAACCTGTCCGGCGACCGCATAGCTTTTAAGCACCGTATGCATCGGGATCACCTTCTCGCTCTCCTTGGTCGGGATGACCAGTTCCTTGGCGTCGATCGCCTCCCCGAACATTTTTTCGGTAATACCGGCGGCCGGATCGACGTAGACCGTCACATCCACCGGACAGGCGAACTCCGACGTGAAGCCGTAGACTCCCTCGATCTTCTGGAGCACCATGCCGAAATAGATCATATCCATCCGGTCGTGGAGCCCTTCGACGCCGAGCTTCACCACGTCGAGCATCGGCACCTGCTCGCCCGGCATGGCATATTTGCGCAGCGTCGGCGCAAAGATCGCAGCCTGTATCTTCAGCGTATCGGTGGCAGCCGGGTCGTAAAGCACCTCGACGCCATGGCGGCGTACAAAGGTCTTGACGCCATATACGCCCTGCACGGCCTGCATCTTGGCCGAAAAAGCCTTCGACGAACCGAAGCACTTGATCGTCTGCAAGCCCTTCATCTCGAACGTCTGCAGGTTCTCGACCTTCTCGTAGTCGCCCCACTTCTCGTCGATCGTCGGCAGTTCCATGGTGGAACCCAGCCATATGGCCAAGAAGAAGAGCACCACGGCCAGCAACCCGGGCACCCAGCGCAGCGAACGGCGGCCGTTGACCTGCAAGGCATCCTTGGCACACGCACCGATGCAGTTGCCGCACAACGTACAGTCAACATGCTTCACCTTCACATAGTCATGGATCGGAAGCTGGTAGGGACATTTCTTTTCGCACAGTCCGCAATTATTGCAGGTGTTCAAGTCCCGCTTGATGTACATCAGGGGGAAGGTGCAGCTGCGCATCTTGGCGATCTCGACGATATAGGCGGCAAGACATGCGCCGCCGATCGTCCATACCCATGCGTTCGCAACGCCCAGCGCACCGAGCGCCCAGCCGCCGAGGGCGGCGATCACGAACAGCAGCGTGAATTTGAAAATGTTGCTGGCAGCTCCCAGCGGACAGATATACTTGCACCAGAACATCTTCACCACGAAGCCGCCCAGGAGCAGCAGCGCAAGGCTCGTGAGCGACATCCAAAGCACGATTTCGCCCTTGAAACCCGTAGCCACAGCATAGAACGGGTCGAGTTTCTTGCAGAACAGCTCGCTCGACGAGAGCGTGAAATAGAGGATCGTGAAGAGCAGCACGTACTTCACCACGCGCAGCAGTTTGTCGACGACGCTGCCCGAAGGGACATCGACCTGCAGGTGCAGTTTTTTCCCGGCACGCCCCATCCACTCGCCGACGGTGCCCAGCGGACAGAGGTATCCGCAAAAAAGTTTGCTGAACAGAATCACTCCCACGGCGAGCACGAGGCCCATCATGATCTGGAGCATCGACATCGAACAGGCCAGCGAATTGTTCACCAGATAGGTACCGAAGGCCTGCAACCCGCCGAAAGGACAATATGCCTCGACATCGACAGGTTTGTCGCTGAATTTGGCCCAAAGCACCGTGCCGACGATGGCGGCCAGTACGCCCCATTGCAGCAGGTGTTTCAGATAATTAGGTTTACGTTTCATCTATTGTTTGTGTTATGTGTGTTCGTGTGTGCCGGGGGGAGGGTCACTCCTTGTCCTTGATACAGCGGACGGGGGCGGCGCAATAACCGCCCTGGTAAGCGATCGTCATACGGTTATAATTCTTATTGTAAGTTATCATACCGGCATAATACTGGATGTTCTTGATGCCGCTTTCCGGATCGTCGGCCGTATTGTAAGTAACCTTGTAGCCGGTCGAGCTGGGGAAATATCCCATACCGAACGCCGAGGCGTCGGCTTGTGACACCGTCGCCATATAGGCCGGGATCGCCGTGGCGTTCGCCGCATTGATATAGCCGCAGCCCGCAATATTGAAACCGTCCTTGTTGAGCGCGGCAATCGAACCGCCGCTTTGCGTTTCGTCCAAATAGGGCGACGTCGGGTCGGAGAGGCCGCCGCTGCCGGTACCCGCCAGCTTGAGCCACTCGGCCATCGTCGGAATATGCCACCCGTCGGGGCAGATGCCCTGCGCACCCGCGTACTGGTCGAAATTGGTGCCCGTCATCTCGCCGGTCATTCTCAGCATCACGGGATAACTGTACAGCAGGCCAGCGGTCTCAGTCAACGACGGGTCGGCGGCTTTCGAGAGGTTGCAGGGATACCACACCCCGTTGCCGTCCTTCGGATCGTTCGATATGGTTTTGCCTTCGGGCACATAGCGCAGGTTCTCGGCCATCCACGTACGGCCGTCCTTGAGCGTGACGATCTTGTACTTCACGCCGCCCCACTCGACGGTCGGGGTCTCCACCTCACCCCCGCCGTCCGGCAGCAGGTCGTCTCCGTCGACCCAGCCCGCGATCGGGCCGCTGAATTTCACCTGGATGTCCGCCGGCTGCACGTTGCAGTCCATGCGGCGGTTCTCACCCGACTTGAGGTCGGTCGTGCCGAGCGTCTGCGTACGTTTCTTGCCATCGGCCGTGGTGACCGTAACCCTGAGCTGCACACCGTTTTGCGGCACCAGCAGCGCGTAGTAAACCTTCTCGGCAGTGGCCGTGTTGGCAATCACGTCGGATGCTTCGACACCCGCCTTAGCCGTAAAATCGCCCGTGGCGGGATCGAGCACCCCGGTGCCGACAGCACCCTTGATGACGATGTCCGTAATGTCGAAACCCGATTCGTTCGTCACTCCGATAACGATCCGCGACATTTTATGCTTGAAGGTCATCTGCGTGGCCGACAGCGTAGGCTTGACCCCCGTCTTCAC
The DNA here is from genome assembly GCF_003435745.1 of Alistipes sp. AM16-43. Classification (NCBI taxonomy): domain Bacteria; kingdom Pseudomonadati; phylum Bacteroidota; class Bacteroidia; order Bacteroidales; family Rikenellaceae; genus Alistipes; species Alistipes sp. AM16-43. The sequence continues at coordinate 439,646 of NZ_QTUQ01000002.1, forward strand.
GGCCACGATCAGGTCGGAGGCCGTGTAATTCGCGCCGCTCTGATCCGCCTTCACCGAGAATTCCGCGGGCGCCGCGGCACCGGCCTGGTAGGGATAATAGGCAAAAAGCGTCGAAGTGGCGTCGACATCTTCGTACCAGAGGAAACCCTCGGTCTTGAAATCCGTTCCGTCGAACGACATCTCCTTGTTCGCCACGAACGCCGAACCGTCCGCCGTCATCGTGATCGTGAGGCCGACCTTATCGTTCAGCTCGAAATCGGTGTCCGTCGCACGCGTACCGGACGACATGCTTGCCGGCGTCAGCGCCGGATTGGCGATCGTCGGGGTGATGCGCACCTGCTTGTCGCCCGTCCCGGTGCTTTCCTCCTTCGAGCAGGCGGTGAAAACCATCGCCGCGACTGCCGTCAATGTCAAAATCCTTTTCATAATCCTATCCTTTAAATTAAAAATTATATCCTACACTCAGCGTCGCCGCGACCCGGTTGGGCTGCGCGACGTATTCCAGACCGAAGCCGTGTTCGTAACGCGCGAATACGTCGATATAGAAGCGTTTGATATTGCGCCGCAGCCCGAGCGCCGCCCCCAGCCGTTTGGCCGTGAGGTATTCGTTTTCGTAATCGTAATAAGCGGTCAGCTGTCCGGGATACTCGCCCGGCTGCACGCCGGGGGTCTCGAACCGCTTTTCGCGCTCCGTGAAACCGCCCAGGCGATAATCCGCCGCAAGGGTCAGCTCCCAGAGGCCGAACGTGCGGATCAGCGAGGCATATATCTTCGTAAAGTGGAGCTTCTGCCCCTTGACATAGGGGTACATCAGCGTCGATTCGCGGTTGAGCTGCGAATAACCGACCCCGGCGCGCAAATCCGTATGCGGTGCCACGAACTCGTATTCGCCTCCCAGGTCAAGTCCCTTGCGCCCGAAAGTTGGCGTCGAACCGTGTATAGTGATGATTTGCACGCCGTTGATGGTCTCGGTAGTGATGATGTTCTCGTCGGTGCCGAGCGTCTGCCAGTCGAGGTTCACGCGCACGAAATGCCTGCGCAGTGCCGTCCCCAGCGACAGGGCGGCATTGGCCGTCACCTGGTGCGTTTCGAACAGGTGCCAGATAATCCGGCTCTCGCCCGTCTCGCCCTGCCTGTTGCGGTAGGCGACGTCGGCATAGAACGGCCCGTATTGCAGTTGGACACCCGCCCCCTGCGTATTCTCCCGGACGGGGAATCCCGAAACGCCGTTGGTCGAGAGGTGTATGTCGGTGCTCCCCCACTTCTCCAGCGACCCGTAGAGCAATCCCCGGTCGAAGAATGCCTCGTACAGGTCGGCACCGGGGCCCACGCCTTCCGCGTCGACCTTCTCGCTGTTCGTACCCACGATATAGACCGCCCCTACGGCAAAGCGTCCCGCATGGTACATCACGCCGGGCGAAAATTCGAAATCCAGCCGCGTGTTCTTGTGGCGCAGGTCTTTGCGCTTGGCATAGTTGCGGGCTTCGAACTCCACGCGTAGGCCGCCCGTCCACCGGTTGTCCAGCACGGCCGATACGCCGCCCGCGAACGTATAATCCTCGCGCACCTTGCGCCCCGGCGTAAATTCGAGGATGTCTACCGGATAATACCCCGGCTCGGTGAACATCGAGCCGCACATGTTGCGGCCGTCGAAATAGTCGTAGCCGAAACCGCCCGAGAACGAGACCTTCTTCAGGTGGCGCACCGACTCGGTTTTCGCCCCGGCATTCCAACTGTCGTCCGACGCGGAGTGGCCCGCAAGCCCGCCGTTCTCCTTGGTGAAATAGATCTCGGCATAAGAACGGCTCAGGGAGTCCTGCCGGATACCCGCAGCGTTCAGGCCGCCGTTCCAGGGATTGCGGCGGAAGATATGGTCGAAACGCTCCTGTGCCGCGGCAGCAGAGACGGCAACCAGCATCAGTATCGTTAAAATCCGTCTCATAGGCTAATCACGCAAAGATTGTGTCTCACGCTCATAAAAATCGTTCGACGAGTTATTGGTATCCACGTACCTTTCGAAGCCGGCAGCAGCCGTGGCCTCTTCATCCAGCTTCCGATGCAGGGTATGCCCTTGCGCCTTGGCCGAGAAACCGATATACCCGGCATCCACATCGGTGTGCAGGCGTTTGTTCTTGGTCGCCTCGGTCATGTTGCATACCTCGACGCCGTCCACAATCCAGTCGTTGTCCCACGGTATCTTCGAATAGGTGATGCTGCCGTTCTGAACCGTCGACTGAAGGTCGTCGGCCAGGTAGGCATCCAGATCGAACCCCTCAGGCGCCCGGAAGAGGATCACGGCGGGCGAATTCTGCGAAATCACGTAGACGACGGCCGAATTGGTTCCGGTCTTTTTCAGCACCTTCATGTAATGCGCCTGGTCGATCTGGTCGCCCGGAACAGGCGTAGGATGGAGCTTGTTGCCGGGATAGTGCACCATATCGTAGAGCACGAAACAACCCTTGCGGTTGAGGTTCACCGACTGGGAATAGGTCTGCGTATGGTCGACGCCGTAGTAGGCCACCACGGCATCCTCGCCGGGTTCCAGCGGAAAATCCGTCCCCGATCCCGGGAACATCCAGATACAATCGGGGATGGCGGCGTAATCGCGGAAAACGATGTTGCCCGAAGGGTCGGTGCTCGTCCACGGATTGTTGGCGTTCGAGTTGTAGGGGGCGACCATCGCCAGGCACAGGCCGTCGAGGTAATAGGTTTCGAAACTGTTGTTGTGCAGGACGATATATTTGTCGTCGGCATAAGTCCCCGTCGCCGGCGGATCCTGCATGCAGCCGCCCGAGTAGATCTCCTTGATGAGGATCGTACCCGGCTTGGAAAATTTCAGCGCCACGTCGACGTCCTTGTCCCCGCCGACAAGGTCGACCTGCTCGATCGTACCGTTGAAAACCGCCGAATCGTCGGGCAGGTCGAGCACCGAGAGCCGGTAATGCCCGGCAGCGACGCGGAACCCGGCGTGGCCCTGCGCATCGGTCAGGGCGGTATAGACATTGCCCGTATTGCGGTCGGAGAGTTTCACCGCGACGCCTTCGCGCAGATAGCCGGCGTATCCCTCGGGATACACGGCCGTCACACGGAGTTCGCGCAGCGCACCGTCGTAAGGGTTCCTGTCGAACGACGTGCAACCGGCCACCAGCAGACAGGACAATATGCAAAATATCTTTCTCATCGTTTTCAGAATTTAAGGCGTACCGTAAGTCCGTAATAGAAATCGGGTGTGAAGACCGCCTTGACACCCGTGGCATACGAAGCGACGAAAGGCCGCGAATTGGTGAAGTTATTGGCGTAGAACGAGACGGAGACATGGTCGCCGATCTCCTTCGTGATGCTCAGGTTGGCCGAAAAATAGGGGTCGTAACCGTCGCCGTTGAAAGAGTAGGCATTGCCCGAACGCAACAGCAGGGAGGAGAAGGCCGGGTCGTTCTTCTCGGCATCGGTAAAGGGATGACGATTGCCATCGAGGTCGATGTAGGCCACAGGCCAGATCGCCGTATAGCTGTCGCCGTCGTAGATGCTCCCGCCGGTGGGGTTACGGTCTTCGTCGACGTTGAAGGCATACTCGCGTCCCTTGTACTCCGAAAGGTTCTGCGAGCGCTTCACGAGCGAGGCTTCGAGCCGCAGCGAGATGACCATGCGGATCGAGGGCACGTGCGTCGTGGCCGTGAGATTCATATCCAGCGCATGCAGCTTCCGGCCGTTGTAGGTGACGTTGGAGCTGCCCCCGTTATCGAGATAAACCCCCACATAGGGGTAGAACTCGCCGCCGGTCGAGGTCGAGGGATAGTAACATGCCTCACCCTCGTTGACGTATTTGGTATAGCCGTAAGCCCCATCGAGCCGCAGCTGCGTGCGGATGGGGTTGATCTGCGGGAACTCCACGACGAACTCCAGCCCCATGCGATCCACGGGCGAACCGTTGTTCTGGTAGGTATTCTTGACGAACGTCCGCTTGGTGGAAGTGGTCTGCATGGCGATCCAGCCGGCCGAAGGGTTGTCCTTGTCGCGGACGAAGATTTCGCCTGTCTGGCTGTCGACGCGGAATGCCGGGTTCGCCGGCATCGTATAGGCCGTCCCGTCGGGCAGCGTGGACGGCACGCCCATCATGTTATAGGAGAACGGCTCGAAGGAGGCGCTCAGCTTGTAGGGATATTTCGTGCGATTGAAATAGCCGACCAGCGAGACCGAGGTGCCCCCGATACGCAGGTCGACGCCGACCTCTGAATTGCGGTTGCGCTGCCACTTCAGGTTGTCGTTGTAGAGTATCTGGTAAGGCTGCGTGTGATAAACATAGGCGCTCTGCCCCGAGCCATAGGTGGTTGCGAACACGGGCGTATCGCGGTATTCGGGCAGCGGATAAAGCACGTTGAACGACGGCAGCTTCTCGGTGATGCCCCAGCCTCCGCGGACAGTCAGATGGTCGTTGATGCGGAATTTCAGATTGAAGCGTGGCGAGAGGCTCGACGTATTCTCGTATTGCGTATTCTTGATAAAGGTCTTTTCGGCACGCAGGCCCGCCATCAGTTGCAGCGTGGTCGCCCCCAGCGGCACAGTCAGCGTCTCCTCCACGTAGGCCGCGAGGTTATGCATATAGGGGATGTCCGTATACGGACGGGGGCGGTAACCGTTAGGCGCGAGGGAGGGAGTCGCATAGTACTCCCCGTCCCCGACATTACCGTTGGCCCGCCACGAAGCGCCGACCTTGGCATTGCTGTGCACGTCGCCCCAGCTGCGCACCCACGTGGCCTTGAGGTTGGCCGCATAGTCGAGCTGCTTGGAATCGACGTATTTGGTCGAATAATAGACCGGAGGGAGCATCTCGGCGATGTAATACCCTTCCTGTTCGGCATGGACGGCCGGAAGGGAGGTCGAATTGAGGTTATAGGTGCGCTTGCGTGCAAGGTTGTCGGTATAGTTGAGCGACGCGTCGAAGTCCAGGCTCGTGATCCACGACCTGTTCAGCAGCCATTTGAGCGAGGTGTTGGCACGCAGCACATTGTCACGCACCTTCTCCCACTCGCCTTTCTGGGCATCGGGGTCGTCCTCGGTATTCATACCGCCGATATTGGCCGTTACGCCGAAATTGAAACGCAGAACCTTGGCGAAGGTATTCTGGTAATTGAGCGCCAGCCCCGTGCGGGAATAGGAGGTGTAGGGCGACGTGGGGTTCTTCGTGGCCCGCGTATACTCGACGTTGCTGTTCAGCACCCCGTGGTTCCGCCCCAGGTCGAAGCCCTTCGAGGCGGCGATCTGTTTGGTGCGCGGATTGGTGGAGAGCGTCACCGTATAGGGCGTCTTGCCCTTGCGGGTCGAGATTTTCACCACGCCCGACAAGATGTCGCCGTATTCGGCCGAAGGTACGCCGGTCACTACCTCGACCGACTCGATGTTGGTCGCCGACAGGTTACGTGTGCTGGCACCCGTCGGGTCGCCCAGCGAAGCATTGGTGGAAAGGCGTACGCCGTCGACCTCGACGGCCGTACCGAACGCCGCATTGCCGGCCGTGCTCCCGCCGCTGCGCAGCGAAAAGACATTGTCCTTCATCAGGTCGGGATTAACCGTTTTGCCACCCGGCAGCAGTGCCGAGATGTCCGACGCATTGACCATTTGCAGGTGGTCGATGGCATTGCCGCCGATCGTACGCGACGTAGCCATGGCGTTGGGCGCCTCCTTGGCCGTCACCACGACGCTCTCCAGTTTCAGGTTATCCTCGGGGGCATAAAGCCTGACCGGCCCCATCCCCGTACGCACGTCGACCTCGGCTTCGGTGGTAACGAACCCCAGGCAGGAAACGACAAAACGCGTTTCCCCGGCCGGGACTCCCTTCACCGTGAAGTTTCCGTCGGCATCGGCCACGGCCCACAATCCGGACTGCGGCAATTCGACGACTGCTTGTCCGATCGGCTTGCCGGTATCCTTTACAAGCACCCGTCCCGTAACGTCGAGACGCTGCGCCGACACGACAGCCGGGACAATCGTGCATAAAAACAGTAGTAAAAGTTTCCTCATATGCTTGACCTAACGCAACAAATATAACGAAAAAGCATTACCCATAAACCGTTTATGTTATTTTTTTAACATATAACGTAATTTTTGCCTGCAAAAATAGCGATTCGGGCCTCAGGCGGCAATCGCCATTTATGGGGATTTTCACCGGCCACCCTACCGGGATATGCGCATAAAACGGGGTTTTCCCATCTTTATGTTATATAGGTCGGAAAGATTAATATATGATTTTCAGTACTCTGTATTGCATAGTATGTATTTTTTGCTTACATTTGCCGATATTATAACCACATTTATTGGTGTTTGGTAATTTTTTATTGATTTTCGATAAAAATAAATTGTTTTTCAAGATTATATTATTACCTTTGTCCCAAGCGCCTCACACACCGCTTACAGATTGTAACCCTCAACATCGCAAACCGCTTTATAACGGCAGACTGAATATGATAAAGCTGGAAAACATCAACAAGACCTATAATAATGGGTCACCCCTGCACGTGCTCAAAGGCATCGACCTCGATGTAGAAAAGGGCGAACTGGTCTCGATCATGGGCGCCTCGGGTTCGGGAAAATCCACCCTGCTGAACATCCTCGGGATTCTCGACGACTACGACAGCGGCAGTTACTACCTGGCCGGACGGCTGATCAAGAACCTCAGCGAAACGCAGGCCGCCGCTGCGCGCAACAACATGATCGGCTATATTTTCCAGTCCTTCAACCTGATCAATTACAAGAACGCCGTCGAAAACGTCGCCCTGCCGCTCTACTACCAGGGCGTCTCGCGCCGCAAACGCAACGCCCTGGCACTCGAATACCTCGACATGCTGGGGCTCAGGGAGTGGGCCGACCACATGCCCAACGAAATGTCCGGCGGCCAGAAACAGCGCGTGGCCATCGCCCGGGCGCTTATCAACAAGCCCCAGATCATCCTTGCCGACGAACCCACGGGCGCACTGGACAGCGCCACCTCGCAGGAAGTGATGAACCTGCTGCGCAGCGTGAACGTTGATATGGGCATGACCATCATCTGCGTCACGCACGAACAGTCGATCGCCGACCAGACGGACAAGATCATCCGTCTTACGGACGGCGTCATCAGCAGTATCACCGAAACCGGACTCGGAAAGCGATGAGGGAACTGCTGCTGGAGATCTGGACATCGGTGCGCCGCAACAAGCTGCGCACGTTCCTCACGGGCTTCTCGGTCGCGTGGGGCATTTTCATGCTCGTCATCCTGCTGGGCTCGGGCAACGGGCTCAAGAACGGCGTAACCTCCAATTTCGGCAACTACGCCACCAACTCGATCGACCTCTACGGCGGCCGTACTTCGAAGCCCTACATGGGCTACCAGAAGGGGCGCCGCATCCGCCTGTGGAACAGCGACCTCGAAATCCTCGCCCGGGAATTCCCCGAGGTAGACGAAGTGGCTGCCAACTCGTGGTTCGACAACCATACGGCAACCTACGGGAACGAATACACCAAGGTCTGGCTGCGCGGCTCGCTGCCCAAGATCGAACAGATCGAGGGCGTGGAGATCGTAAAGGGGCGCTTCGTCAACGACGCCGACATCCGCGAATACCGCAAGTCGCTGGTCATCGACCAGGCCATGCAGTCCCTGCTATTCAAGGGCGCCGATCCGCTGGGGGCAAGGATCAAGCTCGACAGCACGGTATTCACCGTGGTCGGCGTCTACAAGGGCGACGCCCAGCGCAGCAGTTCGTCGTGTTACATCCCGCTGACCACCGGGCAGCTGCTCTACAACGCCAACAGCCCCGAAGTGAACAATGCCATCATCACCATCAAGGGCGTCCACACCACCGAGGCGATGAAGGAGTTCGAAAAGCGCGTCATCCGGCGCCTTTCCGCCGAACACCACTTCGCCCCCGACGACGAAAGCGCCATCTGGCTCGACAATACGATGGAAACCTACAAGAATTTCATGATGGTTTTCGCAGGCATCAACATCTTCGTCTGGATCATCGGCCTGGGGACGCTGCTGGCCGGCATCGTCGGCGTAAGCAACATCATGCTCGTGACGGTCACGGAGCGCACCTCCGAATTCGGCATACGCAAGGCGCTGGGCGCCAAGCCCGTGTCGATCATCAGGCTGATCCTTACCGAGTCGGTGATGATAACCGCCGTATTCGGTTACCTGGGTATGGTATTCGGCGTGGCGATGATGGAAGGGGTCAACTACATGCTCAACCAGACGCCGCAGACGGGCGGCGGCCATGCGCCGTCGATCTTCCTCAACCCGACGCTCGATCTGGGCGTTGCGGTCAGCGCGACGGTCGTGCTGGTCATCGCCGGCCTGATCGCAGGCTACGTCCCAGCCTACCGGGCCGCACAACTCAAGACAATCGACGCCCTGCGTTATAACAAGTAGAAGCCATGGGATTTTTCGATACAGACCGCTGGAACGAGATATGGCAGACGATCTCCCGCAACCGCAAGCGCAGCATCATGACGGCACTGGGCGTCTTCTGGGGCATCTTCATGCTTACCGTACTGCTGGGTGCCGGCATGGGGCTGGGACGTCTGTTCCGGGCACAGCTGGGCGACATGTCGACCAACACGCTGCTCATACAGCCTTCGCAGACCTCTCTCCCCTACAAGGGCATGCCCAAGAACCGCTGGTGGCGCATGAACAACGACGACGTGGAAAACGTCCGGGGGCTCAAGGAGGTGCAGTACGCCTCGGGCGTCTACTGGGGCGGGGAGATCCATTGCAGCTACAACGAACGCAAGGGCGACTATTCGCTGATGGGCTACATGCCCGACTACCAGCAGATCAACCCGCAGAAGATCATCTACGGCCGCTTCATCAACGACGTCGACATGGCGCAGAAGCGCAAGGTCTGCGTCATCGGCACCCAGATACAGAAAGACCTGTTTCCGGGAATGGAAGACCCGACCGGCAAGGTCATCAAAGTCAACAACAGCTATTTCACCATTATCGGCGTCATGCGGCGCCAGAGCACGGCCATGTCGTTCAGCAACGTCGAACGCACGGTCGTAGCCCCGATCTCGCTCGCGCAGCAGATGTACGGTGGGGGCAACTCGATCCACATGCTGGCCATCGCCGGCCGGGAGGACACCCCGAGCAAAGAGGTCGAAACCGCCTGCAAGTCGGTGATCTTCGCCAAGCACCTGATCTCGCCGGACGACGAGAAAGCCGCCTGGTGCATGGCCACGGCCGAGATGTTCGACAAGGTGATGAGCCTCTTCTGGGGCATCGGGTTCCTGACATGGATCGTGGGCCTGGGGACACTGCTGGCCGGCATCGTCGGCGTGAGCAACATCATGCTGGTGCTGGTCAAGGAGCGCACGCAGGAGATCGGCATACGCCGCGCCCTGGGCGCGCCGCCCACGGCCATCATCTCGCAGATACTCTCCGAAAGTTTCATCCTCACCTTCATCGCCGGGGTGGTCGGCCTCACGGCCGCGGTCGGGGTGCTGTCGGTCGCCGATTCGATCTATTACCAGGCGGTGACCGTGGCCCAGGAGGGTGCCGAAATCTCGTGGCAAATATCGTTCGGAACAGGTATGCTGGCGCTTTTCATCCTCGTGGCCGGCAGCCTGCTGGCGGGCGTCATCCCCGCCTACCGGGCCCTGAGCATCAAGGCTGTGGATGCAATACGTGAAGAATAAATTAAATTAAATCAATAGATTACGGCTATGAAAAAATTTCTGAAAATCTTTCTGGGTGTGCTCTTTGCGGCGCTGTTGCTCGGAACGTTCGTGTTCCTGTGGCAGAAGACCCGTCCGGTAAAGGTAGTCTACACGATCGTACAACCCAAACTCGACACGCTCAAACAATTCGTGGTCGCCACCGGCAAGGTCGAACCCCGCGACGAGGTGCTGATCAAGCCCCAGATTTCGGGTATCGTTTCCAACGTCTACAAGGAGGCCGGGCAGATGGTGCGCAAGGGCGAGGTGATCGCCACGGTGAAGGTCGTGCCGGAGATGGGACAGCTTTCGAGCGCCGAATCGCGCGTTTCGGTAGCCGAAATATCGCTGGCGCAGACCCGCCGCGAATTCGGCCGCACGGAAACACTGCACGACAAGGGCGTCGTCTCAGACGAGGAGTTCGAACAGGGGCGCACCGACCTCCAGAAAGCCGAAGAGGAACTGCAGAACGCCAAGGAGAACCTGGAGATCGTCAAAAACGGCATCACCAGCCGCTACAAGGAGCTCAGCAACACGCAGATCCGATCGACGATCGACGGTATGATCCTCGACGTGCCGATCAAGGTCGGAAACTCGGTGATCCAGGCCAACACGTTCAACGACGGTACGACCATCGCCTCCGTAGCCGACATGTCGAACATGCTCTTCCGGGGCAACGTCGACGAAACGGACGTCGGCAAGTTGCACGAAGGCATGCCCGTGAAACTGACGATCGGCGCCCTGCAGAACGTCGAACTGGATGCCAACCTGGAGTACGTTTCGCCCAAAGCGACCGAGGATAACGGCGTCATCATGTTCGAAGTGAAGGCTGCCGTGAAGATTCCCGCCGACGTCTTCGTGCGCGCCGGGTACAGTGCCAACGCCAGCATCGTGATCGAAAGCCGCGAAGGCGTGCTCACGCTTCCCGAGAGCACCGTCGAATTCGAGGGTGAGAAAACGTATGTCTACCTGCTCACCAGCGCCGAGGACGCCGCAGAGCAGACCTTCGATAAACGCGAGGTCAAGATAGGCCTTTCGGACGGCATCAACATCGAACTTACCGAAGGCGTGACCGCCGACGACAAAGTCCGCGGCGCGAAGGAAGACAAGAAGAAATAACCCCAAATGCACCGCAGCATGAAAACCAGCACCCTATTCGCCGCTCTCTGTACAGCTGCCGCCGCTCTCTGCGCAATGTCCGCGGAGGCCCAGACCGCACCAGCTGCACCTCAAGCCGCCGCAGCACCGGCACCCGGCACCCCCTGGTCGCTCGACGACTGCATCGGTTATGCCCTGGCCAACAACATCGACGTGCAGCAACGCGCCCTGCAGGTTGAACAGAACGAGGTAGAACTCTCGACGGCCAAATACAGCCGCCTGCCCGACCTGAACGCCTCGATCGGAGGCGACGCATCGTTCGGCCGCGTACTCTCGAGCGACAATACTTATAAGGACAACAACCAGACCTCGGGTTCGCTCAACATCTCGACCAGCCTCCCCGTATTCCAGGGCATGCGCATCAACCGCCAGGTCAAAGGCGGCAAACTCGACCTGGCCGCAGCCATGCAGGATCTGGAACGTGCCCGCGAAGACGTGTCGATCAACGTCATGACACTCTACCTGGAGGTACTTTACAACAAGGAACTCACCGACGTTGCCGAACGCCAGCTCGCCCTGAGCACCCTGCAGGCCACGCAGAGTCGCGAACTGGTCGCCGCCGGCAAACAGCCGGAATCGGCCCGGTACGAAAGCGAGGCGCTCATGGCCAAAGACCAGCTGAGCCTGACCCAGGCCCGCAACGACCTACAACTGGCACTGCTCAACCTGAGCCAGGCCCTCAACCGCGAGAGCGCCGCAGGGTTCGACGTCGTGGTTCCGGAGCTCGACAGCGTGACGCTCGCCTCGCTGCACCGGCTGGGCACGGCAGACGGGGTCTACAACTATGCAGTGGAAAACCGTCCGCATATCAAGGCGGAGCGGCTGCGGCTCGAAAGTTCGGAGAATTCAGTCCTCATTGCCAAATCGGCACTCTATCCCTCCATCTCGCTTTCAGGCGGCTACGGCACGGGGGTGTACAGCGCCGACAGCGATAAGTTCTGGGCCCAGATGCGCCATAACAGCCGCGAATACGTCGGACTGTCGATGAACATCCCGATCTTCAACCGCCGCGCCACGCGCAACAATATCCGCTCGGCACAGCTTTCGGCCCGCAGCCAGCGGCTCGCGCTGACCGAAGCCGAGCTGGCGCTGCGCAAGGAGATCGAACAGGCGTGGTACAACGCCGACGCGGCGTACAGCAAATACCGTTCGGCCGGCGTAGCCCTCGCCTCGGCCGAGGTAGCGTTCGCCTACGAACAGCAGAAGGCGGAATCGGGCCGTTCGACCATTTTCGATTTCAACGATGCCAAGACACGCATGGAAAAAGCCGAGTCGGAACTCGTGCAGGCGAAATACGAATTCGTATTCCGTTCGAAAATACTGGATTTTTACCGCGGGAAACCGCTGAAACTGTAATCCGGGCAGGTAAACAGATCGTACATAATAAACAAATCAGGGCGGCCGATATCGACCGCCCTGATGCTGTCCGGAACAACCAATCCCTAAAGTTTTCCGGCAGCGGCCGGGTAAGGTTTTCAGACTCCCACCCGGCACAGAAGCCCTTTTGCGTCACTAATTACCCCCTCCATCCCCTGTGTGAAGTAGGGTAGTGCAAAGATATGTAAATTATCCTGAACTGCATAGTGCGGGGTCTGTTTTGTCATAACATGGAGCTAAAATGATTTACCTTGCCGACCGAAAATGTTGCACACAGACACAATGAGCCCACAAAAGGTTCGGCAAAAAGGCGGGTATCTGGAAAATTTGCCCTACTTTTGCAGCAAATTCACAAACGGAAAGGATGGAATGGCTTAAAAGTTTATTCGTCGAACACTCGGCCCTGCAGGCCGTCGTGGTTATTTCGCTCATTTCGACGATCGGGATCGCCCTCGGCCGGATACGCATCTTCGGCATCTCGCTGGGCGTGGCATTCATCTTTTTCGCAGGTATCCTGGCCGGGCATTTCGGACTGTCGATCGACCCGGCGATGCTGAACTATGCCGAGAGCTTCGGGCTCATCATCTTCGTATACGCCCTCGGCCTGCAGGTCGGCCCCGGCTTCTTCAACTCGCTGCGCGCCGACGGACTGCGCCTGATGTCGCCCGCCCTTGCGGTAGTATTGCTCGGCACGGGGCTGGCCGTGGCAATGAGCTATACGCTGCACGTCTCGATGCCCGACATGTCGGGCATCCTGTGCGGCGCCACGACCAACACCCCGGCGCTCGGAGCGGCGCAGCAGGCGCTGCAACAGATGGGCGTCGACTCCAGCGGCGCCGCCCTGAGCTGCGCCGTGACCTATCCGCTGGGCGTGGTGGGCGTCATCCTGGCCATCGTCTTCATCCGCAAGCTCTTCGTCCGCCCCGCCGACATGCCGGAGCCGGACGCCGAACACCGGAAAAACGTCTTCATTGCCAGCTACCACCTGACCAACCCGGCCGTATTCGGCAAGAGCGTACACGAAATAGCCGCTCAGAGCCACCACCATTTCGTCATTTCGCGCGTATGGCGCGAAGGAAAGGTTTCGATCCCCACCTCGGATAAGACGCTGCAGAAGGACGACGTCATCCTCGTGATCACCACCCCGGGCGAGGCCGATGCGCTGCGCCTGATCTTCGGAGAGCAGGAGCAGAAGGACTGGAACACGGAGAACATCGACTGGAACGCCGTCGACAGCCAGCTCATCTCGCAGCGCATCCTCGTGACACGCCCCGAAATCAACGGCAAGAAGCTCTCCTCGCTGCGCCTGCGCAACAATTACGGCATCAACATCAGCCGCGTCTACCGTTCGGGCGTGCAACTGCTGGCCACACCCGACCTGCGTTTGCAGATGGGCGACCGCCTGACGGTCGTGGGTGAAGCCGCAGCGATCAAGCATGTGGAAAAGATACTCGGCAACGCCGTGAAAAACCTCGAAGAGCCTAACCTCGTGGCAGTCTTCGTCGGCCTGATCCTCGGGCTCACGCTCGGGAGCATCCCCGTAAGCATCCCGGGCATCAGCCTGCCCGTAAAACTCGGCCTGGCAGGCGGCCCGATCATCGTCGGCATCCTGATCGGCACGTTCGGCCCGCGCCTTCACATGATTACCTACACCACGTACAGCGCCAACCTGATGCTCCGGGCACTGGGCCTGTCGATGTACCTCGCCTGCCTGGGGCTCGAGGCGGGCACGCACTTCTTCGAGACCGTCATGCGCCCCGAAGGGGCACTATGGCTGCTGCTGGGATTCCTGCTGACGTTCGTCCCCGTAGTATTGCTGGGTATCTTCGCGCTGCGCATCCTGCGCATCGACTTCGGGTCGGTCGCAGGCATGCTGTGCGGCAGCATGGCCAACCCGATGGCACTGAACTATGCCAACGACACGATCGAGGGAGACAACCCGTCGGTATCGTACGCCACGGTCTACCCTCTCTGCATGTTCCTGCGGGTAATTATCATTCAGGTGATGCTGATGATTTTTCTGTAACATCCGGTTTGGCCGGCACGTCCGGCTCCGGCCTCTGATAGCGCAGCGCCTCGATATCGCTTCCCGACGGATTCTGGAACACCCGCAGGTCGAACTCGGGGATGACGGCCAGCACATGGTCGAAGACATCCGACTGGATGCGCTCGTAATCCACCCACACCACCGTATCCGTAAAGAAATAGAGTTCCATCGGCAATCCCGTCTCCGTCGGTTGCAGCTGGCGCACCATCAGGGTCATCCCCTTGTTGACAGGCACCTCATCGCGCAGGTATCGTTCCAGATAGGCACGGAACACCCCGAGGTTGGTCTGGTGCAGGCCGTTGATCTTGCGTTCACCGGGGCGGATGCCATGCGCGGCATTGTATTCCTCGACCCGCTGCTCGGTCTGGTCGATATATTCGCGGATGATGTCTATGTTGCGGTACCGGGCCAGCATGTCCGGCGTACAGAATTTCACGCTCGTCATGTCCAGGTTCACCGAACGCTTCACGCGGCGGCCGCCCGACGCCTGCATTCCGCGCCAGTTTTGGAACGAATCGCTCACCAGCAGGTAGGGCGGCAGCGTAACGATCGTATTGTCCCAGTTCTGCACTTTGACGGTCGTGAGCGACACCTCGATCACCGAACCGTCCGCACCGTATTTGGGTACGGTGATCCAGTCCCCGACCTTGAGCATGTCGTTCGCCGAAAGCTGGATGCCCGAGACGAAGCCGAGGATGCTGTCGCGGAAGACCAGCATGATGACGGCCGCCGAAGCGCCCAGTCCGGTGAGCAGAATGGCGGGCGACTTGCCGATCAGGATCGAGACGATGAGGATACCGCAGATCAGCGCTGCGATTCCCTGCCCGGTCTGGCGCAATCCGTTGATCGGTTTGTTCTGCCACGCAGGACGCGCCGAGACGATATTGAAGGCCGCATAAAGCAGGGCGTTGATAAAACGGAAGACCGTGACGACGATGTACACCTGTATCAGTCGTGTGACGATCGTCCTGGCTTCCGACTGTTCATCGAAAACCACGGGGAGGACGATGACCAGCACGATGGCGCTGACGATATTACACAGCCGGCTCAACACGGCGGAACTGAACAGTTCGTCATCCCACGTGGCTTTGGTGCGCATCACGATGCGCCTAATCCCGCGCACGAGCACCGTACGGCACAGGAAATCGAGAAGCACGACGGACAGCACCACCAGGGCGAAAGCCACCCAACGATCCCAGCCGTTATTCAATGCGGAAGTGAGCCCGAGCCATGCGAGCAGGGCGTCGGCCCAACGTGTAAGGAGAGACTGCATACGATATTTCTATCAAATTTCAGACCTAACGGCCTTTGTAATCATCAGCGGCGGAAACCCCGGCGACAGGATAACGACTGCGGAAGGCAAAAATCCGGCACCAGCCATCACCATAGGACATGCGTTTGGGGAACGGCACCAATCCCTGCGCCTCGCACCGGTCAGTGCTGGACAATGCCCTGCGGCATACAGGACAGTCGCTTCATTGTCGGTTTCCAGGTTACAATATACGAAAAAAAACTATACCCCGAGTACCAGTTCCACCTCGCCCTCGAAATTGGGCGTGAAGACGCCTTTGCCGAGATTTTCAAAGATTTCGTCCCGGCTCCAGAAACGCCCGCCGTCGAGCTCGTCGCTCGGGACGACCTCCCCGTCGTACAACGTGCGGTGGACATAGATCAATTCGCGCTCGCGCTCCGAGCGAAACACGTACACCGCCACGCGTTCGGGTACGAAACCCGTCACACCGAGTTCTTCGCGCACCTCGCGCCGCAATGCGTCGTCCACCGTCTCGCCGTAGTCGACATGCCCGCCCACGGCCGTATCCCAGCGCCCGGGCTGGATATCCTTCCACACGGGACGCCGTTGCAGGTATAACTCGCCCCGCGAATTGAACAGGTGCAGGTGCACCACGGGATGCAGCAACATTCCGCCGCCGTGGCATTGGGCACGCGTCGCCGCCCCCATCACGTTCCCGGCTTCGTCGACCACCGGAAACAGCTCCGCACCGTTATCGCTTCGCATGGCGGGGATATTTACGGATATAAACCACGGCCGTCAGCAGCCCCAATAGGGTGAAACCCGCACCGGGCAACGCCGTATATTCGTAGCCCAGCCCGTGGGCGATCGGCAGGCCCCCGCAATAGGCACCCAGTGCATTGCCCAGGTTGAAAGCCACTTGCACGAGGGCTGCGCCGAGCATCTCGCCGCCACGCGAATTCTCCAGGATCAGCAACTGCTGGGGCGACGAGACACAGAACAGACAACCCGTACAGAGCGTCATCAGCATGACGGAAAGGTAAGGGACATGTGCCCCGAAGAAAATCCCGAGCAGCGTCAGGGTGGCCGCGGCCAGCGTAAAACGCACGACCTTCTCGGGCGTAAAACGGTCGGAGAGATGCCCACCGAGGATATTGCCCGCGAACATGCCGAAACCGGCCAGCATGATAATCAGCGTAAGGTTCTCCTCCGTAAAACCCGAGGTATGGATCATCAGCGGGCTGACATAGCTGTACCAGCAGAAGATCCCGCCGTTGCCGAGCATCACCGATGCCAGCACGAGCCAGGGCGCAAGGCTGCGCAGGAACCGGAACTGCCCTTTCAGCCCCGTATCGGGCAGCGGCTCCATGCGGGGCACCCACATCCTTACGAGCGTCAGCGCCACCACGCCCCACACGGCGACGATCGCAAAGGTCGTGCGCCAAGACAGCACATTGCTGATATAAGTGCCCAGCGGCACGCCGAACAGGTTGGCGACGGTCATCCCGACGATCATGATCGAAACGGCCTCCGTGCGCTTCCCGGCATCTGCCACCCGCTCTGCGACGATCGACCCGACACCGAAAAAGGCACCGTGCGGCAGGCCGGACACGAAACGCATCGCCATCAGCATCCAGTAGTTCGGCGCCAGCGACGCGCACAGGTTCCCGACGGCGATCAGAGCCGTGAGCGCCAGCAGTATCTGTTTCAGCGGGCGCGTCCGGGCCACCAGCACCGTAAGCGGCGCCCCGAAGCAAACGCCCAGGGCATAGGCCGAAATAAGGTGTCCGGCCTCGGGGATGGAAACCCCGAGGCTGCGGGCAATATCGGGCAGGATGCCCATCATCACGAACTCCGACATCCCCAGGGCAAGCGTCCCGAATGCCAGTGCAATCAGACTTTTTTTCATGTGTAAAACCAACTGACGAATAACCGGCTGCAAAAATAACACAAAAGGCGAAAAGTTTTTCGCTTTTCGCCTTTTGTTACGGTTTCCGTGTGGTTGCATAGACCGTCCGAATTACCGGCGGAGAGTTGCGGTGCCGGTCATTCAGCCTGCGGCGCGGGACGTTGCGGTTCGCGCGGCTGCCCGACCTCGTATCCCAGTTCGCGCATCCACTCGACGGTGAGCGGGTCGACCTGGTCGTTGCGATCCGCCCAGCGGCGTTGTTCGATCAGGCGTTTCTTATGCTCCTCGATGCGCATCATGATCGGGAAATCTGGATGACGCAGCCGCGTACGTTCCTTCCGCTGCGAAGGTCGGATCCTGCGGTCGAACACATCGGCCTGCACGGGCCGCCGCGCCCCCTCCCATTTAAAGCCTTTCAGGTAGAGATCCTGCGTGGGCGGGATATCGTCCATCGGATAGAAGTTGTAGACCGGTTCGGTTCGGTAGGTGATCTGCACCACCTGCTTGTCCTCGATATAGAATGAACAGTCGCCGCTCTCGATAACGCCCATCATCGTGATCTCGGGCGGCTCGCCGTCCTGCATGTAATAGATGGTCTGGGCATTACCGTTGACGTCGTTGCGGTATATCTGGTTGTTGTAGAAATAGGCGGTCATAGTCTTGCCCGCCACCTGGTTGTAGTGTGTCGTATCGAGCTGGCTGGCCATCATCGGGCTGCCGATGAATTCGGCACGTTTGATCTGCTGCCGCTCGGTGAAAATATCCATCACGTCCGAAGTGATCTGGTTGCTCTGGTTCCACAACACGGGGTCGATATAGAGGTGGATCGTCGAGTCGGTGCTGATCGCCACGATCGAGTCGCACACGGTCTGGAAATCCGACCTGAAGATCCTCACGTCGCGGTACCCCTTCATCAGGCGGTAGATGCTGTCGCGCGGCAGGGCGAGCGAGTCGACCGAATCGGCCGGAAGCGCCATCGCTGTCGTGTCGGACAACAGCGAATCTGCCAGCAGGTTGAGCAGCGAATCCTGTTCGGCCATGTTCATCTCGATCAGCGAATCCAGTTCGCGCAGGGCCGCCGAATCGACCGGGATCACCTTTCCCTTGCGGGCGGCACGCGCCTGCCGGGCTTTGAGCTTCGACGCAGCCTTCAGCCGCCGGGCGGCCAGACGCGCCTCCTCGCGCTCCTTCTGCAACAGCAGTTTGGCCGTGGTCTTCTCCTTGCGTCTGACGGCTATCGAATCGAGCTGCGCCTTCTTGATTTTGGCTGCCGCGGCCTTCTTTTCGGCCTTGGCCTTGCGCGCCGCTTCCTTGAGCAGGGCCTTGCGCTGGGCAACGGTCAGCGTATCGGCAGCCCTGTCCAACGAGTCGGGCAGGCTGCCCGGCACGGAGAGCGAATCGGCCATGCGCAACGAATCCGCCCGCGGCGAACCATGCGTCCGCGAATCGGAGCCGGAACCTGCGGCGAGCGAATCCGCCCCGCCGGTCGACGCGAGCGAATCGGCTGCGTCGCCGGGATGCAGTCCGGGCTCGGTACGTCCCTCCTCGGGGCCGGCCGGCGCGGCCAATCCATCGGGATGCTGCCCCAGCGAATCGGGCCGTTGCAGGGAATCGGCCCCCATACGCGCAAGCGAATCGGCCGCGGCCTTCTCCGCAGCCCGGCGCCGGGCATTCTCGTTGACCGTAAAGAGGAACATCGAGTCGGCACGCATGAAGAGCGAATCGCCCTGCGTAAGGTCGTAGCTCACCACCGAGGGGCGCCGCGTGAGGAATACATCGCCCGGTTCCTTCCAATACTCGCCGTAATCGCCGAAGGCGAGCACCTTGTGCTCCGTATCGTCGATCTGGATGTCCCGCCACAGCACCACGTGGTCTTTGGCGCGGAAATAGTCGATGCTGTCGCTCCACATCTCCTGTTTCTCGGTCAGCACATAACCGTTGCGCGTGACCCGGTAAAGCGTATCAGCCTTGTCGTACGCGCCCCGGTCAGCATAGAGGTAGTCGCCGTCCTTGTTCCAGATGTTGGTATTCTCGAAGAAAAAAGCGTTGTCGGTGGCCATGTTGTAGACCACCGAGTCGCCCTTGAGTTCGTATTCGTCGTTACGCATCTCGACGCGGTCTACGCAAACGAGATCCTTGGTGTTGGCATAATAGTAGCCGCGCACCGATTCGAGCCGGTTGTCCCGGTTTATCAGCACGCCACCGTCGGCGAACTGGCCGATATTCTCCTTCGTGTTGAAGACAAACCGGTAGGTATAGAGCGTGGCATCGCCGTCGACGACCTTGACGATGTCGGAATAGACCCGCGCCTCGTTCAGCTCGCCGTTGTATTCGGCACGGTCGCCGTAAATATAGGTCGTATTCTTGTTGATGAGGACATTGCCGAAGAACTCGATCCGCATGTCCGAATAACGCACGGCACTGTCGCACGTAATGACAGCGCCGTTATGCTGCGCGGCGAAATTGCCGACCAGGAAGATCACCGAGTCGCCGGGGGCTATGGGGCCCATGTTGTCCGACTTCAGGTCGATGAGTTTCTTCTCGGGCTCGGGCTCCTGTCCGGGTGCCTGCATCCCGCTGCGGGCGAAAATCACACTGCCCGCAGCCAGCACGACGGCAGCTATGGTAAAGAGCCTGCGCACGGTTTATTTCACCCAGCTTTTATTCTCGAACTCCCCGTCGCGGAATTCGGGGTCGATGTAAACGTACATGGCGTCGATCTTCTTCGTCAGCCACTCCTTGAACACCCGCTCCTGCTTGGCATTGAGCGCCATCTCCTCCAACCGGAGGTAGTCTTCGTTAAGCGATGCGACATGCGTGGGGATGATCTCCACCAGTTTGACGATCTTGGCCAGCTGGTTGCCCATGATGTCCTCGGTCAGGAATGCCGGCGAAATCTCGCCCGGTTTGAGGCGGATCAGGGCGTTGTAGTCGTCCAGAGCACCGAAGTGCGCGAAATCTTCACGCAGGAACTTCGTCACGGTGAGCTTCGCCTCGAAGGCGTTGAAACGCTCCAGGATGTCGTGGTTCGAGACGATACCGCCGTTCATCTTCGACGTGGCGTCGTCGGAGAACTGGAGGGCGGCCTTGTCGAACGAGAGGGAATCCTTGCGTATCTGGTTGGCGATGCTGTCCAGGAACACGACCCCTTCGTTGAGCTCGTCCATCGTATAGACCGGGCGCAGCAGGATATGGCGGAAATGGTAGAGGCTGCCGCGCTTGTCGAGCAACTGGATGATATGCTGTCCGTAGCGGGTCTCGACGACCTCCGATATCTGCCCCGGCTTCATGTTCTCGAGGGCGTCGGCGAACGGTGCTTCCAGTCCGTTGAGCTCGGTGGGATCCATCTCGCCGCCGCGCATCATCGTCCCGGGATCCTGCGAATACATGCGTGCCAGGTTCTCGAATTTCGCCTTGCCGGTAATGATCCGTTCGCGCATGTCGAGCAGGCGCTCGCGCGTGCGCTGCTTGGCCTCGGTGATCGACTTGGGGAAACGGGTGATCTGGGCGTAGACATATTGTTCGGCCACGGTCGGCAGGCTGTCCTTGTCGATCGACTTGTAGAAACGCTCGACCTCGCCGGGAATGACCGACACCTTGCTCACGACCTCGCTCTGCATGGAAGAGGCATAAGACTGCTCCTCATAGCGCTGGCGCATGTTCTCGCGGATGCTGAAAATGGCCATGTGGTGCTTGGCCTCGAGTTTGGGGATCGACCCCTCGGTTTCGATCATGTTCTGAATCTGCTGTTCCACATGCGTGGCGATGTCGCCCGCATTGATCTTCACCGAGTCGATCTGCGCCTGGTTGAAGAGCAGTTTCTGGGTCATCAGTGCCTCGAGCGCCTCGTTCATCGGGTCACGGTCGGAGGTATATCCTTCGGCACGGCGCTGGGCCGTGAGCTGCCGGGCATACTCCGCCACTTCGGAATGGAGGATGGACGAAGACCCTACGACGGCGACCACCTTGTCGAGCATCACCTGCTGTTTCTGCGCGAACGCCCCGGCCCCGGCAACGAGCAGGGCGAAAGCCGCCCCCAGCATACCTTTTTTCAACATTATTCTTTTTCTTTATCGTTTGTATTCTCGTTTTCGAAAATCTTTATGCTCCCGCCTTCGCACGCCCGGTTATAAAGTTCCTCCTCGTGGCTGCGGATGATCTCGCTCTGGCGCTGGTTGAAGAGGATGCGGCGGATCGTCCCCCGCAGCCGTTCGAGCGGGATGGGCTCCCCTTCGCGGCGCACGGCGTCGATCTGGAAATAGTAGTGCGAATGGCTGTCGCGCATCTCCTGCACGGCCGTCGATGCGAGCACCGGGTCGTAGTTCTGCGACCGGAGCGTAGGCAGGTAACTCAGAAATTCCGGGAAATCCACCCACTGGTCGCTGAAATCGGTGACCGTAAAGTCGTTCTTCGCACATATGTCCCGGAAATCCTGCTGCCGGGCTTCGCTCTTCGTCCCCATCAGCTCCCGCAATTTGCGCGCCTGGCGGTACCCTTCGCCGAACTGCACGATCCGCCCTTTGACCAACGTACGGTCGAGCCGGAAATCGGCCTTGTGCGCGTTGTAATAGGCCGCGATCTCGTTCTCCGTGAAGGTCGTGTCGATGCTGCGGTCGACGTAATGCTGATCCAGCTTGCGGATCAGCAGCGCCTGCCGGTACTCCTCGACCATCTTGTCGATATCGTCCGCCGAGGCGGAAAAAAGGATCTCGGCCTCCTGCAATTTGAGTTGTTTGCGCACCCAGCGGTCGACATAGACCTTCATGAAGGCCGCGCTGTCCTCGCCCGTAACCCCTTTCGGGACTACCGACTCGACATCGCGCATCTTCAGTTCGCTGCCGCCCGCCCGCGCCAGCGTGGTATCGCTGGCAAAATAGCCGGGCAGTTCCTGGCAACCGGCCAGGAATAACGTAGCCGCCACGACCGCTATTTTCGTTCGCAAAGTCATAATCCGGAGGACAAAGATACTGTTTTTACTCGTAACTAACGCAGCCTCCGCCCAGATTATTACGCCGCGCCGCGATTTTTCTCCTCGGCCTTCAGACGGCGCAGCGACACGAGCATCATGTAACCCGAAACGGCGAAGACGGCCAGCGCCGCGATATACAACAGCACGTAGAGCGTCCGGCTACCGACCATGTCGATGAGCATGGAATTACCGTGTCCGGCAATCAGCGCCAGGTAGGCTATGCCGTTGTTGATTGCATGGAGTATGATCGCAGACCAGAGCGAATCGGTGCGCAGGTAGATGAAGGCCAGCACCAGGCCCATGACAAAGGCGTTCACCACCACCGTGGGATGGACATGCACGATGCCGAAGATGGCCGACGAGAGCAGCCATGCGGCCACCACGCCGTACCGCACGCGCGTCGATTCGAGCAGTACACCGCGGAAGATCACCTCTTCGAAAAGCGGGGCCATCACCACGACCGTCACGATCGCCCACGCCCCGCGCCCGTAGACGTTCGGCACCTCGGGCATCAGGCTCAGAAACGGCTCCAGCACGACCGAGGTCGAGAGCATGAAGAACACCCCCCAGAGCAACAGCACGGGATTCAGCCCGCGCCGGGAGAAACGCGCCACGACCGTGGGGCCGTGCCTTCGCCTGCGGTAGAAGAGGAATCCCGCGAGCGTCACGGACATCGACACGAAATAGGTCACGGCATTGAAATGCCCGGCGGCGATCTGCTCCGCCGTGCTTATCGCCTCGTCGGGGCTGGCCAGCAGCTCCGGATCGGGCCATTTGCACCCCGCCAGCCATGCCACGGCAGTCCCCAGGCCCTGCGCCAGCAGGAAGATGCCGAAGAAAACCAGGTAGTCCACCACCACGGGGAATTTTCCGTTGTAGTGCCATATCTTATTATTGTCCCCCGCCTTTGCAGGCTCTTCGGCGGGCACGGGTTCCTGCACGGGAACCCCTTGTTTTTTTTCTGTCATAACAGGCTGTTGCTATCAATTCGTTCCGAGCCCAAAGATAGTGCAAGTCAAGGGCAAAAGCAAATTTATTTGCGCCGGCGGGGCCGCAGCCCATTTCCCGAAAAGATCAGCAAATTTCGGTTACGGTTATGGATTTCCATTTTAAATCATTAAATTTGCCCAATTATAAACCCGATTGAAACATGGCAAAGGTTATCGCTTTAGCGAATCAGAAAGGCGGCGTGGGCAAGACCACAACGGCTATCAACCTCGCGGCATCGCTGGCCCTGCTGGGCAAGAAGGTGCTGCTGCTCGACGCCGACCCGCAGGCCAACGCCACCTCCGGACTGGGCTTCGACATAAACCTCGAAGGCATCTACGAGTGCATCGCCGGGCTCAGGAAACCCGAGGAGGTCATCCTGCAAAGCCCCGACGTGAAGAACCTGTGGCTGCTGCCCTCGTCGATAGACCTGGTAGCAGCCGACACCGAGCTGCCCAAACTGGAGAACGCCCACCATGTGATGAAGCGCATCGTGGACGCCGTGCGCGAAAGGTTCGACTACATTTTCATCGACTGCTCCCCTTCGCTGGGTTACACCACCGTCAATATCCTCACGGCCGCCGATACGGTGCTCATCCCCGTGCAGTGCGAATACCTCGCCCTCGAAGGGCTTTCTAAGCTGCTGAACACCATCCGCAAGGTCAAGAGCGGCCTCAACCCGGCGCTCGACATCGAGGGTTTCCTGCTGACGATGTATATGCGCAACCGCCTGAACAATCAGGTCGTGAACGAGGTGCGCGAACATTTCGGGCCGTTGGCTTACGACACAATAATTCAGCGCAATATCCGTTTGGGAGAAGCACCCTCGCACGGAAAGCCCGTCATGCTTTACGACGCGGGCGCCGTCGGCTCGGAGAACTATCTCACGCTGGCCCGGGAATTCCTCAAGCGCAACCGCAAACCGAGAAAATAACATACCGAAATGAAACAACCGAAGGGATTAGGGCGCGGACTGGACGCCATATTCGGCACCGACGCCGTCGACGCCAAGCTCAAGCCGATGAGCCAGATGTCCGAGATCGACATCACGGAGATCATTCCCAACCCCACGCAGCCGCGTACGCAGTTCGACGAGGAGGCGCTCGACGAACTGGCCGACTCGATCCGCCAGCTGGGGGTCATCCAGCCCATCACGGTCAAGAAATCCGGCGACGGGAAATATATCATCATCAGCGGCGAACGCCGCTGGCGTGCGGCGCAGCGCGCCGACCTGACGAGCCTCCCGGCCTATATCCGCGAGGTGGACGACGAGAACCTGCACGCCATGGCCCTCGTGGAGAATATCCAGCGCCAGGATCTCAACGCCATAGAGATCGCGCTCGGAATGCAGCGCCTGATCGACGAGTGCAACCTGACGCAGGACGCCCTCTCGGAAAAGGTGGGCAAGAAACGCTCGACCATCTCGAACTACATGCGGCTGCTCAAGCTGCCCGACGAGGTGCAGCTGGCGCTCAAGGAGGGGCTCATCTCGATGGGGCACGCCAAAGCCATCGCCGGCGCCCCCGACGGGACGCAGGTACGCGTGCTCAAACGCATCATCAAGAAAGGCCTTTCGGTACGCCAGGCCGAGGAGCTGGTACGCTCGCTCACCGAACAACCGGCCGCAGCGGCACAGAATGTGGAGGACGAGGAGTATCCCGAAAGCTATTCGCGGCTGGTGGAGCAACTCGAAAAGTTCTTCTCGCAGGACATCAGCATCAAACGCTCGAAGAACGGCGGCGGGCGCATCGTCATCGGGTTCGGCGACGACAAGGATATCGAACAGTTCATCGAACGGTTTTCGGGACGTATTAAATAATATGGTAAGTATCCGGTTCAGACACCTGCTGCCGATGCTCGCAGCGCTCATGTTGTGGCTCCCCGCCGAGGCACAGCTCCACCGCGGGGCGCGCACCATCGTACGCGGCGGCATGTTCGTCAAGCCGGATTCGCTGCGCCACAAGAGCGATTCGCTGGCCAACAACGCCCTCACGCGCGAACTCGACTCGCTCCTGACACTGGACTTCACGGCCGATTCACTCGCCGTGACGGCATTGCGTACGGACGACATCCGCACCACGGACTCGCTCATGCGGCTCAGGCTGGCCGGCATCAAGACCGAACCGGATTCCATGCGGCACAAGAAAGGCTGGCTCATGAGCGACTCGATGTCGCTCTCGAAGGTCTGCTGGATCTCGACCGTCCTGCCCGGCTACGGACAGATATACAACAAACAATACTGGAAGCTGCCCATACTCTACGGTACGGTGGGAGCGGGGCTGGCGCTCTACATCAACGAAAACAGGACATACAAGCCGCTCAAGCGGGAGTATGACGCCTATACCGACAAAAACCTCACGCGTACGCCCGAACTGGACGCACTGCAGGCCAAGATGATCCGCAGCAACACCCGCCGCCAGGTCTACCTGGGACTGACCGTCGCCTCGTACATCTATTTCATCGGCGATGCGGCGGTAAACTACTCGACCAACGACGTGTCGAATGTCAAGAAGGCCACAACGCTGGCCTGCATCTTCCCCGGCGCGGGGCAGATCTACAACAAAAGCTACTGGAAAGTCCCCTTCGTGGTCGGAGGTTTCGCGGCGATGATCTACTGCATCGACTGGAACAACCGCGGCTACCAGCGTTTCAAGAAGGCGTACAGGCTGCTGAACGAGTACGAACAGAACCCCGACAAATTCCCTGACGGGCCTACCGACGAATTCCACGGCCGCTATTCGGCGGATTATATCCGCAACCTGCGCAACAACTTCCGGCGCAACCGCGACCTGTGCATCATCATCTCCGCAGGCCTGTACGTATTGCAGATCGTCGATGCCCACGTCGATGCCCACCTCAAGGACTACGACATCTCGGACGACCTGACGATGAACCTCGAACCGATGGTCGACTACACCTACGTGCCCTCGCTCGGCGGCAACCGCCCGGTATTCGGCTTCAACATGAGCATCAAATTCTAACCGATGAGAACCCTCCTGACCATACTGCTGCTACTGGCAGTCGCCGTCCCGGCCCCGGCACTCGACCGCCGCCCCCGCAAAAAAGACAAGAAGAAAAACAAGACCGAAGCCGTCGTAACACCCCCGGCTGCCCCCGTGGCCGGGCAGCAAGCCGCCCCCGAGCCGGAGGAGCCCGAACTTCCCGACCCCGCCGAGGTGCAGTACGACGACATGACGCTCGGGCTCACGGCAGAACAGGCCGATTCGCTGGTCGCCGTGTGGCGCGAACGGCAATGCGGGGATTCCTACCAGGAATTTTTCGACAACTACATCCTGGTCGACAGCACGGCCGAAGGCACGACCCCCGATTCGGTCTACATCCAGCGGCTGCGGGCGCTCGTTTCGCCGATCCAGCTGCCTTACAACAACATCGTACGGGGTTATATCAACCGCTACACCGATTCGCGCTACGGCACGATCAGCCGCATCCTGGGCATGTCGCAGTACTATTTCCCGCTCATCGAGGACGAACTGCTCAAGGAGGGGCTCCCCGTCGAACTGCGGGCACTGCCGATCATCGAATCGGCGCTTTCCACCACGGCCGTGTCGCCGATGGGCGCCGTAGGCCTGTGGCAGTTCATGCCCTCGACGGGCAAAAGCTACGGACTGGAAATCAACTCGCTGGTCGACGAACGCCGCGACCCAGTCCGCTCGACACAGGCCGCCTGCCGCTACCTGAAAGACCTCTATGCCATCTATAACGACTGGTCGCTGGCCATCGCCGCCTACAACTGCGGCCCGGGCAACGTCAACAAGGCAATAGCCCGCTCCGGCGGCAACGGGCGCACGTTCTGGGACATCTACGACTACCTGCCCCGCGAAACGCGCGGCTACGTCCCCGCATTCATCGGCGCCTCGTACGCCTATGCCTACCACCGCCAGCACGGCATCGAACTCACCGAAGCCCCGATCCCGCTGGCCACGGATACCATCCGCATCGACCGGCTGATGCACCTCGGGCAGATCGCCTCGACGATCGACATCCCGATCGAAACCCTGCGGCAGCTCAACCCGCAATACAAACTCGACATCATCCCGGCCACGACCAAACCCTATACGCTCGTGCTGCCGCAGCGCAACATCACACAATACATCGCCAACGAGCCTGCGATCTTCGCCAAAGACTCGGCCTACCTCAAGGAGTACATCAACCCGGCGAACATCGACAAGAAACGCCAGGAACGCTCGGGTACGGTCTACGTGGTCAAGAAGGGCGATACACTGGGCGCCATCGCCCGCCGCTACCGCGTGACCACAGCGCAGCTGATGCGCTGGAACGGCATCAAAAACGCCCATAAACTCCGTCTGGGACAGCGAATCCGCATCGAAGGAAGATAACATGATCCGGGATCACGATACCATCGCAGCCCCGGCAACCGCCGCAGGAGGAGCATTAGCCGTCATCCGCATCAGCGGGGAGGAGGCGTTGCGCATCTGCGACCGTATCTTCCGCGGCAGGGAACCGCTGGCCGCAGCAGCAGGATACACGGTACACTACGGGGAGATCGTGGACGACGGTCGCGTACTGGACGACGTGCTGGTCACGGTATTCCGTGCACCCCGCTCCTACACCGGCGAGGATGCCGCCGAGATCTCCTGCCACGGATCGCAATACATCGTTTCCGAGATCCTGCGGCTGCTCACCGCCTCCGGCGCCCGCATGGCCGGGCCGGGCGAATTCACCATCCGCGCCTACCTCGCCGGCAAGTTAGACCTCTCGCAGGCCGAGGCCGTGGCCGACATCATCGCTTCATCGTCGCGCGCGGCCCATGCGCTCGCCGCGAACCAGATGCGGGGAGGTTATTCCGACGCGCTGGAAGGACTGTGCGAAAAGCTGCTGGAACTCACTGCGCTCCTCGAACTGGAACTCGACTTTTCGGAGG
Organism: Alistipes sp. AM16-43; assembly: GCF_003435745.1. NCBI lineage: Bacteria > Pseudomonadati > Bacteroidota > Bacteroidia > Bacteroidales > Rikenellaceae > Alistipes > Alistipes sp. AM16-43. The sequence goes on from NZ_QTUQ01000002.1 coordinate 467,932, forward strand.
AAGAGGTCGAATTCGCCGACCGCGCGCAACTGCGGGAGGCGATGCAGCGGATCGGGGCGCATATCGACGCCCTGCGCAATTCGTTCACGCTCGGGAATGCCATCAAGGAGGGGGTCGCCGTAGCGATCACGGGAGCCCCGAACGTCGGCAAGAGCACCCTGCTCAACCGTCTGCTCAACGAAGAGCGCGTCCTGGTCTCGGACATCGCGGGCACGACACGCGACGTCATCGAGGAGCGGATCAACATCGACGGGGTCGTCTTCCGGTTCCTCGACACGGCGGGCATCCGCGCAACGGACGACCGGCTGGAACAGATGGGCATCCAGCGCACGATGTCGAGCATCGAACGGGCGCAGATCGTGATTTACATGACCGACGCGGCACGCCTTGCAGCAGGTGCGCCCGTTGCCCCGGAATTCCCGCTCCGTGCCGACCAGAAACTGCTGGTGCTGGTAAATAAAACGGATACGGCACCGGACTGCCCCCTGCCCGAAGGCACGATCGGCATTTCGGCCCGCAACGGCGACGGCATAGAGAGCCTGCGCCGGATATTACGCTCCTTTGTGGATACGGAAGCCCTCTACCACGGCGACGCAATCGTTTCGAACAACCGCCATTACGAAGCCCTCACGGCCGCCGGCGATGCGCTCCGCCGGGCCCTCGACGGGCTCGGCAGCGGCCTTCAGACCGACCTGCTGAGCGAAGAAATCCGCCAGGTCATCCACCATGTCGGCAGTGTCACGGGACGCAATTCGTTAGCCTCCGAAGAAGTGCTAAAGCACATATTTTCAAAGCATTGCGTGGGAAAATAAAATTTTGGCATCATGAAAATAATGCCCACAGCAGACATGCCGGGCACCGCGGCCGCACGACGCTGCACGCGGGTATAACCCCATGCGGCGCCCCGCACCGACCTCAGGACACCCATACCCGAAACGGCCCGGCACGCAGAAATTACGCAACAGTTCCGCCCGCGCACGGGAGGATATAATCCCGGATTATGCCGGCCGGGAACGGTGCACCGCAACTGCGGCGATACCTGCCCCCGGGACTTAGAAATTGATCTGATTGCCTTCCGCGAACAGGGAATCGAGGATCACGTACAACTCCGACTCCAGTTCTTCGGGTTCGAGGTCACCACCCAGCGAGAAGAATTTCCCCGGGGGCGTGCAATACTGCACCGTGCTGGCCGCCTCGCAGGATTCGATACCGCAGACGATCACCGCATCGACGTCGTCCTCATGGCGCAGCATGGCATTGTAGAAAGCGAGCAACTGCCGCGGGGTGCCCATAGGCGGCACCAGCACCACGGTTCCCGAAGGCTGGAACTTATCGGGTGTACTTATCAGTTTGAGGCCGTATTTCCCGGCGATTTTCCCGGCGATTTCCGCCGATACTCCATACAGTACGATATTCATAACCATCGTTATTTACAAAAGACATGGCCGCATCCCAAAATTCATTACAGCATCGTGTTCCATATTACCATGCCTTTCCGGTTTGTCAATTCTCAAAATTTCCGCCGCACGGCTTACGGGAATACGTCCGGATCCGCCCGGCAGTCCGCATAAACCTCGCATCGAAAAACAGGACAGTAATCCCTGCAAAACGCCGATTGCATAAAATCCCAAAGCATCATACGACCGAAACCAGACGCCCAGTCCGCGGGGCTTTCCGACAACGAATCGATCTGGCAGGTCTTCTGACTGACCCCTGTCCCGAAGCCTTCCCGCCCCGCGGGGCAGTGGCTGAGATATTCGGAACGTCACGGGGCTTCACAGCAGCGGGACTGTCCGGGATTTGCACCCGATTCCCTTTTCACACCCTCCCGCGACGGGGAGCGGAGAACCAAATCTGAAGCAAATATAGCGGATTATTCCGAAAAATTGTCCGGAAATCCGGATTATTTTCACAAACCGGCACCACGGCACGGTAAAACCGCTATTTTTACCACGTGGATATTTCGCTTCCATATACGGCCCGGGATTTTTCGGCAGAACTTCCCGCTGCCGATTACATCGCCCGTTTCCGCGATGCCGAACGGATCGGGGGCTACTGCCGCGCCTGCCCCAATTACGGGCGCAGCTGGGGATGCCCCCCTTTCGGATTCAGCGTCGGGAGGTACCTTTCCGGCTACGCCACGGCACTGCTCACCGTTACGAAAATCGTTCCGCAAAAGCAGGGGCTCCCCTCGTCGGAAGCCGGACGGCTGATCCTGCTCGAACGCAGACGCCTCGAACAGCAATTGCTCGGGATGGAACGGCAGTACGGCTGCCTATCGTTCGCCTACGTCGGGACATGCCTCCACTGCCCCGAAGGCACCTGCACACGTCCCGACGGGAAGCCCTGCCGACACCCCGAACTGGTGCGCCCGTCGCTCGAAGCCTGCGGATTCGACATCGGCAAAACTACCGCCGAGCTCTTCGGCATCTACCTGAAGTGGGGCACGGACGGCAAATTGCCCGAATACCTGACCCTCGTCTGCGGATTCTTCCACAACGCCGGACATGTGACATGGAACGGATAAAGGCGGTTTTCAACTGGAGCGGCGGCAAGGACTCCGCCCATGCCCTGCTGCGGGCGATGCAGTCGGGCAAATACGAAATCGTCGCATTGCTGACGACCGTAAACCGAGACACGCACCGCTCGACCATGCACGGCATCCCGACCGCCCTGCTGCAGGCACAGGCCGACAGTATCGGTATCCCCCTGCACATCGTCGACCTCACCCCGAAAGGCAATATGGAGGACTACGGAGCTGCCATGTCCCGTGCCGTGGAGTATTTCAAGGCGCAGGGCGTAACCTGCTTCATCTTCGGGGACATCTTCCTGCACGACGTACGCAAATACCGCGAGAGGCAGCTCGCACCCCACGGCATCGGAGTCGCGGAACCGCTCTGGGGAAAATCCTCCGGCGACGTGATGCACGACTTCCTCGCCTCGGGGCTCAGGACGGTCATCGTCACCACGATAGCCGACAGCCTCGGTGCCGGCGCCATCGGGCAGGAAATAGACCCCGCATTCATCGCCTCGCTGCCTGCGGGCGTCGATCCCAACGGCGAGAACGGCGAATACCACACATTCTGTTACGACGGGCCGATCTTCCGCACCCCCGTCCCGTTCCGGCTCGGCACGCCTTTGCGCCGAAGTTACCGCATCCGCCTTGACGACGGATCGGAAAAGAGCTATTCCTATTGGTTCGCCGACCTGCAGCAGGCATAATACGGCACCGGAGCGGGAAATTAGCCTCAGGGCGCTCCCCCTTAAAATATTCCGATTATCTTTGCCCCCGTAAAACCGATGTAGTGATGAAAACAAAGACGAACGGACTGCGTGATTACCTCAAGGCCAACCGCAGGGCAAGCCGTGAGGCCGAGATCGGGAATCACGACCGCCCGGTCAGTTTCAGCCGGGTACACAAGTCGAAAAAGGTCTATGACCGCAAAAAGCTGAGGGCAGATGATAAAAGGCATCTGCCTTCATCGTTTCCATGCGGCGGCCGCCTGGCCGGAAGCCGGGGACGAAACGGGTTCACGGCACCCCTACTATCCTCCCCACCCTCGGCAAGAACCGGGGCTAACGCTTCGGCGCGCGGATCCGTTGTGCAATGAGCGTATCGGCGGCGTAGCGGCCAGGGCCGGCAACGTACATCAGGACGAAGACAACCAGGTAAACCAGCGCCAGCTCACGTGCGGCAAAGGGATCGCCGCCGTGTACCGCAAAGAAAGCCACACACATCGTAAAGACCATCGGGATCAGCGCCAGCCGGTAGAATAACCCGGCCACACACCCGGCCGCGCAGACGACCTCCCCGAAAACGGCCAGCACGAGCGACATCCGGCTCCCGACACCCAGCGGATCGGGGAACGTCGCCGAGAGCGCCTCGAAGTTCTGCAACTTGGCGATGCCGTGCGACATCAGCAGCAGGCCGAAAACGACACGCGCAGCAAGCAACAGCCACGAGCTGCGGGAATCCCGGGGTTCCCCCGGGAACAGGAAATTCAGGACGGCGGACATAACGATCGGATTTGATTGTACGAATATCAAAATAAATACCGGATTTTACAATACTTTGCGACATTATCCCCGACCGCCGAACCGCCTGCAATCGGGCCAATCCGACAAAAATCCGACAGAGACAGGCGATACGCCACCGTGAGGGGCACTGCGATTTTTCGTACCTTTGCACACGTACATCAATATTCCACCATGGTTCAGCAAGCAGAATTCACCCTCACGCCGCGCAGCCGCGGGTTCCACCTGGTTACCGACGAAGTGCTATGCCACCTTCAGCCGCTGCCCGACGCCGGGCTGGTACACCTCTTCGTCAAGCACACCTCCGCAGGGCTTTCGATCAACGAAAACGCCGACCCCGACGTGCGCAACGACCTCGGGGCGATCTTCGACCGGCTGGTAGGCGAACGCGAGGCCTACTACACCCACACGCTCGAAGGCGACGACGACATGCCCGCACATGCCAAATCGACACTCACGGGCGTCGAACTCACCATTCCCGTCACCCGCGGCAGGCTCAACCTCGGCACCTGGCAGGGGATTTATCTCTGCGAGTTCCGTAACCGCGCCCCGGGCCGCCGCATCGTCGCCACAATCATCGCGTAAAGCGCCGTCACCGGGCGAAGCACATTGGGCAACGAAGCAGCCGCTGTGCGAAAAAGCGGTGGCTGGCCGGGAATTTGCGTATCCCCGCAACAACACCAATGCTGCAACAGCCATGACGACACAGACCAAACCGCACGACCGCCTCACCGCCGCAGAGCGGCACGAACTTCCCGATTCGGCATTCGGCATCCCCGAAACGCGCGAATTCCCGCTCGTCGACGCCGAGCACGTCCGTGCGGCGGAAGCCTATTTCCGCTATGCTCCCGATGCGGAGAAAGCCGCACTGGCGCGGCGCATACTCGCCAAAGCCGCCGAATTCGGCGTGCACGTGCAAAGCCCGACCATCCGCATTTGGGCCGAAAAGCCCTGACCCGCACGGCCGGAGCAGCAGCCGGGCTTCCCCGCTCCATCGCCAAACGGCAGGAACGCCCCTCCCCCGCCTAAAAACAGCAGAAGCGGCGGCAGGGGTATTCCTGCCGCCGCTTCATGCAACGATCATCCCGGGCACGGGCACCCGGCTGCACCTTCCCGGCTCAGGTATCTTCCGGTACCTTCCGGCCGGCAGCCCAAGCTCCCGCCTGAGGTAGGCGAAGGCGCGGGGTTGCCCTGCGCCCTGCACCGTTATTCTTCGGAGGTCGAAATCACCAGTTCGCCCTTGTTCAGCGCATCGTGCGACACGAACCAACCGTCGACGGGCTTGCCGCCGCAGGTGATGCCCGTGATCTTACGTCCCTGCCCGTCGTGGCGGATCGTCCAGCGGTTGCCGTCGCCCAGTGCGACCTGCACCTTGTCGAACAGCGGCACGGTCACGATATATTCGGGGTCGGCCGGCGAATAGGTGTAAAGGCCGATGGCATTGAACACGTACCACGACGACATCTCGCCCGCATCGTCCATACCGCACAGCGCCAGCCCTTCCGGCCCCATACCGTAGAAGCGGTCGAGAATGTAATCCAACAACTCCTGCGAACGCTCCTGGCGACCGATGAAATAATAGAGGTACGGGAAACTGTGGTCGGGCTGGTTACCGTGGCAGTACTGGCCGATGAAACACGAGAGGTTGTCCACTTCGTATCCTTTCCACGGAATCGAGAAGAGTTTGTCCAGCTGCTCGCCGAACGCCTCGCGGCTCGGGAAGAGGCCGATCAGCCCCTCGGTGTCGTGCGGTGCGAAGAACGCCTGCTGCCAGGCATTCGCCTCGCGGTACATATATTCGTAGTAGGGATATTGATCATCGAAAGGTGTGATCCACTCGCCGTTTTCGAGGCGCCCGCGCATCAGCCCCGTCGAGGGGTCGAAGAGGTTCTTGTAGTTCGACGTGCGCTTCATCAGCATGTCGTGGTTCTCCTTGTCGCCCAGCGCATCGGCCAAGAGGGCAACCGCATAGTCGTCGTAGCTGTACTCCAGAGTCTTGGTCACGGCGGCTTTGCAGACCGTCCACGTCACGGGGTTCTCGACATCCATTTCCGAAATGTACCCCTTGGCGACATATTCGTCGAGCCACGGGCGGCTCGGGCCCTGTACCGTAGCGTTGCGCAGCACGAGGTTGTAGGCACGGTTGACGTCGAAACCGCGGTTGCCGCGCAGGTATGTCCCGGCCACGAACGCCGAAGCGTGGTCGCCGTGGAAGAACGTGGGCATGAACCCACCCCGTTTCTCGCCCTTGTCCGTGTCGGAGCTGATGACGTCGGCCGCCACATCGGGAGCCAGCATCCCCAGCAGGATCAGCTTATTGCGGTAGTCGTCCCAATACGACGGGCCCGTATAGTAACGGAAACCGGGATTGATGACCGTTCCATCGACATCGGTGAACTCGCCGTTCACGTCGCTGCGCAGCGCCGGCCAATGGAACGAACGGTAGAGGCTCGAATAGAACAGCCCCTTTTCCCGCTCCGTGCCGCCTTCGACGCGGATCCGCCCCAACAGGTCGTTCCACGTCGCCGTAGCCTCGGAGCGTACCTCGGCGAAGCTCTTGCCGAGCATCTCGGCCTCGAGGTTCTCGCGGGCGTTTTTCTCGCTCACGAACGAGAAGCCGATCCGGAGCTCCAGTGCCCCGTCACCCTCGCCGAAACGCACGATGCGCACCTCACGGTCGCCCTCGACGACGGGTTCTATCCCGGTCACGGGACGGTTCGCCACGGCGTAGAAATACATCTTCTCGCCAGTCTGCTGCCAGCCTGCGAATACGTTATCACCCTCCTTGCGGATATCCCACGCACGCACATGCTCGTTCGAACGCTGCAGGTCTGCCAGCACGGCGGGCGCGGCACCCGCGGGATAGGTATATTTATGGAATGCACAGCGCAGCGTCGAGCTGAGCTGTGCATCGACGCCGTAACGGTCGAGGAATACCTGGTAATACCCCGGGGCGGCCGATTCGCGCTCGTGGCTGAACGGCGAGCAGTAGTCGCCCGGCGTGGGCGTACCCGTCACGGGCAGCAGGGGAATATGGCAAAGGTTCCAGTGCCCCTTGTTGGTGTGCGTAAAACCGTAGATCACGGAATCTTCATACTGGTAGCCCGCACCGCTGTGGAACTTGGTGACGGGGCTGACCTGCACCATGGCGTTGGGCAGCGCCGATCCGGGGAAGACCTCGGCGCCCCATGTCCGTTTGGTGGGTTTGAATCCCAGGTCGACGCTGTCCCACAGCGTCGCCGTCCCCAGCATGGGGTTCACATAGTCGGTAAGCGGCTTCTGCGCAGGGGCGCACCCCACGGCAAAAGCGAAAAAAGCGATACAAAGTCTCGATTTAAGCATAAGCGGTCAGATTTACGTTTCAGACAAAATTAGCGCATTTTGCAGGGCTCCTGCAAGCCCATTCGGGCAAAAAAGCTATCTTTGTCCCGCAGGCAGACTACTCTTGCACAAAATCGGACACCAAGGCATGGAATCGCTTTCGCAAATACTGGCCGACTGGGGCTATTGGGGACTTTTCTTCTCGGCATTCATCGCCGGGAGCATCCTCCCGTTCAGCTCCGAAGCCGTGATGATCGTGCTCGTGCACATGGGGCTCGACCCGGTATTGTGCGTCGCAGCCGCATCGCTGGGCAACACGCTGGGCGGCATGAGCTGCTACTGGATCGGCACGCTGGGAAAAAGCGAGTGGGTCACCCGGCTGGGCGTGAGCGAAAAACAGCTGGCACGGGCGCGCAGGTTCCTCTCCGGGCGCGGGGCGCTGATGGCCTTCTTCGCATTCCTGCCCACGATCGGCGAGGCCATCGCCATCGTGCTGGGGCTGATGCGCAGCAACGTCTGGCTCACGGGCGGCTCGATGCTCGCGGGCAAGACCCTGCGTTATATCGTCGTACTGGCGACCTTTGAAGGCGCCGCATCGCTTTTCTGACATGGATCTCGAAATTGTAATGACAGACACGCCGCAGCGCGACCTGCTGCTGCTGGCCGACGAATCGGAAGAGTCCGTAGCCGACTACGCCGACCGCGGCACAACCTATGTCGCACGTCGTGACGGGGAAATCCTCGGCCAGTATGTATTCCTGCACACGCGGCCGTTCACGGCCGAAGTGGTCAATATCGCCGTCGTCCCCGAACACCAGCGCAAGGGCATCGCCACGGCCATGCTCCGCCACGCCGTCACCACGGCCCGGGCGGCCGGGTTCCATCTTCTCGAAATCGGCACAGGAGATTTGGGCGCGGGCCAGATTGCGCTCTACGAACGCTGCGGGTTCGTCCGCTGCGGCGTCGACGTGGACTATTTCCGCAAACACTACCCCGTTCCGTTTTTCGAAAACGGCGTCGAGTGCCGCCACATGGTGCGCCTGCGCATGGAGCTCAAATAACAGGTTATGTCGGTCAGTTGGAACCCGTGGCACGGATGCCGCAAGCTCAGCGAAGGCTGCCGCCACTGCTACGTCTACCGGCAGGATGCGCAGCACGACAAGGACAGCCGCGAGGTACGCAGGACAGCGGCTTTCAACCTCCCTGTGCGCCGTACGCGCGACGGACGTTACAAAATCCCGCCGGGCGAGATGGTCTATACCTGCTTCACGTCCGATTTCCTCGTCGAGGAGGCCGACGCATGGCGCGCCGAAGCGTGGGAGATGATCCGCATACGCAGCGACCTGCGTTTTTTCTTCATCACCAAGCGTATCGACCGCCTCATGCAGGTATTGCCGCCCGACTGGGGCGGGGGCTACGAAAACCTCGCCGTGGGCTGCACGGTCGAGAACCAGGCGATGGCCGACTACCGGCTGCCTTTGCTGCTGAACGCCCCCTTGCGCCACAAGCTGGTCATCTGCGCATCGCTGCTCGGGCCGCTCGACATCGCACGATACCTCACCCCCGGGATCGAAGAGGTATCCGTCGGGGGCGAATCGGGCAACGAAGCCCGCCCCTGCAATTACGACTGGGTGCTTTCGATCCGCCGCCAGTGCGTCGCGGCAGACATTCCCTTCGCTTTCCACCAAACCGGCGCGCGGCTTGTTAAGGACGGGCGCCTTTACCGCATCCGCCGCCCGTACCAGCATTCGCAGGCCCGCAAGGCCGGGATCGACTACAAGGCAAAGCGATGAGGTGAGCCCCCCTATCCGCCCTGCACGAGCCCCGGCATCCGGCTCTTGTTTTCCCACATCCCGCTCCCGGCCCTCTTCACAAGGCCATTCCCGCGCCTCCTTCCCGGCCGGTACGGTTCCGGCATGCGGCAAACCGCCGCATTTCAGCCCCGCAATCTCCCTCAGGAATCGCCCCTGCCCGACACCTCGCTCGATACCCCGGAATCGCTTTCCCCGGAATCATACCCCTCAATAGCCCCCCCCCGGAATAGCTTCTCCCCAATAGCTTTCCAGGAACTGTTTTCCCAGCCATTCTGCCCGGACACACGGACTTCCGGACATCCGGCAAAAGCAACCGCCCCGGGAAACCGGGGCGGCAGACTCAGCAATCAGGTTCGCTGCGAATTATTCGGTTGCCGTGGCAAGCGGCGAAGCCTGCTGGTAGACACGGGCCGCCAGTTCCTTGTCGAGCGTATAAAGCCCGAACTTGTTGCCCTCGACAGCCTCGCAGGCGGTAATCATGTCGCGTGCCGACTCCTCCTCCTCGACCTGCTCGTCGACGAACCACACGAGCATGTTCGACGATGCGAAATCCTTATCTTCGGCGGCGATGGCTGCCAGGTTGTTGATCATCGAAGTCACCACCTTCTCATGCTCCAGCGTATCCTTGAACATATCGAGCGGCGACGTCCACTCGGTACGCACCTCCTCGATCGGCTTCAGCACGACCTTGGCATCGCGCGAATTGATGTAGTTCATCAGGATGCGAGCATGATCCTGCTCCTCGCGGAACTGGACGAAAAACCAGTTGGCCACGCCTTTCAGCCCCTTGTTCTCGGCGTCCATCGACATCGAAAGATAAAGATAGGCCGACCACAATTCGGCGTTGATCTGCGCATTCAGTGCGTCATGTAATCTTTTGCTTAACATAGTAATATTGTTTTAAGTTTGTGTTTGTATTTTCTCTTCCTGATACAAATATACAATAGTTTCTACTAATTTGTACGAAAAACACATCATATTATTTTATAACGATATAGCTCTATGTTATAACAAAAAAAACGGAGCCCGCACCTCCGGGATGCAGGCTCCGCAAAAGCATACGGGACGATCAGAGCAGGGTGCCGTCCTCGAGGATACGCACCGTCGCCTCCCGTTCGGACTGCGGGTCTTCCACCTCGATGGCGTACCACACGCGGTCGGGGCTTTCGTAGAGGTCAACATCGTCGATCACCCACGTACCGTACTGCGATGACTGCAAAGTCCGCCTCACCACGTCCGGAACCTCCGAAAGGCGCACTCCGGTTTTCGTCCACAGCCAGGCGTCACCCGTACCGAAGCACACCTCGAGCGCTTTCCCGGCGAAGATGATATCGACCTCGGTATTTCCCTTCTCCCGCTCCGCATCAACGATACGGGCACCGGGGTATTTCCGGGCGATGAAGTCGCTGATCGCCTTCGACAGTTCCTGCGGAAGCATATCGCCGTGATCGTCATTGCCGTCCCTGTCGGGCACTTCGCGCAACAGCACGCCGTCCTCGGAATAATAGAGGTCGAATTCCTGCTCGGCACGTTCGACTTCGAGCACATAGACCGTCTCCTGGCCGTTGCGCAGCAGCTTATCCACGTCGTCCACATGCCAAGCGGCATAATCGCCGGCTTCGTAGGCAGTACGCACCGCCCGGGGCAACTCGGCATAGGAGATATCCTCCTCGGTCATGTACCATTTGCCGGCGGCATCGAACCATGCCTGCATGACATACCCGCGCTGCGGAAATCGGCGACCATATACCCGCCCTTGTCTTCCCATTCGACATGGCTTGCAGCGGGGAACATCTCCCCGAAAGCAGCCTGCACGGCGGCCGGTACCTTTACCGATTTACTGTCGTCGTCACAACCCGCCATCGCACCCAGCGACACGAGTCCCATTACCAATACCATGAATTTCTTCATACGATTCCGAATTTGAGGTTAATCCCGGGGTTAAATTAATTGTCGATGTCTATCAGACGGAACTTCAGGTCGAATTTCAGGTCGAGGCCGTTGTCCAGTTCGACTTCGTAGTCGCGGCGGTCGCGGTCGATCGCCGTGATCTTGCGGTCGGGATAGTTCTTGGCGACATAGTCGCGGATCTGCTGCGGTACGATGGCGGCCGGCACCTCACCGTATTTGCATTCAACGTCTTTCCATTCGCCGTTCTTCGTGAATTCGACCTTCGCGCCGTTGACGAACACGACCTTGTAATCCTTGTCGAAAAGTTCCTCGTCCACCTTGGATAAGGAGACTTCTACGCCGGCAAAATGCGCCTTGATAAATTGCTGTGCCGTAGCCGGAAGTTCGCCGACTGCGATCGGACGGTCGTTGCCCGCGAATGCGGGGGCGGAAGTTACCATCAGGGCTGTGCCTGCGAGAATCATCATGAGCTTTTTCATAATCGTTTCAATATTAGGTTTGACTTGTGTTCACAGTGCAAAGTTGCGACCTAAAGCTGAAATGAAGTTGAAATAATCGGCCCCGATCCGTTTTTTTCGTTTTTTATATCCGGAAATGTACCGAGAAACAGTGGCACCTATTTATATAAGAGTATCCCACGCGCAGCCCGTAAAGGCGGCACACGGCGTCGACGATCGAGAGGCCGAGCCCCGTCGAACTCTCCTTCTTCGTCCCCTGGTAAAAGCGCTCGAAAATATGCTCCGCGTCGAGTGCTCCTCCGCCGCCGCTGTTGCAGACGCGCAGTTCATGCGGGGCAACAGTGACCGACACCGTCCCGCCCTTGTCGCCGTGGACATAGGCGTTTTTCAGCAGGTTCGACACCAGGCTGGCCGCCAGCGACGGATTCATCCGCACAGACAGATGTCCCTGCTCATGCAGTTCGAAACGCATTTCGCGCCCGGCGTAGATCTCCTCCATATCCTCGGCCATACGTCGCACCTGGGCGTTGAAGTCGACCTGTTCCGTCTCGGGGAATTGTCCGTTCTCGATCTTCGAAAGCAGCAGCAGCGAGCGGTTGAGCCGCACGAGGTAGTCCAGCGTCCCCTGCACCTTCAGTATCTCGCCGAGCTGCGCCTCGGTCAACGCCGAACCGTCGTCCACGAGCATCTCCAGCCGGTTGCGGCAAATGGCCAGCGGGGTCTGCATCTCGTGCGAGGCATTGCCGATAAATTGTTTCTGGCGTTCGAACAGGGACTCCGCCCGCTCGGCATAACGGTTCGCCGCCTCGTTCAGCCGCCGGAATTCGACGACCTTCGTATCGTTCACCAGCGGGGCGTTCTTCCCGCCCACGGTATAACTGTCGAACCATCGCAACAGGGCATAGAGTGGCCGCAGGGTACGGTGAAGCACCAGCACGTTGACCAGCAGGATCGCCAGCAACAGGAACAGATAGAGGTAGACGATCCACCAGAGGATCGCTTCCTGCAAGTCGTCCTTTTCGATGGTCGGGGTCATCACGGTCAGTTCCTTGTAACGTCCTCCGCTGTCGCGGAATATCGTCCGCAGCACCCGCGCCGGTTCCTCTTCGTCTTTCTCAGGAATAAATATCTCCTCGTCGCTGAAAACCATATGCTGCCGCCCTTCGGCATACTCCGCCGACACGTCGTGCAGGTAATAGCCGTTGTTGCTGCCCGAATAGGCGGCAGGCAGTTCCCTCCCCGCGAGGCTCCGCGTGACCAGCATCTCGGCATAGTTCTCCAGCGAATCGTCCACCTCGTCGTTGATCTCGTCGATCATCGTCAGGTAGAACAACACGGCCCACCCCGCCAGCAACAGCGAGAGGGCCCAGGACATGTGCAACACGATGCGATAGACCAACCTCATGGGGCAACGAGTTTATAGCCGAATCCATAGACGGCCCGGATCTCGATGTCGGCCTGCGCGTCGTGGAGCCGGCGGCGCAGGTTCTTCATCTGGGCGTATACGAAATCGAAATTATCCGCCTGGTCGATATGGTCGCCCCACACGGCTTCTGCCAGCGTGGCCTTATCGACCATATGGTTCGGGCGGCTCATAAAATAGTAGAGGATGTCGTACTCCTTGCGCAGCAGTTCCACCTCGCATCCGGCTACCTCCACACGGCGGCTGTCGGGGTAGAGGCGGACATTCCCCACGTCGAGGCTCTGCTGCCCGTCGCGCTGGTGACGGCGCACGACGCTGCGGATACGGGCGCTCAGTTCCGCCAGGTGGAACGGCTTGGGCAGGTAATCGTCGGCCCCGAGCTCGAGCCCCTCGACCTTGTCATCGAGCGAATCCCGGGCCGAAATGATGATCACGCCGGCAGGTTTTCGCTGCCGCCTGAGCTCTTCGAGTATCCGCAGGCCACTGCCGTCGGGCAGCATGATGTCCAGCAGGATACAGTCGTAATCGTATCCGGCGATCTTTTCGAGCGCCGATGCGTAATCGGACGCCTGCTCGACCACATACTGTTCGCGGCGCAGCGTCTGCACCATGATCTCCCGCAGGGAGGGTTCGTCTTCCACGATCAGGATTTTCATAAACAGCAAATATTCTTCGGGGCAAAGATACACCACGAATCCGAAAGGAATCTGAAACCGCGGCGGCAATGCCCACGTCCAAATATACGAAAAAATCTTGCACCCGCCGCTCCGGCACGGACAGCCCAGGCACGGAAAAGGGCGGAAACCGTACAAGTTTCCGCCCTATCCGTGTTTTCGGCCGGGCTCCCGCCCGCACCGGATTATTTCTCGGCAGGATCGACCTGGCAGGCTTTCGAACCGTCGTAAGCCCACTTCACATAGATGGCACCCCACGTATACCCGCCGCCGAATGCCGACAGGATCAGGTTGTCGCCCGGCTTCAGCTCCTTCTCGTAGTCGTAGAGGCACGAGGGGATCGTCGCCGCCGTAGTGTTGCCGTTGCGGTCGATATTGATCATGCACTTGTCATGGTCGAGCCCCATGCGGCGTGCCGTAGCGTCGATGATGCGCAGGTTGGCCTGATGGGGAACCAGATAACGGATGTCGTCCGAGGTAAGGTTGTTGCGCTCCATGATCTCCACCGATACATCGGCCATCTTCGAAACGGCGGCCTTGAATACGGCGTGTCCGTCCCACATGATCGTGTGCCAGTTGTTCTGCACGGTCTCGATCGAAGCCGGATAGCGCGAACCGCCGGCCTTCATGTAAAGCTGCAACTCGCCCGAGCCGTCCGAACGCAGGATCTCGTCCAGCACGCCGTAACCCTCCGTATTGGGTTCCAGCAGCACGGCTGCGGCACCGTCGCCGAAGATCGGACAGGTAGAACGGTCGGTATAGTCGACGATGGTCGACATCTTGTCGGCGCCTACCACGACTACCTTCTTGCACGATCCCGACTCGATGAACTTGGCGCCCGTCGTCAGTGCAAAGAGGAACCCGCTGCAAGCCGCCGAAACGTCGTATGCGAAAGCGTTTTTGCAACCCGCCTGGTCGGCGATCAGATTACCCGTCGAAGGGAAGAACATATCGGGGGTCACCGTGGCGCAGATCACCAGATCCACCTCCATCGGGTCTACGCCCGCCTTGTCCAGCAGGTTGATGACCGCGCGGGCACCCATATAGGAAGAGCCGACGCCTTCGCCTTTGAGGATATGGCGCGTCTTGACGCCGATATGCGACATGATCCACTCGTCGGACGTGTCGACCATGGTGCTTAATTCTTCGTTGGTGAGGATATAATCGGGGAGATATAGACCCACACCGGTAATTGCTGCTGTTATCTTGCCCATTAACTTTTCTTTACCTAATGATTATTAATTTTTGAAAGCGCGCTGCAACTTGGCGGTCAGATCCGCCGTAATGCACCGCTCGGTCGAAAGGATCATGCTCCTGATCGCCTTGGGCGATGAGATACCATGGCCGATGACCACAGGCGCATTGACGCCGAGCACGGGCGTGCCGCCCACGTTCTCGTAATTCATCGCGTCCCAGAAAGCGTTTCCGCCGCCGAGTTTCTTGTTGATGTGGTAGAGGCCCTCGGCCATCTTCAGTACCGTATTGCCCACGAAACCGTCGCAGACGACCACGTCTGCGACCTTGCCCGTGAAGAGGTACGACGCCTCGACGTTACCCACGAAATCGATGCGGTCGTCGGCCTTCAGCAACTCGTACGTGGCCTTGGACTGCGTATTGCCCTTGGTCTCCTCCTCGCCGATGTTGAGCACGGCTACACGGGGTTTTCGGATCCCGAGCACGGCTTCGGCATAAATCGAGCCTATCAGCCCGTACTGCGCCAGCACCTCGGGTTTGCAGTCTACGTTCAATCCCACGTCCAGCAACAGCGCGGGATGCCCCGTCACCGTAGGAATGATGGATGAGATCGTGGGACGGATAACCCCCTCGATCGGTTTCACGGCGTACATCGACCCGACCATCATGGCGCCCGTGCTGCCGGCACTGGCAAAACCGTCTATGGCCCCTTTGGCCAGGTAACCGAAGCCCACCGTGATGCTGGAATCGGCCTTGGCCTGGAACGCCTTGGCGGGATGGTCGCCCATTTCGATCACCTCGGTGGTGGCAACGATATCGAACCGGTCGGCAGGACAGCCTTCGCCCGCGAGCACGGCCCTGACCCTCGCCTCGTCGCCGAACAATACGATACGGCTGTCAGGCCCGATCGCATCGAGTGCCATGACAGCCCCTTTGACCGCAGCCTCGGGCGCATAATCACCTCCCATGGCATCTACACCAATCTTTAACATAATCGTGCGATTTGGTTAAACTTCACGTCCCGCCCCTCCCTGCCGGCATCCGGTCACAGGCCGGACGGCCGCACACACAAAGACAGGTGCTTGCATAAATTAAAAAGAGGGCAGCCTCGCGGATGCACTCTTTAACCCTGCCGATTTATTCGGCAGCCTTTTTCTCGATCGCCAGCTTTCCGCGATAGAACCCGCATTCGGGGCATACGCGGTGATACAACGTAGCTGCGCCGCAGTTCGAGCAGATGACCACCGTCGGAACGACAGCCTTGTAATGAGTTCTTCTCTTATCGCGTCGCGTCGACGAGACTTTGTGTTTAGGATGTGCCATTTTACAATATAAATTATAAGTTTAACGTATTTCCTGTCCTAAATATTTCCCGGCCCCGGGACAAAAGCGCCTCCCGGCCGGAAATAGCTTATTCCTTTTATTCTGTTTGCGTCCCGTCGGCCTCCATCTGTTCCTTGAGCGCGGCCAGCTTGGCCCATTCGCCCTCGTTGCGGCCCTCGGCCTCGATCCTGTCTTCGAGACGGCCGAACTCCTCGTCGGAAACGATGCGGAAACGTTCCAGCATGTCGGGATTGCACTCCCCGTCGGGATGCACCCGCTGGTAAGGCAGCGCCAGCACGATACTTTCGTAGATGTACTGCGTCAGGTCGACTTCGTCCTCCATCGGCAGCAGCCACATGACTTCGCCGTCGTACTCATGCACCTCGTCCGAGAATTTCACCAGCAACTGCCCCTCGTAATGGATTGGCACATTGCAGTCTTCCAGGCAGCGGTCGCACTCCACGACGACACTCCCGTCCACGGTAACATCAAGCGTAAGCATCGACTCGCCGCGCTCCAGGGCGACCGAGACATCGCAGTCCCCGTCCTTGATTTCCGTACTGCCGAAAGCCCTGAACAACCCGCCGTCGACCTTGAAATGGAAGTCGTGCAGGCCGCTCCTGAGCCCCCTGTAAGCAATCGTATATCTTTTTGTTTCCTCCATAGGAGCGCATTTAGGGCACAAAGTTACGAAAATATAAGACATTTGCAAAGAAAATGCAGAGTTTTAGCATCCCCGCACTCCCGGATATCCGGTCGCCCGCCCGCAGAAGAGGCACGGCACAGGCTCCGGAAATTCCGGCCGCGGATTCCATCTTCGGCAAAAATCGTTATATTTGCACCGTATGGCAACAAAAGAGGGATTCACAATCGAGATTTCGAGCCGCTACGAAGGCTGGTGGCGCTACAACGTCGCGCTGATGTGCGGCTGCTTCGACACGGCGGGCAACCGCACCGGCTTCGCATCGACCGAGGCACATGTCGCCGACGTCGGCTCGAACCTGCGGGAAAAGCCCGCCGGGAATCCCGGCGGCGGCCGCGCAAGTCTCGAAACCGGGCCGTGCGACCACCTTCTGCTCTACATCTATATCGTACCCCATACGCTGCCGGCCGGCAACGACATCGGCGACACGGCACCCTTCGAAGTCGAAATCCGCATCGCATACGGCGGACGGCGGCTCCGCGCGGAGAAACGCCTCATCAACCAGTGGTCGGGCGCCTCGATCGAGATGCGCGTGGATTCCGAAGCCCGGTAGCGGGCATCCCGGGACAACGCCCGCCGCCCCGGGACACGCCGCCAGGCAGCCCGGCAACCTCAGCCCTCCCCGCAGCCACAAAAAAAAAGAAGGAACCCACGCGGGTTCCTTCTTCCATTATAGCGACGGCTTACGATTATTTGTTGTTGTAAGCGGCCATCTTCTGAATCAGCATCACGACCTTGTTCGAGTAGCCCCACTCGTTGTCGTACCAAGCCACGAGCTTCACGAAGTTCGGGTTGAGTGCGATACCGGCCTTTGCGTCGAAGATCGAGGTGTTGGCGTCACCCGTGAAGTCGGTCGAAACCACGTCGTCCTCGGTGTACTCGATGATACCCTTGAACTCGTTCTCCGAAGCCTTCTTCATGGCAGCCTTGATCTCGTCGTACGAAGCGCCCTTCTCCAGACGGCAGGTCAGGTCTACGACCGAAACATCGAGCGTCGGAACGCGGAATGCCATACCGGTCAGTTTGCCGTTCAGGGCGGGGATCACCTTGCCTACGGCCTTTGCAGCACCGGTCGACGAGGGGATGATGTTGCCGCCGGCAGCACGGCCGCCGCGCCAGTCCTTCATCGAGGGGCCGTCTACGGTCTTCTGCGTTGCGGTGGTAGCGTGTACGGTGGTCATGAGACCCTCGACGATGCCGAAGTTGTCGTTGATGACCTTAGCCAGCGGAGCGAGGCAGTTCGTGGTGCACGATGCGTTCGAAACGATCTTCTGGCCGGCGTAGCTGTCGGTGTTCACACCGCATACGAACATCGGGGTGTCGTCCTTCGAGGGGGCCGACATAACGACGTATTTGGCACCGGCTGCAATGTGGGCCTCGGCCTTCTCCTTGGTCAGGAACAGACCGGTCGACTCTACGATATACTCGGCGCCGACTTCGTTCCACTTCAGGTTTGCGGGATCCTTCTCGGCGGTTACGCGGATCACGTTGCCGTTCACGATGAGCTGGCCCTTCTCCACGTTATAGTCGATCGTACCGTTGAAACGGCCGTGTACCGAGTCGTACTTGAGCATGTAAGCCATGTAGTCTACCGGAACGAGGTCATTGATACCTACAACCTCAATGTCTGCATTGTTGCATGCAGCGCGGAATACCAGACGGCCGATACGACCGAAACCGTTGATACCAACTTTGATCTTTGACATAGTTTTATGATTTATTTGTTAATAAAAAAATGCACTATTTTTTCACTGCGCAAAAGTACATACTTTATGTATATTACGCAAATAAAAAATTAAATTTTTTTAGGAACCCGGCTGCCTACTTTGCAGCCAGCTTGGCCTTTTTGGCCATCGCCGAGGCGAATACGAAATCGTTGAGTTCCGGGTTGTCGGCATGCAGGATATCGTCCTTGGTACCCTCCCACCACTTGCGGCCTTCGTGGATGTATACAATTTTCTCGCCGATCTCCATCACCGAGTTCATATCGTGCGTATTGATGATCGTCGTGATGTTGTACTCGCGCGTGATTTCGTGGATCAGGTTGTCGATGACGATCGAGGTCTGCGGGTCGAGGCCCGAGTTGGGCTCGTCGCAGAACAGGTAACGCGGGTTGAGCACGATGGCGCGGGCGATGGCCACGCGCTTGATCATTCCGCCCGACAACTCGGCCGGATAGAGGTGGTTGGCGTCTTCCAGCCGCACGCGCTGCAGGCAGAAATCCACACGTTCCATCTTCTCTTTCTCGCTCTGCGAGGTGAAGAGGTCGAGCGGCAGCTTGACGTTCTCCTCGACGGTCGAAGAGTCGAGCAGCGCCCCGCCCTGGAAAATCATGCCGATGTCCTTGCGGATGGCGCGCCGCTCGCGGAAATCGAGACGCGTGAAATTCGTATCGTCGTACCACACGTCGCCCGAATCGGGTTCATGCAGCCCTACCAGCGTTTTCAGCAGCACGGTCTTGCCCGAACCGCTGCGCCCGATGATGAGGTTGGTCTTCCCGGTCAGGAACTCGATCGAGATGTCGTCGAGCACCACGCGCCCGTCGAACGATTTGGTGATGTGCTCGGCACGTATCATATCAGCAGGACTTGCGTAAGGATCAGGTTAAAGATCATGATTACCACGGAACTGGCCACCACGGCGCGCGTCGAGGCGGCGCCCACTTCGAGCGAATTGCCCTTGGCATAGTACCCGTAGAACGCCGAAATCGAGGTGATGATATAGGCGAACACGGCGGTCTTGATAAGCGAGTAGACGATCGAATAGGGCTTGAAGTCCATCAGCAGTCCGTCGACATAGTCGGCCGGGATCATGATGCCGGTCAGGTAGGCGATGGCCCAGCCGCCGATGATTCCGATGGCGATGCTGAGGATCGTCAGGAACGGGAAGAAGACCACCGCGGCGACGATCTTCGGCAGGATGAGGTACGAAGCCGAATTGACACCCATGATCTCCAGCGCGTCGATCTGTTCGGTAATGCGCATCGTGCCGATCTCCGAAGCGATGCTCGAACCGACCTTGCCGGCCAGGATCAGCGCCACGACCGTCGACGAGAATTCGAGGATCATCGTCTCGCGCGTGGCGTAACCGACCAGCGAACGGGGGATGAACGGCGAATCGAGGTTGATGCACATCTGCAGGGTGATGACCGCACCGATGAATACCGAAATAATGGCCGTCAGGCCGATCGAGTCGATTCCCAGGGACTCCATTTCGTAAATGATGCGCCGGCGGTAGATGGCAGCCTTCTCCGGACGGGAAAAGACCTTTCCCATCAGCATGAAATAACGGCCGATCAACTCAAATATCTTCCACATGGCGCTACTCCTCTCCGGGCTCCTTGGTCTCTTCGAATTCGACATAGTCGCCCACGTCGCGCGAGACCCGTTTCTCGGGCGTTTCCGAGGTTTTATATACCTTCACTTCGCCTTCGCGACCCTTGCGGGGCTCCCCTGCAAAGGGCGAGCCGAAGCCCTGTCCGCCGAAGTTCCCTTCGCCGAACTGTTCTTCCATCCGGCGGCGCATCTTATAGACGCGCCAGCGGAACAGCAGGATCGCCGCTACTACCAATACGATGACTCCCATAATGAAATAGAGAAAAAAAAGTGCGATTCCCCTGAGCAGCGCCGGGGCGCCGACAGCCAGGATGAGGATGACCAGGGTCGTCAGCGGATTGCGCTGCACGAACCTCACCAGGCCATCTATGATCGCTGTCAGAAAATTCATTGCATTTTCGGTTTACAACCCTACAAAGGTAGGGAAAATTATGCGTATTTCAATTAAATGTCGTAAATTTGGTGCCGGAACTTTGCCGGCGGGCGGGGCAAAGCCTTCGGGCAGGCCCTGCCGGGCGCAGGCGAAGTCCCGATGCCAGTGGCGTATTAAATAAAACCATACATAAATCCATGAACTCCAATCCGCTCAACAGCCTTACCGCCATCTCTCCCGTCGATGGCCGCTACCGTAATACAACGGAGAAATTAGCCGATTATTTTTCGGAACAGGCGCTCATCCGCTACCGCATCCGCGTCGAAGTGGAGTATTTCATCGCGCTGTGCGAATTGCCGCTGCCCCAGCTGGCGGACATCGACCGCACGAAATTCGCAGCCCTGCGCGCCCTGTACCTCGATTTCGCACCGGCCGACGCCGAGCGCGTGAAGGAGATCGAATCGGTCACCAACCACGACGTCAAAGCCATAGAGTACATCATCAAGGAAAAAATGGACAGCCTCGGGCTGGGAGCTTACAAGGAATTCGTACATTTCGGCCTCACCTCGCAGGACATCAACAACACGGCCATCCCGCTCTCGCTCAAGGACGCCATGACAGGGGTTTACTACCCGGCCGTCGAAGAGGTGCGCGACAAACTGGCCGCCTTCGCCGACGAATGGCGCGACGTGCCGATGCTGGCCCGCACCCACGGCCAGCCGGCCTCCCCCACGACGCTGGGCAAGGAGTTCATGGTCTTTGTCGAACGCGTGGAGAAACAGCTCGCCATGCTGCACGACATCGCCGTGCCGGCCAAATTCGGCGGCGCGACAGGCAACTTCAACGCCCACCGTGCGGCCTACCCGCAGTACGACTGGGTGGCCTTCGCCAACAAATTCGCGGGCGAAACGCTGGGGCTCTGCCGCTCGCAATATACCACGCAGATCGAGCATTACGACAACCTCGCGGCGATCTTCGACAACATGAAGCGCATCGATACCATCCTGATAGACCTCTGCCGCGACATGTGGACGTACATCTCGATGGAATATTTCAAACAACAGATCAAGGCGGGCGAAGTCGGTTCGAGCGCCATGCCCCACAAAGTCAACCCCATCGACTTCGAGAATGCCGAGGGGAATTTCGGCATCGCCAACGCCGTCTTCGGACACCTCGCTTCGAAGCTCCCCGTTTCGCGCCTGCAACGCGACCTGACGGATTCGACCGTGCTGCGTAACATCGGCGTCCCCATTGCCCATGCGGCCATCGCGCTCCGCTCGCTGATGAAAGGCCTGAACAAGGTAATCCTCAACCGCGAAGCCCTCGAGCGCGACCTGGCGAACAACTGGGCCGTCGTAGCCGAAGGCATCCAGACCATCCTGCGCCGCGAAGGTTATCCCAAGCCCTACGAGGCGCTCAAGGCCCTGACCCGCACCAACGCTCATATCACGCACGAGTCGATCGCCGCGTTCATCGAGACGCTCGACGTGGCCGAGGCCGTGAAAGAGGAGCTGCGCGCCCTCTCGCCCTCGACCTACACGGGCATCTTCCGGTAACCCTTACGGAAAATATCCCGCAGGGGCGCAGTAATACCCCGCAACGGCGCAAGGCCCGGAATCATGTTCCGGGCCTTTGTCTTTGGCATACGTTTTGCGAGAGGATAGTCAACTGCGGACAGCAACCGCAGTGAGGTTTCTTCATTTATTTAAGTTTGGGTTAGTAGTTTTAGGAGGGCAATCCTCCAAGGGCAGCAGGCAATCGTGAGATTCCCTGCTGTCTTGTTATATATTGTCCTCCACCCGTTCACTCCGGCACCCTCACCCCCGATTTATCGCACTTTCAGGCAAGACGGATAAAAAAAAATTTGGATTTTATTGGCAGAAAGGTTATTTTTATCCCGTCACATATTGCACGGCCGCCCCGTAAACCCGATTGAATATCCAAAGACGACCGGCCCTGCGCCCGAACAACAGTATTAACCCACTAATTTCCAAAGTTTAACCACTATGATCAAATCTTTCCTGTCATGGGGAACGGCACTGTTGGTGCTGTGCTCCGGTCTGCTAAGCTCATGCGACGACAAAAACGAGGGGGGGGGGAAATCCTGACCCAAGCGTCACGCTCGCCATCGGCGACGCCGCATTCAACTCCCTGAAATTCACGCTCACACTCAAGGATGCGGACAAATGCAGCTACATCTGCACCAAGGCGTCCGAAGCCGTGCCTGCGGCAGCGACGATCATCGCCGAAGGCCAGTCCGTAAGCGCATCGGGCGTCGTCGAGATCGCCGGCCTCGAACCCAACACGGCCTACCGCCTCTCCGCCGTCGCCCTGAAAGGCAACATCAACGGTAAGGTCAGCTCGATCGAGCACACCACCTCGGCACCCGGCGTACATCCCGCGGTCGTCCTGACACCGGGCCAGTCCACCACAACGACCCTTACGTTCAACGCCGCCCTGACCGACCCAGAAACCGCAGCCTATGTCTGCCTCGAAAAGACCGAGGGGCTGACCCTTCCCACGGCCGAGGAGATACTGCGTGACGGCAAAGCCATCGCACAGACGGGCGATATCCTTGTCGAGAACCTGAAACCCTCGACCACCTACGTCATCGCGGCAGCTGTCGCCAACACCGGGATCTACTCGGAAGTCAACAGCATCGTGATGGCAACCGGAACGCCGACGCCCGTGGTGACGCTGACAGCGGGAGCCACAGCCCCGACGACACTCACCTTTACGGTAGGCCTCGCCGACACGGAGAAGGCCGCCTACGTATGCCTCGAAAAAGCGGACGGCACGCCTGTCCCGACGGCCGAAAAAATCCTCACCGACGGTACAGCCATCGCACAGGCCGGGGAGATCACCGTAGACAACCTGAAAGACGGCACCACCTATGTCATCGCCGTCGCAGCATCCAACAAAGAGGTCTATTCCGAAGTCAAGTCGATTGAAATGGCCACCGACAAGGATTTGAGCGGCCCGGCCGTCTTCGACCGCCAGGTAGCCGGCGGCTATTATGGTATTCCCGAAGGTGGCCGATACGGTGAATACCTCGTCATATTGGCCGACGGCGAGGCCGTAGGTGCCGACGGAGTGTATGCGACCATCGGAGCCGGGCGTACCATGAGCCTGAACCTCTATCAATTTGCCCCCACGAATATGAATAACATCGTCCTGCCGGATCGCACCTACAAATATGCCACCAACAAATCCATTTCGACATTCCATCCGGCCAAGACCTTCTGCATGGTCAACGACGGCAAGGGGAATATCACGAAAGTGGAATTCAAGGCCGGAACGATCGCTGTGACAAAGTCCGGCTCGACCTTTACGGTCAAGGCCACGCTGACCACGACCGACGACAAAGAGTTCACGGCCAGCTACACCGGCCCGATTACGATCGAGGACAAGACAGCCGTCAAAATCGAGCCCCTGCCCGACCTCGAAAACGACGTCACGAACGCAACTTTCATCCGCGCACTGGCTAAATACTATAACAACGATGCCGGCACGGCAAACGACTGCGTCGTAAACCTCTACGATGTCCAGCCGACGGTCAGCGACGATTACGACTACCTCATGGGAGCCGGGCATATGGTATCGCTCTACCTGACGACCGCACTTTCCGAAGAAATGGTGCTCCAGGAGGGAACCTACACGGTGTCCGACACAGGCACGCCGGGCACCTACGCACCGGGCGAGCAGATAGAGTTCATGGACTCCATGCTGGCCACGGGAACCTATTGCGAGGAACGCAACGACTCCAACGAATCGGTTTACGGGTTCATCACGTCCGGCACGGTGACAGTCACGAAGGTCGGCACCAACTACCGCTTCGTACTCGACTTTACGACCGACAAAGGCCGCAAGGTCAGCGGCACTTACGAAGGTGCCGTGGAGATGAGGGACAAACGCAGGTAAGCGCATCTCCCTTCCGTAATCCGGATATTACCGGGAAAACACACGCAGGATGTCCCCACGGGCATCCTGCGGCCGTTTATTCCCCACCCCGCCCGCCGGCACGTACCATAAACCGCATCCCCGCCGCACATTTAAAAGCCGTTCCAGGACGGCGGCGCGGCACGGGATTTGCAACATAGCCGAATAACTGCGGAACAGCAACCGCAGTGAGGTTTCTTCATTTATTTAAGTTTGGGTTAGTAGTTTCAGGAGGGCAATCCTCCGGAAGGCAGCAGGCAATCGTGAGATTCCCTGCTGTTTTTTTGCGTCCTGTCCGCAGGCGGACAACGCGCAGGCGCTACGAGGCATGCAGGGACACGCAAACGCCCGCATAAACCATGCACACGCCCGAAAAAACATCAGCCCGGCCGCGTTGCGGCACAGAAACTGATTGGCGGCCAGTTGTAAAACACAATTCCACATTATGGCAAAACGTAAAAATATCACCACGACACAGCTCGCCCTGATGACCGCGGCGGCGGTTATCAGCCTGCGCGGACTCCCGATGATGGCGCAGGAGGAGCTGACGATGTTCTTCTACATCTTTTTCGCCACGTTCCTGTTCCTGATCCCGGCGGCACTGGTAGGTGCCGAACTGGGAAGCGCCTTCGCCTCGAAGGGCGGCGGGGTCTACACCTGGGTCAAGGAGGCGTTCAACAAACACCTGGGGTTTACGGCCATCTTCCTGCAATGGATCCAAAACGTCGTATGGTACCCCACCGTGCTGGGCTTTGCCGCAGCCTCGATCGCCTATATGATCGGGATGCCCGGCCTGGCGCAGAACGGGCTTTTCGTGGGGCTTTTCTCGATCGCCATGTACTGGTGCGCCACGCTGGTCACGCTGCGCGGCACCTCGGCCATATCGGGCATTACGAGCAAAGGATTTCTGATCGGCACGGTGCTTCCCGGCATCGTCGTAATCGTCATGGCCGTCATCTGGATGGCCGGAGGCAATTCCGTCGCACTGGAACACATCCCCGACACCGTCAGCCAGGTCATCAATATCGACGCGGCGCACCACGTGCATCCGCGCCTCTTTCCGCACATCACGGGCATGAGCGACATCGCATTCCTGGCCGGGATACTGCTGCTCTTCGCCGGCGTCGAGGTACACGCCGTGCATGCCCCGGAGCTCGACAAGCCGCAGACCCAGTTCCCGCGCGCCATGTTCCTGGCGGCGCTGATCTCGTTCGGGCTCTTCACGCTGGGTGCGCTGGCCGTGGCGATCATCACCCCCTACGACCAGATCAACCTCCAGTCAGGGCTGTTCACCACGTTCCAGATCGTCTTCGACCACTACCGCATCGGCTGGCTCTCGAACGTCATGGGGTTGCTCGTGGCATTCGGCGCACTGGCCGGCGTCATGTCGTGGATTTCGGGCCCGAGCCGCGGCCTGCTGTGGACGGCCCAGGAGGGCGTGCTGCCCTGTTTCCTGCAAAAGACCAACAAAAACGGCGTGCAGGTCAACATCCTCGTCATACAGGGCTGCATCGTCACGCTGCTCTCGTCGCTCTACATCGTCATGGACGACGTGAGCGTGGCGTTCTTCCTGCTGAGCGCACTGACCGTAGGGCTCTACCTGGTGATGTATATGATGATGTACGCCGCGGGCATCCGCCTGCGCTACACGCAGCCCGGCCTCACCCGCAGCTACCGCGTTCCGGGCGGGAACGCCGGCATGTGGGCCGTCGGGGGCATCGGGTTTCTGGCCGTGCTCTTCTCGTTCATCGTCACCTTCTTCCCGCCGTCGCAGCTGCCCGTAGGCAGCCCGGCCACCTACACGTGGCTGGTAGTCGTCGGCACGCTCGTATTCCTCTCCATGCCGTTCATCATCAGCTTCGCGATGGATCGCACGAAAGGCGCGAATACCCCGGGCAGCGGGAAATAGCCGCCGGCACGTCCCGGAGCGCACGGAACCGCAGGGGCCGGAGATGCCTACCCCTGCGGTTCCGTATTTTTCTCCCGACACCTCCCTGCCTGCCGCTGCGGCATGTCGGCTTCCCTGCCCCGGTTATCGCCCCGGCTCCGGAATATCGCCCAAAGACACGCCCCGTACCCTCTAAAACTCAACGGTGATCCCCAGCGTAGGGATAAGCGACCCGCTCTGCTGCCCAATATACTTCATGCGGTAACGCTGTTCCGCCGCCGGGGCCTGGGGATTCTCCACCACGCCCGTCGACATCAGCACGTCGGGACGGCGGAGTTTGCTGCCCGTCACGTTCTGCAGGTCGATGTAAAGGCCGAGCATACAGCGGCGGAAATAGAAGGTTTTGTCGATACGCAGGTCTACCTGCGCAAAGGCGTCGAGCCGCCCGTCGTTGTAACGCCCATAGTCATAGTACGGGCGCCCCTGGGCGTCCCAGGCTTCGACCAACGACGATTTTTCGACATCGTAGGGCGTATAGGGCGTCCCGCCCACGGCGCTCAGGCGCGCCCCGACGCTCCAGTTGCGCGGCAGGTCGTACGTGCCGCTGAGGTTCGCCACGAAACGGCTGTCCCAGGCCGATACGATATACTCCGATGCGGCATCGGCACGGTACTCGCTGCGGAACAGGGTCACCGAACCGACGAGGTTGACCCTCCCGGGTATCTGCCAGCGTGCCATCGCCTCGACCCCGTACGACCGCCCGACGGCCGTCGGGCGCAGCGCTTCGTTGCCAACCACGCCATAGTCGTCGCCTTTGCACGAGAGCGGGATGCCGTCCGAGACGGAAAGCGGGATATTCCCGTATTTCTTGTAGAACCCCTCGACCGAGACGACCAGGCGGTCGCGCAGGCGCCATCCGCCTCCGACGCTGATCATTCCCACGCGCAGGTAGTCCAACGCCTCGTTCACCAGCGCCCCGTCCTGCTTGAACCCCAGGGCCGTATAGGGCGGCAACTGGTAATAAAGCCCGGCGCTTCCGCTCAGCGACCACCCTTTGCCGAGCTGGTATGAGACCGACGCCCGAGGCGAAAGCTGACGCCAGAACTTCGCCATGCGCGCGGAATAGTCGGCCCCGTCGGCACGCACGCCGACCGACGCCGTGAAGCGCTTGTCCGCCGAGGCATAATCCGCGCCGGCGAACAGGCCCCAGCCCACGATCCCCAGCCGGGTACGGTAGTCCGAGAGCACCGCCTCATCGGTGAAAAGCCGCTGCTCGGTACGGTTCGTATAGCCCGAATAGCTCAGCTCGGCACCTTCGCGCACCGTCCAGCGCCCCAGATAGCTGCGGTTTTCAGCGCGCAGCGTGGTCTTCTGCTCCACGGAGCGCAGCCGCAGCGTCAGGTTGTCCTCCGACGAGTCGTCGTTACCGCGGTATTTGAGATTGCGGTTATTCAGATAAGTGTGCCCGAGCGACACGGTCTGCACATGGCGGCCCGCATAGTGGCGCCATGATGCCCCGACGGTGAAGGTCTCCTGGCGGATGCGGGGCAGGTAACTCAGCAGGTACTCGGCGTCTTCGCCCTCCTCGTCGAGGTTGAGTTTCATGTTGTCGAAGCCCGCCAGCCCCAATACCGTCAGCTCGTCGTGCTCCGAAAGGCGCGTCTTGACCTTCAGCTGCCCGTCGATGTAGTTCGGCAGGAAAGGCAGGCCGATCATCTTGAACAGCAGTTGCAGGTAAGACTGGCGCAGCGAGAAGAGGTAGGAGGTTTTCTCGCCGATATGGCCGCTCCCGCTCAGCGACACCTCCGAAGCCCCGAGCGTCGCCTTAAAAGTCTGTTTCTCGGGGTTCCCGTCCCGCAGTCGGATGTCCAGCACCGAGCTCAGCGCCCCGGAACGGTCGGCCGGGAAAGCTCCGGTGTAGAAGTCGATCTCGCGGATCAGGTCGGCATTGAGGATGCTCACGGGGCCGCCCGTGGCGCCCTGCGTGGCAAAGTGGTTGATATTGGGGATTTCGATGCCGTCCAGGTAGAATTTGTTTTCCGACGGGCCACCGCCGCGTACGATCAGATCGTTGCGATAGCCCACGGGCGAAAACGACACGCCGGGGTACGAACGTACGATACGCGACACGTCACGGTTGGCGCCGGGGCTCTTCTCGATCTCCCGCACCCCGATGACCTGCAACCCGACGGGGCTTTCGGCCGTGGCGCGGAACGGCGAAGGCACGACCGTCACGGCTTCGAGCTGCGTGGCATCCTCCTCCATTTCGATTTCGATGAACGGCGTGGCGGCCGAAACGAGGTATTCGGGCGTGACGACGGTCTTGTACCCCACGGACGAGGCCGAGAGGCGGAAAATACCCGCCCGCACCCGCTCGAGGCGGAAGCGTCCCAGCGAATCGGTCGATGCGCCGCGTTGTTCCTGTCCGACGGGCACTACGGCGGCATAGGCGACCGGCCGGCGCGTCAGGCGGTCGATCACCCGGCCGCTGACGGCATAGGCGCCGTCCTGCGCCCTTACCGCAGAGGCGAGGCACAACGCCGCAAGGGCGAAAAAAAGTTTTATCCGCAATGCAGGAGACATGATTTTGCAAATGTATAAAATTAAGGCGGATTCCCGCCGATCGGGCGAAAAAATTTCGTATGTCCCGAATTTTCCGCACCGGGCTTCCGCTCCAATAATAAAGCCATTTCCACCAGGATGCAATTCAGAACATTATTAATCCGATAACGGAACAAGCGAAAAGACAAGAAAAATCGCTCCGGATTCTTACCCCTTCCGGCAAGGGTATTATTATATTAATATAATAATAAAATCCGATGCAAGTTTTTTTTCGATTTTTTGCATCAAAAAAAATATCACAAAAAGCTTGGATTTCAACATATTGTCCCTATCTTTGCCGACACGATCGCGGCAGTGAACACCCCTGTCGGCAATACAGCCGGATTCGAAAGCAGGCTGTACCGATTATTTTCGACGCAACATATACCGACCATTTTCCCGCCGGACAAGCCGGCAAAATTGCAGTGCATACACACGCTGTCAGGAGGCCGATTCCGAATACTTTGGGTCGTTTAGAATTGATGAAACAAAACTTCAATTATAAAAAAGATAAAAGTTATGAAAAAGCAACATTACACAGCCGAAATCCCAGTTTCCAACCCGTACAATTTTGCCGCGTTCGAAGACCTGATCGCCAACATCCAGTCCGGTTACAACGAAGAAAAAAGGCTGAAGAACGCAGCTTTCGAATTCATGATCAATAAAGGCATATACGTCGACTTCCACGAATGGCTGCACAACCCCGCCCGGCAGCCCCAGAGCGAAAATATCCGGGGACGGTTCCGTATGGGTACCGCCGCAACCACCCGAATCGCAAAATTTTTCGGGCGGTAAATGCCCCCGCGTCCGCAATGACGCCCGGCCCGCATTTCAGAGGGCCGTTTCCATATAGCGCATCCCCGGCTACGGATCGCGTGACTACTGAAAAGGGATAGAGAATAAGCCCGTTCCGGAAACATCCGGAGCGGGCTTATCACATATAGACTGTCTTCCCGTTATTCGGTCACGGGCAGGGCACGCGGCTCGCAGGCCCACCGCGTCCCGTCGATCCGGTTCCCGGAGACCGTGATGGCGAAAATATTGATGTCGGCATCCTCGGGCAATGTCAGCTTTCCGGCTCCGGGGGCGATATCGAACCCGAGCCTGTAAAGGTACGTGAAGGTATAGGCATCGTTCCGTCCGTTCATCTTGTGCCGGTGGTTCCCGATATGGGCGATCGTCCCGTCCTTGACGAACGACTTGGTCTTGTCGGCCCAGGCCCACTGAGCGCGGAAGCCCGAGTAATAGGGCACGACAGCCTCGTACTTGCGGCCGCCGACGTCAAAGACGGCTTTGCGGTCGCCCCTGGACGACGATGCGAGGATGTAGACCTTGTTATAATCGCCCTGCGGCAAATCGACCGTGACGGACTCCCTGCAGTTCAGCACGTTTTTCACGTCGGGTTCGCCGCGGCGGTATTCGATGCCGCCATGGACGATCACTTCGGGCATGAGCTCGGCAGCATAGGAGTTGCACTCCTTATCCACCTTGGCGACGGACTTGAACGCGTCGCTCGAAATGGAGTTCTGGTTTACAGGGAAATCCACAAAGGCATTCTCGATCGCGGGGGCGGCCACGGGAGCCTCCGCCAGCGTAACCTTATAGGTCTTGGGCGCGAAACGCCCGGCATCGACGAGCAGCCGGTTGCCTTCGAATCGTGCTTCCCCGACCGGCTCCTCGATTCCGTTCACCTCCTCGGCCGAAACGATCCGCACGGGGAAAGCCAGCTCGGCGCCGCGCACCTCCCGGCCCGTCGTTTCGAATACGCGGACGATATAACCGCTGCCGTCCTCGGCCTTCTTAAGCGCCTTGACGGCGATCTGCGGGGTCGAAGCCGCGACAAAAGAGAACCTGCGTCCCAGCTTCCCGGGGTGCTTCGGCGTCGTGAAGCTGAGGAGCGGCTGGTTGAGCAGCTCGCCTTTCTCCACCACCCCGGCGCGGTTATGGTCGCCATCGTGCCCGACGAGCGAGTAAGTCATCGTATGGCGTCCGAAATCCAGATCCCGTTGGTCGGCATAGCGTTTCTCGGTCGAAGGCGTATGCAGCAGACTCAGGCGCAGGGTATTGTCGGCGGGTTTGTCCCAGCCGTATTTCGAATCGTTCAGAACGGCGATGCCATAGTCCCCGTCCGAGAGGTCTGCCCAATGATGGGCGAATGTTTCGTGCGCCCGCTGGTGGTTGGTGGGACGGCGCTGGTTGCCGATGCCGATGTCGTAGACGGCCTCCTCGGCGGAAACGGACATCGGGAATTCGGCCTTGAGCAGGGCGTCGGGCGTCTTCCAGTCAATGTCGGCCACGATATCGATACGCTCGTCGTCCCCGCCGTCGGTCAGGCGGATATACTGCACCAGCCGGGAATCGCCGTACCGCCGTTCTACTTTCAGGGAGGCCCGTGCGGCGCCGCACTCCGCCACGCTGATCCGGACATCCGTATCCACGGGTTCGGGTGTCTGGTCGAGCGTCGCCTTGTGGATCTCCCATGCCGGATAGCGGTTCGACACATTGGGGGTCAGCACCGCAAGGCGGAAGGCCTTGCCTTTTTCGACCAGGTCGCGGCCGTTGCGCTTGTCAATGACCGAGGCGATGTCGCCGTTCGCATCGAGCGTCACCTTATAGACCCGGTTCTCGAGCGTATTGCCCGAGGCCCTGAGCACCTTGCCCTTGCCGGCCTTGCCGGCCCTCACGTCGTATACCGCATAGCTTACGGGTTCCATCGCGGCGGCAAACAGCACGGTCGCCCTGGCACCGTCGCGGGCAACGATCTGCGCAGGAACGGTCTTCCCGTCCGGCGCATAAACGGCCACCCCTTCGGCCTCCGCAGGCAGGTCGACCGTCGCCTCGACAAGGCTCCTGCGCGAATAAGCGGCGGGGTTATAAACCAGTACCGGACTTCCCTTCGCGCGGGTGTCCATTACGGATGCCGCAGCCCCGGCCGAGGCGAGGATCACATCGCAGAATTGCCCCTGCGCCAGAAATTCGTCGTTCCAGGAATAGGTATAAGCCTCCCAAATGCTGGTTCCCGTAAGGTCGTCGTGGAACTGGTGCCAGAGGAAACGCTTCCAGGCATCGTTGAGCGCCTCTTTCGGATAAGGTACGGCTCCCATCCAGTCGGCGATCACGGCCGAACGCTCGGCGGCATCGGCCAACTGCTCGTTACGGCGGTTGTAACGCTTCATCTCGGCCTGGGAGGTATAACAGCCCGGAGCGTGGACGTCGAGAGGCATCTCCCCGACGAACACCGGGAGTTCCGGATGGTTCCCGTAGGGCAT
Organism: Alistipes sp. AM16-43; assembly: GCF_003435745.1. Classification (NCBI taxonomy): domain Bacteria; kingdom Pseudomonadati; phylum Bacteroidota; class Bacteroidia; order Bacteroidales; family Rikenellaceae; genus Alistipes; species Alistipes sp. AM16-43. The sequence continues at coordinate 500,193 of NZ_QTUQ01000002.1, forward strand.
ATAATCCTCGTAGAGCTGCGAGGACGTGGCGCTGACAAGCTGCACGGGCCCCTTGCCGTTCGTAATCCCCTCCTCGAGCAGCTGGATGCTGCGGGGCAGGGCCGAGCCGCCGTGGTCTCCGGCTCCGTTCGCCAGTTTGTTGCCATAGTACCGGTAAGCGATGCCGAAAGGCGACTTCCGGGCGCTTTCTACCAATTCCTTGTTGGCGCTCAGATCCCCTTCGGGAAACTCGTTCCACGAATAGCGCCCGGGCTCGAGCGCCACCATGATGCGGGCACCGTCGACCCCTTCCCAGAGCCCGATCGGAAACGGGGTTTTGGAGTCGCCGACAAGCGGCTCGGTGCGCCACGACAATTTCTGCGTCGAAAAACCGATCAGGCCGCAGTGGTGTCCCAGCGTCGGCATGACCTGGCTGAATCCGAAGCAGTCGGGCAGGAACATATCCTTCGACTTGATGCCGAACTCCTTTTTATAAAACTCCTGGGCAAGCAGGATGTTGCGGATAAACGACTCCGACGACGGCATGTTCGGGTCGTTGGCCTCGAACGAAGCCCCCGAAATGTTCCATCGCCCGTCGGCTACGAATTTCCGGATGCGCTCGAAGAGGTGCGGATAGTACTCCTTGATCCATTCGTACTTGACGGCGCCTTCGAAATTGAACACGTAATGCGGATATTTTTCGAGCAGCGCCAGATTCTGCACGGCCGTATTATATAGGTAATCGTCGATCGTGGCTTTCACGTCCCACCGCCACTGCGTGTCGAGATGGGAATTGGAGACCATATAGACCTTGTATTTCTTTCCGGAATCCTGCGCCTGCGCAGCCGGCGGGCTTCCCGCCGAAAACAAAGCGAGGACGATTCCGATAAATCGCATGGTTTTCATATTTGCTTGCTTAAAAATTAAGTGATGGAAAGAAGATGGAAGTTGACCGGACTTCGACTACGTTGCGGACAAAAGTAATAAAAGGCAAGATAAATAACAACATAAACACAACAAATAATCAAAAATAAATTTCCTTTTAATCTCTTTTTAACACTTGTATTAAAATAAAACTTATATATTTGTCATAACCCAAAGCCTAAAAACGATGGAAAAGAAATTCCGGACTCTTTCGGCCTACCTCCCCAGTAGGAGGGCACCCATACCGCCCGCACTGCCGTTCGCCCTGCAAAACGGGTACGGCACATCCGCGGCCACCCGGGACATCGCTGCCGGAATCTCCGGCCAAACTTGCCCCGCAACGGCCTCCGGCATGGTGACCGGCGAAACCGCACACCCGGCATCCGGGGTCGTCCCAAGCGGCGGCGGCAATTGCGCCCCGATGGCCCGACCCGGCTCTACCGCGGGAACGAGGCAGTCGGCAGCGTACTTTGATTACCCCCAAACCGCAGCCTCCCGGGCACAACCCGTACAGTCTCGATTTTATAATGTATATTTGTAGTACCACAACCTAACCCTCGACCAGACATGAACCGTCATTTCGCTCTGCTTACCGGCCTTCTGATCTGCTGCTGCGTCCCGAAAAACGACGTTACCGCCCGCACAATGCGTGGGGGGGGGATTTCCCTCTTTTAATTTCGGGAACCGGCAACATCCTGCCGGAGCAAACAATCCGCTACGCCCCGAACGGCGACCAAGCCGGCAAAAGCAACGCTGACCCCGAGCCGGCAACGACAGGGGACACCCACATCCGAAGCCCGCGAAAAAGCAAGGCCGCACTGCCGGCCATCGCAACGGGCGCACTTCTTCTACTGGCGGCCGTCTCGCTCGCCTTCAGGCAAAAACACCTGATCAAACAGTTGCGTACGCAACACGCGCAAACCTGCGCCCGGCTGCACGAACTCAGCGAACAGCTCGCCGCCAGCAGCCTCCGCCACGAAACAGCCACCCGGGCACTCTCCCAGGCCAATACCATCAAAGACAAATACCTGCGTTACTACATGCAACGCAGCACGTTCTACATCAACAAATTAGAACGCCACCGCACACACCTCTACAAAACAGCGCTCTCGTTCGGACAGGAGCGCCTTTTGCGTGAGCTGCGCTCGCCTACGCCCATCGAGCAGGAATACAAATCGTTCTTCCACGAATTCGACCGGGTATTCCTTTCGCTTTATCCCGATTTCGTGGAAAAGGCCAATGCCCTGCTGCGGGACGGGGAGCAAATGAAAATGCCCGGCCTCAACACCGAATTCCGGCTGCTGGCCGTGATCCGGCTGGGCATCACGGGCAACAGCGAAATCGCCCAGTTCCTGCATATCTCCATAAATACGGTCTACACCTACCGCAACCGGCTGCGGAACTCCGCCAAATGCCCGCCCGCCGAATTCGAACGCCGGATCATGGAGATCGTCTGACAGCCGGAAATCGCGCATCGGCGATTCATACGGGATTCATATAATAACACCGGGGAATCGGAAATAACATGCTTTCCACCAGCCCATTGTCGAAAAAACGCATTCATATTTCATTTTGATGCTGTTGATACACATTTTCCAAAAGCATACTTTTACAAACAACAAAGCGGAATTTCTTCTGAAATAAACACAAAAGAATACAATAAGAAATCCGCAATAGCTCCATTTGATTTTTATTCGTCTTTCATTCAATATCTTTTTCTCAACCTTTAAAATACGGAGATGCCTATGACAAAGTAAAGACTACGACCGGACTTACACGACTACGAACCATTCATTCATCCAAATATTCAACCCTAAAACTTTCATTTATGAGAAAATCTCTTCATTTTCTTATTTACGTGCTTTTTGCCGCACCGCTATTGCTGTTCAGCTCCTGCGGCATCGAGGATGTAGAGGCAGAAGACGGTGCGATCGTATTCGAGCTCTATGACGCGGAGGGCAACCTCATCGAGGGCCTCCAGAGCATGCGGTTCGGCACGACGGCCACCTATACCTTAAAGAGTGCATTCGTCACTTATACAGTGGCCACCCCGCCCACAGGCTGGAAATGCACCGTGATTCCCAGCTCTCGGAGCTGTTCGGTCACCGCCCCCCCAGCCTCCGACCTGGGAGCCAAGGCCAGCGGCGACGTGGTCATCGAAATACAGTCCCAGGCCGGCCGCACGGAGACCTATACGCTCGCCGTAGCCGCCCTGGAAAACGACATCACGCTCACATTCGACGAAGAGGCGACCTCGAAGACCCATGTCTTCTCCTACGGGAAGAGCATGGAATTCGAATTCGCCAGCGAGAACACCGCGTCGCTCGACGTAAGCGTCCCCAAGGGATGGACTTACACGGCCGATGTCGATGCGGGCCTGCTGACCGTCACCGCGCCCACGCGGGAGACGGCCGACCCGGCCATGGAAGGCAGCGTCAAGGTTACGCCGCTGAGCGTCCGCGGGACGGCCGGCGAGGGTTCGTCGATCCCCGTCGAACTCTCGACCAAGTTGCCCATCATCTCCTTCGCCGAGGCCGATTACAAATTCGCCTTCGGCGAGCAGCGCGACATTCCCTGCACCGTCACCAACGTAGCCACGTGCGATATCACGGCGCTCAAAGGCTGGGACATCGCACTCGACATCGAAAATTCGGTGCTCAAAGTCACGGCTCCGGCCGACGGCGCGGACTGCACCGGTGCGGGCACGGTCGAATTCGCAGCCGTTTCGGCGGAAGAACTCACAGAATCGTTCAGCGTCCGCCTGAGCTGGAAGGGCATCTCGACCCCCGAAGAGTTCGTAGCCTTCGGCAACGCGGTAACCGAAGGGGCGCCGCTTGACGCCTACACCAACGGCGGCAGGATCGTCCTTGTCAGCGACATCGACCTGAGCGCCCTTACCCAAACCAGCTTCGCAGGCTCGGCCGCCAATCCGTTCAAAGGGACTTTCGACGGCCTGAACAATACGATCACCGTCAAGCTGGCGGATCAGGACTCGAAGGAACTCGGCCTGTTCCACACGCTCGACGCAACGGCCGAAATAAAGAACCTCTCGCTGGCGGGCAGCATGTCCGTATCGCAAGCCACCCCGGTAGTAGCCGGCACGCTGGCCGTCTATAACAACGGCGCGGCACTGACGAAAGTCACCAACAAGGCCACACTGTCCTTCTCCGGGGCGAAAACCGTTGCCACGGCAGGTTATCTCGGCGGGCTGGTCGGCCTGGCCAACGTCGGTTCGGTCTACACCGATTGCCACAATACGGGCGAATTCATCATCACGGGGACAGCCCGGACGGAGTTCATCGGCGGCATCGTCGCCGGCACCGCGGACAAAACGGAAGGGTCGCTCGTGAACTGCACGAACAAAGGCAATTTCAGCTTCGACTTCCCGGGCGCCGTCGACACCGGCCAATACGGAGGATTGTTCGGCCATGCCGAGAAATCGAACTGGACGTTCAGCAACTGCACCAACGAAGGCACCTTCACCGTCACCTTCGCCGATCCCGGGCACCAGTTCCACTCGCTGGGCGGTATCCTGGCCACCGGCTACGGCGTATTCGACAATTGCGTCAACAAGGGCAAGATCATGTTCAACAACTCCAACGGCACGAAATATCGCCGCACGGGCGGTATCGTAGGCTGCGTCGGATCGGACGCAGGCCTGGGTTATACGCTCAGGATGCCCAACTGCCGCAACGAGGCCGACATCGCGGCGTCGACGGCATCGGTCGGCGGTCTGATCGGCATTGCCGAAAAGGTGGCGTCGCCGGCCCTGATCGAAAACTGTGTAAACACGGGTAACATGACCAGCCCCACGATGGCCGACTACGACCTCTTCTACATGGGCGGCATCGCCGGCAAGGTCGCCGGAGCCTTCACGCTGAAGAACTGCATCAACCGCGGTAACCTCACGGCGGCCGTCGAGCGCGACATCGCGGGTATCGCCGTAGCCGGTGACAACAATGCCGTGTTCGACGGTTGCGAGAACTACGGCAACATTACGGTAGTGGCCAACCACAAAACCGACAAGTGGCGCCCGATCGTGGCAGGTATCGTCGCCATAGAAAATGACAAGGTCACCACAATCACCAACTGCACCTGCAAGTGCACCATCGATGCGACGCTCTACCAGGCGACCAGCGTCGGAGCGGTCTATATCTTCCAGAAAACCTGGGAAAAGGGTGTCGAAGATACGAAGACCGTATGCGACGAGGCATCCAAAACCAACTCCGCGGAAACGACAATCAAAATCACGACAAGAGAGTAAAACCCAATAAGAATACAATACGGTTATGAATAAATATCATATAATAACACTGATATTGTGTCTGTTTTGTCTGGGAGGGGCCGCCACGGCCTCTCCGGACAGGACGGCAGCCGCCCCGGACACTCAGGCGCGTTCCTCGCAGCTGAAGGTCTCGGGTATCATCAAGGATGACGTGGGAAGCCCGCTGATCGGCGTGACCATCGTCGTCAAAGGCACCTCCTCGGGCAGCGTATCGAACTCCGACGGCAGCTATACAATCACGGTTCCCTACGCCGAAGCGACGCTGATGGTCTCCTACATCGGCTATGCCCCGCAGGAGATAGGCGTAAACAACCGCACGAGGATCGACATCACGATGGTCGAGGACAGCAAGGCGCTCGAAGAGGTCGTGGTGGTAGGTTACAACGTGCAGAAGAAGGAGACCATCACCGGTTCGATCTCGACGATCACCACCAAAGACCTCAAGCAGTCCCCCACGGCCAACATCAACAATGCGCTGGCCGGGCGCATGCCGGGCCTGCTGGTCAACCAGTTCAACGGCGGCGAACCTGGTAACGACGCCGCGCAGCTCAACATTCGCGGTAAATCGACCTACGGCAAGTCGGACGTCATCATGATCGTCGACGGCATCGAGCGCGACATGAGCTACCTCTCCCCGGACGAGATCGAGACGTTCACGATCCTCAAGGATGCTTCGGCAACGGCACCCTACGGTATCCGCGGCGCCAACGGCGTGATCATCGTCACGACCAAGCGCGGCCGAAAGGGCGAAAAGCCGACCGTCGATTTCAAGGCGTCGGTCGGTGTCAGCGAACCGATCCGCTACCCCGACTACCTGGGTTCGGCAGGCTATGCGACCCTCTACAACGAGGCGATGCTCAACGACAACCCCTCGCTGGATCCCGGCTCGGCATCGCTCTTCTCCCAGGAGACGATCAGCAACTTCCGCCGCGCCAAGGGCGACAACTCCGACGGCCTGGGCTACAACTGGGATTACTTCGACTACGCATTCAAACCGTCGATCCTCCAGGATTACAGCCTTTCGGTACGAGGCGGCACCGACCGCGCCCGTTATTTCATCCTCGGCAGCTACTACAACCAGGGCGGCAACTACAAGCACTCGAACTCCGACAACGTCAACAAGTTCCTGCGCTATAACTTCCGCGCCAACGTCGATGTCGACGCCACCAAGCGGCTGAAGATCTCGGTCGACCTGGGCGCCCGCGTAACGGAATACAACTATCCGGGCGCCACGGCGGCCAACATCATCTCGCTGGCCAACACGCAGCCCCCCTACCTGCCGATCATCCTGCCCAACAACCACAACGACGTCAACCAGGCCGATTTCGAGGAGAACGGCGGCTACCTGCTCTATGCCGACAACGACTACCGCTACAACATGCTCGGGCAGCTCAACCGCACCGGCTTCAGCAAACGGACGCGCCGCTACCTGCAGGGATCGTTCAAACTGAGCCACGACCTGGACTTCATCACCAAGGGCCTGAGCGTCGCCGCGCAGTTCTCGTACGACACGTTCAACCAGCACACCATCAACAACAGCGTGCCGACCCACAGCACGGGCAACCTGACCTACCCGGGCTATTCGACCTGGATGCTCCCCACCGAATACAGCATCGACGAGTGGAAGAACAACGCCGACTACTGGATCAAGAACGGCACCTATGTAACCGCCAACCAGCGTACCACGGACGATGCGCAGAGCAACAGCATCAGCCACGGCTCGCCCGAAGGGACGTCGCGCTTCCAGGCGCGCCTGGACTACGCCCGCAAATTCGGCGACCACAACGTGTCGGGCATGCTGCTCTTCTACCTGCAGAACAAGGTCATCAGCAACCAGGTTCCCTATCGCTACATGGGATTTTCAGGCCGCGCGACCTACGACTACCGGAACAAGTACCTCTTCGAGTTCAACATCGGTTACAACGGCTCGGAGAACTTCGCCCGCGGCAAGCGCTACGGCGTATTCCCGGCAGGTGCCGTCGGCTGGGTCATCACGCAGGAGCGATTCATGAGGGGCGTAAAGTGGCTCGACCACCTCAAGCTGCGCGCATCGTACGGTCTGGTGGGTAACGACCAGCTCTCGGGCAACCGTTTCTCCTACCTGCAGTACTACAAGTCGTCGGACGGCATGACCACCTATTTCGGCGAGACCGAGGCGGGCTATACCAGCTACCTGGTCGAGGGCGTGTTCGCCAACCCGAACCTGACGTGGGAGAAGGCCCGCAAGTTCAACTTCGGTATCGACGCCCAGTTCTTCAACCAGCGGCTGACCTTCACGCTCGATGTTTTCAAAGAGCACCGCTACGACATCCTCACCTCGCTCTCGGCAGATGACAAGGTCGGGTTCCCCTACATCGTCGGGCAGGTCGCCCCGATCGTCAACTCGGGTATCGTCGACAACCACGGTGTCGAATTCGAAATCGGCTGGAACGGTCATATCGGGCAGCATTTCCGCTACTACATCCGCCCGAACTTCACGTTCGCACGCAACAAGATAAAATACTGCAACGAAATCTCCTACATCGACAACAACGGCCGCGACTGCCCGTGGCGTTACCAGACCGGCAAACGCCTCGATGAGAATTTCTGCTACATCTTCGACCACTTCGTGGCCGACCAGGGCGAGGCCGACCGCCTGAACGCGATGAACGGCGGCAGCGGATTCGCCATCTGGGGGCCCGTACAGCCGGGCGACGTGGTCTACAAAGACCTCAACGGCGACGGTGTGGTCAACAACTACGACCGCGCAGCCATCGGCAACCCCCGTACGCCCGAGATCCAGTTCGGCATTCCGCTGGGACTCTCCTACAAGGGCTTCGACTTCAGCATGCTGTGGCAGGGCTCGGCGCTCTGCTCCGTACAGCTGAGCGGCCCGGCCGTATGGGATTTCCCGCTCTACGACCAGTCGCGTATCGGCAAGGTGCGCCGGATGCACCTCGACCGCTGGACGCCCGAAACGGCAGCTACGGCGAAATACCCCGCTCTGCACTACGGCATCCACAACAACAATAAACAGCAGTATTCGAGCCTCTTCCTCTACGACGCTTCGTACATCCGCCTGAAGAACGTCGAGATCGGTTACACGCTGCCCAAAGCCTGGACTTCGAAAGCCGGCATCCAGAACGTCCGCATCTACGTGCAGGGACAGAACCTGCTCACGTTCGACAACCTGGGCGACGTCGACATGGATCCCGAGATCAAGAACGGCGACGGCAGCTGGTTCCCCGTACAGCGTGTCATCAACATCGGCCTTAACATGACATTCTAACCCAACAAAAACCAATGACAATGAAAAAAATCTTATATCTGCTCTGTAGCTGCTTTGCAGTCACGCTGATGGCTTCCTGCGAGGATTTCCTCGACAAGACCCCGCAGGGCGACAAAACGGATCAGGACATATTCTCGCGTTTCAACGAGACTGAAAGCCTGATCAACCGGCTCTACTTCTACGCCCGCGCCGCCGACCAGCCGCTCGTGCACATCCGTTTCTTCAGCGACTCGGCGCTCACGGACGAATGCGAAGGCTCTTCGGCCGAGAACGGGTGGTCCAACAAGTTCAACGACGGCGACTGGGAACCGGGTTCCCAGCTCTACACCTCGTGCAACGCCACGACCAACTCCGGCGCCTGCCACACCTTCTGGCCCAAACTCTACGAAGACATCCGCTGCGCCAACGTCATCCTCGAAGGTATCGAGAAGTACAACACCCCTGATTCCGAGGCACGACCCGGCACGCTTTCGCAGCGTATCGGCGAGGTGCTCTTCATCCGCGCCTACCTGCACTACTGCGTGCTGAAAAGCTACGGCGAATGCCCCTACGTCGACTATACGGTAAACCCCAACGCACTGCCGCCGTTCGAACGCGAGAACATCCATACGATCGTCGAGAAGATCTGCCGCGACTGCGACGAGGCCTATGCCCGCGTCCCGGCGCAGAACCTGATGGATCAGTTCGGCCGCGTGGAGAAAGGCGCCTGCCTTGCGCTGAAGGCCATGGCGCTCTGGATCGCAGCCACGCCGCTCTACAACGGGTCGACGCTCAAAGGCGACACCCGCAACTATGCGTCGGTCTACCAGTCGTACGACCCCGCGCGTTGGGACGCCGCAGCCGCAGCCGCCAAGGCCGTGATGGATTTCGAGGCCGAGGGGCAGAAACGCTACTCGCTCTACCAGGGTTCGCCCAAAAGCCAGACGACCGACTCGGGCGGCACGGATCAGAGCAACGGCGCGGTTTACAGCCGTCTTTGGGAGCTGTTCCACCGCACGATGAACGACGCCAAGAAGGCCGAATGGATCTTCTTCCACCTCCACTGCAAGACCGTGGGTTACCACAACGACATGTACCCGCCTTCGGCGCAGGGACAGGCACGCGAGGTACCCGTACAGGATCAGGTGGACGAATACGAGGTGATCGGCCCCGACGGCTACGGCTATCCGATCTATGCGCTCAAGCAGAACCACAAGGCGCTCTACGGCAGCCTGATCTCCGAGCAGGACATGGCCAAGGCCTATGACGACGGCAACCCCTACGTCAACCGCGACCCGCGTTTCTACCGCGACATCACCTACCACGGATCCATGTTCAAGGGCAAGTGGATCAACACGGCCACCGGTGCCGACGCCATCAACGCCGCCAACTCCACGTCGACAGGCTACTTCACCCGCAAATATTTCGACGGCTATTACACCAAGGGCATGTCGGGCAACTGGAACTTCGACGCGCCGCTGATCCGCCTGGCGACGATCTACCTGGTCTATGCCGAAGCAGTCACCCGCTCGAAGGGCGCCACTCCCGAGGTCTACAACCTGATGAACGAGCTGCGTGCCCGTTCGTTCATGGCTCCCATCCCGCCGGCCGCGCAGACCAACAAGGAGTTGCTGTTAGACTACATCCTGCGCGAACGCCGCGTGGAGCTCTACCACGAAAAGAGCCGCTTCTTCTCGACACGGTTCTACCTCGAACCGACCAGCTCCGAAGAACTGGCCAAGGATGCCCAGTGGAGTTCGATCCAGGGAACGAACGACCAGAAGGCACAGTTGTATTTCGACAAATACGGCGCCTACCCCAAGACGCAGCACCGCATCTGCGGCATGCGCCCCGTGGAAGACCCCAACGGCAAGATATCGGTGGGCGGCAAAACCTACCGCATGGAGCGCTTCTGGAAGGAGGACCGCGTATTCCTCGAGAAGCACTACCTCTTCCCGATCCCGACCGAAGAGTTGCAGCGGGCCAACATTCCGCAAAACCCCAACTGGTAATTGACAATCACCGGCCCGACCGCCCGAACCGGCGGTCGGGCTGACAGTAAAACAGACTATGAAAAACGATTCAATCTTCACACGGCTCCGCAGGACGCTCAGCCTCGCGCTCACGGCCCTGATAGCCGCAACGATGATGGCGTGCGAGGGAGACGACAAAATGCTCACCGAGCTCCCCAAGCCCGACGACGGCAACGGAAACGGCACGACGGAGATCACGCCCGACAAGGGCATCACCCTCTACGGGCTGGTAAGCGACAAGGAGGGCAACCCCCTCGAAGGGGTCGTCGTGAGCGACGGGTACAGCGTCGTGGCGAGCGACAAGAAGGGCGTCTACCAGATCGTGCGCGACCCCAGCGCCAAGCACGTATTCATTTCGGTACCTTCGGGCTACGAAATCCCGGCACAGGCGAACTTCGGCTCCTACCAGGGTGCCTACCAGGCAGCCAACTCCGTCACCGGCAGCAGTTCGAAACCCTACCGGGCTGACTTCACGCTCACCAAACTCACCCAAAGCGACAAGCGGTTCCTGCTCTTCGGGCTGGGAGACCCGCAGCCCGACAACAGCGACCATATCCAGCGGTTCCGCACGGAAACGGTACCCGACGTGAAGAAGATCGCCGCCAAGTACTCGATCCCGCAGGTCGGCATCGCCCTTGGCGACATCCTGGGTAAAGGCGACGCCCAGACCTTCACCTCGATGAAACGCGCCTTCGGCGAGACGGGCGTCCCGTTCTTCACCACGATCGGCAACCACGACAAGAGTTCGGTGGACTATACGGGTGACACCTACCGCGACGTGCTCGGGCCGCGCTGGTACTCGTTCAACCGCGGCGACGTGCATTTCATTGCGATGGACAACATCATCTTCACCGGCACGGAATACACGGGCGGCTTCACCGACGAGCAGGTGGCATGGCTGGAGAAAGACCTCGGCTTCGTCCCGACGGATAAAATGGTAATCCTCTACTACCACATCCCGCTGCGCGACAACACGGGCTACCTCAACCGCAAAAAGGTGCTCGACATGATCTCCAGGTATAAGAACCCCACCCTGATGTGCGCCCATACGCACTATTTCCAGCCCTACCACATGCGTTCGCACAATATTTTCGAACGCATTCACGGCGGCACGTGCGGTTATTTCTGGCGTTCGACATGCGGCGGCGACGGCACGCCCAACGGGTTCATGGTCTACGAGATCGACGGCACGAAAATCATCGACACCTATTTCAAGGCCTCGCAGCGCGCCGACGACTACCAGATACGGCTCTATCGCGGCAACGCCGAGTTCGCAGGCCCCTATGCGACCTACAAATACGATGTCGGGGCGGACGTGGTCGTAGCCAACGTCTTCACTTCCGGGATGGACGGCACGACCTGGAAAGTCGAACTGTCCGAAGACGGCGGCAAGACGTGGAGCGCCATGACGGCGATGGCGCAGAACTACGGCGACCGCTGGATCCGCGGTTACCACATCGGGGTCAAGAAACATCCGGTGGAAAGCGGCACCAGCCCCTGCTACCACCAATACCAGTGCAAGCTGAAAAATCCCGAAGCGACCGGCATCGTGGTTCGTGCGACCGACAGTTTCAACCATGCCTACACGCAGACGCGCTTCAACGAGAGCAACGATTTCACCGAAGCCGAGGGTTATTGACCCTCCCGGCCGCATCTATCGAGCGGGCAGCCCTGTGGCTGCCCGCTTTTTATTTACACAGGGAGGGAGGGGGCACCGGATAAGAAACGGAGGGACCGTATGAAAAAGGAGGAAGGCGAAGCACGCAAAGAGAACAGGGAACCGCACACATGAAGGAGGGGAAGCGGCCGAATTCCCGGAAAAAGATTGCCGGCACAGCAACCGTTTCCAGGCTATTTTTCGTATCTTTGCCTCACGTCACAAACGGAGGGGCAAAAATGGCAGACGATTATTTAGGCAGAAAAATGGAAGAGTACATGGCCCGCAAGGCATCGGGGCAGAGCAACCGCAGGCCGCTGGCGACATTGGGACGGTTACTGCTGAAAAACCGCAGCCACCGCGGTTACGACACCGGGTTCGTCGTACGCGAGGATCAGCTCCGGCGCATGATCGAGGTAAATACCAGGATCCCCTCGGCGCGCAACCAGCAAGTGCTCCGGTTCCGCCCCGTGCTGGCGGACGAAGCCCACAAAGTCCTGCCGCACATCCGCCTTGGCGGAGCCCTGCCCGCACTCCGCCTGCCCTTTCCGGGTACCGAGCCGAATGCCTTTATCATCATCTGCTCGACGGTCGAAGAGAACCGCTACGTCGACATGGATTTGGGCATCTCGGCCCAGAGCATGCTGCTCCAGGCAGCGGAGATCGGCCTGAACGGCATCTGCATCGGCGCATTCGACAAGGAGCGGATCAAACAGGAATTCCACCTGGCCTACGAACCGCTGCTGATCCTCGCCGTCGGCAAAGGCATCGAAAAGATCGAATTGGTGCCCATAGGCCCCAGCGACAGCCACACCTATTACCGCGAAAACGGCACGCATTACGTCCCAAAACTCCGCGCCGAAGAGTTGACAATCAAGGAATGATCCGCCCGTCGGTTCATTCGACCGCCTTCCACCATCGCCCGGGACGTTCCACCCCGGTGAGGGGATCTTCGGAATAGGTAATGCGGCAGGCCACACCGATGATGAACTCCTCGGGAACAAAGCCTAAATAGCGGCAATCCTTAGAATTGATTACATTGTCGCCGCAGAAGAAATAATAGTTTTCCCGGAATTCATAGGTCGAGATCGCCTCGCCGTCGAGCCGCAGGAGGTTCCCGTCGCAGGTCAGCGCCCCGCCTGTCTCATATTCCACGACAAGTCGGTACAGCTCATAATTCAGTGAGTCGAGTTCGACCCTGTCGCCGGCACGGGGAATATATAGAGGTCCCATATTTTTGATCGTCCACCCGTAGCGCCGGTCATCGAAAGGCAAGGCGCGCAGTACGTTGGGCGGCAACAACGAATCCGGAATCGCAGCCAGCCGTCCCTGCTGCACGGCATCGCCGATAACCCCCTTGTAACGATTATTACAGAAATATCCGTTCCGGATGGCAATGCTGTCGCCGGGCATCCCGACACAACGTTTGGCATAGACATAGTTGATCCGGAACTCTATGCGATCCCGGTCGTACCCGTGCGGGGCATTAAAGACCACCACGTCATTGACACGCACCCCTCTGAGGCCAGGCATGCGGAACGAACGGAGCGGAACATCCTGCCGGAACTCGAGTTTGCTGTAAATGCGGCTCCCGGCAAGCAGTTTATTGACCAGGATCCGATCCCCGGGCAACAAGGCCGGCATCATCGACTCCGACGGGACGACGAACTGGTCGCAGCAGAAAATCCGCACGAGCAGCCATCCCGCGAAAAGCATGCAGGCACTTGCGGATACCCAAAAGATATAGTTGAAAACCCGTCGCATATTACTCCCGTATTTCGCCCGAAGGGGGCATTTCCAACAATTTGCGCAGTTCTGCCTGCATCTCCCGCGTCTGTACCGATTCGACCTTGGGCTTATGCGCAATGACCCGGCATGCCGTGGCGAACGCCTTTTCCGTCTGCCCATCCGCAAGGTAGAGTTTCGCAAGCAGGTAAAGCGGGTAAACCCGATCCGGGATCATACGGTGCGCATGGAGATAGGCCAGCTCGGCAGCCGCGACATCCCCCAACATTTCGTAATTTCGCCCCGCGATATTCCAGAACATCGGGTCGCTGCTGATCCGCATCCCCTCGCGCAGGATTTCATTGCTTTGCCGGTAGCTGCCCGTTTTGTGCAGCGCATAGCCGTAGTCGTATAAAAACCGAAAGTCGCCCTGCAGAGCGTCGTGGTAACGGGGCCCGTCTTCGACCAGGTAGTCGTACCGTCCGGAATTCGGCCAGATGCGTACCTCGCTCCATTGCCGCCGGGCTTCCACACGACGAGCATAGCGGCTGCACAATCCCGTCCAGCATACGAGACATCCCGCAAGTGCCAGCAACACGACGACATGCCCCCGCCCGGGGATCGGGACAACCCGTTTCGAGCACGTCCCGGCAAGCAATACGACGAACAGCAGCCGCAATGGCAACACGCCCCACGGATAGGAGAAGCAGGCGAAAACTGCCACTGCCAGCAGCCCGTAACCGAAGGGCGCCCCGCGCCTGAGCTGGCTCACGATTGCGCTTCCCGTTATCAGCAACAGCAAGACAAGACCTCCCGCCCCCGTTTCAGCGCCTGTTTGCAGGAATTCGTTGAATCCCGCCTCGGGGCATCCGGCGACCTGGGTTTCGGCTTTCGGACGCTCTTCCGAGGCGAAGTAACGTGCTTGTTCTTCGCCGAACGCGCCTGCGAAATTTCCGATCCCGGCCCCGCAGAGCGGATGGCGGAGCATGATCTGCGTGTCGATCTTCCACATCAGCAGGCGTCCCTCGGCCGAAGGGCGCTTGATATGGTATGCCCCGGCCCCGACGCCCGCGAGGAGCAGCACAGCCAGCCCCGAAAGTACCCCCACGCGCAACGGATGCGCACGGTAAACGTACCGGAAGCGTCCCCGGACATTCCACACGCGGAATGCCAAGGCCCCGCAGCCCACGGCGGCGGCGACCAGCGCGGCCCTGCTCATCGACGCCGGAAGGACGACGACCGTCATCAGCGCCGCAACCCAGCCGAGCAGGTAAGGCGCCACGCCCCACAGCAGGACTCCGGCACGCAGGCGCCGCAGCGAGCCCCACGTTCGCAACGCCCGTTCGGCAAACCGGTATCTGGCGACACAGGCCGCGGCACACACGAATACGGGGGCGATGAACCCCGCATACGGGCCCGGGTTGAAAAGCGTGCCGGTTATTCTGAACAGCCCGTGGTTGGACTGCGCGAACCCGTAGATCTGACGGATGCCGACCCATGCTTCATAAATGCCCAGTACGCATAAAAGCATGAGCAGGAGTGTCATTGTCCGCCGCTCGGCCGTAAAGATGATCCGCAAGGCGGCGTAGAGCATCGCGGCCTGCAGCAACTCGTCATACCTGACCGCCGAAGCCAACCCGGGCCACAGGAACCTGCCTGCCGTAACCCAGCCCAGGAACAAGATCGCATACATATCCGTACGGTTCACATACAGGCGGGGCAGGTAGCACAGATAGTAACAGGCCGCCAGGGCTGTCAGGGCCGCGGTCGCCCGTAGCGACAGGAGGACATTCCCCTGCAACTCCTGCACGGGCATGTCGAGCGCAGGAACCAGCAGGAACCAGGCGGCGACCACGAACAGAAACGCCAGCGGATAACGCAGGAGCGGATGTGGGCACCGCGTCATGGCAGGTTGCAGGTTTTACGCCGCATCGGCAGGAAAACCGGCAGATAGACGACCAGGGCCACGATCGAGAACAACGTCCCGCTGATGGCGGCCATGGCGAATGCGAACCAGAAAACCTCCTCCGGGCCGTCGTACAGGAACGGCACCAGGCCCAGCACGGTCGACAGGATGGTGAGCATGATGGGAATGATCTTGTGGTTATACGCCTTCAGGTAGAGCCGGATCCCATGCTGGTGCGAAACATCGGCCCAGTTGTTCTGCTCGTTGATCAGGTAGATGCCGGCGTTGACCACAATACCGCACAGCAGGACGAAAGCGGCGAACCCGCCCTGGTCGAAGACGAAATCCGACCAGCCGAACGTGAGGAACACCCCGATGAACGAGACGGGGATCATCAGGATGATGACGACGGGTTTGCGCAGGGATTCGAAGATGACGGCGCACATGGTATATATTATCGCGACGACCAGCAGTATGAGCCACACCTGCAGTTGTTTCTCCTCCTGCCAGAACCCGGACGACGGCGAATCGACCCGAAAACCGATGGGCAGAATCTCCTCGTTGAATTGCTTGACGGTACGTTCGATCAGCCGCCTCCCAAGTTCGTACGACCCGATGAAATCGTACCCGACCAATATCTGATACGACTGCCTGTCGCGGCTGATGGAGACGCCCGTGCGCTGTTTTTCGATGGATCCGACCGCCGCGAGTTTCGTCTGCCGCGAGTCGATGCGTACCTGGGCATTGGCCACATGCCAGCGGTCGAAACGGTCGCGGTCACCCGATTCGAGCACGACCTGCTGGAGTTCCTCGCCATTGTAAACCGGCGACAGCCGCGATCTGAAAAGCATCGTACTGAGCATCCCGTAATAATCGGCCACGTCGAGCCCCGCGGCGGCGATTCGTTCGTCGTCGTAGCGGATGTTGAATTCGTTGTGGGGCAGCGACCATGCGTTGCCGTCCATGATCTCGGGATTGGAGACGCGGCGGTTCCGGGACAGGGTATCGATCAGCGCGTCGGCATAGGCCGAGAGCTGGTCGTAATTGTAGCCTTTGAGCCGGAACTGGTTCGAACGGTAGTTGTTGACGACGTTGTTGTTGAACGTGTTGTCGTCGATGCCCCGGATGTACCAGGTCGCGCCGCCGAAGTTGATCGCCGCGGAGGTAAGCTCCTGTTTGAGCATCGCCGGGAACGGGCCGTATTCGAATTCGGGTTTGAACGTGATCTCGATCTGTGCGTTATCGTAGGAGGTGATGCGCGTGCGGAACATGTCGACCTGATCGAAACGGCTGATGTAGTTTTCCATATGCCGCACGACCTCGTTGAGCTGCTGGACGGTACACCCTTCGGCCATTCCCGCGCTGACATAGAGGCGTTTCTGCTCCGGCGTGCGGAAATTATCGTACCGGTTGGTCGCGGTGCGGAACAGGTGCAGCGACGACCCGAAGACTTTGTCGATCACGGGACGGTGTTCGGAAACGGCCTGGCTCCCCATGATGCCGTTGTAGGCTTCGGCCCATACGGAGAGCTCCCTGTCCTTGCTTTCGGCGATCTTGTCGGGCAGCAGGAACGTCGGGATGCCGAACCCCCATACCAGCGCCACAACGAAGATCCAGCGGTGCCTGCGTCCCCAGGCGATAAACCACCCGTACCCGCGTGAAAACCGCACGACGAGCCTCCGGCGGCGCACGGACGCACCCGTCATGCTGCGCCCCAGCGGAAACTTATCGAGCAACGACGGGATGAACAGCAGCGCGACGAGCAGGGATACGACCAGGTTGACGACGATCACCAGTGAAAAATCGGTCAGGTTGGCCTGCTGCTCCTCGGGCAGCAGCCATACGATTCCCAACGCGCCGATCGTCGTCAGCAGCGCCCCGAGGATGGAAACGAATATCCGCCGGTCGCGGTAGTAGCTGTAATGATCGACCATGATGATCGACGTGTCGATGATGATCCCCAGCGAGACCGTGATCCCGGCGAGCGTATAAATATGGATATCCAGCCGGAGCAGGTTGTAAAAGACCACGGCGACCAGGATATTGACCACGAGCGTCGCCATGATGATCAGCAGATAGCGGAAATCCCGGCTGACCAGATAGACGAACAACAGCAGGATGGCGACGCAGAGCAGCGCGCGGACGTAGATTTTATGCAGTTCCCCCGAGACGTACTGCGAAGCGTCGTAGGTCAGCGTCGCGGACAGTTCGGCCGGGAAGGAGGCTTGAAGGCGCTGCATCTCCGCCTTGACCGAAGAGGCGACCTTCAGGATATTCGTGTGCGGATCGCCGACCACCGAGAGGTTGATCGTATTGAGGCCGTTGATGCGGAAATAGCTCGTCGGGAGCGCTTCGCGCCAGCGCGCCGTGGCGAAATCGCGCAGGTAGTAGATGCGGCCGTTGCGGCGCGCGACGGGAATCTCCCCGAAATCGAGCCCGGCACGGTTGCGGAGCTTCAGCACGATGCTCCGCTCGCTGCCGTCGGCTTGCGGGAGCGCCGTCATACCGATCACGTCGCTGCGGAAATAATTCTGGAATGCCAGGGCAAGATCCGAGGCCGTGATCCCGGCGGCCTCCATTGCCTTGGGGAGGAACGTGACGACCCATTCGAAGGGGGTGACACCCGACAGCACGACCCGCCCGACCCCCTCGACCTGCGACAGCGGGGTCGAGACGTGGGCCGTCACATACTCTTCAATGCGTTCGGAGGGCAGGTCGGCCTTGATCGTATAGACCAGCGTCTCGGATTCGCGGCTGCCGGAGGTGGCGAGCGAAATATAGGGATAGGAAATTTCCTGCGGCAACTTGCCATAGAGATTCCGGATCGCCGACGCGACTTCGAAACGGGCGGCTTCCATGTCCGTTCCCTTACGGAATGCGACCGAGATATTGCCGTAGCCCTTGGCCGAGCGGGAGGAGACGTTCTCGCACCCCGCGACGGTCGACATGGCGCCTTCGATACGCGAGGTGGCGCTCTGCTCGATCAGGCGCGCCGAGGCGTCCGGCCAGGAGAAATAGATGTCGATCCTTCGCCCGGCCTCCGACGGCGTATACTGGATATTGAGCATGGGCAGCATGGCCGCCCCGATGACCGCCAGCGCCGCCATGATCAGCAGCACCGAAAATGCGGGGATGCCCCTCCGCGACGGGGGTATGGGTCGCGGGACGTTCATCGGCGGGGTCGGTAAATCTCGTAATAAGCCAGCGGGATGAAGAATACGCTCACCAGCGTACCCACAATCATTCCGCTGATGATGGTCAGCGACATCGGGAGCTGCAGGTCGGAGCCCATGTCGCCGTGCGACAGGAACGGCGCTACGGCCAGGATCGTCGTGAGCGAGGTCATGACGATGGCTTTCAGGCGCCTCCGCCCGGCCTCCATGATGGCATGCTTGAGCCCCATGCCCTCCCGCCGCAGCGTATTGATCGTGTCGATCTTGAGAATCGAGTCGTTGATCACGATGCCGCAAACCACGATCAGTCCGATCATCGACATCAGGTTCAGCGTCTGCCCGAATGCCCAGAGGACGACGAGTGCCCCGAAGAGGTCGATGACGATCTCCGAGAGGATGATCCATGGCTGGACGAGCGATTCGAATTGTGCGGCCAGGATGAAGAACAGCAGCAGCAGGGCGACGGCAAGCACCCCGGCGAGCTGCCCCACCATGCCGCGGTTCGAAAAATAGCTGCCGCTGAAGCTCACCTCGAAATGCCCGTCCTCCGCCACACAGCCCCGGATCGTGCCGATGACGGCCGGGACATCCTTGGCCCGGGGCGCGAGGTCGAGCGGGTAATAGTTACCCTCGGCCCCGGCCACGACATGTTTCAGGTCGCGGGTCATTGTCTGGCGCATCAGGATGCCGACCGGGATTTCAGCCTCGGGGGTATGGATGAACGTATTGCCGAGCAGATCGTCCAGGCTGCGCAAGTCGTTGCCGATCACGACCGGCAACGATTCGTCGCCCGTGGTAACCGAGAAAAGCGTATTCTCGTTGAGCGCATTGCGCAGCGCGGCTATGAGGTCGTTGTAGGTCACGCCGTACAACGCCATCCGGTCGGGCTGTGCGATGTAGAGAATGTCCTCCTGCATGGCGACCGGCGGGATTTCCTGCCCCGGCAGCGCATCCCGTATGCGGCCGAGCAGCCGTTGCAACTGTTCCGGGTCGGCACTGCGCCCGGTCGTCGAACGCAGGCGTGCGGTGAGCACGGCTTCCCGCTCGGCGAAGATCATGTCGAATACGTTGCCCGAAACGCCGAACGAACAGCGGGCCGCAGGGGCGTTCGCCGCCAGATAGCCGCGGATGGCATCCTGAACGGGTGCCACGTCGTCCGGTTCATGGCACTTGAGGTAAACCGTGGCCTCGGCTACCCCGTTCTCCTCGGTATGCGAAAGGACGAACTGCTGGACGCCCGCCATGACCGTGGATTGAAGGATGCGATCCCCCAGCGAGGCGACGAGGTTTTCCGTCCTGCGGGCGTTCTCCTCGGCCGAGATGCGGTCGTTCCAATCGATGCGGACTAACATGTCGCTGTAAGTCATCGCCGGCAGCCGTTCCTTGTCGATCACCCAAAAGAGTCCCGCCAGCCCCAGTACCGCGACGACATAAATGCCCCACATCAGCCCGCGACGGCGGAAAAACCATTTCAGGATGACGTCGTACCTGTCGATGATCCGGTCGAAGGAGAAGAACGCGAGCCACGGCGTAGGCCGGAAGGCCTGCTGCCGGCTGTACCACCAGCGGTAATAAACCGGCAACAGTGTGACGGAGACCCCGTAGGCGACGAACAGCGTGATGGCTACGGCCATCGCCTGGTCGTAGAAGAGCGCCCCCGCCATGCCGTTGAGGAAGATCAGCGGGACGAATACCGCGCAGGTCGTCAGCACGGACGACAGCATGGGAACCATGACTTCCTTGGTGCCCTGCGTGACGGCACCGGCCAGCTGCTCCCCGCGTATCCAGCGGGCCGTGATGTTGTCGATGACGATGATCGAATTGTCGACCATCATACCGATGCCCAGCACCAGTCCCGACAGGGAGATGATGTTGATCGAGATATGCAGCAGGTAGAAAACCAGGATCGAGATAATCAGCGTCACGGGAATGGTCAGGATCACCAGCATCGGCGACTTCATGTCGCGCATGAAAAAGAAGATGATGACGCAGGCCAGCAATGCCCCCGTGATGATGTTGTTCACCAGATTCGAGATCGAATAATCGAGCAGTTCGGTCTGGTCGCGCGTGACGGTGAATTCCACGTCCGGATAGTCGTAACGGAACTGCCGGAGTTGCTTGTCGAGCTCGTCCTTGAGCTTCGACATCCGGGCGTCCGCCTGCTTGACGACCGCCAGCGACACGGCGTTGCGGCCGTCCGAAAACACCATGCCCTGCCGTTTGCGGGGATGCTCGACGACCGCAGCCAGTTCCTTGAGGCGGAACAACCGGCCGTTGATTTTCAGAAAAATATCCTCTATATCCTTCCTTCCGTTTATCGCCGACCGGAATTTCACGTTGTACTGGTATTCCCCGTCCCGGATGGCAAGGCTCCCCAGGGTTACGTTCGCCCGGCGCAACGCCCCTTCGACGGCGGCGATGGTGATGCCCGCCTGGCGGAGTTTCGCCTCGTCGGGAATAACCAGCAGCTCCGGGGCAACGGTGCCGCTCAGGTCGACCATAGCCACCTCGGGCAACTGCTCGATGCGCTTGGTGATGACCTGCGAAGCAAAACGGCTCAGCGCCGCGAACCGGTCGGATACGGGATGCCGTTCGTCCCGGTGCCCGGCCGGTTGATCCCCCCGTACGGTGAGGTTGATATAGAAGGCCGGGATGTCGGTGACGCTCGCCTTGATTACCTTCGGGCGCTCCACGTCGCGGGGCAGGGAGGTCGTCGAACGGTCGATCTTCTCGTTCACTTCGATGAACAGGTAGTCGATGTCCGAGCCCTGCTCGAAGGTCAGGCGGATAATGCCGTTTCCTTCGCGGGCCTCGCTGCGCAGATCGGTCAACTGCGACAACTGGATGAGTTGTTGCCGCAGCGGGGTGATGACGGTTTCATCCAGCTGCCGGGCCGAAAGCCCCTGTGCGGGGATCTGCACCGTGATATACGGCGCGTCGACGTCCGGCACGAGCGACACAGGCAGCAGGCGGCTGCTGACAATGCCCAGAATGAGCAGGACGACGGCGATCATCGTCACGGCGATAGGCCGGTCGAGAAGTTTGCGTAACATGGGTGCGGTGTTATTGTTCCCTGCCGAGCGAGACCTCCGAGCCTTCGGCCAGATTCAGGTTCCCCGAGACGATCACCAGGTCGCCGGGGTTGAGCTCCGCCCCGCGATCCAGATTCGCTTCGACCACATACTCCCGGCTGTTGGCCAGCGAAGTATGTACGTAAGTCCATTGCGCCCGGCCGTCTTTGTAGCGGAAGAGTACCTCGAGATTGTCGCGGATGACCACCGCGCTCTTCGGCACGACCAGTTGCCCGGGCACCTTTTGCCGCACGGCCACCCGGACGTTCATCCCGTCGGCCAGCGTGCCGTCGTTGACGACCTCGGCATCGACCTGCACCTGTCCGTGCACATCGACCGAAGGGTTGATCGCCGTAATGCGTCCTTTCACCTCCTTGCGCAGGTCGGCGAACGGGCTGACGCCGATCTCCTGCCCCGGGCTGAGCAGCCCGTATTCGGATTCGAGGACAGAGAAGCGGACGTTCAGCCGGCTGTCGTCCAACAGGGTGCAGAATTCGCCTTTCGATTTCTCATAGACCTGTTGTTCCACATCGGCGACCTTTCCCGCAAAGGGAGCCCGCAGGGTACAGTGAGCCAGGCTGCGGCGGGCGCTGAGCAGCGATGCCGTGGCATCGGCATACCCCGAGCGGATGCGTGCCAGCTGCATGACCCCGGCCGGAGGGGTGACCGTGTCGCCGGCCTGATACCCCTGTCCGACCAATACGTCGTAAAACCCCAGCCGCGCCTTGTCCAATGCCAGCTGCGCCTTGTGCAGCTGAAGGGCGTAGTCGCTCGTATCGATGCGGGCGATCGGCTCCCCGGCGCCTACGCGGGATCCGTTCTTCGCATCGATCGCCGCGATTGTCCCCGAAACCTCGAAGGAGAGCGTGCTGCGCTTCGAGGCTGCCAGCCGTCCGTTGCTGATCAGCTCCCGCATGAAGTCGCGCCTTTGCAGCGTATCCACCGTGACTTCGTTGCGTTCGATGCGGTGCTGCATGCGATCCTGTGCCGCATCCGTCTTTTCGTTCTTCGTTTTGCCGCAGCCCGCAAGGAGCACCGCACAAAGCAAATAGGGGTAGTATTGTTTCATGGCAAGGGTTATTCTTCGATGAGGCGGTCGAACTCGACGCTGATATCGGTGTGGGAAATGAAGTCGTAGAGGGTTTTGCGGCGCAGCGAGTAGTAGTAGTTCCAGAAATCGGCCAGCGCCGACACGTAGGTCTGGCTGGCCTGGTCTTTTTCGGTCTGCGCCGTATTCATGTACGTAACCGACACCGTGCCCCGCCGGAAATTCTCCATCGCCATGGCATAGCGGCTTTCAGCGACCTCCCGTGCCCGGGCGGCCACGATGCATTGGTTCCGCTGGTTGTGGAATTGTTCGATGAGCGTATAGATTGTGTGCCGGTAATCGGTTTCGTCCTGCTCGATCTGGT
Source organism: Alistipes sp. AM16-43 (assembly GCF_003435745.1). Classification (NCBI taxonomy): domain Bacteria; kingdom Pseudomonadati; phylum Bacteroidota; class Bacteroidia; order Bacteroidales; family Rikenellaceae; genus Alistipes; species Alistipes sp. AM16-43. The sequence continues at coordinate 523,605 of NZ_QTUQ01000002.1, forward strand.
TGCGCACCATGTCGGCCCTCGCCTTGGCCATGCGGACACGGCCCTTGCCCATGCCCCAGTCGAAAAGCGGGATGGAAAACTGAAGTCCGATGACCTCCTGGTCGAGCAGGTTCGAATAGGCCGTCCGGAACTCTTCGCCGGTTTGGGACAACCCGAACCGGGCATTTATCGTGGCCGTAGCGCCCCGTTCGGCCTTGGCCCGGGCGATGCCTGCCTCGGCGTTGAGCGCTCGCAGTTGGTTGCCGGCATTGAACGACGAGTTTTCCAGCGCCTTGTCCAGTACGGTCACATAGTCGATCTCGATGGCGGGGATTTGCTCGTCGAGCACCGGGTCTATATCGACGTTCTCGCTGTAACGCAGGTAAGAGTTGAACCTCATGCGCTGCTCGCGGACTGCCAGTGCCGTGTCGTTGATCGCCAGGCTGTCGTTGAGCATGCGCAGTTGCAACTGGAGCAGCTCGTCGTTGGTGATGCTCCCCAGTTTGAGCCGTTCTTCGGCTATGGAATAGAGGGATTTGGTATTGCCGTAGTTCTTGACGGCGATGGTATGCCTGGTTTTGCTCAGCAGCAAGCTGAAATAGTAGCTCACGGCCTGCACCGTAATGTCCTCCATGGCTTCGATGTAGGTGCGTTTGGCCAGTTCGTACTCTTTCGGGGCGATCTTCTTATTCCATTTGAAGCTGTTGTAGGCAAAGAGAGGCTGGGTGTAGGAAAGCGTGATGGGCTGTGAATAATAGGATTTAGACTCCTTGGGGGCGAACTGGTCGAGGCGGTTGAGCGACGAGTAAAGCCTGAGGGTGCCGCCCGTCAGGGTGATATTCTGCTGGATGGCAAGCCCCAGTGTGTTTTGCAGGTTGTAGTTCTCCAGATAACGCATCTCTCCGGTGTCGTAATCCTGCAACAGGCGCAGCGAACGGTCGAAACTCAGCACCTCGCCGCTCAGGTTGAGCGACGGAAGCCGGCTCGCCTGGTAGGAGCGGAACGACCAGTACGAGGAGAGAAACGTATATTTGGCGACCATCGCGGCGATCGAATGGTTTTGCGCCGAATAGATCGCCTTGTCGAGCGTCAGGCGGAGCTGAATCTGAGTCCGGCTCGCAACCCTCTCCCGAACCGAATCCGGCGGCAAGGGCAGGGCTGCCCCGGATTGCGCCGGGGAAGAGATCGCGATACCTGCACAAACGATAAATATCAACGTACTTCGTACCGATATGAATTTCATAGGCTATTACAGTGAGATCGTGACGCAATCGGGTATATTACACAATACTATTATAAATCAGGAACCATCCACTCGCCATAAAAACATTCCGGGCCGCTGCAATCGCACGACAACCGATCGACGGCAAACGAACCCGGATTTATTAAGTACTATGTATTATTCCGCATATAAATTTAAATCAAAAAAATGAGATTTGCAACTATGCCGGAATAAAAGTTCGGGAAGGAGATAGATCGGGTTGTTTTAGGCGTCTCGAATGGCATAAGGCACCGGAGCCCGCTCGGTACAGCGCCTTTGCCATCTTTTCTGCCTCATAAACCCCGGAATAGCTATTTTCCCGGGACAACCCGAGGAAAACAGATCGCCCCTTCCCGCCTCACCGATTTCCATTTTCCAAGACGGCTTCGCCATCCACAACCAACGCATTGACCACCGAGTCATCAACGGATCTGCTCCGTTTGCAAGCATTTTTGACTTGCAGCACAGAATGCGCACAGTTGTCGCCAAGTAGTTTCCCGGTTTGACTTCCGGCTTAACCCGGCAGCTGAAAAACGCTGAAATACACGAGAATAGCACACATAAAAAAAGACAGCTGCATTTCTGCAACTGTCTGATTTTCATTGGTGGGAACATGCGGATTTGAACCGCAGACCTCCTGCTTGTCGAGCAGGCGCTCTAAACCAACTGAGCTATGCTCCCGGAACAAAAAAACCACTTGCATTACTGTAAGTGGCTGATTTTCAGTTGTGGGAGCTGAGGGATTCGAACCCCCGACCCTCTGCTTGTAAGGCAGACGCTCTGAACCAGCTGAGCTAAGCTCCCGTAGTGAATGGCTTGGGACTGCAAAGGTAATTCAAAATACATGAACTCCAAATTTTTCATCGAAATTTTTCATTCTTTTTATCACCTACCCTGCAGGCGTTTCTGAAAGAACCTTACGCAACCCTCGCGCATCTGCGCCTGAACAAGGACTTGAACCTAGGACCCCATGATTAACAGTCATGTGCTCTAACCAACTGAGCTATTCAGGCATTCGGAAATCGGTTTTTCAACCGTTTCGGAGTGCAAATATATAGCAAAATTTCATTCCCGCAAAATTATTGCACGATTTTTTCTCAAAAAATGTACCTTTGCATCATAGACACCAATCAGCACCATGACGGCACGACGACATATCCTCCTCACACTCTTGGCTCTTTGCGCTTTCGCAACGGCGGCGCAGGCACAACTGGTCTTTACCCCCGACACCTGGGATTTCGGCACGATCCGCGAGACCGACGGCCGCGTGAGCCATACCTTCACGGGCGAGAACCGCAGCAATACGCCCGTGGTGATCCTCGACGTGGTCACCACCTGCGGCTGCACGGTACCCCAATTCACCAAGCGTCCGATCCGCCCCGGCGAGAAAACCACCGTCAAGGTGACATTCGACCCGGCCAACCGCCCCGGCGCCTTCACCAAGGAACTGGGCGTCTACTCCTCCGAGCGGAAAAAGGTCGCCACGCTCACCATCCGGGGCAATGTCACGCCGCGCATGAAATCCACCGAGGAGCTCTACCCGGTCGATGCGGGCGGAGGGCTGCGGCTCTCCACGACCCTCAACGCCTTCTCCTACATCCGCCCCGGGCAACAGGTACAGTCCGCCATCGGCTATGCGAACACCTCGGGCAAAACCATCCGGCTCGAACTGCGCCCGCTGGAATCGAGCGGGCTGCTGACGGTGACCGCCCCGCGCGAGATCGCACCGGGCGAACAGGGATCGATCAACGTTGCCTACCTCATCCCCGAGGCCGATCCCCGCTACGGCACGCTGCGCGACGCCCTCGAGGTGCGCGTCGACGGCCGCACCAACGGCACGGCAATCGTCACCCACGGCATCGGCATCGACCGGACGCCAACAGGCGCCGAAGGACAAAACGCCCCGAAAGCACAGATAATCGAAAATATTATTAAATTTGGCCCGGTAAAGCATGGTGCCCCCAGGCAGGAACGCACCTTTACGCTCTCGAATACGGGCAGTGCCGAACTGGTCGTGCGCGCCGTCGAAACCAACGGCAGGATCGCCACGACGCTCGTCCCCGGACAACGCATCCCGGCGGGCAGTTCCTTCACGGCGAGGGTGTCCGTCGACCCGGGCGAACAGGATTTCGGCGTGCTGACCGATTTCGTGATGATCGTCACCAACGACCCGCTGCGCCCGATGCGGCGGCTGAGGGTGACGGCCATCATCGAAGAATAACGACAAAATGCGGCTCCCGCCCGATGGCAGCGGCCGGAAAAAATATAGTAATGTACCCGATACTTGAAAAAAGACTCCTCGCCGAGGGCATCTGGCTGATGCAAGTCCTCGCACCGCGCGTCGCACATTCGGCGCAACCCGGGCAGTTCGTCATCGTCCGCGTCGACGAACACGGCGAACGCATCCCGCTCACGATCTCGGACTTCGACCCCGCGCAGGGCAGCGTCACCATCGTGACGCAGGCCATCGGCGCCTCGACACGCAAAATATGCTCGCTGGATGCGGGCGATGCCTTCGCCGATTTCGCAGGCCCGCTGGGACACCCCTCGGAATTCGTAACGATGCAGCCCGGCGAGCTCCGCAGGCGGCACTACCTCTTCGTAGCGGGCGGCGTGGGCACCGCCCCGGTCTACCCCCAGGTCAAATGGCTCCGCGAGCACGGCGTCGCGGCCGATGTCATCATCGGCGCCAAGACCCGCGACATGCTCATCTATACCAACGCCATGCGTGCCGTAGCCGAAAACCTCTACATCGCCACCGACGACGGTTCGGAAGGGTTCAAGGGGCTCGTCACGCAGGTCGTCGAGGAGCTGGTCGAAAAACAGGGCCGGCATTACGACGAATGTGTCGCCATCGGGCCCATGGTCATGATGAAATTCGTGGCGCTCACCACGAAAAAATACGGGCTCAGGACAACCGTGTCGCTCAACGCGCTGATGGTCGACGGCACGGGCATGTGCGGCGCCTGCCGCGTGACGGTCGGCGGCAGGACGCGTTTCACCTGCGTCGAAGGCCCCGAGTTCGACGGCCACGAGGTCGATTTCGACGAAGCCATGCGCCGGCAGGGCATGTACCGCACGCAGGAACAGCGCGCCGCGGCCATCGAGGCCGAACGCGCCGCCGGGCACCAATGTAAAATAGGACTGGATAAATAGACATTGTCCGGGACGCACACCCCGGAAATCCCCAAAGTATACACGACAATGGCAAACAAGATACCGCGCGTCCCCGTGCGCGAACAAGACCCGCAAATCCGAGCGACCAATTTCGAAGAGGTCTGCTATGGCTACGACCTCGACGAAGCAAGGCTGGAAGCATCGCGCTGCCTGCACTGCAAGAACCCCCGCTGCGTGGCAGCCTGCCCCGTCAGCATCCGCATCCCCGACTTCATCGGTGCCCTGCATACCGGTGATTTACAGCAGGCCGCCGACATCATCGCCGGTGACAGTTCGCTGCCCTCGATCTGCGGCCGTGTCTGCCCGCAGGAGAGCCAGTGCGAAGGCTCCTGTATCCTGGGCATCAAAGGCGAACCGGTCGCCATCGGCAAACTCGAACGCTTCATCGGCGACTGGAAGCTCGAACACGGCGCCGCCGCGGCACAGGCCGCACCCCGCAACGGGCACAAGGTCGCCGTCATCGGCAGCGGCCCGGCCGGGCTGGCCTGCGCAAGCGACCTTGCGAAACTGGGCTACGGAGTGAAAATCTTCGAGGCGCTGCACAAGGCGGGCGGCGTACTGGTCTACGGCATCCCCGAGTTCCGGCTTCCGAAGGAGCGTATCGTAGCCCGCGAAATCGCCGAGGTCGAAAAACTGGGCGTAGAGATCGAGACCGACGTCATCGTCGGCCGTACCGTGACCATCGACTCGCTGCTGGACGAAGAGGGCTACGCCGCCGTGTTCATCGGCTCGGGTGCCGGGCTGCCCCGCTTCATGGGTATCCCGGGCGAGAACCTCAACGGCGTGGTTTCGGCCAACGAATTCCTCACACGCGCCAACCTGATGCACGCTTACGACCGGGACTACGACACCCCGATCTATGTCGGCAAACGGGTGGTGGTGGTCGGCGGAGGCAACGTGGCGATGGATGCCGTACGCACGGCCAAGCGGCTGGGCGCCGAGGCGACGATCGTATACCGCCGCAGCGAGAAGGAACTCCCGGCACGCGCCGAAGAGGTGCACCATGCCAAGGAGGAGGGCATCTGCTTCAGGATGCTCACCAACCCCACCGAGGTGCTCGGCGACGAGCGCGGCTGGGTGACCGGCATCCGGTGCGTGGAGATGGAGCTGGGCGAACCCGACGAAAGCGGCCGCCGTTCGCCCGTCGTAAAGGCCGGCTCGGAGTTCGGGATCGCCTGCGACGTAGTCATCATGGCACTGGGCACCTCGCCCAATCCGCTGCTGGCCGCCACGACCGCAGGGCTCGAAACCAACCGGCGCGGCTGCATCACCGCCGACGAACACGGCGCCACATCACGCGAAGGGGTTTTCGCGGGCGGCGACGCCGTGACGGGAGCCGCCACGGTAATCCTGGCAATGGGTGCCGGCCGCACGGCGGCAAAGGCCATCGACGAATATATCCGAAAACGTTAAACCTTTAAAATACCATACGAACGATGAAACGCATGAAAATCATGGTCGCGGCCATCGCCCTGTGCGGCCTGGCAGCCTGCAACGACAACACCCCCAAGAGCTTCACCGGCACCATCACCGATGCGTCGATGAACACCGTAACCGTCGAAAACGCCGAGGGGACATTCACCTTCTCGACCATGGACGCCGACAAGAGCGAGGCCAACGGCCTGCTGCTGGGAGCGCCCGTCACGGTCAATTACAGCGGCAAACTCGAAGAGGGCGCGGCCGCCTCGAAAGTGTCTACCGACCCCACCTATGCCGAGGCCGTCGGAAATTGGACGATGCCCGACCCGATCGACCCCGACGGTGTCATGGGCATCCGGATCATGGTCGAAGGAGAGGCGCAGTCGATCAACATGGCCACGCTGCGCTACGCGTCGTGGGAATTGCAGGGCGAAGCCGGCAAAATCCTGCTCAAGGGCGTGAGCGAAGGGTCGGGCTCCCCGATCGAATTCACCGAAACGGCCACCATCGCCAAGGATGCCGACGGTATCTATACGCTGACGGTAGAGGGCAATGGCGCCGTCTACACCAAAGCCAACGAATAGCCGCAGCCCCCTGCGGTCACACGCGCCTTCCGCAATCCCGGAGGGCGCGTTTCATTTGCCGGAGGGCGGCCCCGCAAACAGTTCCGGGAAACGGCTTGTCCAAATAGGTTTTATTCGTTAAATTTGCATCCGTCAACCACACTGCAACTATGGCCAGAATACTCTTCGCAGCCCTGCTGCTCCTGTTCACCCTCCCGGCCGCGGCACAGACGCCCGGCGACTCCATCGCCTTCGTCACCGCCGACTGGCATACCACCGACCTCGGCCGGGGTGCCGCGTGCCGCCACGCCCAGGTCGAAATGTTCGGCTCGCGGCAGAGCATCTCGGTCGTCAGCTACCCCGTGCGGCACTTCGCCACGCAGATCGTACAGCTCGACGGCAAGGGTGAAACCACGGGCCGCATGGGCGAAGCCGCCGACGCCACAGCAGCCATCAACGGCAGCTATTTCAACATGAAAACCTTTACGCCCATCACCTTCGTGATGGTCGACTGCCGGGTATTGGGCCGCACGACACCCGGCGAACTCATGCGCACCAACGGCATCATCGCCATCCGGGACAAACAGGGGCACGACGTCGCCATTTTCGCCTGCGACACCACCCAATACCCCCGCATAGCCCGCCGCTACCGCGCGGCGCTCGCAGCCGGGCCCCTGCTGGTCAGCGGAGGCAAGATCATCGAATACGACTCCGGCGACAGCTTCTATACCCACCGCCACCCGCGTTCGCTGATCGGCAAGCGCCCGAACGGCGAGGTGGTGATGGCCGTGATCGACGGCCGCGCCAAAGGCCAGGCTGCCGGCGCTACGATCGCCGAAACGGCTTACATCGCCCGCCTGTTGGGGCTCACGGACGCCCTCAACCTCGACGGCGGCGGTTCTTCGGCACTCTGGACAGCACAGGAAGGGGTGGTCAGCCACCCCAGCGACAACCGCCGCTTCGACCATGCCGGCGAACGCGCCGTACCGAACGGCATCGTCGCCCGTCCGCGGAAATAAAGGGACAGTCCTGAAAAGTGCCCGGCACAGCCCCCCCCCGCAAACGTCACAAAAAAACAGCCCTCCGGATCCGGAGGGCTGTTTGCATATCCACAGCAAACCTATTTACCGACCATTTCGGCCACCCGCTCCGCAATCATGGCGGGCGTCACGGCATACAGGCAGCGGTAATCCCCGTAACGGCACGGCTTGTTCCCGAAGACCGAACAGGGACGGCATTCCATATCAGCCTGCAGGATGCCGCGCGGGTCGCAACCATAGCCGAAGAACCCCAGTCCGGGATGGGTAGCACCCCATACCGACACTACGGGCGTCGCCACGAGCGAGGCCATGTGCATGACGAGCGAGTCCATCGCCACCACGCAGTCCAGGTTGGCGATCAGGTCTAATTCGCCGTCCATCCCGACCCGTCCGAACAATGCCGTCACATTGGGGTACGCACGCTCCATTTCCCGTGCGAACTCCGCTTCGGCTCCGCCTCCGCTGTGTATGAACACCCGCTCGTAGCGTTCGGCCAACAGGCGCACCGCCTCCCGCCCGAGCTCCGTGGGATAGGTTTTCCCCTGCTGCGCCGAAAAAGGCGAGAAGCCGATCCAGGTACCCGTCTTCTCCCCCATCGGGTTGGAACGGCAGCCCCGCAGGGCCGGCACGGGGTCGTCGAACACGAACCCCAGTTTGCGGAACACATCGCAATAGCGGACGACGGTATGCTTGGCGGGCTTCACGCCGCGGCCGCCCTTGCGGATAAACTCCTTTTTCTCCTCGCGCCCCTTCTCGATGGCCGCCACGGGGACTCCGCGCAGCCACAGGGCGGTGCGGAACATCACCGAACGCAGCACGCCGTGCACGTCGGCCACGGCATCCACCCCCAGGCGCCGCGCATCGGCGGCCAGGCGCCACATTCCCCGCAGGGAGTGGTGCACACCCTTGATATCTACATCCATAAAACCGAGATCGAGCCCTGTAAAAAAGGCTCGAAACACGGGTCTTGTCGCTACCGTCACCCTCAGGTCGGGATAGGCCTCCTTCAAGGCCCGCAGCGCATGCGCCAGCATCGCCACATCCCCCATCGCCGAAGTCCGGAAAACGACCAGATGACGCGGAAGTCTCTTATTTTTTCTGCCCATAAAGCACCGGGTTCAACGCCGGGTCGTTATACATCTTCATCTGCTTATAGGTCTTCATATACTTGCGGCCGGCCTCGATATCCCCGATCAGCTCTTCGATCGCCCCCGAAAGGTCGACCTGCTGCGCCAGCAACACGTCGAGTTTCTTGCGGCACGCCGCGCGGTGGGCATCGCCGACGTCCGTACGCTCGGCTTCGCATGCCATGTGGTAAATCTTCAGCGCCAGGATCGACAGACGGTCGATCGCCCACGCCGGGGTCTCGGTATTGAGCCTGGCGTCGGGCCGGGGTTCCACGTCCTTGTATTTATCGAGCAGGTACGAGTCGATATATTCCACCATATCGGTACGATCCTGGTTCGACTTGTCGATACGGCGCTTGATGGCCAGTGCGGCCACGGGGTCGATCTGCGGGTCGCGGATGATATCCTCCAGGTGCCACTGCACGGTGTCGATCCAGTTTTTATGGTATAACAGGTGTTCGAGCGAACCCGGCTCATAGGGATTTTCGATCGGATGATCCACATCGTCCCACCGATGGTAATCCCCGATGGCGCGGTTGAAGATCTTGTTTGCGGTTTCGGTAAACATAGCTCAGCAGTGCATTTTATATTGTAATTCTCGTGGGAAAATCATACCTTTGTCCGTAAAGATTAAACAAAGATAATGAATTTTTCCAAAAAAGCAATATCGCTCGCAGGAATCCTTTTGATAGTCGTACAAAGCCTCCCGGCACAGGTGCGGCAGACCCGCGAGGAATATATCGACCGCTACAAATCCATCGCCGTGGCCCACATGGAGCGGTACGGCATCCCCGCCAGCATCACCATGGCGCAGGGCATCCTCGAGTCCGACTGCGGCAACAGCTGGCTGTCGCTGCAATCGAACAACCATTTCGGCATCAAGTGCAAACGCAACTGGACGGGCGACAAGGTCTATTACGACGACGACGCCAAGGGGGAGTGCTTCCGCAGCTACCCCTCGGTCGAGGCGTCGTACAGGGATCATGCCGAATTTCTCGATTCGCAGCCGCGCTACGACTCGCTGTTCGCCTACTCGTCCGACGATTACAAGAGCTGGGCGCGGGGGCTCAAAGCCGCCGGCTACGCCACGGCACCCGACTACGCGCAACGGCTCACGCGCATCATCGAGGAGAACCAGCTCTACCTGCTCGACCGGCCCGACGGCGAGCGGCTCTACGCCTCGCGCATGGGACGCAAGGTAACCGACCCCGAAGGGTGGTTCGCCGACCAGAGCAGCGTCGAACCGGCCGCAGGAGCTTCGCCGGCCATCGACCCGGACAACTACCGCGTGACGATCAACGCCCACAACGGCTACAACGTCTACCAGACCAACGGCGTACACTACGTGCTGGCCAAGGAGGGCGACACGTTCGAAAATATCGGGCAGAAGTTCCGCATTTCGGCTCGCAACCTGCGTAAATTCAACGACCTGAAAGACAAGAAGGCACAGCCGCTGACCGGCGAGGTGGTCTACATCGAGCGCAAAAAGAAGCGCTGGGAGGGCAATGCCCACACCCACATCTGCCGCCAGGGCGAAACGGCCTATGCCGTAGGCCAGTCCTACGCCATCCGCACCCGTTCGATCGAAAAACTCAACCGCCTCAAGCCCGGCAGCACGCTCGAAAAGGGGCAACAGATACGCATAAAATAAAAACAGCATAGCATGGAAACGACACCGCTCAGGAGCAAGATCCTGGATACGATCATCCGCAAGTCGACCCTCAAGCAACGGGTCTTCGACAACACCTTCGCAGCCTTCAACGAACTGAAGGAAACGCTGTTCGAAATGGCATCGGAGATGGACGACGAACTCGACGGCAAGCTCGACCGCCGCGTCAGGCTCGAATACCGCGACCGCGGAAAATTCGAGGCGCAGCTGCAGGTGGCCAACGACATCCTCATTTTCCAGATGCACACCGACGTCTTCGAATTCGACGCCAACCACCTGATCTGGCAGAACCCCTACGTACAGTCCGACCGCGAAAATTCCTACTGCGGCCTGATCAACATCTACAATTTCCTCTCCGACTCGTTCAAGTTCAACCGCAACGCCGACGAGGGATACCTCATCGGGCGTATCTTCATCAACCGCGAGCGCCGCTATTTCGTCGAGGGCAAACAGCAGACCTCGATGCGGGCGATGAACTTCGGCAAGGCCGAGATCGACCGCGAAGCCCTGATCGGCATCCTCGAACCGGCGATCTGGTTCGCCCTGAACTTCGACCTGCTGATGCCGCCCTACGAGGACAACAAACGCGTGACGGTCGACCAGTTCAACACCAAGATGGACAACTCGAAATTCGTCACGGGCAAACGCCTCGGCTACGATTTCGAAGTAGAGGACATTTAAACCCGATTCCCACGTGAAGGCACAACTTTTCACACTCCTCGCAGCCGCAGCGGTCGGCACAGGTACGGTACAGGCTCGGGGCGAATATGCCGAGATCGCACGCCTGCGCTCGATGAACGAAACCGTCCGCGGCATCCGCTCGATGGCCGATGGCGAACACTATACCATCCTCGAAGGCAACAACATCGTCCGTTACGGCTACGCCGCGGCGGGGCAGGGCGAGCAGATGCTCCCCAAGCCGACGGCCAACCTCGTCGTCACGGACTACGCCTTCTCGCCCGACGAACGGCAGATACTCATCGCCTCGGGCGCCAGGCCGATCTACCGCCATTCCTACACGACCGATTATTTCCTGGCCTCGGGCAACAGTCTGATGCCCATACTCCGCGAGGCCGAAGCCCCGCGCGACGCCTCGTTCTCGCCCGACGGCAAGCTGATCGCCTATTCCGACCGCAACGACCTCTATGTCTACGATACCGCGGGCAAGCGCACGCGCCGCATCACCGACGACGGGGCGTGGAACTCGGTCATCAACGGCACCACGGACTGGGTCTACGAGGAGGAGTTCGGCTTCACCAGAGCCTATGCCTTCTCGCCCGACAGCCGCCGCATCGCCTACCTGCGTTTCGACGAATCGGAAGTGCCCCTGATGGAAATGATGCGCTTCGACGGCAAGCTCTACAACCAGGCCTACTCGTTCAAATACCCCAAGGCCGGGGAGCGAAATTCGACGGTCGAAGTGTGGGTCTGCGACCTTGCGACCGGGACACGGGAGCGCATCGACACGGGCGGCGTGACCGACCAGTACATTCCCCGTATCGGCTGGACACCCGACGGACGGCTTTACTTTTTCCGCCTCAACCGCCGCCAGAATACCTTCGAGGTGATCCTCTGCGAGCCCAACGGCGCCCAGCGCACGATCTACGACGAACGCTCGCAGCAATACGTCGAGCGCGTGGATGACAAGACCATTACCTTCATCGACGGCGACCGCTTCCTCGTACGGCAGGAGGGACACACGGGCTACATGCACCTCTACCTTTACAGCATCCGCAAGGGTTTGCTCGCCCAGGTAACCAAAGGCGACTGGGAGGTGACCGACGTGGTCGGCACCGACGGCAAACGGGTCTGGTACCTCTCGACCGAAACCTCTCCGCTGCGCCGCAACCTGTACAGCGTACGGCTCGACGGCAAGGACAAGCGCCGCCTGACGACCGGCGAAGGCTACTACGCCATCGCCCCGAGCGCCGGGATGAAATACTACATCTCGACCTTCTCCAACGCCACGACCCCCAACCGGGTCGAGGTCTGCGACAACGAAGGCAACCCCATCCGCACGCTGGCCGACAGCCGCAAACTCCGCGAAGAGCTGGCGGTCGTACAGCGCCCCGTCCGGGAGTTCTTCACCTTCACGACCGAGCGCGGCGACACGCTCAATGCCTACATCGTCAAGCCCCGCGGCTTCGATCCCTCGCAGCGCTACCCCGTGCTGCTGACCCAGTATTCGGGGCCCGGCTCGCAGTCGGTAAGCGACCGCTGGTCGCTCGACTGGGAGGATGCGCTCACGGACAAAGGCTACATCGTAGTCTGCGCCGACGGCCGGGGCACCGGGTTCCGGGGCGAGAAGTTCAAGAAATCGACCTACGGGCGCCTCGGAGCGCAGGAGGTCGAAGACCAGCTCTCGTTCGCCCGCTACATGGCCGCGCAGCCCTACGTCGACCCTGCGCGCATCGGCATCTACGGCTGGTCGTACGGCGGGTTCATGGCACTGGGCTGCGCGATGAAAGGCCACGGACTATTCCGCATGGCGATCGCCGTGGCTCCCGTCACTTCGTGGCGCTACTACGACTCGATCTACACCGAAATCTACAACAACCTGCCGCAGTACAACGCCGCAGGCTACGACGACAACTCCCCGATCAACTTCGCCCGGATGCTCGACGACACCAAGACCCGACTGCTCATCATCCACGGCACGGCCGACGACAACGTTCATTTCCAGAACAGCGTGGAGATGGCGCGCGCCCTGAACCGCTGCGGCAAGCAGTACGACATGATGGTCTACCCCGACCAGAACCATTCGATGCAGCCCGACGACACGGCCAATGTCCGGCAGAAGATGATCGAATACACGCTCGAACACCTTTAAACCGCCATACCCTGAATCGCCATCGTCGTCGCCTGCCACCGCGTGGTTGGCAGCGGCGGCGCTTTGGTCGGCTATGCGGGCGGACTGGAGGCCAAGGCCTACCTGCTCGGCCTCGAACGGGAAACCGAGGGCTGAAAAACCGCCGCCCTGCAAACGGGAAGACGGGCGGCAAACTTCCCGACTTCGGAATGCACATTCCCAAAAGCACCGCGGAAGACCGCACGAATAAAGGAGGGGGCACTTGCTTTAGCAAGTGCCCCCTCCTTACCCATTCCCGTCCGGCTAAAGCCCGAACGAGAATACGTTGATACTGTCGTAAACCACGCTGAAGACACCCAGCAGCAAGACCCCTGTCATGCAGAGCGCAAGGCTGAGGCGCGTATAGCGGTCGCTGCGCAGCGGTGCGATCGGCTCTTCGTTGGGCGTAATGTACATCGCCTTCACGACCAGCAGGTAGTAATAGAGCGAAACCACCGTATTGACCAGCGCGATGAACACCAGCAGGTGGAAACCGCCCTTGAATGCCGCGGCGAAGACGAAGAACTTCGAAAAGAACCCGGCAAAAGGCGGGATGCCCGCCAGCGAGAAGAGCGCCAGGGTCATCATCAGCGCCAGCTTGGGATTGGTGCGGTAGAATCCGTTGTAATCCGCCAGCGCGACCTTGCCGCCGCTATGCTGTTCGACGGTCGAAATGATGCCGAAGACGGCGAGGTTGGCCGCCATGTATACCAGCACGTAGAACACGAGCGAAGTCATCCCGATGGCACTGCCGCCGATCACGGCCAGCATGATATACCCGGCCTGCGAGATGGACGAGAAGGCCATGAAACGCTTCAGGTCTGTCTGCCGGATGGCGAAGAGGTTGGCAACCGTGATCGAAAGCATCGTCACGGCATAGAGCAATGTCTGCCACTGCCCGACCATCGGGCCGAAGACCTTCATCAGCACGGTCATCAGCACGAACGCCGCCGAGGCCTTCGACACGACCGAGAGGTAGGAAGTCACGGCCGTCGGCGCACCCTGGTAGGTATCAGCCGTCCAGAGATGGAACGGCACGAGCGAAATCTTGAACCCCAGCCCGGCGAAGAAGAAGACCATCGCCATGACCTGCAACGGCGACCCCGTAATGCGCGCCGCCATATCGCCGAAGTAGAGCGTCCCCGTAGTCCCGTAGAAGAACGAGATGCCGTAGAGCATCAGACCGCTCGCGAACAAGGCGCAGAGGATGTATTTCGCACCCGCTTCGGCCGAATGGTGCTTGTACTTGTCGAACGCCACCAGGCAGGCCATCGGCACCGAAGCCAGTTCCATGCCCAGGAAGAAGAGCAGGAAATTGCCCGCCCCGACCATGAAATACATGCCCAGCAGCGTCGAAAGCAGCAGGATGTAGAATTCGCCCTGTTTGTGGGCCGTGTCGTCGCGCCGCAGCCACGTACCGGCCTGCAGGCAGACGATGAGCGCCCCGATGGCCAGCACGCTCTTGACGACGGTGTGCATCGGCACATAGCAGAACATGCCGCCGAATACCTCGCCGGCCGTCCCCGGAACGACATTGGCCAGCACCTGCACCGCGAGCAGCCCGCAGGCCACCGCCGAAAACCAGCGTCTTCCGCGCTCCCCGGCAATCAGGTCATAGAGGAACAGCAGGACGATCACCGCGATGAGCGTCACTTCGGCCTGCATGTACGAGAATATATTGCTGTAATCCATAGTCGCTTAATTCATTAAGTGTGTAATGATCTCCGAAACGCTGCCCCGGATCATGTCGCTCACCCACAGCGGCGCGAGCCCCATGCCGGCGATGGCGACGACGAGGCAGACGACCGACAGGCGTTCGTCCCACGTGGCGTCGGAGAGCCTGAGATGCGCTTCGTTGGTACAGGTGCCGTAGAGTATCTTCCCGACCACCCGCAGGATGTAGACCGCCGTGATGACGATCGACGTGCAGGCGATGATCGTCACCACACGGTGGAACGTGTCGTTGTCCATGAACGCGCCGTTGAAGATCGTCATCTCGGCGACGAACCCGCTCAGGCCGGGCAGGCCCAGGTTCGCCAGGCCCGCGATGACGTAGCCCACCGCCAGGAAGGGCATCACCTTCATCAGCCCGCTCAGTTCGCGCACGTCGCGCGTATGCGTGCGGCCGTAGATCATGCCGATCAGCGCGAAGAAGAGCGCCGTCATCAGGCCGTGGCTCAGCATCTGCAGGACAGCGCCCGTACCCGCCGTGGTGTTCATCATCAGGATGGCGAACAATACCAGCCCGCAGTGCGACACCGACGAGTAGGCGTTGATGTATTTGAGGTCGGTCTGCACGCAGGCCGCAAAAGCGCCGTACACGACCGAGATCGTCGTCAGAACGATGAATATCCAGCTCAGCTCGTGCGCCGCTTCGGGCATGAGGTACATCGCCACGCGGAAACAGCCGTAGCCGCCCAGCTTCATCAGCACGCCGGCATGGAGCATCGACACGGCCGTCGGCGCCGAAGCATGGCCGTCGGGGCTCCACGTATGGAAGGGGAACAGCGCGCCCAGCACGCCGAATCCGACGAAGACCAGCGGGAACCAGATATATTGCTGCGCCAGGGGAATGTTATGCAGCTGCGCGATCTCCAGGATATTCATCGTCGTGGCTCCGGCACCGAAGTAGATGCCCAGGATGCCGATCAGCAGCAGCGCCGAACCGCCCATGAGCATCAGTGTCAGTTTCATGGCGGCATACTCCTTGCGGCCGCTGCCCCACACGCCGATCAAGAGATACATCGGAATCAGCGCCACCTCGTAGAACATGAACATCGTGAAGAGGTCGACTGAAACGAAGAACCCGAAGACGCCCACGCTCAGCAGGCAGAACCAGAGGAAATACTCCTTGACCTGCTCCTTCATCCGCCACGAGGCGAACGTCCCCGTAAACACGATGATGGCCGACAGCAGCAGCATGGCGACCGAAATGCCGTCTACCCCCACGGCATAGTGGATATTGAGCGGCGCATACCACACATGGCTTTCGGTAAAGAGCATGGCGGCCTGCTCGCCCGCCTCGCGCAGACCGAGGTAGCGGAACACCAGCACCACCGCCAGTGCCAGCAGCAGCGAGGAACCCGCCACCATCACGGCACGCACCTGCCGCGCGGACTTCGAGAGCCAGAGCCCCAGCATCATCAGCACCGGGATGGCGGGAAACAGTGATAACATATTCATAACAGCTACAGTTTAGCAGATTAAAAGCAAGAAGATCGTAAGTCCCAGCGCACCGCCGAGGAACCAGATGCAGTAACGCTGCACGCTGCCGCTCTGCATGTCGCGGATCACGTATGCCGCGCCGTTGGTCGCCCGCGCCAGCATGTTCATCAGGCCGTCCACCACATGGCGGTCGAACCATGCGACCGGGGCCGAGATGCAGGCGAAGATCACCCGGTGGGTAACGAACTGGTAAACCTCGTCGATGTAGAAACGGTGGTAGGCCGCCTTATGCAGTCCCCTGAAGCGCGCTGCCAGGGCATTGGCCGCCGTCTGGCGCTCGCGCAGGTACATCCACGTCGCCAACGCGATAGCCGCGGCAGCCACACAGAGGCTCACGCCCGCCACACTGCGGTCGATATGGATCGTGTAGGGCATCCCGTCGCTGCTGACCAGCTTCCCGAAAGGAATGAACCCCGCCACGCAGGTCACTGCGGCCAGGAACACCAACGGCAGGGTCATCGTCAGCGGCGCCTCGTGCGGCCTGTGCGCCGCATGCAGTTCGCGGTTTTCGCGTCCCCAGAAGATGTTGTAATAGAGGCGGAACATGTAGAACGCCGTCAGGCCGGCGATCCCGGTCATCACCCACCCCATCACGGGGCTGAAGGCGAAGCACGCCGTCAGGATCTCGTCCTTCGAGAAGAAACCGCTCAGGGGCCAGATGCCCGCGATGGCCAGGCAGGCCACGAGGAACGTCGCATGCGTCACGGGCATGTATCGGCGCAGGCCGCCCATGGCCGACATTTCGTTGGAGTGCACGGCATGGATGATGCACCCGGCGCCGAGGAACAGCAGCGCCTTGAACATGGCGTGCGTGAAGAGGTGGAACATCGAGGCCATGTACCCCAGCCCGCCCGTATGGGGATCAGCCGAGGTGCAGACGCCCAGCGCCACGATCATGAAGCCGATCTGCGAAATGGTACTGAACGCCAGCACACGCTTGATGTCGCTCTGCACGCAGGCCACGACGGCGGCGTACAGCGCCGTAAAGGCCCCGATATAGGCCGTCCAGTGCAGCACCTCGGGCGCATAGCCGACAAAGAGCGGGAACATGCGCGCCACGAGGTAGACGCCCGCCACGACCATCGTCGCGGCATGAATCAGCGCCGACACGGGCGTCGGGCCCTCCATGGCGTCGGGCAGCCAGATATGCAGCGGGAACATCGCGCTCTTGCCCGCGCCGCCGATGAACATCAGCCCCAGCGCCAGCGGGATCATCGCACCGGCGGCAGCCAGCAGCTGCACGTCGGGCGTGAAGGAGAACGTCCCGGCATAGTACCCGTAGAAGAGGATGCCGACGAGGAACCCCAGGTCGGCGAAGCGCGTCACGATAAACGCCTTCTTCGAGGCCGCGACGGCCTCCTTTTTCGTGTAATAGAAACCGATGAGCAGGTAGGAGCTTACGCCCACCAATTCCCAGAAAAGGTACATCTGGAAGATGTTGGTAGCCACCACCAGCCCCATCATGCTCATCGTGAACAACGACAGGAAGGCATAGTAACGCTGAAACCCCCGCTCGCCCTTCATGTAGCCCAGCGAGTAGACGTGTACCATCAGCGAAACGGTCGAGATCACCACGAGCATCATCACCGAAATCGGGTCGAGCAGGATACCCAGGTCGATATGCAGCGTCCGGCTGATCGGCAGCCATACCGTGTTCCACGGCACGAGCGTGGGGAACACCCCCGAGGCGTCGCGCCCTGCGGAAAAATACTCGAACGCCGTACAATAGCTCAGCAACGCCACTACAGCCAGCACCGCCGTGCCTATGGCGCCCGCGACGACGGGCTTGAGCTTCATGCCGGCCAGCCCCAGGAAGAGGAAGCTCAGCAGCGGCAGCAGCAGGATAAGGATCGTATATTCCATAACAATCGTTTTTTCAGAATCGTTACCACTTCATCTCCCGCAGGCTCTTCACCCCGATGTTGCGCAGGTTCCGGTAGATGTTGATGATGATGGCGATTGCGACGGCCGTTTCGGCGGCGCTGATGCCGATGGCGAATAGCGTGAAGAAGAATCCCTCCAGCTGTTCGGGGAACAGGAAGCGGTTGAATACGACGAAATTGATGTCGACCGAATTGAGGATCAGCTCGACGGAGATCAGCATCGCGAGCAGGTTGCGGCGCGTCACGAACCCGTAGATTCCCACAAACATCATGATCGTGGAGAGGACGAGGTAATATTCCATGTGTATCATAGTCGTACTCTTTTTAGCGTTTGCGTGCGATGAGGATTCCGCCGACGATGCAGGCCAGCAACAGGATGCTGATGACCTCGAACGGCAGCACGTAGCCATATTTGCCGCTGCTCATCAGCGCGTGGCCGATCGTCTGCACGTCCAGTTCGCCGTGGACGAAATGCGACGGCATGAAATCGTGCCGGAGCGTCACGTAGAGGCATACCCCGAGGCTCAGCAGCGTCGCCGCCAGCCCCACGAACAGCTTGTAGCCCTTTATGTCCTCCGACTTGTCGCCCTGGCTCGAGGTCAGCAGAATCGAGAATACGTACAGCACCGTAATGCCGCCGGCATAGATCAGCAGCTGCACGGCACCCAGGAACGAATAGTTCAGCTGGAAATAGATGCCCGCCGTACCGAACAGCACGAACAACAGGTAGGTCGCCGCGCGCAGGATACGCTTGGTCGTCACGGCCAGCACGGCACTCACGGCCGTAAAGACCGCCAACACCGTAAAGACGATTAATTCGAGTGTTATCTCCATGGCTTATTGTTTGTTCAGGGTTTTGACCAGCTTCCCGCGCGTGTATACCGCGTGTTCGAAATCGGTCGAGAAACGGATAGCCCCCGTCGGGCAGGCGTTGACGCACAGATGGCAGAACATGCACGACCCCAGGTCGTACTGGTAAAGCACCAGGCGGCGTTTCGACTTGCCCGTCTCGGGATCGGTGACCATCTCGGTGGTGATACGGATGGTTTCGTTGGGACATGCCGACTGGCAGAGGCCGCAGGCGATGCACTTGTTCTTCCCCCCGGCATCGTGGGGCATGGTCAGCTCGCCGCAGAAACGGTCGAACATCTTGAGCGTGGCCCGGTTCTCGGGGTATTGCTCGGTGACCTTCTTGGTGAAGAACTCCCGCCCGGTCACCTTCATACCCGTCAGCAGGGTTCCCAACCCGTGGAAAAGTCCTTTAATATAGCTACTCATGACTAAAAATGCAGTTTAAATACGACGACGATGACCATCAGCAGCAGGTTTGCCAGCCCGATCGGCACCAGGTATTTCCATTCCAGCGTCAGTATCTGGTCGATACGCAGGCGCGGGAACGTCCATTTGATCCACATCAGCAGCCACACCACGAAGAACGCCTTGCCGAAGAACCAGACGAAGCCGGGGATGTAGTCCATGGCGGCATTGAAGCCCTCCCAGCCGGGGATGTGCAGCGGCATCCATCCCCCGAGGAAGATGGTGGCCGCAACGCCCGAAACGACGAACAGGTTGACGAACTCGGCGACGTAGAACAGGCCGAAGTGCATACCCGAATACTCGGTGTGGTACCCTGCCGTCAGCTCCGACTCGGCCTCCGGGAGGTCGAACGGCCCGCGGTTGACCTCGGCGTTGCCCGCGATCAGGTAGATCACGAAGGCGACCAGCGCCGGGACATGCCCCTTGAAGATGAACCAACCGTCGGCCTGGCGGGCGACGATCTCCGAGAACTGCATCGTATCGGTCAGCACGACGATCGTCAGGATCGACAGCCCGATCGACAGCTCGTACGAGATCATCTGCGCACCGCTTCGCATGGCGCCGATGAGCGAATACTTATTGTTGGAGCTCCACCCCGCCAGCAGGATGCCGACCACGCCGATCGACGAGGCCGCCATCAGGAAGAAGACGCCCACGTTGAAGTCCAGCACCTCTAGCCCCTTGTTCACCGGCAGGCAGGCGAAAGCCAGCACCGACGCCAGGATGACGATGTAGGGCGCGAGGTTGTAGAGGAACCTGTCCGAGCGGCGGATGGTGATGATCTCCTTGGTGAGCATCTTGAACACGTCGCAGATCACCTGCAACGTACCCCACGGCCCCACGCGCACGGGCCCCAGGCGGCACTGGAACGCCGCGCAGACCTTACGCTCCATGAAGATCATCAGGATGGCGATCACCGCGTACATCAGCAGCAGGCAGACACCGACGATCACGCACTCCAGGAAGACCGCCAGCCCCACGGGCATCAGCGACGTGAGCAGCCCGTGAACCCAGCTCGTTACTATACTAAAATCAAACATATCTGTAAGTTTTTCCTTTTTTATCCCGCTCCCGCCTCAAGGGGAGGGGCTTATAAACCCGGAAGCGACATCCGGCTACCTGTCTATATCGGGCACGACGTAGTCCAGCGTACCGCCGATGGCGATCAGGTCGGCGATCTTCGTCCCCCGCGCAATGGTTTCTAGGCACGACACGAGCGGGAGTCCCGTCGAGCGGAACTTCATGCGGTAGGGCGACTTCTCCCCGCGGCTCTCGATGAAGACCCCGAACTCCCCGCGGCTGCCCTCGACGGCGGCGTAGTAACTGCCTTCGGGTATGCGGATCACGGGCTTCATCTTCAACTGGTATTCGCCTTCCGGAATGTTGTCTATCAACTGTTCGATGATATTCATGCTCTGTTCGATCTCACGCATACGCACCATGTAACGAGCGAAACAGTCGCCCTCGTCGTAGAGTACTTCCTCGAAATCCACCTTGCCGTACATGGCGTAGGGGTGGCGCTTGCGCACGTCGCACGCCCAGCCCGAGGCACGCCCCGTACCGCCCGTGGCACCGAACGAGATGGCGTCTTCGCGGGTCAGCACGCCGGTGCCTTTCAGGCGTTCCCGGGCGATGACGTTCCCCGTGAACACCTCGTGGTACTCGCGCAGCGTCGGGCGCATGTAGGCGATAAACTCCTTCACGCGCCGTACGAAATCGGGATGGATGTCGGCCTGCACGCCGCCGATCGTATTATAAGTCTGGATCAGGCGCCCGCCGGTGGTCTGCTCCAGAATGTCGAGCACCTTCTCACGGTCGCGGAACCCATAGAAAAAGGCCGTCAGGGCCCCCATATCCATGCAAAGGCAGGCAAAGAACAGCAGGTGCGAGTCGATACGCTGCAACTCGTCCATGATCGTGCGGATGTACTGCACGCGCTCGGACACCTCCACACCCAACCCCTTCTCGATACACATGCAGAGCGCATGGCGGTTCTGCGACGCCCCGAGGTAGTCGAGGCGGTCGGTAAGCGCCAGCGTCTGGGGGTAGGTCAGGCTTTCGCACATCTTCTCGATGCCGCGGTGGATGTAACCGCAATGCACGTCGAGCTTGCGGATGATCTCGCCTTCGAGCGACACGCGGAAACGCAGCACGCCGTGCGTGGCGGGGTGCTGCGGGCCGATGTTGATGACATATTCGTCCTCCTCGAACAAGACGTTGCGGTGGCGGATGAAGCTGCCGTCCGCCGTCAGTTCGAAGCTCGGGGCGCTGTCCTTCGACACTTCGTTGGTCATGCGCAACGGGTTGAGCCCCGGGTCGTAATCCTTACGCAGGGGGTACCCCACCCAGTCGTCGCGCAGGAACAGGCGCCGCATGTCGGGATGGTTCAGGAAACCGATGCCGAAATAGTCGAAGACTTCGCGCTCGTTGAGTTCCGCAGCCTTCCACAGGTCGCAGACCGAAGGCAGCCCGCACTTCTCGCGGCTGGGGGTCAGCGTCCGCAACACGACGTTCTCGCCCGTCGCGGTGGCTTCGAGGTGGTAGACCGCCCCGAACCCCTCTTCGCCCCAGTCCATGCCCGTCAGGCTGCGCAGAAAATCGAATCCCTCGGCCCTCAGGCGTGCAGCCAGGGCGTGAAATTTCTCCACCGGGACGGTAAACATCCCGTCCCCGGCCGCCGACCACACGGCGCCGGGTTCCCAGGCCGTTATTTTTTCGTTGATATTCATTGTTTTTCTCCTCCTTCCACGTTCAAATCGTTCTTTTCGGCCGTCAGATCCCGGCGAAGCAGCTCTTCGTACTCCTGCTTGCCGATCTGCTTGTTCACCCCGCCGAAAAACCGCTGTAATTTCACTTTGCGCTGCAACTGCATCAGCCCGTAGAGCATCGCCTCGGGGCGCGGCGGGCACCCGGGGATATAGACATCGACCGGCAGTATCTTGTCCACGCCGTCCAGCACGTGGTACGATTTCTTGAACGGGCCGCCGCTGATGGCGCATCCCCCGACGGCGATCACATACTTCGGGTCGGCCATCTGGTCGTAGAGGCGCTTCAGGACAGGGGCCATCTTGTGGGTGATCGTCCCGGCCACCATGATGAAATCGGCCTGGCGCGGGGAGGCGCGGGCCACTTCGAACCCGAACCGGGCAAAGTCGTAGCGGGCCGCCCCCACGGCCATGAACTCGATCCCGCAGCAGCTCGTGGCGAAAGTCAGCGGCCAGAGGCTGTTGCTGCGCCCCCACTCGATCAATTCGTCGAGGCACCCTACGATCACGTTCGTACCCTCGCGGCGCAGCTCGGCCACCATCTTTTCGAGGTATTCGTTGTCATTGAAATCCTCGTATTTCATTGCCTTTATCTCAGGCTTCCTTATTTCCATTCCAAAGCTCCTTTCCGCCATGCGTATGCAAGGCCCAAAACCAGTACGACCAAAAAGAAGAGGATGCTCACCAGCCCGTAAATCCCCAGATCCTGGACGACCACCGCCCACGAAAAGAGAAAGACGGTCTCCACGTCGAACATCAGGAACAGGATCGCGAACAGGTAGTACCCCACCTTGAACTGCATCCACGACCGTCCGCGCGTCGGGATACCGCACTCGTACGCCTCGCCTTTCTGCGGGTTGTACGAGCGCGGCGATATGGCGCGGGCGATACCCAGCGCGACTGCGACCAGCGCAATAGCCGTCAGGATGACGACCACCAATAGCGTAAAATACATAACTTATCGTTTTTACGAATTTACTCGGAACACGAAAACACGAACGCATCTCCGGGAGAAAAAATCCTCATCCGGGAACATGCGGCAAAACGGGAACGGGAACAGCGGCTAAATCAGGATACGCCCCAGCGAAAAGACATAATAATCGACCGGCTTGGGATGCAGGTCGAAGCAGTCCGAATAAGCCGGACGGCAGGACAGCCCGCGGGCCGACGCCATGGCCCGGGCATCATGGCGCAGACGGACGATCGCCTTCTGGGCGGACGGTTGGACGGGATTTTCGATCGGAGCGTCGCAGGTGAAGACTGCCGCCGTGAAACAATTGTGTGCCGGAACCGGCGTCCGGAGAGTGGACTGGCAAATCCGGTCGGGCTGCGAAACTACCCTACCGGACTGAACCTGAGCGCCATCCAGGCTTCCTGCCAAGACAAAAAGCAAGATGAACAAAGCATATTGAATCCTCTCCAGCATTTCGACCTTACTATTTTCGTGCTGCGAAGATACACTCTTTCGCGCAGAAAACGGAATCCATGGACGAAAAAACGTACATAATGATGAATTTTGAGTACAAAAACACCCATAGCCGGATTCAGGTAATACTCCGGAAACAAGCCCGGCGGATGGCAACGAGCCCCGCCCGGTATATTCCGCCCCGGCAACTGCGAAAGGCCGTGCCCGGAAGGTTTGCCTGCAGCACAAAAGAAAATGCCGCCCCGAAAACCGGAGGCGGCATTTCCAACAGAAACAAACCCTTATTTCTTTTCGTAACGGTCTGCAACGACCTTCCAGTCGATGCGATCCCAGAGGGCGGCGACGGCGTCGGCGCGACGGTTGCGGTAGTCGATGTAGTAGGCATGCTCCCATACGTCGAAGCACATCAGCGGCTTCATGCCGTGGCACATCGGGTTTCCGGCGTTCTGCTCCGTGACGATGGCCAGCTTGCCCGATTTGTCCTCGGCGAGCCAGGCCCATCCCGAACCGAAAAGGCCGACGGCAGCCTTCTCCATCTGGGCCTTGAACTGCTCGAACGAACCGAAATCCGCGTCGATGGCCTTCAGCAACGCCCCTGTCGGACGCGCCTCGCCATCGGGCGAAAGCTGGTCGAAGAAGAACTCGTGGTTCCACATCTGCGCAGCGTTGTTGAAAATCGCGCCGTCGGCCGAAACGACGATGTCCTCCAGCGGCTGCCGGGCGTAAGGCGTATCGAGAATCAGCTCGTTGAGTTTATTCACATACCCCACGTAATGTTTGTCGTGGTGGAAGCGCAGCGTCTCTTCGGAGACCTGCGGTGCGAGAGCGTCGTAAGCATAAGGCAGCTCCTTGGGGGTAAACCGTGCCTGTGCTGCAATGTCTGTTGCCATAATAGGTAAAATTAAAAGTGAAACAATGAGGTTGAACTTAATCATAGCCATCCCGTTTTAGTTTGCTTCGAGCGGTTCGAATGCCCATTTGCCCTCGTTACAGACCGGGCATACCCAATCGTCGGGCAGGTCTTCGAAAGCCGTACCGGGGTCGATGCCGTTCTCCGGGTCACCCGACTCCGGGTCGTAAATGTATTCACAGACGGTGCAACGATACTTTTCCATGCGGTAAAAAAGTTTAAGAAAATCCACACCGGCCTACACAAATATAATACCGATGTCAAATATCTCAAAATATTTTTATAATTTTGAGGAAAAGAACAACAATTTATAACCTAAAACGCTCTTTTCTATGACACTTCCGTATGCAGAACCTTACAAGATCAAGATGACCGAGGCCATCCGCACCTCCACACGTGCGGAGCGCGAAGCATGGATCCGCGAAGCCCGCTACAACCTTTTCAAGCTGCGCAGCGACCAGGTCACGATCGACCTGCTGACCGACTCGGGCACAGGCTCGATGAGCGACCGCCAGTGGGCGGCCATGATGACCGGCGACGAAAGCTATGCCGGAGCCTCGTCCTATTTCCGGCTCAAGGAGACGATCGAAAGCATCTTCGGGATGCCCTATTTCCTGCCCACGCACCAGGGGCGTGCTGCGGAGAACGTGATCTTTTCGGCACTGCTCAAGGCGGGCGACATCGTCCCGGGCAACTCCCACTTCGACACCACCAAAGGGCACATCGAATTCCGCCATTGCCACGCTGTGGACTGCACGATCGACGATGCGGCCGACACCCAGAAAGAGCTGCCCTTCAAGGGCGAGATGGACATCGCCAAGCTCGAAAAAATCCTGCGCGAGAACCCGCGCGAAAAAGTCCCGTGCGTCGTGCTGACCATCACCAACAACACGGCAGGCGGGCAGCCCGTGTCGATGCGCAACATCCGCGAAACGGCCGAAGTCTGCCGCCGCTATGGCGTACCCCTGCTGCTCGACTCGGCCCGTTTCGCCGAGAATGCCTATTTCATCAAGACCCGCGAGGAGGGCTATGCCGACAAGACCATCAAGGAGATCGTCCGCGAAATCTACACCTATGCCGACATCATGACCATCTCGGCCAAGAAGGACGGTGTGGTGAACATGGGCGGATTCGTGGCCATGCGCAGCGAAGAGCTCTACAGGCAGGCCATGACCTTCAGCATCATGTTCGAGGGCTACGTGACCTACGGCGGCATGTCGGGCCGCGACATGGATGCGCTGGCCGTGGGGCTGGACGAAAATACCGAATACGAACAACTCGACGCCCGCATCCGCCAGGTGAAGCTGCTGGGCAACCTGCTCGACGAATACGGCGTACCCTACCAGCGGCCGGCCGGCGGACACGCCATCTTCATCGATGCGAAAAAAGTGCTCCCCAACCTGCCGAAGGAACAGTTTATCGCCCAGACGCTCGCCGTGGAGCTCTATTTGGAGGCGGGAATCCGCGGCGTGGAGATCGGCTCGATCCTCGCCGACCGCGACCCCGATACGCACGAGAACCGCTACCCGCGGCTGGAACTGCTGCGCCTGGCGATCCCGCGGCGGGTCTACTCGGACAACCACATCCGCGTGATCGCCGCGGCCTGCCGCAACATCTACGAGCGCCGCGCAGAGATCACCACCGGCTACCGCATCACCTTCGAAGCCCCGATCCTGCGGCATTTCACCGTGGAACTGGACAAAATCTGAACCCGAAGATGCGTCCGCCGCTCCACCGGACAGCATCCGCGGAATAGAATATAACGAACCGGGCAGGGAAAAACCCTGCCCGGTTTATTTTCGTCGGCCGCAACGGCCCGCCCCCGAAGTCCGCAACCCGAGTCCATCGCCCGGGAACAGAAACCCCCGACGGGCCCGCAGCCGCAGCCCAGCCTCTATTGCAGCGATTCGGGAGCCGGAATCAGGAACAGCAGCCCGATTAGTGCGATCAGGCATACCACCACGATCAGGATCGTCTTTCCCCAGTTCCGCTTCTTCGTCCCCGGCACGACCGTCTCGTAGCCCGCAAAGGCTTTCGAATCCGCCTGTTGCGTCGCCGCGGGTTTCGCACCGCCCAGGCGCGCCATCTCCTGCTCCATGCGTTTGGAGCGGTCGGCCGACATCTCGGCCTGCTTCCGGCGGAGGGCCTGCGCGGCGGCCTGGCGTTCGCGCTCCAGCTTCGCCTCGGCCTCGCGTGCCTCCTGTTCGCGCCTCGCCTCGGCCTCACGGGCTTCCTGCTCCTTGCGCGCCTGCTCGGCACAAAGGTATTCGATATACTTCCCGGCACGGAAAACATCCACGAAGACAAAAGTCTCCATCGGGGTGTATTTCTCCTCCAGCCGGATATTTTCGCGGACAAGCCGCTGCAAGGTATCGTAGACGGGCACCAACGGCTTGGAAAGGTACTCCCGCCGCACCGACGAGGCAAGCTCTCCGGCACGTCCCAGCATCGAGGTCTCGAACGCATCGAATCCCCGGGCAAGGTAATAGATCGCCTCGGCCAGCCGGATGTCGTCCTCGCGCTGGCCGAACACCGACCTCAGGCGGTCGACCGCAGCCCCGCCCTTGGGCGACCCGGTGTTGCAGTAGCCCAGGAATCCCCAGTACCGCTGCCAGTAATCGTCGGTCAGCTCCTCTTCATAGGCCTTCACCGACTCCTCCGGGCAGACGACCGCCCGCGCGAGGAAATACCAGTAGTCGGCCTCGTAGTTCGACGAATTTTCGTGCAGCACGGTGAGGGCTTCGAGGCTTTTCTGCGCCGGTTCGGGCTCCGTCGCCGTGATCAGGCGCGACACGGCCGCTTCCAGTTCGGCACGCTGCACGGAGGTGAGCTCGGCAGATTTCCCAGCGGGCTTTTGCTGCCGCGCCCTGAGGATCGAAGCCTGCGTCGCGGCGTCTATCTGCAACCGCTGCGCTTCGGCATCCAACTGCTGCTTGCACGCCGCATCGAGCGGCCCGGCCCCCGTCGTCCGCACGACGAACGCACGGTACTCCTCGCGCGCCTGCTGCTCGCAGTTCTCGCAGCGCTTCGACGCCTCGACATAATATTCCAACGCCACCTGCTTGCCGCACTTCGGGCACACGACACTGTGGTCTAAGTAGATACGCTTGCCGGAAACCGCACACACGATCGTCGTGTGCGAATGATCCTCGGTGATGTTGTTGTGGATCGTGATGTTCGACGCCTCGTATTTCTCCTGCTTGCCGATGATCGTACTTTCATTGATCAGGTTCTTATCGCCGACGAGCGGCGCGGCTTCCGGCGCCTCGGCCGCCGGCGTGCGCTCCACCTGCACCGCAGCGCAGTCGCAACCGCACTTGTGGCAGAAGCGGGCTGTATCGGCGAGTTTATCGTAACCGCACTTGGGACATGTTTTCATGCTTGTTCGTTGTTTTCTTCGGTTTCACTATCAGCCTCATCCCCGGCAACGGCCTGCTCGACCGCCGAGGCGACCAGCCACCCGTGGCTCATGGTTCCCGTGACGACGACCTCCTGCCGGTCGAACGGCACGAAATAGGGGTCGTCGGTCGGCACCGCGCCTTCGCGGCAGAGCTTCACGACGCTCATGTCGTCGTCACGCACCAGAAAGGCATAATGCCCTTCGGATTTCGACCCGGCATTCTGCAACCGGATCAGTATTACTCCCTGGTATCTCTCCATGGCCGTGCTCATTTGAGATCTCGCCCGCAGTTGGCGCAGAAACGCACGCCCTGCACGGCTACCGTACCGCAGTCGGGACATACCCGCCCGACAGACTGGGGAGCCTGCGCCTGGGGCTTCGCGGCCGCCTGGTGGTTGTTGCGCGTCGCATATTCGAGGGCACTGTCCTGCGTCTTGTCCACGCGGTCTTCCTGGCGTTCCATCCGTTCGCGGTAACGGTCGCGTTCGGCATCCTTGTTCTGGACGATGTGCCCGGTCATGGTCGTGGCCATATCCTTCATCTCGCGCATCATCTCCAACATACGGTCTTCGTGGCGCTGCGAGTCGGCGATACGGGCATCGGCGGCCTGCTGCACCTGTTCGGCGTTCTTTCCCGCCGAGAACGACTCGGCGAACTTCACCGCGGCCTGCGAATCGAGGTTCTCGCCCGCAGCCACGGCCATCAGCTGCTCGGCCGTCATCCGCGCCTTCTTGTCGAGGGCTTCCTGCTTCAGGCGCTCCATCTCGCGCTCGTGATCCAAATCCATCTTCTTGTCCTCGCGGTTGAGCTCCTTGACCTTGCGCAGGCGTTCGATCTGGGCATCCATCTCGGCATTGTCCAGTTCCATCTCCGACTGGCGGTCTGCCCGCTGCAGCTCGCGCTCCCGGGCGCGGCGTTCGTCGGAATACTCGTCCTCGCGCTTGCGATGCGCGAGCGTCAGCTCCTGCAACTCCAGCCCCTGGCGCATCTGCTCCACGGCGATCTGCCCTTCGCCCGCCGTGCGGACTTTCTCGAACTCGATCTGGTCGCGCAGCTGCATGAGCTTGATCGCCTCGCCCCGGCGGTAACGGCGCTCGGCGACGTCGATGCGCAGGTTGTCGACATCCTCTTCGCGCAGCAGCCCGGTCTTTTCGATGTCGGCCAGTGCAGCCTCCACCTCGTCCTCGCTGCGGGCATCGCGGATCCGTTTCTCGCGCGAAAGCACGGTGTAGAACTTATCCAGTTCGTCGTCGGCCAGCAGGCGGTCTTTATTGACCTGCTGCAACCCCTCATAGAGCTGCATGTCGCTGCGTGCATCGGCAATAGCCTGCGAATTGGTCTCCGCAGCCAGGCGGTTGCGGAAATCGTTGGTGCGGCGCAGGTAGTCGAGTTCCTGCTCCGAAAGGTAAAGTTCGCGGCTCAGGCTGCGCAGGCGTTCCAGGTCTTCGTTCGAAGCCGCCACTTCGGCCACGCGCTCCAGCGCAAGGCCGTAGAACTGGTCGCCGGAAGCGGCAATCCTGGCCGCGATCGCCTCGGCGACCTCCGCCGGGATCGACGTGCCTTCGATCTGGCGATCCTGCATCACGGCCTGCACGGCATTCTGCATTACGGGCTGCAACTTCTCCGCAATCCTGCGGGTCGTGGCGACGGGCTCGTCCGTCAGGAAATATTCGGCGAAACGATTGAAGTCTGCGATACGGAAAATCACGCGCAGGCCGACCTGCAAGTCCAGCAGTTTCGTACGCACGGACATCGGCCTGAACTCGGCCATATCCTCGGCCGTTCCCGAACCGAATACCAGCGAGAAACTCTTGTCGAGCTTGAGCAGCAGCGAGAAAGCCTCGTGCCGTTTCATGCTCTCGATCACGGCATCGAGCGAGCGCTGCCGTTCGGGAGCGTCCTTGTCGTCGAACTTGTCCTTCACGCGGCGTCCCAGCAGGGCGTTTATCAGGAAACGGCCGCTGCCGGCCACCAGCCCCGCAGCCCCGCCCGTACGGCTTTCGAGTACGCGCTTGAGCTCGTCGGGATCTACGAAATCGTAGATGCCCCCGTGGATTTCGGCCAGCACCTTGCCGTTGGCCTTGATATACGCCGTCGTGCCGTCGTTTACGATCAGCCCCTGCGCCGAATCGTAGCGGATAAACTCCGATTCATTGACCCGGCAGGCGACTTCGCCTTTCTGGATATTCCAGAAAATCTTCTGTTTCACCGTGGCGAGCTCGCCGCCTCCGGCAGCCTGCCCGTCCGGCGCCTGGGGCGCCTGCGCAGCGGCGGGTTCGACCGCAGCGCCGCACGTCGTGCAGAACCTTGCGTCGGGCAGCATCGGGGCATTGCATTTCGGGCACACGGGGCCTGCGGGCGCAGCGGCGACGGGCGTACCGCACGTCGTGCAGAACTTCGCATCCTCCAGGAGTTCGGAATTACAATTCTGGCATTTCATAGTAGTCGTTCTATTTGGTTGATATGATTGATTTCACGTTTCCGTTCAGGTCGGCGGTCGCCGTATGGCAGCTCTTTATGGTACCGTCCGTCTGCAGGTAATTGAAGGCATAAAACTCGTCGCCGTTGCCGTATTTCATGCGGGTGACGGTCGACAGGCTACGCGGTTCGACCCCCAGCTGTTCGTACAATTGCCGGTCGACAGCGGCGCGGATGAGCGACAGGTTGCGGTCGACGGCGCTGCGCACCCGGTCGAGCAACGAGGCCGGAGCGGCTTCATAGACGCACTTGCGTTCGACGACCGCGTTGACTGCGCCTTTCGCCAGCGCCTTCACCGCCCGGGGATGCGCCTTCGCCCCCTCCCGGCGCACGCCCACATGCAGAAACGGATCGCCGAAAAGGTTGAACTCGACGATCGTAAGTGCTTGGTGGGGCGTAAAGTAACCGTCGTTATAATCGAAGAAGCTCTGCCGTGCCATGTAGAATGCCTCGCCGGCCGTATACCCCTCGAGCAATTTGGCCATATAGACGTTCGTCAGGCGGTCGGCATTGTCCAGATCGGCTGCCGAACTGCTCTTCGAAGCACCCCACGCGATGCGCGACGACCCCAGGTAGAGCAGCGTCATGTCGCCCATCGCCGCGAGCAGCATCGTCTCGCCGCGGCCGTAATCCTGGAATTTCCCGCCATAGCACGCCTCGGTCACCACCACGTTCGGTTTCTCGGCGGACGCCAGCTGCCGGGGCGTGACTGCCTCGTAACATTGCTGCTGGTAGGAAGCATAGAAACTGCATGCGGTCGGGGCATCGCTGCCGTGCAGGTTGAAATAGTAGAAGTCCGCACCCCGGTCGAAAACCTTGTCGACGATCGAACGCTCGACGCAGGGGCTGACAAAAAGGTTCTGCGTATAGATACGCTCATCGAGCCGCACGTCACCCCGGAAGAGTCGATTGCGGCGGAAAGGCTCGCTGACCGAAGCCGAGGCCGAAAGCCACGTGAGGTCGGTCTGCCCGTAAGCCCTGCCCACGGCCATCGAACCGGGGGCTTTGGCCGCACGGCGCAGGTATCCGGCCAGGTCGTCCAGCGACGCGTCATGCGCCAGCGGCAGGCGTCCCGCATGGAAATATTGTTCGTACTGGAAAATTTCGGCCGTCCCCAGCATGGGGTAAGTCCGCTCGCCCAGCAGGTAGGCATAAGGGATATCGGAGTCGATGTCCGTATCGCTGTAATCGGGATCGGAGATATACTGCGGCAGGACGGGCATGGGAATGACATCGGCGCCTCCGACGATGAACAGGTAGTTGGTTTCATCGTCGGCCGTGCTGCGCCCGAAACGGTAATAGTCCGCCAGCAGGTAACCGTGTTCGACCCACGAATCGGCCGGTGAAAGCGCCACGGCGCGGTTGCGCCCGGCCTCGGGGTTGCGAAAAACATAGTCGCCGGCATCGACGATGCGGTAACGGATGCCGTGTGCCGCCGATGCTTCGGCATAAGCGGCGAGCAACTTGCGCACCGTCGCGGCATCGGTTCCGAATTTGCGGGCCAGAGCCTGCAGGTTGGTGAAGATGACGCCCTCGGCCATAGGCCCCGCCGGCTCCTTCGAGCCCGCGGCCGCGCCGCTTCCGGCCCGGGCGTCTGCCCGGGCGCTTGCGGCGGATGCCGCCCCGCATCCCGAGGGGTTTGCGGCGCCATGCGAGGCCGAAGCCGCCGGGGTATCGCCCGCAGCCCGGACAGCCGGGGCAACGGGTGCCGCATCTGCCGCCGGGGATGCCGTCACCGGGCGGGCGGGGAGCCTGGTGCCGCAGCCCCCGCAGAAAAGGTCGTTATCACCGCATTTCTTTCCACAATTGGGACAAAACATCGCGAATCGGTTTTAAAGGGTTAATCAATCCGGACGACTTGGGCCGGCGTACGCTTCAGGTCGGGCATCGCCTCGCCCACGCCGGCACCGATATAGGTCGCATCGCAGATTACATAGCGTTTGTTGCCGAGCTGCATGTAGTCGCCCTTCACCTCGCCTTTGAAGCATACCGCCGCGGCGATATGCGCCGGATAATAGAGCAGCACGACATCCAGCCCCAGCAGATCCTTGACCAGCCGCGCAAAGAGGATCGAACGGTCTTCGCAGTCGCTGTACGGATAGTAGTACATCTCCTCGGCGAAGAGTGTCCGCTCGATGCCGAACTGTGCTTCGTCGGTCTTGTAGGGGAAAGCCCTGTGCAGGTAGTGCAGCAGCAGTTCCGCCGCCTCGCGCTCGCCCTTCCCGGCCACTGCGGCGCGCAGCAGGGGATAGAGTTGCCCGCGCACCGGAGCGGTAAGCGCCGTGGCCGCATAGACGCTCCAGTGACAGGGCGGATAATTCGTATAGAAATCCATCAGGTTGCGGTTTACCGTCACCGTCGTCGAAACCACGCCGTCGAAATTGCGAACGACGGGCGCCGCGGGTTTCTGCGCGAAGAGGGGCGGCGCGGGCATCGCCAGCGACAAAGGCCGCTCCCCGGGGATCGTGAAATTGCAGATATTGTACGACGCGGCCCGCGGGACATCGTCCAGGATATAAAATACCTGGCCGTCGATATTGAAATAGGGACGGGCATAGACCTGCCCGTCGGTGGCCAGCAACAGAAACAGCCGGCCGTCGCCGCGCGCCATGCGCACTTTATAGCCCGCCTCGGCCATCAGGAACGATTGCAGGACGACCGATTCGTTCGTTTTGGGGCCGCAGAATCCGTCGGCGAGTGTCCGCACAAGGTCGTAATAGCCCCAGTCGTTGAGCCCCAGCGCCTTTTTCAGCGCCACGCACTCCGCCGCCACGGCATCGTATGAACCTCGCGAAACGCCTTCCCAGGCATTGGCCACGCTGTTCTCCTGCACCGAGGCGAGGTTGAAGCGGTGTTTCGCAGCCAGCGATACGGAACAGCCCGTGCCGTAGAACGTGAACTTGAAGGGACGCGAAACGTCCACCGCCGGAGCCGCGTCGTCCGTCCCCGCGGCGGGTTTCCGCCCCTGCTGCACACCGTTATCCCCGGCCCCCTTTCCCGCGGCGGGTTTGCCGGGAAGCATAGGTGTTTCCGCAATCCCGGGCGCATCGGGCATCTCCGGAGCCGGCTCGGGCAGGTCGACCACCTTGTCGTAAGGCATCCTGTCCTGCGTCGGCACAGAGGGCGCATCCGGGCGTTTCATAATGGGGATGTCGGGTTCCCGGCGTTCGGGCACGGGTACCGGAGCCTCGGCGCGGAAAGCCTCCCAGCGCTTGCGCATGAAGTCGGCGCACGCCTTGCGGTAGTTGTCCCGGAATTCGGTATAGGCCTGCCTGCGGCGCGCCTGGTATTCCAGCAACGCCTCCCGGCGGGACTGCGCCGGCAGGGGAAGCACGAAAAGCAGCGACAGCAACAGGGTCAGATAGCGTTTCATAGGCGGAGCGGTTACGGGTAAAAGACGGCGGCTTCCCTCGTCCGAGGGGAGCGCCGTCTCTCGATTGGACATGGTGCCGGCCAACAGGGCTACTGCTGCGAGAAAGCAGCCATCTGCTCCTCGAAGATCTTTTTGAACTGGGCGCGGTCGAATTCCAGGTTGAGTTTGGCATCCTTGGCGATCGCATCCTCGATGGCTGCCTCCAGGGCAGCCTTGGGAAGCTGCATGCAGACATAGTAACGGAACGAGCCGTTGTCCTGGCGGAACATCTTCTCCTCGACGACCTGCACGTCGCGCAACTGCTGGCCGACGGCCGTGTAAGCCAGTTCCTGATACTGCGACTTGTGCTCGGCGGAAACGCCCGTATCCTGGTTCTTCACATAGTTCTCGATGACGAGCTTCACATCGGCCTGGATGGCCGCGGCAAGATCCTGGCGGCAATTCTGCATGGCGATCTTCTGCGCCGTGCTGCGCTCGGTGCTCACGCCGTTCTGCACGGCACGGTAATATTCGGCATTGCTGCGGTACTGTGCGCCGCTGAGCGGAATAGCCTCTTCGACCATGCCCGCAGGGGCAGCGGGCCCGGAGGCCTTTTTCGACGAACTGCACGACACGGCGCCGGCAGCGAGCAGGAGAGCGATAGCTCCAATAAGGGTTCTTTTCATCTTTCGGATTATTTGGTTGTAAGTTTATAGTGCAATGTAAAATCGGCTTCGGAGGCCTTCCCGTCGGCGGGATTCCCGAATCCGATGCTTCCCCTGAGGACGTCCACCCCGTCGGTTGCGGGGCTTATCGAGCCTTGCGCCTCGAACGTTACGCTGCAATCGCCCCCGGCGAGCTGCGGGGGTTCGATCCTTTCAGCCACGATCCGGGCCCCGTCGGCCGGGTTGAACAGCACGATCCGCCGCACCTCGGCCGCCGTCCCGCTTACGCGCAGCTGCATCGTCCCGCGGATCACCCCGCCGGACTGTTCGATCCTGAGCGTGCCCTTAGGCCGGACTGAAACGGCGTCCCCGGCCGGATTGAAAAAGATCGTCTGCGACACGCGCGCACCGCCGAACAGGTAGAGCACTTCGATCTTGTTGATATCGGTCGGCGAAGCGTACTGCGGATCATAGGAGAGCAGGTAGCGGCCGTCGCCATAGGGCTTGACGGCCATCTCCAGCACCGATTCGCTTTTCAGGCGCGGCTGCACGGCGGTCGTGGCCGGACGGCCGTCGAGCCGCAGGGAATAGACGCACTCGCCCGGCGCCTCGGACTCCACCTCGATCGACACGGCATGGTACAGTGCCCGGTAATTGCGCCGCAGGGTCTCGACATCGCCCTTGCGGGTGGCGTCGAAGAAATAGTCGTACAACCCGTCCAGCTCGTTTACCGCCAGCTGGATACGGTCTATGTCCGTAATCGTGCCCAGTTCGCGCCGCAGCCGTTCATACTCGGCCTGCTTGGCGTCGTCGATGGCCACGAAAGCCTCGATCAGCTGCCGCCGCGTCTGCTCCGGGAAGGGGTACAGCACCGAATATTCATAGCGGTAGGTCTTGGTCTTCTTGCTGTATATCCGCTCCCAGTAGACCGCCTCGGCGTTCGAGAGGGTGATATCGTTCAGGTAGGGCAGCTGTCCGGCCTCGGTCATCAGCACCGACGAATAATCGCTCATCGCCGAGACCAGCTGGTCGCGCGTGATCTGGCGCGTCGCCATCTTCTCGGCGGACGAGACATTCACGGCCACGGCATTGACGATATACTGCCGGATCGAGGCCATGCATTTCCCCGAGGCGGCGGCAAGGGTCTCCCCCACCTCCGTCACCGCAAAATGCGACCGGTCGGAGCTGCCGATCCATGCCGGCTTCCGTTTGCTGCTCGCCTCGACGACCTTGTCCTTCTGGGCAAAAGCCGCCGCCGAGATGCAGAGTGCCGCCAAAAGCAGCGAAATAGGTAATAAACGCTTCATCGGGTCACTTCGTTAGGGATTTAACCTTTTGCGTATCGGAATCGTAGCGCAGCGACACCTTGCCGGCAAAGGCGTCGAGCGCAACGGCATCCTTCTTCGCTTTGTAATGGCCGGCGATCAACATGGCGCAATCGGCATCCCCGACCTTGCCCTGGCAATGGGCGAAGAAAAAATCCTCGGCCGCAGCGCCCTGCCCGTCGGCGAGCATGGCACGCACGACGGCGATCCGCAGGTCTTTGCCCGCATATTCGTCGTCGCCGGCCGCTGCGGCGTAGCTGTCGCGCAACCTGACCCACTCGGGCTGCGCCGCATAGGCGGCCTGGGCCTCGCGGGCCGCATGGTTTCGCACGGCCAACGCCCCTGCACCCGCAGAACAGCAAATCAGCACGACGGCCGCAATGACCGTCACCTTACGGCGGTTTTGCGCATGCGCCGACGCCTGCCGTGCAAGGGCGTCATCCAGCCGCAGCTGCATGGCATCGAGCCGGGCCAGCACCCCGGCATCACCGCCAAACCGCTCCCGCACGGAAGCGGCATCCTCGGCGAAGACCCGCGCTGCGGCCCTTACGACCACTTCGCCGGCACTCAACCGCAGTTTCCCCTGCATACGGGCAAGCAGCGACACGGCCAGCGGCACCAGCGCGACGGCGGCCAGCAGGTAGAAGATATTGGCACCCGTAGCGACCCCGGCGAGCAGGCAAAATACCAGTGCCGCAGC
Organism: Alistipes sp. AM16-43; assembly: GCF_003435745.1. Classification (NCBI taxonomy): domain Bacteria; kingdom Pseudomonadati; phylum Bacteroidota; class Bacteroidia; order Bacteroidales; family Rikenellaceae; genus Alistipes; species Alistipes sp. AM16-43. Next base: position 560,134 of record NZ_QTUQ01000002.1, read on the forward strand.
GCACAGCGCAGGGAGCATCTTACGGGCCGTATCGCCCAAGGCGGGCAGCGGCACGGCATCCAGCCCGGCAAGCCCCTCTTCGAGGCTCGCGAGCATCAGCCGGGAATCCGCCCCCGCACCGGAGGCAATATCGTCGACGACGGCCCCGACATAGTCGGCGCCGCAATCCGGGCACAGGTGCTGCGAATCCTCCATTCTATTTCCGCAGACAGGACAGGTTTTCATCGTATTTCCAGATTAGTCAGACAATCGTTCGGTCAGAGTCCGAAGAGCCATTCGCCCAGCGACTTGCCCTTCTTGGCAGAGGACTCGGCACGCTCGGCCTTGAGGCTCTGCGCCTCGACGGCAGCCTCCTGCTGCGTCCGCGCGCGCATTGCCTCGGCATCCATTTTCCGCAACTCCTGCTCCATCGCCGCGGCTTCGGCCGCCGCAGCCTGCGCATCGAGGCGGTTGAGGAACCGGATCACCTCGCCGTAGTTCGGGCTCACGGGGTTGCACGCACGGCACAACTCCAGCGCCCCGTCGATATCGCCCTGGCGCACCAGAATATCGGCCTGGGCAACGGCACGGGTCACCTCGCCGGCGAGCAGTTTGTCGTAGACCTGCACCTTGAGCTCCTCGACCGCCTCGTATTCGTCGACACTCTCGGGAATCACGGCCAGCGCCGCCATCGCATCCTCGTACTCCTCACGGGCGACGAGCGAGTTGACCTTGGCGAGTATCTTCGGCATCTGGCGCGTATAATAGTCGGCGATGCCCTGCTGCACGTCACCGATCAGCTTGGCGAAACGCGCGTCGTTGACGTTCACCTTATTGATCAGCGACCGCATACAGGCTTCCATGCTTTTGCCATTGGCCTGGAGCGATATGGTCTGGCTGCCAAAAACCGTATCTTCGAAGAGATTTTTGACCGACAGGGTCAGGTCGGCACGCAGCACGTGCAGCGTGGTCATCCCCGTATCGACCGCCCCGTCGTCGGTGATTGTAAGCGTCGGCGTGACGACGAAAAGCCCCGCGGCATCGGCCATGCCGTTGCGGGTGATGATCTTGCTGATCTTGTTTTTGAGGGCCGCGGCGTTGTTGTCACCGAGCTGCGCGGTCGTCTCGTCGTCGATATAGGCCGAGAGGTCGATTACGGCCTGGGCCCGGAGCGACAGCGCGGCCAGCACGAACACCAGCGAGAACGATAGTTTACGAAGCAGATTCATGGTCTGTTGTTTAGTAGATGATTACGTCGATGGAATTACCCGTGATCGTACGCGACACGGAGAGGTTCAGCCCCTTGAGGTACTGGTATAGCGCCAGTGCGAAATCATTGACGTCCGACTGCATCCCGTCCTCCATGGAGTTGTCCACAAAAATATCGCTGAAGGCCAGCAGCGTGCTCGTGCGGCCCTGCGTATGGTACTTGCCGTTCTTGGCATGGCGCTTCACCCACGAAACGAGGATGTCCGACAACGGCATGATGTTGTTGATCTCGGTATCCATGTTGATGGCCGATCCGGGGTCGATCGTAAAGCGCACGGCCACGCTCTGCCCGGTCGAAATCTTGGTCGCCATGCGTGTGGATATCTGCTTCATGAAGTCGCCGACCATCGCCTGCGCCATCACGCCGCACAGCACGTCGGCCGTCGTGCGTTTGCGCCCCGAAATTTCGGATTTGGTGGCCAGCGTATTGCCCGTGGCGATCTCGATCGCCTGCAGGGTCAGCGACACGCGCACCCCGCCGTCGTTCACATCCTGGTTGATATCGACGCTCACCGAGACGTCGGCACCCGAGTTGATGAGGATCGCATCGTCGAGCGACATGCCGTCGCCCATGCGCACCTGATAGGTATTGGCGTTATTGAGCGACGTCAGCAGGTCTTTGGTCTCCACGCCCTGCTTGATAAAACCTTCGTTGACCTTCGAAATGGCCATGCGCATATCCGAATTGTCGCGGATGGCCTCTTCGTAGGACTGGCCGCTCTTGCGGAAGGGCACGACCATCACCGTCGGCATGGCGATCATCTCCTGGGTTTCGGAGAGCGCTATATCGGCGGCATTGCGCCCGATGATACCGTTGTTGACCAGGTCGCGCTCGAGCGATTCGGTGTAGAGGTCGATCGTCGCAAAGACCTGGATGTCCTTGGCGGCGGTCTTGTTGGTCTTGTCGGCGATGGTGCAGCTGCGGATGTAGTTGGCATAACGGGTCGTCCCGAGCAACTGTCCGACATACTGGGCCGCTCCGGCCGAGGGTTTGCTGCCCAACAGGGGTTTGTTGTCGTTCAGGCCGTCTATACCGTTATATAAATAAGTGTAGATCACCGATTTCTTCGCCATCTCGATCGCCTCCTTCTTCGTGCGGGCGATTCCCGAACACTCCAGCGTAGCGATCTTTCCGGTCGTGCGTTTCAGGATGGCATCGGTCGTATAATTCTGTGCGGAGGCGGGAAAAAGCGCCGACAAGAGAACAACGATGACTGACAATACGGACTTCCTAAACATCTGATAAATATTTTAAGTTTGAACGGATAAAATCCCCGGGGTACCGTCAGCGACACCCCGGAGATCGTTTCCAGAAGAATTATATGCGGTAAATTTATGCACCGACGAGCCCTTTGAAGAAACCGCCCGCCGCCGTCCCCTGCTTGTCGAGGATGACGACCAGCTTGTCGCCGTTGTTGAATTTCTCCTTGATGGCATCCTCGCCCGAAGCGACCTGGCATTTGGTAACGCCTTCCATCACCTCGACGGCCACGATGGTGCCGATCTCCGACTTGGTTACCTTCGGGCCGATCTTACGCTCCAGGAATACCTTGAAACGGGTCTTTTTGGCAACGCCCATCTCCGTACCGCCCGAGATATAGAGCTCCTTGACGCGGCCTTTCTTGTCGGCCTCGCCCAGCTCGAGGATATAGGTCTCGAACTTGAAATGCTTGTCCACGAACCCGACCATGCCCTTGCGGAGGTCTTTCATCGCGTCGTTGAATGCACCGTCCTTCGAATCGGCGTCGATACCCGAAACCGAAAGGTCTTCCGAACCGATCATGGCGCCGTCGGCAATGTTATATACCTTCAGCGAATAGGTCACCTCGGCCTTGTTGTACATCTTGCCGTCGATATCCGACTTGAACTGCGAGAACGAAACGTTGTTGGCCTGTCCGATGACGACCTTCTTGGCGCCCAACGCCTTGTAGGCGGCTTCGCTTTCGCTCTTCCAGTTAGCATCGTTCACCACGTCCTCGACGTTGCGGTCGGCATAGAGTTTCGACAGCGTACCGTCGGTCAGTGCGTCGACGATGTGGAAACGGCCACGGTCGGCAAAACCCGACAGGACGGCCGCCCGGATGTTGTCACAGGCTGCCTGGCTGACAGCGGAGGTGTGCGTAAAAGGATTGATGATGACAGTCTCCTTCGAAGGATCGTCCTGGGCAGAGGCGCCCAGCCAAACAAGCACGGCCACAGCGGCCAAAACGGTTTTGAAACAGTTTTTCATAAATATAGCTGAGATTAAAAGGGTTAGGAATCGCATGCTTTATGATGGGACATAGCTCCTACAGTCCCCCGCACCTGGGAACTAAGCAATAAATGTAAAATTAAAAAAAAGGAAAGCGTGGTGCTGTAGCTATATTTCAGAGTGGGAAGGTTCTTGCAAAACCTCGAGAATAAAATAAGCAACAGTCCCACGCCTATATCCGTAAACGGATAAGACGCGGAGAAATGCCGGCTTATTCTCTTCTCAGTATTAATTTGCAAGATTTACCACTCGAGAATAAACTTACACTTTCCGTGTTAGTCAGTATGTATCACAAATATAGTGAATATATTCGAAAAATACAACTTCGGCACCTCTTTTTCGGGACTGTCGCGACCCTAAATTACAATAAAAAATTCTAATTCGCTAACTTCAGGCCCAAAATGTGCCATACGAAGACCCGGAAACGAGCCGTCTCCGATCGCCGGCAGAATAAAACGCACACGCCCGTGCCAAGGGCTCCGGCAGCACGCCCTACATCGCCAGCGCCAACACCACGACCATCAGGGCAACGCACCACAGAGGCAGGTCGCAGCGCTCCCCGGACATCGCGGCATCCAGCGCACGGGAGCGCTCCAGATAAAGCAGGAAGAAGAACCACAAGGCACCATATACGACATTCCGGGCAATGCCCCGGATAAACATTTCGGTTCCTCCGTACAGATGCGGATCGTATCCGGAAAAGAGCAGCATGAGCAGCGCAGCGAAATGCAACACCACACGCAGCCCGGCATACCAGCGCGCCAGCGACAACCCGTAGGGGCTCCGGCCGACCAAGCCCCACAGCACGCAGACGGGCAGCGCCACGCCGGCCGCAGGGATCAGGAACATCAAAGCCGTGCCGCCGCCCAGCCGCCACGAGCCCGAAACGAACTGCATGAGCAGCCCGAACGCCCACTCCCCCAGCCGGGAAACGACATAAGCCCCGAACACCCACACCGGGCCGGGCAACTCAGCGATACGGGCTGAAAACTTGGATTCCATAGGGCACGAACTTTACGCCGGGAACAAAGGTATGAAAAAAAGGGAGACCCGCAGTCTCCCCTTTTCCTGTTTTTTAAATTTCCGGCCATCAGACCAGTGTCTCCAATATCTGCACGGCATTGAGCGCCGCCCCTTTTTTGATCTGATCGCTGACGCACCAGAACGTCAGGCCATTCTCGCAGGTCAGGTCTTTGCGGATACGCCCCACGTATACCGGCTCCTTGCCCGCGATGAACAGCGGCATCGGGTAAACTTTGCCCGCCGGGTCGTCCATCAGCACCACGCCCTGTGCCCTGGAGAAAGCCTCGCGGGCTTCGGCAACCGACACGGGACGCTCCGTCTCGAGCCATATGCTCTCCGAGTGGGCACGCATCACCGGCACGCGCACGCACGTCGCCGACACGGCGATGTCCGAATGCATGATCTTGCGCGTCTCGTGAAACATCTTCATCTCCTCCTTCGTGTAGTCGTTATCGGTGAACACGTCGATATGGGGAATTACGTTGTAGGCCAGCTGGAATGCGAACTTGCTGACCGTAGGCTGCCTGCCGGCGCCCAGCTCGGCATACTGCGCGACCAGTTCGTCCATCGCCGCGGCTCCCGCCCCGCTGGCCGACTGGTAGGTCGAAACGTGTACGCGGCGGATGTGCGAGAGATCCTCGATCGCCTTCAGCGCCACGACCATCTGGATCGTCGTACAGTTGGGGTTGGCGATAATGCGGCGCGGAGCGTCCTTCGCATCGCCGGGATTGACCTCGGGCACCACCAGGGGCACATCGGCATCCATGCGGAAGGCGCTCGAATTGTCGATCATAATGGCTCCGTGCCGGGTGATCGTCTCCGCAAACTCGCGCGATGTCCCGGCACCGGCCGACGTCAGGGCGAAATCCACCCCCTTGAAATCGTCGTTGTGCTGCAACAGCTTGACGGTAATATCTTCTCCGCGGAATTTGTACGTCCGTCCCGCACTGCGTTCCGAACCGAACAGCAACAGGGAGTCGATCCCCAGGTCGCGTTCCTCCAAAATTTTCAAAAATTCCTGGCCCACAGCCCCGCTGGCGCCCACAATCGCAATTTTCATGTTGATATCGTTAAAAAATGACCATCGTTCCCGCTCGGACGAACCGTACACGGAAACTCCGGAGGCAAATATAGCGATTTCGGGCCGAATAACAAAAAAGCGCGGCCCCGCCCCGCCGCGAAACGCGCGGCCGGCAGGATGAACAGCCACCTCAGGTTGTCTCGGCTTCCACTCCCGCCTCTGTGCCCGGCCCTGCATCCGTTTCCATCGCCTCACGGACTTTCTGTTCGCGGTACACCTTCGGCGTACATCCGAAACGGAGCACGAACCCCCGGAAGAAAGTACTGCGATTCGAGAAACCCGATTTGTAAATGATCTCGTCGATCGACAGCCGGGTGGTCACCAGCAGCTGTTCGGCCAGACCGAGCCGGTATTCCCGGATGATGCAGGCCGGGGTTCGATCGGTCACGCCCCCCAGCCTGCGATAGAAGTTGGGCAGGCTCATCCCCATCCGGTCTGCGATGAACTGTGTGGAAAGCGACGTGTCGAGGATATTGCCGTGGATGATCTCGAGCATCCTGTCCAGGAAAACCTTGTCTTCCTTGTGGAGCAGGTGCCCCTGCGCCAGGTCGAACGCGCTGTATGCCGAACGGCCGTAATCCTTCAGCGATTCATAACGGCGCAGCAACTGCCCCACGACGTTTCTCAGGTGCGCGATGTCGAAGGGGAAGGCCAGGCAGATGTCCACCTCCGACTCCAGTCCCTCGATCTTCATCCCGGAACGCGAGGCCGACGTCAGCAGGATGACCGGCACCTGTGCCATGTGCCTGCTCCTGCGGATATGCCGGATCACACCGGTCATGGCCGGATCGAGCGTCACCGCACTGCAAATGACGACCTGTGGCCGCAACGCTGCCAGTTGCTCCGCAGCCTGCCCGAGCTCTCCCATGACCTTAAGGTCATAGGCGCCGGCGAAGAGTTGCGCGAGGAACGAAGCCATGTCGGGGTCTTCGCACACCACGAGCATCGTCGGCAACGCATCGCGGGAGGTTACGGCGGAAACAGCCGGGGCGCCGGGCATCCCGAACTGCCGGTCGGAAGCCATGTCCACCTGCAGGACTGGCTGCGTTACCCGGGCGATCTCCAGTTCGGGAAACGACAACGTGACAGTCGTAACGTCGCCTTCCGATGCGATCCGGAACTCCCCGCCCAGCTTCGCGGCCAGGTTGTGGCAGATCGCCAGCTCCATATCCCCTTTCTGCGAAAGGCCGCCCTTGCCGCGGCTTTCCAGATAGTCCAGCAGCCGGTAACGGTCGGAGAGGAACTCGATCTGCCCCAGGTCTACGCCCTCCCCACGATTGGAAACCACGACCCGCAGCCTATCCTGTACAACGGATACACCGAAGAAAACCTCCCCGCCCGTCTCCGAGCGCCGGAAGGCATTGGACAGCACGATATTCAGCACCATGCTCAACGTACCGCGCGCCGAGGGGAAGAGCATACCTTCCCCCACCTCGGTACGGTAGCCTACCTTGTGTGTTTCGGCATACTCGGCAAAAGTCTGCACCAGTCCGTTGCACATCCGGGTGACATCGAGCAGCTCGACGTCGTCGGGACGATCCGCCGCCCCGGCCGCCCTGAGCTCATTAAGCAAACAGGTCAGATCTTTCAATTTCAGGGCATTGCGATGAATGAATCCCACCTGCCGGAGCACGAAGCCGTCGGAGGCCCCGCACTCCAGGATCTGCTGGCAGGAACCGTTGATAAGCGTCAGCGGCACCGAAAGTTCGTTGGTCAGGCTGGCAAACGAACGGATACGCGACTCGTAGAGCAGCTCTTTGGAGTGCTGGTCGTAAAGCGCCTGCCGCCTGTGCATGCGTTCACGGCGGCGGCGCTCCAGATAGCGCCCCGTGAACGCAGCAAACACACACGCGGCCGTACCATACACCACCCATGCCCAAGCGGAAGCATAGGGCGGCGGCAACACCCGGATCGCCAGCCGGCCTACGGGACTCAGCTCCCCGGTCATATTGTTCCGGTAGCGGACGTTGAGCGAATAATTGCCGGGCGGAAGGTTGGCGAAAAGCAGCCGGTTGTTATGGCGGTTGTCATTCCACTGGCTGTCGAACCCCTCGAGGTTATACAGGTACGAATAGTTGCCGCCGTTGATATAGTCCAGCGCCACGATCGAAAGACCGAAAGCCCCTTGCCGGTGGGTAAGCACCAGTTTGCCCTTGCGCATCAGCTTCGAAATGCTGTGATCCGTGCCGTCGATGGTCACATCCCGAAACCGCACCGGGGGCATATACCCCCGGTGCAGCGACTCGCCGCCCGAGACCACGACCAAACCGTTGATGCCGCCGAACAGCAGCTTCCCGGCACGGCGGTCGTAAAAATAAGCACCGTCGCTGAACTCCACGACCTCCAGCCCGTACGAAGCGCCATAGGCCACCGAACGGTGCGCAGCCGGATTATAGCGGACAATCCCGGCATTCGTGGCGGCCCAGACATTGTCGAGCGAATCGGCCAGCAGTCCGTGAATCACCCCGGCCTGCAACTGGTCGTGGGCGAACTCGACGGCAACCGCCCCTTCCCCGGGGCGGTAACACCCCATGCCGCACCCCGTTCCGAACCAGAGCGTCCCGTCGGAACAGCGCACGGCGACCGTCACGTCGTTCGCGGCCAACCCACGGCGTCCGTCCAGCGGGATCACCTCGCCCCGGCGTGCGTATTTATGGTATCGCACCGCCCCGATGCCGTGGTTGCAGAACCACAACGTCGAATCGGACTCCTCGCAGAACGAGAAAAAGAAATTCCGGCTCCGCTCCCGGCTCCCCAGATCCACGGACTCGGCCAGCCGGGCAACGGGGGCGCCTGCGTGGCCTGCAAGCTCGATGCGGTATACTCCGCTACCGATCGTTGCCGCCCACAGCACCCCGGCAGCATCCTCATGCAAGCCGTGTACATTCGCCAACTGCTCACAGCCCGCCAGGGCATGGATGCGTCCGTCGCCGTAGGAATAAAAGCACACCCCGCCGTCGCCCCCGATCCACAGCACACCCCGCCGGCTCGCGGCAAAGGCATAGACTGAATTCTTACGCAGGGCGGTATTCTCGGCTATAAAATTCCGGGTATTTTCCCGTCCGAACGCCCGCTGTGCATAGAAATCGCGGATGCACAGGATCCCGTCGTTCTTCGTCCCGACCCACAGGTTGCCGCGCTCGTCGACGAACAGCGCCTTGATCGGTTTGGTAAGCTTGTAAGGCAGCATGTCATAGGTTATGGAGCGTACCGCGATATCCCCGGCCGACTGGCGGAGCAGGCCGCTGCCGTCCGTCCCGATCCATACGATATCCTGGTTCCGATCCTTGAGCAGCGAGAAAACGCCGCAAGCGACATCTATCTCCCGCAGCGTATAGCCCCCAGATTCCGACCCGGAAGCATGGAGGCGCAACACCCCGCCCATTTCGAACGCCAATACATAGTCGTCCCCGTCGCGGATAACGGCCGCAAGCTCCCCGCGCCGTTCCAGTTCCTGCGCGAGCCCGCAGATGGCCGACGTCAACTGCCGCTCGGTATCGAAACGGCAGAGGCGGCCCGCACCGTCGACGAAATAGACCGTGCGGTCACCGTCATAGCGGACGAACGAAATACCGTTGCGCACCGGAATGTGTTTCCACGCCCCCAGCACCGCACGCCCCTCGGCGTCATAAACTACCGGAGCGCAGTCCATGCCGTCGCGCCGCACGAACCAGAGCACCCCGTCCGGGTCGAGGCAAATGCGCAATACATCGTCGGCATCGACTCCGCAGAGCGGTTCGAAACGCGACTCGGAGGCGACATACCCGTACAAACGCCCTTTATACAGGAAGAACGCCTCGTCACGGCTCCGTGCCGTATATTGGTAAACACGCGGGAAGTCGGCATGCAGTTCGGCGGTTCGGGCCCGTGCATCGACCCGGTCGACCCCATAGTTGGTGCGCACCCACAGGTAGCCGTCGTCCGTAGCGACGATCTCCTGCACCAGGTTACCGGAAAGCCGGAAGTTCCGGGCATAATGCCCGTCCCAAAGGTTCAGTCCGTCACAACTCCCGGCCCAGACATATCCGTCCGCATCCTGCGCAAGCGAGAGGATGGAACAATTCGAAAACCCCTCGCGGTGCGAGATACGGCAAATATTCTGGGACAACGCCGGTACCGCGACGCACACGGCGACCAGCAACAGATACCTCAGGTGCATAAGACGGTTAGATAAAAACATACTCCGTTTCCATGTAAAAATAGGGAAAAGAAAGCAAATCGGCAATAAATCAGGGCACAACAACCGCATTTCCGATATATAATCATACTATTTTCAGATGAATTCATACTCCACAAAGGATACAAAAACATAATTTTGTATAACCGGATATACTAAAAATTTACCGGCAGGACAGAACACCCATCAAAAATCTGGAAGCCATGAAAAATTTCTACTCGTTGCCGCTCCGCACGGGAGATTCGCGGAAAGTGTTTAAGTGCCAGATTTGTCCGGCGGCACAGGCCGCCTTCCGTATTTTCGCCGGAAACAACCTTGTATATAAGGGACCTTTAATATAAAGGCAATAAAAGGGGAACACTCTCCGCCACGCCGAATCCTCCGGTATTCAACGGCCACAGTCGAACTGCCGACCATCCTGCTTCGCAAACACCCGGACGGTTCATTGCCCCGGATTCGGCACCCTCCATCAACTCTACGAATGTCTGCTTACGGAAACCTGCCCACACAGGCGATCCCGTAATTTGCGGCTCCCGGAAAATCCGTTTGCCACGGCAAACCGCCGCCAGCAACCTTTCCGGCACGCTGCAATCTCTGCGAACCGTACACGGAACTCGCTCCCGTCTCCGTACAGGGAATGTTTGCTCGTTTTCAAACCCGGCCTGCAAAGGCCCCCATACTTAATCCTTTAATTAATAATTATTGCCTATGAGACGAAAGATCCTCCTATCGCTGATGGCAGTCTTCTTCATGGCGGCAGCGTCGGCCCAGACCAGAACGGTCAGGGGTACCGTTGTCGACGAGAACGACACCCCGGTAATCGGGGCGACCGTGATCGTGAAAGACAGCCCGACACTCGGCACTTCGACCGATGTCAATGGTGAGTTTGTACTCAAAGACCTTCCCGCCGGGGGGGGGAATTACAGGTTTCCTATGTGGGTTATAAGACCCGGACAATAGCCATCACCCCCAATGTCCGTATAAAGCTCGAACCCGATGCCCAGGCCGTGGAAGCAGTCGTGGTCACGGGTATGACCAAGACGGACAAGCGCCTCTTCACCGGGGCATCCGACCAGCTCGTCGCCGATGACGTGAAACTTTCCGGCATGGCCGACATCAGCCGCGGCCTCGAAGGCCGTTCGGCCGGTGTCTCCGTCCAGAATGTTTCCGGTACATTCGGTACCGCACCCAAGATCCGCGTCCGCGGTGCCACGTCGATCTTCGGAAGCTCAAAACCGCTGTGGGTCGTCGACGGCATCATTATGGAAGACGTGGTGGACATCGACGCCGATGCGCTCTCGTCGGGCGACGCCACGACACTGATCTCTTCGGCCATCGCAGGCCTGAATGCCGAGGATATCGAAAGTTTCAACATCCTCAAAGACGGTTCCGCCACCTCGATCTACGGCGCACGCGCCATGGCGGGCGTCATCGTCATCACCACCAAGAAAGGCCGTGCAGGCGTCAGCCGCATCAACTACACCGGTGAGTTCACCTACCGCATGATCCCCTCGTACAACGAATTCAACATCATGAATTCGCAGGATCAGATGGCCGTTTACGAAGAGATGCGCAAAAAGGGCTGGCTGAACCTCGCCGAAACGGCCAACCGTTCCGAGAGCGGCGTTTACGGCAGGATGTACAACCTGATCTCCGCCTCCCTGATGGAGAATACGCCCGAAGCGATCACAGGCTATCTGCGTTCGGCCGAATACCGCAATACGGACTGGTTCCAGGCGCTGTTCAACAACAATATCATGCACAGCCACTCGGTGAGCCTCACTTCCGGAACCGAGAAATCGTCCTACTACGCTTCGCTGAGCGCCCTGTACGACCCGGGATGGACGAAGACCAGCAAGGTTTCGCGCTACACGGCCAACCTCAACGCGACCTACAACATTCTGGACAACCTCACCCTCAACCTGATCTCGAATGCGTCCTACCGTAAACAGAAAGCGCCGGGAACGCTTTCCAGCACTACGGACGCCGTAACGGGCACCGTGAAGCGCGACTTCGACATCAACCCCTATTCGTACGCCATGAACACCTCGCGTACGCTGGACAAAGACGCCTATTACACGCGCAACTACGCCCCCTTCAACATCCTCCACGAACTGGATGCCAACTACATGGATCTGGACGTGGTGGACACGAAATTCCAGGCCGAACTGAAGTGGGAGCCCGTCAAGGGACTCGAGCTGGCTGCGCTGGCCGCCGTGAAATACAACGCGACGGTGCAGGAACACCACATTACCGACGAATCGAACCAGGCGACGGCCTACCGCACCGACTCCCCGACGACCGTGCGCAACAACAACCCGTTCCTCTATAAGGATCCCGACAACCCCTATGCCGTAAAAGAGGTCGTATTGCCGGTGGGCGGCATCTACGAACGTGACGACCGCAAGATGTACTCGTACGACTTCCGTCTTACGGCGACTTACAACACGACGATCAAGAACGCCCACATCATCAACCTGTTCGCGGGTATGGAGGTCAACTCGGCCGACCGCCACAACACCTGGTTCCGCGGCTGGGGCCTGCAATACGACATGGGCATGACGCCGTTCTACGACTACCGGATCTTCAAGAAGGGACAGGAAGAAGGGTCTAAATACTACACGCTGGGCGACACCTACTACCGCAACAACGCCTACTACTTCAACGGCACCTATTCCTACAAAGGGCGCTATACCGTGAACGGCACGTTCCGCTACGAAGGCACCAACAAGCTCGGCAAGTCGCGCAAGTCGCGCTGGCTGCCCACCTGGAATATTTCGGGCGCATGGAACCTGCACGAAGAGTCCTGGTTCCAGAAGGCACAGCCCGCGCTGTCGCACCTGTCGCTGAAGGCGTCCTATTCGCTCACTGCCGACCGCGGCCCGTCGACGGTGACCAACTCGCGCGTGGTGATCAACGCCTACACCCCCTGGAGGCCGTCGGCCGGCGACGGCGAATCGGGATTGAAGATCGAAGACCTCGAGAACTCGTCGCTCACCTACGAGAAGAAACACGAGCTCAACATCGGGGCCGACATGGGCTTTGCCAACAACCGCATCAACCTGGTAGTCGACTGGTACAAACGTAACAACTTCGACCTGATCGGCGACGTGACAACGCAGGGCATCGGCGGTATCATCAAGAAGAAGGGCAACGTCGCCGAGATGAAATCGAACGGCATCGAAATCAGCCTTTCGACCAAGAACATCAAAACCAAGAATTTCAGCTGGACGACCGACTTCATCTATTCGCACATCCACAACGAGGTGAGCAAACTCGAGACCTCGGTGCGCGTGATGGATCTGGTGGCGGGCAGCGGGTTCACGCTGGAAGGCTACCCCGTACGGTCGCTTTTCTCGATCCCCTTCATGGGGCTGAACGAGATCGGTCTCCCGACATTCCTCGACCAGAACGGCGACGTCTCGACGACCGGCATCAACTTCCAGGAGCGTGAAAACCTCTCTTTCCTCCAGTACTCGGGTTCGGTTGACCCAACCGACATGGGGTCGTTCGGCAACGTCTTCCAGTGGAAAGGGCTCAAGCTGAACGTCTTCATCACCTACTCGTTCGGCAACGTGGTGCGCCTCAACCCCGTATTCAAGTCTTACTATTCGGATCTCACGGCTATGCCGCGCGAATTCAAGAACCGCTGGATGGTAACGGGCGACGAAAAGAAAACAAACATCCCGACGATCCTTTCCCAGCGCATGTACCACGACAACAACAACCTGTCGCGCGCTTACAGCGCCTACAACTATTCGACGGCTCGCATCGCCAAAGGCGACTTCATCCGCATGAAGGAAATATCGCTGACCTACGATTTCCCGAAAAAGCTGATCTCGAAGCTGAAGTTCCAGAGCCTCTCCGTAAAATTTCAGGCGACCAACCTCTTCCTGATCTACGCGGACAAGAAACTCAACGGACAGGATCCGGAGTTCTTCAACACCGGAGGTGTCGCGGCACCGGTTCCCCGCCAGTTCACGCTGACCATCCGCATCGGCTTATAGTCCCTAACACTTCAAAGAGAACAACAAGATGAAAAAAAGCATATTCTATACGTTCGGCCTCGCGCTGGCTGCCATTGCCTTCGCGTCATGCGACGATTTCCTGGACAAGATGCCCGACAGCCGCGCCGAACTGGATACCGAAGAAAAGGTCGTCAAGATGCTGGTGTCGGCCTACCCGGACAATACTTATAACATGTGCGCCGAGTTCTCGTCGGACAACGTCGACGACTATGGTTCGATAAAGAGTTACAACCAACTTCAGGAAGAGCTCTACAACTGGCAGGAAGTAAGTTCGGTCGAAACCAATGAAAACCCCAACGCGGTATGGGGCGATGCCTATACGGCGATCGCCGCGGCCAACCAGGCGCTCGCGGCCATCGAGGAACTGGGCGGTGCCAAGACAGCCAAGCTCCAGGCCGCCAAAGGCGAGGCGCTCATCTGCCGCGCATACGCCCACTGGGTACTGGTCAACATGTTCTGCATGCATTACAACACCAACCACCCGGACGACCTCGGAGTACCCTATATGGAACACGCCGAAACCGAGCTGAACCCGAAATACAGCCGGGGAACGGTAGCCGGGGTCTACGAAAAGATGATCGAGGACATCGAAACCGGCATCCCGCTCATCGACGACGCGATCTACTCGGCTCCCAAGTACCATTTCAACTACAAGGCCGCCTGCTGCTTCGCATCGCGCGTCTTCCTGTTCCACGAGGACTGGGACAACGCCATCAAATACGCAAGCATGGCGCTCGGGTCGGATCCCAAATCGCAGCTCCGCGACCTCGATTACCTGGCCGCATTCCCGCGCAACCCGTTGAACGACATTTCGAAAGCGTACAACTCCACGTCGCTGAAGGCCAACTACCTTATCTCGACGGGACTTTCCAATGCCGGCGCGATTTTCTGCAACTACGGGAGCCAGAACCGTTACACGCACGGCAAGTCGATCGCCGCCTACGAGACGATCGAGACATCCGCGACCACGATGAGCCCCCTGGGCAGCAAGTACGGCTGGAAGCTCCGCACATGGGTATACGGGTCAGGGCGCTACCTGCTTCCGCGGGTGCCGTACCTCTTCGAATACTCCGACCCCGTGCAGGCCATCGGCTTCACCCACTCGCTGTTCGTGGTGGCCAGCGGCGACGAAGCGCTGCTCAACCGTGCCGAGGCCTATATCATGAAAAAGGACTATCCGGCCGCCCTGGCCGACATGAACATGTGGGCGCAGAACCAGCTCACCGCCTCTTACTACAAAGAACTGACCGAAGAGTCGATCAACAAATGGGCAGATGCCCTGGGCTACGACATGACGCCCAAGGATCCCGAAAAACCCGAGGACGACCTGAAGAACATGTATCGTACGGCCAAGAAAAAACTCAACCCGGGCTTCGTTATCGACCCCGGCACGCAGGAGAACATGATCCATGCGATTCTCTTCATGCGTCGCATCGAATTCATGCACCTGGGCATGCGCTGGTTCGACACCCGCCGCTACGGAATCACCCTTTACCGCCGCCTGATCGACCAGGACGAGGATACTCTGGTCAAGGTGACCGACACGATGACCGACGAAGGCGGTAACCGCGACCCGCGCCGCTGCCTGCAACTGCCGCCCGACGTCATCGCCGCCGGACTGACGGCCAACCCCCGGTAAAAACGATAAAAATGATTTTCGATTATGAAAAAGAACCTCATATATTTCCTCGTATTGCTTCTCTTCCCCGCGGTACTCGCAGCCTGCTCGGAAGACGACCTGAGTTCCACGAGCGTGATCCAGCCGCCGCAAGTCGTGCAAAACGATTTCGACCGTTGGCTCGACAGGCATTACCTCGCGCCCTACAACATCGAATTCCAATACCGCTACACGGACATCGAGTCGAGCATGGGTTACTACCTGACGCCCGCCGATTACAACCAGTCGATCGCGCTGGCCAAGCTGGTCATCGCACTCTGCCTTGAGCCCTATGACGAAGTGACGGGCAGCCGGGACTTCATCCGTGCTTATTTCCCGAAGATCATCTTCCTCACCGGTTCGCCGGCCTACAAGAGCAACGGCTCGATCATCCTCGGCACGGCGGAAGGAGGCAAGAAGATCACGCTCTTCAATGTGGACGCCCTGCAAATAGCCACGATCGACGCCAGCACGAACTACTTCAAGACGATCCACCACGAGTTCGGGCACATCCTCAACCAGACCAAGCCCTATACCACCGACTTCAAGGAGATCACCGGAACGCTCTATGTGGGCGATTCCTGCTGGGATACCTACAAGACGGATGCCTCGGCACTCCAGGTCGGGCTGATCAGCCGCTATGCAGGCTCCGAAGATACGGAAGACTTCGTCGAACTGATCTCGATCTACGTCACCCGCCCGCAGGAAGCCTGGGACAAACTGCTCACGACGGCCGGCGCCGACGGTGCGGCCATCATCAACCAGAAATTCGAGATCGTCCGCAACTACCTGCAAAACAGCTGGAACATCAACATCGACGAACTGCGCGAGTCGGTACTGCGCCGTGCGGACGAAGTCCCCGACATGGATCTGGAATCCCTCGACGACTAACTAAAAAAAACTGAGCCATGAAAAAATTAGCGATAATACTTCTGGGGCTGTTCCCCCTGGTGCTGAGTTCGTGCCTGAAAGAGGAGGAGGATTATTTTGACAAAAGCGCCAGCGCCCGGATCGAAGAGGCCGTCAAGAACGCCATCTCCGTGCTCGAAGGCGCGGAGAACGGCTGGGCCGTGAAATACTACCCCAACCCCACACAGACCTTCGGGGGGTTCAACCTTTTCTTCAAATTCGACGACGGCACGGTAACCGTCAGCTCGGAGATCGAAAGCGCGTCGACGACCGCCACCAGCCTCTATTCCGTAGGGCAGGAAGCGGGTCCCACGCTGGCGATCGACACGAAAAACGAGCTGATCAACTATTTCGCCCACCCGCGCAATCCGGACGGGTACGGGTCGAACTACAAGGGGCTGGAAGGCGACTACCTGTGGACTGTCCTGAGCGCAACACCCGAAAAGGTGATGCTGCGAGGTGTCAAATCGGGAAGCCTCTACACCCTCACGCCGCTGGAAACCAGCGACTGGGCATCCGAAATGCAGGCATACAAGAACGCTGCCTCGGACATGGAGTTCCCCTCTTATGTCTGCGTCGTCAAGGGCGACTCGCTGGAGTGTATCACCACCTCGGAGGGCAAGTTCCTCTACCGGAACCTCACGATCAGGCAGGAAACCGACAAAGGCATCGAAAGCTACGCCGCGCCGTTCATCTACACCAAGACCGGCATCGAGCTGTACGAACCGCTGACGATCAACGGAGTCACAGCCCAGAAGCTCGATCTGAAGGAGGAGTACTATTTTGCCAACGAGGACGATTCGTTCATCATTTCGGGCCCCAAACCCGTTACCTCGGACAATATCCTCACATACGGGGCGGTCGAAACGACCTTCAATACGGTCAAAGTGACTGTAACCCCATCCAATTCCGACACTTACTACGTGGCGGCGTTCCTGCCTTCGGAGATCGCAGGTTATACCGACAAGCAACTGCGGAACGCGATCTGCGACCTGCTTGCGGCCGGCGACCTCTACTCGGGTGAGAAAACACTCACGTTCAACTACCTGTACGACCAGGCGGAATATATCCTCGTCGGTTTCGGTATCGACGCAACGACCATGGCCTCAACGACCAAGATATTCCGCCAGAGCGTGACGACGGGCACACTGCCGGATACGATGGCCGACGGGTACAAGGCATGGCTGGGTACATGGACTGTCACATCGACCTCGTCCGAGAAATCGAAGACCGCGTACAGCTTCGACATCGAAATCCGTCCGAGGACGATCGACGGCACCTATCTCGTACGGGGATGGGGTTATACGGTCATCAAGGACGACTACGAAGTCGATGCGAATTACGTCAGTTCGACCAAAGGCTTCCAGTTGTTCAAACGCGAGGTCGGCACGCTCGGCGACGGCGGGGCACTGACGCTGCTCCCGCGTATCCTCAACCACCAGACAAACGCCTACGGGCTGCTCAACACGAGTGCGTACCTGCTCTACGCGAAACCGGACGGGGAAGGCAAGGGCAACATCACGGGCCGTGAGGGTTCGCTCTCCGGCGGCGGTACGTTCACGATCGTGTCCGCCGACTTCTGGAACGTCAAGAACGGGTCGAACTACTACTTGCAGGCCATGGATCCCTACACCTACCAGGATTTCTTCGTCGGGCCTTACACGATGGTACGCAAATCCACGGACTACGGGCCGTCGGGACGTTCGGTAGCCAACGCAATGGGCATCGAAGAACGGCAGGCCGCAACTGCCGTTACCATGCCCCACGACGTGAAGGTTCCCTTCCGGGCCGAAGAGTAACCCGGGGCAGGCTGCACGGCGGGACATCCCGTAAAGATGTCTCCCGGCAGGCTCCCCGCAGGAAAAAACGCGAAGGGGCGGATCTGAGATCCGCCCCTTCGCCATATCCATCGGCAACCCTGTCAATCGAAGAAATTGTCGTCCTCGGCGATCCCGGGCTCCGTAGGGCGTTCGTCGGGGTCGACCTCCTCGTCGCAGTCGTAGCGCGGCATCATCGCCGGGCGGATGAACTGGTCGGCGCGGCTCACGCCGAGGCGCCCGTCGTCATAGACCCGTTTCATGAAGTCGCCCACGATCGGCAGCGCCATCACGCTGCCCTCGCCGCCCGCCACGAAATGCACGGCCTGGTCTTCGCCGCCGACCCAGGCTCCGGCCACCAGTTTGGGCGCCACGCACATGAACCATGCGTCACGGTTCTTGTTCGAAGTGCCCGTCTTGCCGCCAATCTCCATGTCGTTGAGCCCGAACTGCCATTTCAGCCGCCCGGCCGTACCCGAGTTGACCACGTCCTGCAACATCGTCAGCATCGTATAGGCCGTGCGCTCGCTCACGGCATCCTGCGACTGGGGGATGAAGTTGGCGATGACGTTGCCCTGCCTGTCCTCGATGCGCGTCACGAAGATGGGATCGGTATGCACGCCCTCGTTGGCGAAGGTCGAGAAGGCGCTCACCAGCTCGAAGACGTTCGACTCCGAGGAACCGAGGCAGAGTGCCGGCACGGGGTCGATAAAGCTGCGTATGCCCATGTTATGGATAAAGTCGGCCACGGCGGCGGGCTGCTTGGCCTGCTTCATGATCCACGCCGAATAGTTGTTGCGGCTGCGGGCGAGCCCCCAGCGCAGCGGGTGCATCACGCCGTCGTACTCGACCTTGCCCGCTTCCTTGGGCGACCAGGCCGTACCGTTGGCCGTCTCGATCGTCACGGGCAGGTTCGGCACCATCGTGCAGGGCGTCAGCCCCAGGTGGTCGATGGCGAACGTATAGACGAAGGGTTTGATGGTCGATCCGATCTGCCGCTTGCCCTGCTTGGCCATGTCGTACTTGAAATAGCGGAAGTTGGGGCCGCCGACATACGCCTTGACATACCCCGTGCGGGGATCGAGCGCCACGAACGACGCGCGCATGATCCGTTTGTGGTGCAGGATCGAATCGCGCGGGGTCATCAGCGTGTCGCGCTCGCCCCGGTACGTGAAGACCTTCATCGAACAGGGTTTGTCGAACGCCGCCATGATCTGTTTCGCGCTCGCCCCGGCATCCTCCATCTCGCGGTAGCGATCCGAATAACGGATGGCATGCCGCATGATCCGCTCCCGCTCCTCGCGCGTCGCGTCGATGAAGAGGGTCTTCGTATTGCGGTATTGCGCGTCCATACGGGGCTGGATCACGCTCTGCATCTGCTTCTGCACGGCTTGTTCGGCATATTTCTGCATCGTCGAGTTGACCGTCGTATAGATCTTCAGCCCGTCGCGGTAGATGTTGTAGGGCGTACCGTCGGCCTTGCGGTTTTTGCGGCACCAGCCGTAGAGCGGGTTTTCCTCGTACTCCTTCACGGCCTGGTCGTAATCCCATTCGGTGTAGAACTGGTTGCGCTTGGGGCGCTCGGCGTTCATCACAAGGCGCAGCATCTCGCGGAAATAGGTCGCCGTGCCCTCGTTATGCGACACGGGCTTGTAGTTGAGCACGATCGGCAGGGCGCTGATCGAGTCGCGCTCCTTGCGTGTCAGCGCCCCGGCATCCTCCATGCGCGAAAGCACCAGGTTCCGCCGCGCGAGGGCGTTCTCGGGGTTGCGCACGGGCGAATACCGCGTCGGGGCGTTCACCACCCCCACCAGCACGGCCGCCTCCTGCACGTTCAATTCGTGCGGCTCCTTGTTGAAGAAGGTCTGCGCCGCCGACTTGATGCCATAGGCGTTCGAGCCGTATTCGACCGTATTGAGGTACATGGCGGCGATCTCCTCCTTCGTATAGTTGTATTCGAGCTTCAGCGCCGTGATCCACTCCTTGAGTTTCGACACGACGAGTTTCGACGAACGGACGATACGCCCCCGGTTGCGCACCGTGTCGCGCGGGAAAAGGTTCTTGGCCAACTGCTGCGTGATGGTCGAACCGCCGCCCTGCGACGTATTCTGCAACAGCACGGTTTTCACCGCCACACGTGCCAGCGAAGGGATGTCGATCCCCGAATGGGTGCGGAAACGGGCGTCTTCGGTTGCGATCAGCGCCGCGACGATCGGCGGCATGTCATGCCCGTCGAGCCGGATGTGGAATGCCGAATCGGCCGGGAAAAGGTCTTCGTACTGCACATAAGAACGGTTCTGCACGAAGAAGGAACCGATCACCTTGCCGTCCTCGGAGTAGATTTCGGTGGCCAGGTTGCTGCGCGGGTTCTCCAGCTCCTCGAACGAAGGCATGCGCCCGAACAGCCCCAGGGCCGTCAGCAGCAACATGACCGCCAGCAACGCAAAGGGTGCGAAGACCACCCCCCATATCCATTTTATCGTTTTCGGGCTGACGCCCGCCTTTTTCCTTTGTGCCATAGGCCTGAAATTTGCGCTAAAGATACAAAATTTATTACAATCAGAACGGCAGCCCCACGGCCGCGGCCCACCAGACGCCCCCGGTGCTGGGATGGTAGACCGACAGCTTGAAGGTCGACGTCGCCGACGCAGGCTGGCGGAAAGCATTGATGTCGAACACGATGTCGCCGCCGACCGACCATATCCGCCGCCAATCCATGCCTTTGCCCGCAGGGCGGCGGAACTGCGCGTAATCGCCGCCTGCGTTGAGCCGGATACGCTTGAAATAGAGCACCGACCCGATGCCGCCCTCGGGATACCACACCGGCAGCTGGTAGTCGAGCGACACGGCCGTATAATTGTTCGATACGATGTCCGCCGACGAGAAGCCGCGCGGGATGAGCCGCGTCGACTTGTAGCTCAGGGGCGCATAGCCCGCAGGGAACTTGTACCCGCCGACCGAAGTCTGGTAGGTGGCCGCCACCTTCAGCGAGTTGTGGGCGGCCAGGCCGGGCAGGTAGGCCTGACCGAAGAACGAGATCAGGTCGCTGAAATGCACGTTCGCGGGGTTGAACGTATACAGCGTGCTGAGCGTATAACCCCACCGGGGCGCAATGTCGCGGTGCGCCATGCGCACCTGGTCGGAATAACCGAGCCCGAACGAGAGTTTGTGCAGTCCCTTGCGGAAGCCGATGCGTTGGATATTGGAGATCTGCCCGCGATCCCATTCGATCTTGTCGAGGTTGGCGACCATGCCGTTCGAATAGTTCCAGCCGGCAGACACCGACAGTTGGCGGGTGTGGTACCCCCGCTGAAAATAGAGCGGCAGCGTCGCGGCGAGCCCTATGGAGTAGTATTTGTCGGGACTGGGACGCTTCTGGTAAATGGGATCGCCCGTCTGCGGATCGTACGACACCAGCGAATAGAAAAGCTGGTTGCCGCCGTACGATGCGTCCAGGTCGAGGTGCACGCCCAGCCCGAAGTAACGCACGCCGAGGTTGAAGAGCGACCCTTCGTTGCGGTTCCAGCCGTAGGAGGCATAAGCCTCGGTATTCGACAGCAGGTTCTGCGACAGGAGCGTAACGCCCAGATTGAGGTTGATATTATGCTCGTCCACGGCATCGAAGGGATTGAACGCCACGGGCATCCAGCTGTGTACGTTCACCAGGTTGGGCACCTTGCGGTAGCGCCTGGCGCGGAACGTACCGCTCTGACGCAGCGAATCGGCCCCGGTGAACCGCACCGTGTCGAGGTTCACCACGTCCCAGCGCTTGCGTTCGGGGTTCACGACGTTGAGCGGCAGCTTCGAGGGGGCGACCGGGATCAGCGTACTGTCCGCGACCCGCTGTGCGGCGACGCGGTACCCCCTGCGGTCATACGTGGTCAGCAACACCCCTTCGCCGTCCGCGGCGTCGTGCCACGGCGCCGGGGAAAACGAACCGAAGGCCGACGTGGTGATGCGGTATTCGCGGCGGGCCATCAGATCGTAGCAGTGTGCTTCGTCCCTGCCCGAGGCGATCGAGCCGTAATAGAGCTTTCCGCCGCCCGCCCTGAGGTTGCTCAGTGTGATATAAGCCCCCTCGGTGAGGGGGAACACCCCTTCGTCGTCGATCCGTCCGAGCCACATGCCCGCGTCGTCGGTCACGATGACATAGTAGGCCAGCGTCACGTCGTCCCACGCCAGCCCGTGTATCTCGGTATGGCGGGGCGTGCCGAAACGCCGCTCGGGCTGCCCGTCGCGCTGCACCACGACCGTATAAGTCCCGTCGGGATTATACTCGACCCAGGCCAGTTCCCCGGGTGCCGGCGTCGGATAGAGCGCATTGCGCCGCCCGACGAAAGTACGTGCCGTCCCCCGCTCCAGATCCATGTAGCAAAGCTGGGAGTTGACCCGCTGCTCGAAGAGCTTCGAACGGCGGTACTCCGTCCACCATACGCGCCCGCCGTACATCGCAGGGCGGGTCGAGACCAGCCCCGTATAACACACCGGCTCCTCGGCACCGGTACGGGTGTCGAGCCGCACGAAACGCGACGGACGGTCGTAATCGGTCTTGAGCACCAGCACCGTCGTGTCGCTGAGCGGCAGCGGCCACTGGTAGGTCGTGTAGTTTCCTTCGGGCATCGCCACGAGCGGCGCGGCGCTGTCCCCGGTTCGGGGCAGCGAATCCCAATGACGTTCCAACGCGTCGAAGGTCTCGCGGAAAAGCTCACGGACATTCGTGCCGTAATATTTTTCGAGCGCGATGCGGGTCGTGGCCAGCATATAGGGGTTGCGCGAACCGAACCACGCCACCCTGTCCCACACGTTCTCGTCGTAACGCGCATAGGCATAAGAACATATCTGGTATCCCAGTTCGTAATGGTCGGGGATGTAGTCGCGGTAGGATCCGCAGAACCACTTGTCGATATTGCGGCGGTCGCGGCGCCCCTTGTAATCGCGCCCCACACGCCCCATGGCACGGTAGCCCATCGAGAACGAAGGCTGCAACCCGCGGCCGAACGACGACATGGCGGTCTCCGACATCACGGCATCGCCCTCCATCGCCCATATCGGCATGCACAACAGGCCGATAGTCGAGCCCTGCTGCCCGAGGATATAGCTCAGGGCGCGTATCACGCCGCGGTTCAGGTTGTTATACTGCACCGCATGGCGGTATTCGTGCGCCACGAGCTGCTTGTACCACGGCATGGAATAGCCGTCGATGGCCGGCGAAGTGAGGAACTCCACACGCTTGGGCAGGTACATCACCAGCCCGTTCGACTGGAAATTCTCGGGGTGCATGACGAAGGGGATGCGCATGGGGCCGTGGCGGAACCCGTACGAGATGTCGGGCTGCACGGTGCGGATGTAAAACAGCGTGCGGCGTGCCACGCCCGACACGGTATCGGGATAGATCATCCGCACGTCGGGCGTGCGGATCGTGCTCCACTTCAGCCCCGCGGGGTCGGAACCCCACGTGTAATATTGCGCCCGGGCTTTCGGCGCGACGCCCAGGGCGCACAGGAACAGTGCGGTATACAGCAGCCTGCGCATCTCAGGAGCCGGCTTTTTTACAGCGGTAGCCGCCCTTGGCGAGGATCTCCACAACGCGGTCGCGGTGGTCGCCCTGGATGATGATCTCCCCGTCCTTGGCCGTGCCACCGACTCCGCACCGGGTTTTCAGCAGGCGAGCCAGCTCCTGCAGGTCGGCGTCGCACCCGACAAATCCCCTGACGAGCGTCACGACCTTGCCCCCGCGTTGCTTGCGGTCGAGCCACACGCGCAGATCCTGCTGCGCCGGGGGCAATGTCGCGGGCCCTTCGGCCGTGCCGGTGTCATATTGAAAATCAGGGTTGGTCGAGTAGACCATCCCGAGCCTCGCTTTCCAATCGTTGTCTGCCATATTGTTCGAATAGTAGGAATCGAACGTCCTTTTAGGACGTCTTATTTTGTGCAAAAATAATAAAATATTACCTTTGTTGACGTATGGCGAAAAAGTTCCGCGAAAAACTGCGCAAATTAAACCCGTTCACGCGCCCGGCCACGCTCGAAGAGCTGCCCAAACCGCTGCCGGCCAACCCCGACCAGCGGCTCGTGAGGGTTTATGTCGAAGGCTACGAGGACGTGGCTTTCTGGCGCGGCATCTTCGACCACTTCCAGAACCCCTACATGCGTTTCGAAATCTCGGTTCCCAACCGCGCCGACCTGCCCAAGGGCAAGAAGGTGCTGATGGGCATGATCCCCCGCTCGTCGGACGAACTGATCCTGTGCGTCGACTCGGATTTCGACTTCCTGTTCGCCGACCGTACGGAGCAGTCGCGCGAGGTCAACAACGCCCGCTACATGTTCCACACCTACGCCTACGCCACCGAGAACTTCCTCTGCTACGCCCCTTCGCTGCACAACATCTGCGTCAAGGCCACCAAGAACGATACCCGCATCTTCGATTTCGTGCGTTTCATGCATGAATATTCCTGCACGATCTACCCGCTGTTCCTCTGGTACGCCTACTCGGCGCAACTCTCCTCGGAGAACGTCTTTCCGCTCATCGACTTCAAGTCAGCGGTGCGCATCGGCTACCTCGACCTGGCGGACAACGGCGAAAAAACGCTCGAATGGCTCCGGCGCAACGTGGCCAAACGCGAGGAGATGCTCCGCAGGCGCAACCCGAAGATGATCGAACCGATGAAGGAGTTCGAGGAGCAGCTCAGGGGGCGCGGCCTGACACCCGAGAACGCCTACCTGTTCATGCACGGGCACACGCTGATGGACAACGTGGTGATGATCCTGCTGAACTCCGTGTGCGAGAAGCTGCGGGCGATGTCGATCGCCAAGATCACGGCTTCGAAGAAACAGGGCGTGGCGCTCAAGAACGAGATGGCGAACTACACCAACTCGCTGCGTTCGATCCGCGACGTACTGCTCGACAACGAGAACTACACCAAATGCCCGCTCTACAAACGCCTCCAGCGCGACATCGAAAAATACATCGCCCGCACGATCTGGAACATGAAACGCAGCGGCGCGATCCGCGACGATTCGACCTGGACGGTGCTGCGCAACATGCGGCAAGGCTCCGAAATAAAATAGCGAACCGGAAGCGGCCCCGCGGGGCCGCTTCCGGTTTTATACAGGCACGGCGCATCCGCCGATCCCCGTCCGATCCCGCCGCTAACTGCGCTTGCGCACCACGCGCACGGTGGACTGCGTCGCCTGCCGCACGAACACCTGCGGGCCGCGGGCGTATTTGCGCCACAGTTCGTCGGTATAGCCGCGCACGGTCAGCAACTCCATGTTCTCGGCCTTCATCACGTCGAAGCCCGCCTCGCGCAACGCCTCGATCGCCTCGTCGATATGCCACGAGTTATCGACGCACAGGCTCAGGTTCACGGCCGAGTTGTGGATCAGGTTGGTCTTGATGCGGAACCGCTCCAGCAGCGAGAAGATCGTGGCGAACTTCTCCTCCAGCACGAACGAAAAATCGCGGGAGCGGATCGTGAGCAGCACCTGGTCTTTCTTGAGGATAAGGATCGGCACGACGACCGGCGCCGACATGCCGCGGATCACGGTGCCCGGCTTGCGTTTGTCGCCGAAGGGACGCACGTAGAGCGGGATATTCTTGTTCTGCAGCGGCTTGATCGTCTTGGGATGGATGATCTGCGCGCCGCTGTATGCCAGTTCGATGGTATCGAGGTAGTTCAGCTCGGCAATCTGCTCGGCGTCAGGGAAAATCTTGGGGTCGGCATTCAGCACGCCGTCCACATCCTTCCACACCGACATCGACTCGGCGTCGAGGATGTTCGCCACCACGGCCGCCGAGTAGTCCGAGCCTTCGCGGCCGAGCGTCGTGGTCGTCCCGTCGGGTGCCCCGCCGATAAAGCCCTGCCCGATGAAGATGTTCTCGACGCACTCGGCCAGTGCGTTTTTCAGCAGCGGCTCCGAAGCCTCGAGGTCGACCCCCGCATCCTTGTGGCGCTGTTCCGTGAGGAAGCAGCGGCGCATGTCGATCCAGCGGTTCGCCACCCCGGCATAATTGAGGTATTCCGAAATGATGGTCGTCGACACCAGCTCGCCGAACGCCACAATCGTATCGTACCACAGTTCGGCATCGGCGGGCTTGTAGACCGTACCGACAGCCACGCGCTCCAGTTCGTCGAACAGGGCATCGACCTTCTCCAGCCGCTTGGGGCCGTGCCACAGGTCGCCGATGATCCCGGCATGGTACTCGCGCAGTGCCGCGACATGCTCCAGCGAAAGATCCTTGTCGCCCTTCTGCACCCCTTCGAACACCTTTTCGAGCGCATTGGTCGTTTTGCCCATGGCCGAAACAATGATGAAGAGGTTTTGCTCATCGTCGATAATCTTGCGCAGGTTGCGCACCCCGTCGGCATTCCTCACCGACGCACCTCCGAATTTATAGACTTTCATTATACCTTATTTTACTAACCTGACTAAAAATCGGCCGGTGCCTTCCATGGCCAGTGAAGGCAGCCGGCAATATACCGAAAACTACTTCGCAACGGGTTTATAAGGCACCTCGATGTTCTGGAACAGGAACGCATAGGTGTCCGCCTCCTCGTCGATACGCTTCGAAGTGGGTTTGCCTGCGCCGTGCCCGGCCTTCGACTCGATGCGGATCAGGATCGGGGCGTCGCCCGCCTGGCAATGCTGCATCTGGGCGGTGAACTTGAACGAGTGCGCCGGGACGACGCGGTCGTCGTGGTCGGCGGTCGTCACGAGCGTCGCAGGGTACTGCACGCCCTCGCGGATATTGTGCAGGGGCGAATACTTATAGATGTAGTCGAACTGCTCCTCGTTCTCGCTCGAGCCGTACTCCACGGCCCAGCCCCAGCCGATCGTGAATTTGTGGTAACGCAGCATGTCCATCACACCGACAGCCGGCAGGCAGACGGCATAGAGGTCGGGGCGCTGCACCTCGCAGGCGCCGACCAGCAGTCCGCCGTTCGAACCGCCCGCGATGGCGAGTTTGTCCTTCGAGGTATACTTGCTGGCGATCAGATACTCGGCCGCCGCGATGAAATCATCGAAGACGTTCTGTTTGTTCTCCAGCATCCCGGCCTTGTGCCAGGCCTCGCCGTACTCCGAGCCGCCGCGCAGGTTCGCTTCGCAGAAGACGCCGCCCTGCTCGACAAACATGATGGCCGAGGGACGGAAACCGGGCGTGCGGTTGATCTGGAACCCGCCGTAGGCATAGAGGTAGCACGGATTCTTGCCGTCGAGCTTCAGATCCTTGCGGTGTGTGATGAACATCGGCACCTTCGTGCCGTCCTTCGAGGTGTAGAACACCTGCTCGGTGGTGAACAGCGCGGGATCGAAATTCACTTCCGGGGCCTTGAACAGCGTCGATTCGCCCGAGGCGACATCGTACCTGTAAATCGTGGCGGGAGCCGTGTATCCGGACACCGAATAATAGATTTCGGCAGCCTCGTCCTCGCCTTTGAACCCCGAGGCGGTGCAGATGCCCGGCAGTGCGACATCGCGCACCGGCCGGCCGTCGAAGCCGTACTGAACGACCTTGCTCTGCGCATCCTGCAAATAAGAGGCGAAGAAGTATCCCCCGGCGGCGGTCACATTTTCGAGCAGGCTCTTTTCATTTTCCGGAATGACCGCCGTTACGCCCGAAGGGGCGTTCAGGTCGACCTTCATCAGCGCATAGTTCGACGCGTCCTTGTTCGTTATGTAATAGAGCTGGTCGTCACGGCACTCGACGAGCGCGTAATCGGCCTCGAAGCCCGGCAGCAGCGTGCGGAATTTCGGCTCGGAAACTTTCTTATAAAGTATCTCGGTTCCCGACGTACCCTCCGAAGCGGAGATGAAGAGCCATTTGCCGTCCTTCGAGGGCCATGCCGAGAAGTAACGCAGCGGATGTTCGGCATCCTTATAAATCAGCTTGTCAGCCGACTGCGGCGTACCGAGGCGGTGGTAATAGACTTTCTGGAACTGGTTCTGCGAAGAGAACACTCCTTTTTCAGGAGCGTCGTAAGCGCTGTAATAGAAACCTTTGGAATCGGGCGCCCACTCGGCGCCGGAGAACTTGACCCAGTTGATCTTATCGGTCGTGAACGTGCGGTCGGCGGTGTTCATCACACGAATCTCCACCCAGTCCGAGCCGGATTCGGCCACCGCGCAGGCGCAGTATTTCCCGTCCTTGGAAAAAGCCACCGACGAAAGCGCCACCGTCCCGTCGTCCGAGAGCGTATTGGGATCGAGGAACACCTCGCCCTCCGCACCGGGAGCCGTCGTACGGTAGAGCACCGACTGGTTCCGCAGCCCGTCGTTGTAGAAATAGTACCACGCATCGCCGTGTTTGGCCGGGATGCCCTCCTTGGGGTAATTCCACAACTGGGTCAGCCGCCCGCGGATCGCGTCGCGGAACGGAATCTGCGACAGGTAATCCTGCGTCACGGCATTCTGGGCCTTGACCCATGCCGCCGTCGCCTCCGAATTGTCGTCTTCCAGCCAACGGTAGGGGTCGGCGACCTTCGTCCCGAAATAGTCGTCCGCCACGTCGGTGCGCTGCGTCTCGGGGTAGGGCATGTGTTTTATCTGCTTCATGTGGTTGCAACTTGCCATCATCGCCGCAGCGCCCGCCAGGGCCACGGCCTTGCGTGTCAATTTCATCATAGCATTCCGGAGTTTGGGTGAATATCGTGGCAAAGTTAGGAAAAAATAAGAAACCACACGCATTTTTCCCCTTACCGGCCTACAAAAGGGTTATTTTTCACCCTACAAGCCGGGAAACCGAAGTTTTTGCGTAACTTTGGCTTGCAAAAACAACCGAAAATCATGTACAGCGAACTCAAAAAGATAATCGAACAGGCCTGGGAAAACCGGGAACTGCTCAGCGAAGAACCCGTACGGCAGGCCGTGCGGCAGGTGGTGGAACTGGTGGACAAAGGACAACTGCGCACGGCGGAGCCCGTCGACCCGGCCAAAAGCGAATGGAAAGTCAACGAGTGGGTCAAAAAGGCCGTCATCCTCTATTTCCCGATCCAGCCCATGCGCAAGATGCAGGCCGGGGAACTGGAGTGGTACGACAAGATGGAGGTCAAGCACGGCTACGAGGAGCTGGGCGTGCGCGTCGTACCGCACGCCGTGGCGCGCTACGGCGCCTACATCGCCCCGGGTGCGATCCTCATGCCGTCGTACGTCAACATCGGCGCCTATGTCGACACGGGCACGATGGTCGACACGTGGGCCACGGTAGGCTCCTGCGCCCAGATCGGCAGGCACGTCCACCTATCGGGCGGCGTGGGCATCGGCGGCGTACTGGAACCCGTGCAGGCCGCCCCGGTCATCATCGAGGACAACTGCTTCATCGGCTCGCGTTCGATCGTGGTCGAGGGGGCGCATGTCTGCCGCGAGGCGGTGCTCGGCTCGAACACCGTCATCACCGGCTCGACGCACATCATCGACGTCACGGGGCCGGAGCCCGTCACCTACAAGGGTTACGTGCCGCCGCGTTCGGTGGTCGTCCCGGGCAGCTACCGCAAACAGTTCCCTGCGGGCGAATACAGCATCACCTGCGCGCTGATCATCGGCCAGCGCAAGGAGTCCACCGACAAGAAAACCTCGCTCAACGACGCCCTGCGCGACTTCGGCGTATCGGTATAACCCCCGGTCTGCGAACCGCCCCTCCATGAAAAAGACACTGTTCCTGCTGACTGCCTCGGCACTGCTGTCCGGATGCCGCCCGACAGGCTTCCGCTATACCCTTACGGGACATATCGAGGGGCTGAACGACTCGGTCGCACTGGTCGAATCCGTCACGAAAGACACGCTCGCCGTGCTTCCCGCCCCGGACGGCTCGTTCCGTTACAAGGGGCGCTACGACGAACCGACGGCAGCCGCCCTCGTGCGTAAAAACGGACAAACCGCCGCGGTGCTCTATATCGAGCCGGGCAATATCCGCATCGAGGGACGCCTGAATGCCGAGGAGTCCAGCAACCACGACAAAATCGAGTACTATCCCTCCGGCACCCCGGCCAACGACGCTTTCGGGGCGCACCTGCGATTCGTGAACCGGGCGCTGCATGCCTACAATTTCGAAGACCACGACCAGGCCTACCGCGCCGCGCTGCTCGACAGCCTGATCGGCTCCTCGGCGCGCAACCTCGCGGCCAACACCGACAATATCTTCGGAGTGGCGATGGTCGACGGCGTTATCCATTACGACAAGGACATTTCGCGGGCCCGGGTCGATTCGATCGTCAGCCTCTTCCCGCCTCACCTGCGCACCTGCCGGCTGATGAAACGCCCCCTCGAACATATCGAGCGCGTGCTCCGGTCGCGGGAACTCGCCCGATACGTGGATTTCACGGCGAACGACGCCGGAGGCAACCCGGTCACGTTAAGCCAGGTCATGAAACGCAGCCGCTACCTCCTGCTCGACTTCTGGTTCGCCGACTGCGTGCCCTGCCGCAGCGAGATGCCGCATATCAGGACTGCCTACGAGGCCTATCACGACAAGGGATTCGAAGTCGTCGGGCTGTCGACGGACAAAGACGCCGGGGCATGGAAAAAAGCCATCGCCGAAGACGGGATGGCGTGGATTAACCTGACGGACGCCGACAGGCGTGTCTGCGACCTCTACTCCGTCACCAAATTCCCGACCAACTACCTGATCGACTGTTCGACGGGCGAAGTCGTCGCCCGCGAACTGCGGGGCAAGGCGCTCGCAGAAACCCTCGGAGAACTTTTCAAGCAATAACATGATTTACCGCATCGCAGAAACCACCTCGACCAACGACGACGCCAAGCGGCCGGAATACCGCCACGGCGACATCGTCTGGGCCGAACGGCAGACCGCCGGGCGCGGGCAGCGGGGGCATTCGTGGACGAGCCCCGAAGGCGAGAACCTCACCTTCACGCTGGTGCTCGAACCCGTGTTCCTGCCCGTCGGCGAACAGTTCCTGCTCTCCGAAGCCGTCACGCTGGCGCTTACGGACACCTTCGCCGCCTTCGGCATCGACGCCCGCATCAAATGGACGAACGACATCTATGTCGGCGACAAAAAACTGGTCGGCATCCTCATCGAACACAGCTATTCGGGCCCGACCCTCGCGCGGACGATCGCGGGCATCGGCATCAACGTCAACCAGCGTGCGTTCGACCCCGCACTGCCCAACCCCGTGTCG
This sequence comes from Alistipes sp. AM16-43, assembly GCF_003435745.1. NCBI lineage: Bacteria > Pseudomonadati > Bacteroidota > Bacteroidia > Bacteroidales > Rikenellaceae > Alistipes > Alistipes sp. AM16-43. The sequence continues at coordinate 591,461 of NZ_QTUQ01000002.1, forward strand.
ATGGCGGTCGCTAGCGGCCGCACGTTCGACCGCCGCGAGGTGCTCGAATCCTTCCATGCCTGCTGCATGGGCCGCTACGACCAGCTCGTACGGGGCGAAAAGGCAGCCTTGCAGGAAGAGTACCGGAAGCGCATGTACCGGCTGGGCGAAACACACCCTTACCGCCGCCCCGACGGCACGCTCGTCGAGGCCGTCCTCGAAGGCGTACGCCCCTCGGGCGAGTTGATCCTGCGCCACGCCGACGGCACGCGGCACGCATACCTCTTCCGGGAGATCGAATTCGTGATCGCCGGGAAAAGCTGAATTGCCATAATCATTAGAATCGATCGCAAAACTCCCGGAGGGCCGCACGCTCGAACAGGCAACGTCAATTCCACGGAGCAGGTTTCAACGCTTCATCCCCGGGATTGCGGGGCCCTGTCGGCACCGTCAAGTCCGGAATTTCAGGTTCCGATGACGGATATTGAAGGCGTATCTTCGAAAAGTTGACAAAACTCATCCCATGCATAAACTGCAATTTCCGGCCGAAAAGATTAACGTCCCATTTCACATATCGCTTGAGATTTTTTTCCAGCAATGCGAATTTGGATGGCGGAATAGCCAACATACAAGGAACATAATCTATTGTAAACGAAACTTCTTCCGTAACACCCGCTGGTGAAATGACATAACCTATTGTAAGAACGGCTTCTGCATCTGTTCGCAACAGTTCATACTCCTCCCGCGTAAAAGTCTCTGTAAAAGCCTTTTCCACACATCCGGGGATCGTATTCGCAACGGCGTATTCTTCGAATTCCGGTTCGATAGGGCTGCCATCCTTATAAACTTCCGGTGCATTTTCCCGGGTATTGGTTATATTGGCCAAAGATAGAATTACGCCCTGGTAGACAGAAGCCAAAAATGTAATCCCGTCTGCAGTAATACGATCCCGGCCCGTATAGTAATCCTGAGCGGAAACAGTTGATCCAAGCCCCAAAATAATAATGATGCTAAACACTCTTTTCATATGCTATTCATTTTTATATTCCGGACAATCCTCCATCATTTTCATTAAAACATCGACGTTCACAGCATCCTCGGAAAAAGGATATAGCGTAACATCCGCGTATGAACGGCTCATACTCCTTAGCAAGGACGCGGCATTCCGATATTCTTCTCGAAAATTATCACTTTTTATATTTCCGGCCATAATATATTTACTCAAAGTTCCAAATATCCGTCGCCCCTCGCCTTCACTGATATATTTACTGACTCCGTTCATATTCCCGATTTTCAACCGATACATATACCAGCACAGTTTGGCCTCGATCTCGTTATTGAGCCGCATGCCCCTGTACTCTTCGGGGGTTTTGCCCGAACATTGGTGCGTATGGAAAAGCTCTTCGAGCAAAGTGATATCGTCGAGCCGAGACCCCATCCTGATCTCGAAATCGTCCCATACGGTACCGCCTTCGAAAGTATAGGCAGTCGGGATCATCACCGAACTTCCGAAAAAACCGGTGCGGATCGTTACATTCCCCCGGATCGAACCGATAATCTTCCCGGCCATGCAATCCTGGCGCAACGAATCCAGCAACGGTTCCAGTTTTTCCCTGCTGTCGGAAGCAAGCATTATATTTTCATTTTCCCGATAACGGGTGTTGGCCGGACTTCCCGGATTAGAGGAGGCACCGCCACCGCCGCCACCGCTGCCCGAAGGGCCCCGATCCTCTTCGGTAGGCTTGACGGGATCCGTATCCGAACGCTCATATTTGATATGGTTTACAGGGCGCTTGGCAGAAACCACAACCGCCTCTATACCGCCGCCGTCAACCGGCTCGCTTTTCTCTGACTCCGCCTCCGCACGTGTCACCGCTGTTTCCCGGCTGCACACGACACTCAGGCCATCCAGCATTTCGCCCAGGCGGGCAGTATTTTCCGCCTGTGTCCGCGACTTATCGTAAAGGAACGCTTCAGCCTGGCATGCTCCTCCGGCATAACGAACCGCATGAACCGGAAATCCGTCGAGCGAGGTGTAAACCGCCAGCCCGGTGAAATCCCCCTTGGAGCCGCTGTTGAGCAGCCTGTCGTAGTCGTCGGCCGTGCGCCCCGCGGCATAGTCCGGATCGGGAACATAAAAACGCAGATAGCTGCTCATGACACCGCTGCGGGAATCCTTTACGACGACCAGTTTGTGGTAGATCGGGGTAAAACGCGGTTCGCCGTACTCGTCGATCCGATAACGAAAATAGCGGAACTCGCCCCGGACAGGCACATCGGTACTGGAAAGCACTTCCCCGGCCGAGACCGTCGCCAGCGACCAGTCGGGCATATAAGTCCCGAGCGTCAGCGTCCCCTCTTCACTCCCGGCTCTGGTCGGTGCCGCAACACGCTCGAAATAGCGGCGTGCCTCGGCCACGGACATAGTTTCCGGATTTCCGGCCTGCGCGGTATCATTCGCCGCATGATCGGAACAGGCCGAAAGGGCATACAGGACAACAGTACATCCTGCGGCAATCAAATAGGATCGTTTTTTCACAGGTTGTGGTTTCAGGGTTTCCGTCGTGACGTAAGTTGTTTTAAAATTAACAAATATTTACGACATCCCAAAAACTTCGGATACCCTTACGGTTATTGAGTTAAAAATATAACATAAATCCTTGCTGTTACGGAAATAACAGTTATATTTGCAATGAAAAAACCGCATTTGAATTTTAAACGATAACCACACCATGAACGTACCCGCAAATCTGAAATACTCGAACGACCACGAGTGGTGCCGCGTCGAGGGCGACACGGCCGTAATCGGCATCACCGACTTCGCACAGAGCCAATTGGGCGACATCGTCTTCGTAGACGTGCCGACCGTAGGCGAAACCCTCGCCGCGGGCGAAGTATTCGGCTCGATCGAAGCCGTAAAAACCGTGAGCGACGCATTCCTGCCCATCGGCGGCGAGATCCTCGAATTCAACGACGCCGTGGACGCCGACCCCGCCATCGTCAACAAGGACGCATACGGCGAAGGCTGGCTCGTCAAGGTCAGGATGTCCGACCCGGCCGAGTACGACGCACTGCTGAGCGCCGCGGATTACGAAAAGCTGATAGGCTAAACACAAAAAATAAAAAGCTATGTCTAAAGTTACAGTAGTAGGTGCAGGTGCCGTTGGCGCAACCTGCGCAAATGTGATGGCTTGCCGCGAAGTTGCGAGCGAAGTCGTCCTGATCGACATCAAGGAAGGTCTTTCGGAAGGCAAGATGCTGGACATGTACCAGTGCTCGACGCTGATGGATTTCGACACCAAGCTCGTGGGCGTCACCAACGACTATAAGCAGACCGCCAATTCGGACGTGGTAGTCATCACCTCGGGTATTCCCCGCAAGCCGGGCATGACGCGCGAGGAGCTGATAGGCACCAACGCCAACATCATGAAGGGCGTGATCGAGAACGTGGTGAAATATTCGCCCCGCGCCATCATCATCGTGGTCGCCAACCCGATGGATACGCTGACCTATCTGGCGCTCAAGGCGTCGGGCCTTCCGAAGAACCGCATCATCGGCATGGGCGGCGCACTCGACTCGTCGCGTTTCAAGTGCTACCTGGCCAAGGCTACGGGCGCCAACATCAACAACGTCGACGGCATGGTCATCGGCGGCCACGGCGACACGACGATGATTCCGCTCGTCTCGAAGGCCACCGTCAACGGTGTACCCGTTTCGCAGTTCGCATCGAAGAAAAAACTCGATGAGGCCGTAGCCAACACGATGGTGGGTGGCGCAACGCTGACCAAACTCATCGGCACGTCGGCCTGGTACGCTCCGGGAGCCGCTTCGGCCATGATGGTCGAGGCGATCCTCAACGACCAGAAGAAAATGGTTCCCTGTTCGTGCTACCTCGAAGGCGAATACGGACAGTCGGACATCTGCATCGGCGTACCGGCGATCATCGGCCGCAAGGGCATCGAGAAGATCGTGAAGATCGACCTTTCGAAAGAAGAGGCCGAGAAATTCGCAGCTTCGGCCGACGCCGTCCGCAAGACCAACAACGTGCTCCACGAGATCAAGGCGATTTAATTCCGCGCTGCGACAGATACGAAAAACGTCCCGGAATCCGGGACGTTTTTTTATCCGGGATCGGGAGCCGCGAAAAAGCGCATGCAGCATAGCTGCATGCGCTTTTTCGTATTCCCTTCGGGACGCCGGACGGCCTCCTTTGGGGCATCCCTCTTTGCGGATCAGAAACTGAACTTCGCACCGACGAACCAGCTGCGGGGCAGCGACGGGCCGTAAATGTAGCCCGAATCGCGGTCTACGCCCTTGTCGAAATCCTTCTGGTAGGCGTTGAACAGGTTCTGCACACCGCCATAGAGCTGCATGGTTATCTCCTTGTAGATACGCACGTCGTACGACAGGCGAATATTCATGTCGAAGAACGACGGGGTCGAGACGGCCACGTCCTGCGCGACGCCCGACCCGGCCATGTGCTGCACCAGCATCGACCCGGTGCAGGTTCCCGACAGGTCGGCCGTGAAATTCCGCACCGGTTTGAACGACGCGGTGAAATAGCCGTAGGCATCGGGCGTGCGGAACATCCGGCGCACAGGCGGCACCTCTGCGTCCTCGCTCCAGAATTCGGGCTCCTTGTAACGGCTCTGCTGAAGCGTCACGCCCGCCTGCAACTCGAACCAGCGGGTAAAGGCCGCGCGCCCCTCGACATTGAAGCCGCGCACCGTGGCCCCCGAACCGTTGTAGCGTTCCTTGACCTTACCGCCGTCGGCCGCATCGTCCATGTCGCGCAGGGCGAACACGTCGTCGAGGATCGTATAGAAACCCTCGACCAGCAGGTTGGTCTGCACCTTCCCGAACGTATGGTAAAGATCGGCCGAGAGGCTCACGCTGTGCGAGCGCTCCTCCCTCAGGTCATCCGCCAGCCGGATGCGCACCCGCTTACCGCCCACGATGGCGATGTGCATGTCCTCATCGAACGCCTGCGGGGCCCGGTAGCCCCCGGCGTAGCTCACGCGCAGGTTCACCGCTTCCGACGGGTTGAAACGCACGTTGACGCGCGGGCTGAAAATCACATGGTCTACGAGGTTGTGCTTGTCGAGGCGGCCGCCGACAAGCAGCGACCACTTCCTGGTCTTCCACTCGTTCTGCAGATAGGCACCCACGATATGCACCGTCTGGTCGGTGTGGATATCATAGCCGATCGAACGGTCGCCCAGGTCGTCGTAACTGTACTCCGTACCGAAAGTCAGTTCCGAGGGCATGAACAGCAGCTTCCTGAACTCGTGGATATACTGCATCCCCGCCGCTACGGTCAGGTCGTGCGTCGTCCCGTAGGCATCGGGATCCTGTTTGCTGCCGTAGTAGCTCTTGCGCGCCGTATTCTGAAACGAGGCATAGGCATTGAAGCGGTTGCGGCGGTCGGGCGACGAGATGTCGAACGAAAGGCTGCCCCCGTCGATCGAATGGTCGATCTGCTCGGCGATCAGCGCCTCGTGGGGCGGCCGGTCGAGCATGTCGCCCCCGCGGCGGAATTCGTTGATATGGTGGTACTGCGCCGTGATGCGCGAATAGGCGCCCGTACGGAAGAACGTACGCATGCCCATCGACTGGCTGTTGATGACGGGCACTTCGGTGAAGCCGTCGCCGTCGTGGTCGTAGCCCGAACGGTGGCGGCTCTGGCCGAAGACGCAAAGCCCCGCCCGGCCGCTCTCGGTGACGAGCGAAGCATTGAGCATCGTATTGTTGTCATAGGAATTGCTGCCGCCGATCGAAGTGAGCGTATGCGACATCTGCGCCGAATTGCGCGAAGGCTCCTTCGTAATGACGTTGATCGTGCCGCCGATGGCCGACGACCCGAACAGCGCCGAGCCGCCGCCGCGCAGCACCTCGACCCGCTCGATCATGTTGGCCGGGATCTGTTCCAGGCCGTATACGCCCGTCAGGGCCGAGAATACCGGGTGCGAATCGACCAGGATCTGCGAATAATGGCCGTCGAGGCCGTTGATGCGCACCTGCGTGAAGCCGCAGTTCTGGCAGTCGTCCTCGACACGCACGCCGGGCTGGAACGACAGCCCCTGTGCCAGGCACGAGGCATTGGTCTTCTCGAACAACCCGGCGTCCAGCACGCTCACCAGCGCAGGCGCCTCCCGGCGCAGCCGGGCGGAACGGCTGGCCGATACGACCACCTCGTCCATCGAAATGCCGCTCTGCACCACCTCGAAATTCAGTTCGGCCGTCTGCCCGCGCCTGAGTGTCACCTGCTGCGTCTGCGAGGCATAACCCAACGCGCGGACTTCGAGCGTCAGCGCGCCCTCGGGCAGGTTTTTCAGGAAATAATGCCCCGAAGCGTCGGTCGTGGTGCCGAATGCCGTGCCCGTCACGGCGATGGTCGCATAGGGAATATGTTCATGCGTGTCGCGGTCGACCACATGGCCGAAGATATTGGCGTCGGTACTTTTCTTCGGCGCCTCGACACCAAGTACCAGTACACACCGGCACATGACGAGTGCCAGCAAAATATATTTTTTCATTGCTTGTCAGATAATAAATAGTATGGGCCGGGCTGCATGCACCCGGAATATGAATCAGGAAAATGGAGGGGATCGCCGGTTACGCGACAGGGGGCGCACGCAGCGAAATGCCCGACGCCTGCTCATAGAGTTTGCAGCGGGTTGCCTCGGGCAGCAGCACGGCCAGCATCTCTGCATAGAACGAGTGCACGGTCGGCGCGATGTCGAGGTAGGGGAAGAAATAGAAATCGTCGATGATACACCTGTCGACGATGATCGTATGGGCACCGTTGTCGGGCACCAGATCGCCGCAGTGCGCGGAGAAATGCGCATGGTCTTCGTTGTAGATATGCACCTTCTGCCCCGCGTAGGCCGCGAGCAGAACCAACAGCAGCAAAGCCGCATAGAGTCTTTTGGGTGCGTAGCGTATCATCTTTCCGAGCCAAAGATAGCAATAAAAAAGGGCCGTTCAAAACGGCCCTGCAAAAATACCCTAAAATGGGGATATATGTCGTGTCCACGTACCCGGATGCCGGGAGGCGGACGATGGGCGCCGCCACCCTGCGGATCGGGCGCCTCAGATGCTGATGTCGAGGATCTCGAAATGGATCGTCCCGGCAGGCACCTCCACGTCGACGCGGTCGCCTTTCTTGTGCCCCAGCAATGCCTTGGCGATGGGCGTACCGATCGCCAGCTTGCCTTCGCGCAGGTTCGCCTCGTGCTCGGCGACGATCGTGTAGGCCACCTCTTTCTTGGTGTTGTGGTTCAGCAGCGACACCTTGCTCAGTATCTGCACCTTGCTCTTGTCGATCTTCGACTCGTCGATCACGCGGGCATTAGCGAGCGAATCCTCCAGCTTGGCGATACGCATCTCCAGCAGACCCTGCGCCTCACGGGCGGCGTCGTACTCCGCGTTCTCCGAAAGGTCACCCTTGTCGCGCGCTTCGGCAATAGCCGCCGATATCGCCGGACGCTCGACGGAACGCATGTGGTCGAGCTCATCCTTGAGTTTTTTGTAACCCTCCGCTGTCAGATAAATAATCTCTTTTGCCATAATATTAAACGAGTCCGACGCACTTGAATTTCATAACGCTGCGAAAGATTCCGAACATGGGGCCCGTCGAACTCACATTAGGCATCCGCAGATGCCCGTCCCACATCCAAAATCCTCCTGTATTCCCCTTTGCAGCGGGGGAACCCTGTAAAACAAACAACGTAAAAAAATAAGAATCCTGACCGGTGAAGGCCAGAACCCTGTTTCCATTGTATACAGCAAAGATAAAAAGTTATTTTCTAATTTCCAAATCTTTTTTCGCGGCGCATGGCACGGAGTATGCGCCTCGCGCGGGATATGTATATCGTACTCCTGCTCCACTTAGCCTGGGCGCTCATGGCCGTCCCCGTCGTCACGCGCCAGCAACGCGTCCCCGCCTCGGCAGCGACCTGGCTGGCGCTGATCCTGCTGCTGCCCGTCGCCGGCACGCTGCTCTACATACTGGCCGGCTACCGCCGCAACGGCCCCGCGGCGGATTGCCCCGCCTGCCGCGGCGACCACCTCGAACAGATCATCGCCCACGGATGCGGCACACGCCCCACCCGGTACAACCGCGTCGGGCTGCTCCACAACGGCAACAACGCCTTCACGGCACTGATCGCCTCGCTGCAACGGGCCACGCGCTCGATCCACATGGAGTACTACATCATCCGCGACGACCGCATCGGGCACACCATCGCCGAAATACTGATCCGCAAAGCCCGCGCGGGGCTCGAGGTGCGGGTGATCTACGATGCCGTCGGCTCGTGGCGCCTGAGCCGCAAGACACTGCGCCGCATGCACGACGCGGGGGTCGAGACTGCGGCTTTCGAACCAGTTCGCTTCCCGTGGTTCACCACGCGCGTCACGCACCGCAACCACCGCAAGATAGTGGTCACCGACGGCAAGGTCGCCTACCTGGGCGGCATAAACATCGCCAAATACTACCTCGACGGGGATTACATGGGCAAATGGCGCGACGAACACCTGCGCGTGGAGGGCGACGCCGTGGCCGACCTGCAACGGCTCTTCATCGCCGACTGGGCGCGTGTACGCGGCGAATACCTCGACAGCCGCCGCTACATCGCCCCGCACGGCATCCGGCGGCGGCTGCCGATCCAGCTGGCCTGGGCCGAGGAGGGGCCCTCGCGGCTGACCATCGCCGACGCCTTTGCCTCGGCCATCGTCCGGGCGCACCGCACCATACGCATCTCCTCGCCCTATTTCCTGCCCCCTGCCATGTTGCTCGACGCGCTCCGGCTGGCAGCGCGCGGCGGGGTGCGGGTACAGGTGATGATCCCCTCGTGCAGCGACTCGCCGTTCACCGACCTGATTTCCGACTCCTACATCGGCGACCTGCTCGACGCCGGGGTCGAACTCTACCGCTACGACAACGGCTTCCTGCACGCCAAGCTGCTGATCGTCGACGAGGACACCGCCTCGGTCGGCACGGCGAACATGGATTACCGCAGCCTGCTGGACAACCTCGAAGTCACGGCTTTCATCCGCGACCGGAGCGTCGTGCGGGCACTCTCGGCCACCTACGACGACGACCTGGCCTCGTGCCGCCGGATCGCGCGGGAAACATGGCGGCCCGCGGCGTGGCGGCGCACATTGGGCGACGCGCTGCGGCTGGTCTCGCCCCTGATGTAGCGCAAGCCGCGGATCGGCATTTCCGCACCGGGCCCGGCGCGCCGTTCCCCTGATTTCCGTAATTTTTCCCTCTCGCCGCCTGTCTGACCCCACCGCCGGGCAGAGGCTCCCCTCCGTCCGCCACCGGCGCCGGAAGCACCTCCGGCCACGGATTCGGATGCCGCCGTGCGGCATCCCGGGAGGCCCGCGGGCCTCCCGCCCGGGCGAGAGCGGGAAATACGGCGCGGCACCTTATTGTTACGCACAATAATTTTTTTTGGAAATCGTTAATTTATGCGTAACTTTGCGCGATAAAGCGCCGTAAAAGATTTATCAATGAAGCAGACTTTTTTATACGCCGTGTGCGGGGTGATTCTGGTCACCGCATTTAGCGGATGCGCAGGCATCAACTCCCTGCTCAAAAGCGGACAACCCGAACTGATTTACAGCAAGGCGCTGGAGTACTACCAGAAAGAGAAGTGGTCGCGTGCCTCGACGCTCTTCGAGGGCGTCCAGCACTACTACATCGGCACGCCGCGCGAAGACAGCGTCTCGTTCTTCAACGCCCGCTGCAAGTTCAAGAACCGCGACTATGACACCGCCTCGGCCCTGTTCGACGATTTCCGCCGCAAGTTCGGCCGCAGCGCCTTCATCGAAGACGCCGAAGGCATGTACGCACTCTGCTTCTACTACCTCTCGCCCGGCCCCTCGCGCGACCAGACGATGACCGGGCAGGCACTGATCGCCATCAACGAGTTCATGTCGCGCTACCCTCACAGCGACCGCGTCGAGGATTTCAAGCAGATCAACGGCGAACTGACGCAGCGCCTGCACGACAAGTCCTACCTGAACGCATACACCTACTATAAGATAGGCCGCTACAAATCGGCCATCGTATCGCTGAAGAATGCGCTCAAACAATTCCCGGACAGCAACCACCGCGAGGAGATCATGTACATGATCGTGGACGCCAGCTACCGCTTCGCCAACAACTCGGTCGCAAACAAGCAGACTGACCGCTATCTCTCGATGCTCGACTCCTACCTCTCGTTCAAGGAGGAGTTCCCCGAATCGAAATACACCAAGGAGGTCGACCGCATGGCCAAGCACGCACGGGACTACCTCGACCGCAACAAGAAGGACGAAGACAAAGACAACAACATATAACAATGGAAATCAAGAAGAACATCCCCAACAACACCATCACGCGCAAGCTGGTGGATCTGGACAAGGAAACGGGCAACATCTACGAAACGGTGAACATCATCGCCCGCCGTGCCAACCAGATCTCGACCGAACTGAAGACCGAGCTCAGCCGCAAGCTCGCCGACTTCTCTTCGCCGACGGACACCATGGAGGAGACCTTCGAGAACCGCGAGCAGATCGAAATCTCGCGCTACTACGAACGCCTGCCCAAGCCCGCGATCATCGCTACCGAGGAGTTCCTCGACGGCGAACTCTTCTACAAAGAGAACAAAGAGGCCAAGGAGTCCTAACGATACCGCCATGAATTTGCAGGGAGGTGGCATACAGGGCCCCGGCGCAGGCACTGCCTGTCCGGCCGAAGGATTGGCCGGACGGCACATACTGCTGGGCATCACGGGAAGCATAGCGGCCTACAAGGCGGCTGTGCTCTGTCGTTTATTGAGGACGGCGGGCGCCGAGGTGCGTGTCGTGATGACCCCGCTGGCCAAGCAGTTCATCACCCCGCTGACGATGGCCACGCTCTCCAGGAACCCGATCCTCGTGGAGTTCTTCGACCCCGAGAACGGGGCCTGGAATTCCCATGTCTCGCTCGGCGAGTGGGCAGACTGCTACCTGATCGCCCCCGCCACGGCCAATACGCTGGCCAAAATGGCATGCGGCATCGCCGACAACCTGCTGCTGACGACCTACCTCTCGGCCCGCTGCCCGGTGGTCGTCGCCCCCGCCATGGATCTGGACATGTACGCCCACCCCACGACCCAGGAGAACCTGCGCCGGCTGGCCGGACACGGCGTGCGGATCGCCGAACCCGCCGAAGGGGAGCTCGCCAGCGGGCTCACGGGCAAGGGACGCATGGCCGAACCTGCGGAAATCGCCGCTTATGTCGGCACCCTCCTCGCCGCGGAAAACCCCGAAAAAAAAAAGCACCTGTCCGGTAAACGCTTCGTCGTAACGGCAGGCGCCACGATCGAAGCCATCGACCCCGTGCGGTTCATCTCGAACCACTCGTCGGGCAAAATGGGCTACGCCATCGCCGGAGCGCTGGCCGCGCGCGGTGCGCAGGTGACCCTCGTCACGGGGCGCACGTCGCTGCCGACACCTCCGGGCGTGGAGCGCGTGGACGTGCTCTCTGCCGCCGAGATGTACGACGCCGCGACCGGGGCTTTCGACGGCGCCGACGGCGCTGTCATGTGCGCCGCCGTGGCGGACTATACGCCCGACGCGGTTTCGCAGACCAAGCTCAAGAAGGGCGAGGGCGAAATGCACATCACCCTGCGCCGTACGCGCGACATCGCCGCAGAGCTGGGAGCCGCCAAAGGCGGCCGCCTGCTGGTCGGCTTTGCCCTCGAAACACACGACGAACAGGCCAACGCCGAGGCAAAGCTCGCGCGAAAGAACTTCGATTTCATCGTCCTCAACTCGCTGCGCGACGCCGGCGCGGGATTTCGCGGCGACACCAACAAGGTGACCTTCATCGACCGCAACGGCCGCGAGCCGCTGCCCCTGATGCCGAAGAGCGAAGTAGCCGGACGTATCGTCGACAAAATCGAATCACTGTTAAAATAAAGACCGCCATGTTACGCCGTCTGTCGGTTGAGAACTACGTGCTTATCGACAAGCTCGAAATGGAGCTGGATCCCCACCTGAACATCATCACGGGTGAAACGGGAGCCGGCAAATCCATCCTGCTCGGTGCCCTCGGCCTGCTGCTGGGCGCCAAGAACGACGGCTCGGCCATGAAGGACGCCGCACGCAACTGCGTGGTCGAAGGCACCTTCGACCTCTCGGGGCGCGACATGGAGGCTTTCTTCGCCGGGAACGACCTCGACTATGCGCCGGAGACTACCGTAACGCGCATGATAACCCCGACCGGCAAGAGCCGCGCCTTCATCAACGACCTCCCGGTGCAACTGGCCCAGCTGCGCGAATTCGGCACCCGCCTGATCGACATCCACTCGCAACATCAGAACCTGATCCTCTCCTCGGAAGAGTTCCGCACCTCGGCGCTCGACACCGTGGCCGGGAACGGGGAACTGCTCGCACAATATGCCGCGCAGTACACGCGGCTTACGGAACTGCGGCGCCGGCTCGCCGCCCTGCGCGAAGCCGCCGCCGACGGACGCCGCGACGAGGAGTGGCTCCGCTTCCAGAGCGAAGAACTCACGGCTGCCAACCTGCGCGAAGGGGAACAGGCCGCCATCGAGGAAGAACTGGCCGTACTGGAGAACGCCGACCGCATCGGCGAGGTGCTCACTACGCTCCGCAACGCCCTCGATGCCGACGAAACCGGGGTGCTCACGCTCCTGAAAAATTCCGAGAACGACCTGACACGCATCCGCGAACATTTCCCCGCGGCCGGGGAATACGCCGCACGCCTGCACTCCGTACTCGAGGAGCTGAAGGACATCGACAACGCCGTAGCCGCCGACAGCGAACGCCTCGACGCCGACCCCGAACGGCTGGCCAAACTCGCCGCACGCCTCGACGCCCTCTACGCCCTGCAACAAAAGCACCGCGTCGCCTCCGAAGCGGAGCTGATCGCAGCCCGCGACCGCTATGCCGCACAGCTCGCCGCCATCGTACACGGCGACGAAGAGATCGCAGCGGCTGAAAAAGAACTGGACGCAGCCGCACAGAAGGCCGGCTCGCTGGCCGACAGGCTGCACAAGGCACGCGCAAAAGCCGCCCCGGCCTTCGAAAAACAGATACTGGCGACGCTCGCACAGCTGGGCATGCCCGAAACCGTATTCCGAGTGGCGCTCACCCCGCTCCCCGACCTCGGGCGCACGGGAGGCGACGGCGTGGCATTCCTCTTCTCGGCCAACCGCAACGCGACGCCCCAGAGTGTCGAGCGTATCGCTTCGGGCGGTGAGCTCTCGCGTGTCATGCTGGCGCTCAAGGCCCTGCTTGCCCGGCGGATGCAGTTGCCGACGGTCATCTTCGACGAGATCGACACGGGCGTCTCCGGGCGCATCGCCGACGCCATGGGCGAGATCATCGAATCACTCTCCGCGACGTTGCAGGTCGTGGACATCACCCACCTGCCGCAGGTGGCGTCAAAAGGCGCAGCCCATTTCGTGGTCTACAAACGCGACGGGCGCACCGGCATCACGCGCCTGACGGACGAGGGGCGCATCACCGAGATCGCCAAGATGCTCTCCGGCAGCCGCATCACCGATGCCGCCATAGCCCAGGCACGCATTCTGCTGGGCAAATAACCGCACACGCAACTACCCGCCGGCCGGAACGAACCTTTTGTCCGGCGCACTTTATGAACTCCGTATATTGACCCCGACATTTACCGCACAATGAATGAATTGACGAAGATTGCGGCCGCCAACCAGCAGCGCGCCCGCGAGGTTATCCGCGACTCCGGGCTCGAAGCCGCATGGCGCTCCGTCGGCGCCGAACCCAACCTGGTCGGGTCGCTCCGCACGGGACTGCTGATGACGCACCGCGACATCGACTTCCACATTTACTCCTCGCCGCTGCGCCTTGCGGACAGCTTCGCCGCCATGGCGCGCCTGGCCGAAAACAGCCGCATCCGCAGCATCACCTTCAACAACCTGCTCGACGCCCCCGACCAATGCCTCGAGTGGCATGCCTGGTACGCCGATGCCGACGAGCGGTTATGGCAGATCGACATGATCCACATGCCGAAAGGTTCGGCCTACGACGGCTATTTCGAACGGGTAGCCGACCGCATCGCCGCCGTGCTGACCGACCGGACGCGCGAAACGATCCTCCGGCTCAAATACGAAACCCCGGAGGCGGAGAAGATCATGGGTATCGAATATTACCAGGCCGTACTGCGCGACGGCGTGGGCACCTACGCGGAATTCGAAGCCTGGCGTGCCGCCCACCCCGTGACGGGGATTCTGGAGTGGATGCCCTGACAAAAAGTGGAGCCCCGTCCTGCAAGGGAAGGATCGGAACCGGGAGCCGGGAACAGGGCCGGCAATGGCGCAACACACGCCGCCAGTATCGGGCATTCAACACCGTGCATCAGGCAATCCGGCATCCCCGGGGCACGCAGCGCATGACAACAAGCCCGCACATAAAAAAAAGCAACCCCGCAGGGTTGCTTTTTTCAATCGGCGACGGCACCGCAACCCGCCTCGGCCGCTATCGGCACGGGCTCAGTCAGCCCGGTATTTCCTGTTGGTGACGTCGATCGTCCGGGCTTCGAACAGCCCCAGGTCGGCGGCAGGGCAAGCATTCGCAGGGACATTTCTGCCATCGTAAATATCGGCAAAATCATAGCTGCTGTCCGTAGTCAGCCAGTTCCACAGCTCGGGATAAACCTCCTTGATATGCACCGATTCGCGCGGATAGTTGAACCAGTCGAACCCGCAGAGGTAGCCGCCGTTCTCGTCGACATACTCCGTCCCCGTGGCGGTGATCACCAGCCCGTAGGGCAATTTGTCCTTGTCGAACGAATCGTTCAGGTAGGCAGTCGACAAGGCATAGAGTTCCACGCCGTTATCCACCTCGATATACCACTCTACGCGCATCGGGCCGTTCCCTTCGATCTTCGACACGTCCCAGTTGCGGATCGTCGACCCCAGGTACTCCCCGACCTTGATATTGACCTTGTCGTAGGTGTTGAGCGTCCCTTCCATCGACTTGAAATACTGCGACCTGCAATCGGCACCGTCGGGGGTGATCAACCCCTTGAAGACACGCTTGCCGCCCTTGTAAACGACACATCCCAGTTTGATGGATTTCGTCGACCCCAACGCCACGGGCTGTACGCCGAACCCGAAGATATTCTGCCGGGTCTGGTACAACACATGGATGACCAGGTCGTTGTAATCGTAATCCCCGCGCCTGGAGTCCTCGAAACATACTACCTGGAACAACTGCGATTTGTTGCCTGCGAAATTGGGGTACTCATCGCGCGGGACGAACGTCGTCGTCAACCCCTCGTCCGAACGGGTCAGGGTCATCCGCGGCACCCAGATCGTCATGGGGCTTTCGGCCTCGGCCAGCGTCACCCCGTATGCCTTCACTACGGTGATGCAACCTTCTTTCACGGGGACATCGTACGTGCCGGCCGTTTGGTAATGGTCGATGTCGACGTCCACGGGACTGCCGGGACGGACATCGCCTTTCTCAATGCAGGAGGCAGCCAGGAAGGCCAGCATTAAGATGGTAATTTTCTTCATTGTGGGTGTGTTAGATTAATAAAATGGTTCCGCATCTCCCGTTGCACTTCTTCCCCACTCCTGGGAACCGATTATTTTGCTCGGACAAAGTTAGATATTCCCGCCTCAAATACCAAACAAATCAGCCAAAAACGCACTCAATACAGCCCATTTTCATTTTCAAGGCCCGCCTGCCGCACCGGCAGGACCTGAGGCTGTAATTTTCGCATTCGGCCTGCCGGTCATGGCAATGGCCTATCGCATCGACGGCATTTCGGACTGCCACACACCCGGCCCTCACACCCGGCTCATGGCTCCCGGGCGCATGAGCGACAAAGACGCAGCCGACACTACAAGCCCGGGCAATTCGCCGGGGCGCAGATCGGCTCGGCCGGCATATGATAGATGCCGAACCGCAAATGCGCGGACAGGAATAGCCTTGCGGCCAACGGAGCGCCCCCCGGACGCAACCCCTTTCCGGCCAACTGCCCGCAGCGCCGGAAAATGCCGCTTCGACCGCTTCGCGGCAAAACAAAAACCGGAGCCTCTGCGAAGGCTCCGGTTTTCCATATTGCGAACCGATGATTACATCATGCCGCCCATACCGCCTGCGGGCATCGCAGGCATGGCGGGAGCATCGGATTTCTTCTCCGCCAGCACGCATTCGGTGGTCAGGAACATCGAAGCGATCGAAGCGGCATTCTCCAGCGCAACGCGCGACACCTTCGTCGGGTCGATGATACCGGCCTTCAGCAGGTCTTCGTACTTGTCGTCGCGGGCGTTGTAACCGAAGGCATCCTTGCCCTCCTTCACCTTGTTGACAACGACCGAACCTTCGCCGCCGGCGTTCTCGACGATCTGGCGCAGCGGCTCCTCGATCGCACGTTTCACGATCTGGATACCGGTCGTCTGGTCTTCGTTGGCACCCTTCATCCCTTCGAGAGCCGCCGTAGCGCGGATGTAAGCCACACCGCCGCCCGGGACGATACCCTCTTCGACAGCGGCACGGGTCGCAGCCAGTGCGTCGTCCACGCGGTCTTTCTTCTCCTTCATCTCGACTTCGGTAGCGGCACCCACATAGAGTACGGCCACACCGCCGGCCAATTTGGCCAGACGCTCCTGAAGCTTCTCCTTGTCGTAATCCGACGTAGCCTTGTCGATCGAGGAGCGGATCTGAGCAACACGGGCTGCGATCTCCTCCTTCTTGCCGGCACCGTCGACGATCGTAGTGTTCTCCTTGTTGAGCGTCACCTTGTCCGCCGTACCGAGCATCGAAAGGTCGGTATCCTCCATCTTCATACCCTTGTCGGTCGAGATCACCGTAGCACCCGTCAGGATGGCGATATCCTCGAGCATCTCCTTGCGGCGGTCACCGAAGCCCGGAGCCTTGCAGGCGGCGATCTTCAGCGTACCGCGCAGCTTGTTGACCACGAGCGCCGACAGCGCCTCGCCGTCCACGTCCTCGGCGATGATCAGCAGCGAACGGCCGCTCTGCGCCACCGGCTCGAGCACGCCCATCAGCTCCTTCATCGTCGAAATCTTCTTGTCGGTAATCAGGATGTAAGGCTTCTCGAGCTGTGCCTCCATCTTCTCGGGATCGGTCATGAAGTAAGCCGAGATATAACCGCGGTCGAACTGCATACCCTCTACGACCTCCACATGGGTCTCGGTACCCTTGGCCTCCTCGACGGTGATCACACCTTCGTTGTTGACCTTGGCCATCGCCTCGGCGATCAGCTTACCGATCGTCTCGTCGTTGTTGGCCGAAATAGTGGCCACCTGCTCGATCTTGTCGAAATCCGAGCCCACCTCCTGGCTCTGCTTGCGCAGGGACTCGACCACTTTGGCCACGGCCTTGTCGATGCCGCGTTTGAGATCCATCGGATTGGCACCGGCCGTCACGTTCTTCAGGCCTACGCCGATGATCGACTGTGCGAGCACCGTGGCGGTCGTCGTACCGTCGCCGGCATCGTCGTTGGTCTTCGAAGCGACCTCGCGTACCATCTGGGCGCCCATGTTGGCGAAAGCGTCTTCGAGCTCCACCTCCTTGGCCACCGTCACACCGTCCTTGGTGATCTGCGGCGCACCGAATTTCTTGTCGATGATCACGTTGCGGCCTTTGGGGCCCAGCGTCACCTTCACTGCGTTCGACAGCGCATCGACACCCTCCTTGAGCAGTTCGCGCGCCTCAACATTATATTTGATATCTTTTGCCATAACTTTATATTTTATATTCGTTCATAAGCTTATCCCCGGAGTCCCCCATTTCAAAGGGATTTTCAGAGGGAATGTAAAAATTTCGAGGTCAGGACGACCGGTTATCGTCAGATAATCGCCAAAATATCGTTCTGCTTCATGATCAGGTAATCCACGCCGTCGACCTGGATCTCCTGCCCGGCATACTTGCCGTAAAGTACCTGGTCGCCGACCTTGACTTCCATTTTGACCTCCGAAGTACCGGGGCCCACAGCGACTACTTTACCTGCCAGCGGTTTCTCCTTCGCCGTGTCGGGGATGATCAGCCCGCCGGCCGTTTTCTCCTCCGCGGGATTCGGGAGGACGAGTACACGATCCGATAATGGTTTTACATTCATAGCTTTTCAGTTTTTAGTTTATTATTGAATAGTTTGTTGCGCGTTAGCACCCATAGTCCCATCAATAGATGTGCCAACCGTTTTTTGGCAGACGCCAGGTGACAAAGGTACAGTCCGGCCTGCCATTTTGTCACCCGGGGCATTTTCCCGAAGATTTTTCACCGATTTTTTTGCACGGACAAAAAAAGTGTATTACATTTGCATCCCGATACGACCGTTCGACGGTCACACGGTGGATGTAGCTCAGTCGGTTAGAGCGTCGGATTGTGGTTCCGAAGGTCGTGGGTTCGAGCCCCATCTTCCACCCAAAATGGTCTTCGAAAGAAGACCTTTTTTGTTGGCAGACAGCCGCAAATCAGCGCAAACAATCCTGTATATCAACGACATGCGGGATTATTTCGTTTTCAGGCCATTGATAAAACGCTCCGAACAGCTTATCGGACGGGAAATGCAGAAGATCGGCCAAGTGTTCGCCGCGGCAAACTGAACGGCGGTAAATAAGGAACCGGGGCTCGGAGCAGTTAATGGCTCCGATG
>NZ_QTUQ01000002.1:610112-670765 GCF_003435745.1 Alistipes sp. AM16-43
CTCCGATGCCCGGTTGCCTATCAAAAATCTACTCCGCACTTTGGCTACAGCAGTTCGGTGCCGCAGGGAAAGACCTGCATGGGGTACGGTTCAGCAACCGTTTCATGCGACAACTATTTTTCCGGCGTTTTATATCCGATCAGCCGGGGCTGCTTGCGGGCCTGCGGGGTTTTGACAGACAGGGCGGCGATTGCCTGATAGATATTGTCCAATTCCTTGCGCATATCTTCCGACAGATCGTTTATGGCTTCGGCGTTGTCCTCGTCGGTACGCTCCAGCAGGGCCAGTTTCGCGCGGATTTCGGCCAGTTCTGCCGTGACGGTCGTCGTCGTAGCGATATAGTTGCGCATGGCGACAAAGGCCCGCATGACAGCGATATTCACCTGAATAGCGGCGTCACTTCTTAATACGCTCGAAAGCATGGATACACCTTGCTCGGTAAAAGCAAAAGGCATATATCTCGTGCCTCCTTTGTTTGAGGTCACAAATTGTGACCTCAAACTGTCTTTCAATGAGTTATACTCATCTATGGTTATTTCAAACATGAAATCCGCGGGGAATCGTTCGATATTACGGCGTACCGCCTGTTTCAAAACTTTTGTTTGAACTTGGTACAGTGGTGCCAGGTCGAAGTCGAGCATCACGCGCTGGCCGCGGATTTCGTAGATTTTATTTTGGATAAGGGTTATATCATTCATAAGTTCGGGTTGTGTGAGGTGGGCGTTTCCGGTTTATCCGGCTTTCTGCCGGGCGTAGTAGTCGATCTGCGCCGTGAAACCCTTTTTCACGGTATCGCAATTCTTTCAATGCTTGTTTTTCAACGTCTTTGCAACCATTTTATCAAAATCCGACACAAAATGCTCGTCCTGTATCGGGCGGAATTTTTCGTATTCGGCCTTTGCGTGGGCCTTTGCGTCGGCACTCGAACGTGTCCCTTTGCCCGTCAAAAGCGTATAGCCATGTAACGAAAGTATTGCATTGACCTGTTCGACCCAGCCCTGCATCGAGATCGGGCGGCCGCGTTTTACGCTTAATTCGGCATTGTCGAGGCAGATGTTTACCAACTGGTTCAACTCGCTCAATTCTTCGCGGGTCATGTAATTCTTAGCGACATAGGTATCGGAAAGCTGAATTTTCCCGCCCTTGCCCACGTCGCGCCACGTTTTCAGGCCCATGTGTTCTTTGCGGCTGTCTGCGCGGTCGATGATGATTTCGGCGGCGGTCTGGCCGATCACGGCATATTCGAGTTTGTTCTGTATCGAGGAATAGAAGTCGAACGTGATCTGCGCCGTCTTGTCATAGTCGTAACTCTGGGCGAAAATGTCGGTAAGTTTCTGGTAGAACATCCTCTCGGACGCCCGGATTTCCCGGATGCGTTCAAGCAGTTCATCGAAATAGCGTTTGCCAAACACCGTTCCTCCTTGTTTCAATCGTTCATCGTCAAGGGCGAAGCCCTTTATCATAAACTCTTTCAGCACCCCCGTCGCCCATTGCCGGAAGCGTGTCGCCTGCAACGAATTGACCCGATAGCCGACCGAAATAATCGCATCGAGGTTGTAGCAGTTCGTCAGGTATTTTTTCCCGTCGTCGGCAGTTATTTCCATTTTGGAAACAACTGCTTTTTCGTCAAGTTCGCGGCTGTCGAAGATATTTTTCAGGTGCTTGCTGATTGCAGGGACTTCCACGCCGAAAATTTGAGCCATTCCTTTCTGGGTCGTCCAAATGGTTTCGGCGTCGGCGTCGGCAATTACCTGTATGCTGGTTTTGCCGTCCTCCGAATTGTAAAACAGAAAATTCGTATAGGCTTCAATTTCATTTGCCATAGTAGCGGTTATTTGTTTTTCTGCCGGGCGTAGTAGTCGATCTGCGCCGTGCAGACCCGTTCCACGATGTCGCGCAGGCGTTCGACTTTCGGCAGCAGCGCGTCGATGTCCTCTTTCGTTATTTCAAAATCGGGATTATAGCGGGATTCGACATAAGCCCGTTCCAAAAGTTTGAAAAGTCGTTCTTCCTCCGGCGTGTCGCGTGGAAACGCTTTGAATATTTCGGTCGTAAACCGCTTGCAGCGATTCATCAATTCAGTAAGTCTGTGTTCTTTGGGGCTATATAAAGTAAATACTAATTCTATTATACGCAAAAGATTTTCTGTGGCTTGATGCAAGTTAAATGAAGCCATTTTATAATTCTTCCTATTATAAGAATCAATATTTAAAAGAATGAACTCAATCGCTTTCGGTTTGAAATTGTCATCATAATATTTCTGCGCCCGCTCCTGAATCTCGTCGAAATTCAACTTGCGGCGGCGGGCCAACTTGTATTCACCCGAATCATACAGAATAATTCCCTGTCGTTTTATCTCCGTTTCGAAATAGTGGGCTTTTGAGAGCGCATAGTTGAAGTCGTCTATCCCGTAATTGATAAATTGGGGCTTGGTATGGAAAGGTCTGTTCTTGTGCTGAAAAAAAGCGTCGGCAATTTTGTCATACAGCGAATACTCAATCGCCCCGATTGGCTTGCGCGTCAGGATCAGTATGTCGTAATCGCTCATAAAGTAGGTCGGTACGCCGAACTCGATGCGCTGGTCGTAATCGACATAGGTATTCCGGGCATAACTGCCGTACAGGATAACCATGCCGACATCCTTTATGTTCCGGCGAACCAGATCGACAAGCTGTTTCAGGTCGTTCCGTTTATTTTCGGGTAAGAAGTTGACGCTCTTTTTCATAACTACAAAATTATGAAAAAAGTTGGTAAACCGCTTTGACCTGTCCATATTTTCGCTATATTTGCTTATCATTCCTGCAAATAGTCTGCAAAAGTTTCCCAAAAGGGGTGGCACGAAGCCACTTAAAAGAAACTAAAACAGACGATTATGCGGAATTATCAGAACTCGGCATAGCCGACGGACATAACTATAAAGGGTAAACAACTCTTTATACCATACGCAAACGTGGAAACCTCTTTCGGGAGGGTTTGAAAGTTGGTATAATGGTTGTCAGTCCTTGTTATGTCCCGCATATTTTTTGCGGGGCACGACAGGGGCGCAGGACAGCTACCAACTTTAGGTTTTCCACGACCTGCGTATGGGGCTGACACCGCGCCCCCTTTTTTATGCCTATCCGGGGCGCGGAACCCAGCTTCGAAATTCATCCTACGAATTTATGGAAACCCGTCGCGCCCAAAATACAATAAATTATACGGATTGCACCCGCCCCCTGCTTGGGAGCGGGCGGAATCGGTATGACGATAGCGTCACCCGGTTGTCGGGTGCCTCTGTGATTTTACCGGAAAAGAAAAAGGTTGGAGCAGCGATTGTATCTTACAATTTCTGTTCTGACCTTTATTCGTTGGTGGTCGCAGGATATCTTACTATTTCTTTTTCGGCATCCGCTCGACTTCTTTACCCGTTTTGGGAGGCAAGTTGATAGGCATGAAAAACTCGGAAAGGGTTATATCGTAGAAAGTACAGATTTTGTGAAGGGACATCAAGGTTGGTACACGTTCCAGCATTGCGTAGCGATTGATACTCAACCCGACCTTATCAATCAAAAACTCTTGCGTATGGCCGTATTGATCCCGAAACTCCTTGATTCGTAAAGCGACTATTTCTGCCAATGCAGGATCTATATATTTTGCCAAAGTTATTTGAGAAAAGTTATTCTTTCGGTGGGTAGTCGAACAGTTCGACATCAAAAAACTCCCGAACCGAAATTTTGTAGTGCATGCAAATTTTAAGTATGGACATCACCGTAGGCACTTCGCGACCGACTTCATATTTATTGATGCCTAAATGAACGTTGTCGATAAGATTCTCTTGTGTTTGGGCATGCGTGTTCCGTACTTCACGAATACGTTGAGATAGTTTCTCAACAAATACTTCGTCTTTGAAATATCGTTCTTTTTTTGCCATGAACACAAAAGAATAGCCAAACCAAGAAAAACTTACATTCTCGCGAATACTTATTGAGAACTTTTTATTATATTTGTGAGCGTTCTTTTTTAATAACAAAAACTATGTTACATTTGCAGTACTTATTAGGCAAAGTGACATATTGTTAAGGTTAGGACAGACCTTTATACCTACAGAAAACTGCTACCCTGTTGTAGAAATACAACAGATTTCAATGATGGTGTAAAATTTGTCTGAAACCCTTGTCATGCCTGCGGTCGTGTGCCGCAGGCGGGCTTGGGCGTAAGGGCAACTACCATCATTAGGCTGTAGCAGGCCGTCTGTAGGGGTTGTACCTGCGTCCTCGCCCTTTTTATGGGCGGGTGCAAGCACACCGCATCCGGCCCACCAATACCGCGCCGGGTGCATCAAGGTTATCCGAAACCCCCGGCCCGCAGCTTCACACAGGAGCTTCGGGCGCAAGGACAGTTTTCCGATCCAAGGCTCGCGAGGCCGACCGTGAAAGGCTGTACCTGCGCCCATTTTCGATGGGGTCGGGAATGTTGAACAACAACTAACCCCGGCAATATGTTACGACAAATCAATCAGGAAGAGAGTATATTGATGTCTGTTGCTACCAACGGGTCAGCAGGCGTTACCGTGTTTGTCAGGGTTTCAGACAACAGGTATGCGCGCGTGCCTGCTGGAGCAGCCGAGCGAGATCGGTTAACTTGGGATAGTTATTATCCGGCTGCTCCTTTTTTCGGTCTATTCAGTCAATTCCACGATTATAACCGAAATGTTATTTCTTTACGCCATCATTCAGCAAACGGTAAAGTAAGTTTATTGCGATCCAATGAATTGATATACCCAAAATTGTCAGGCCCATTCGTCGAATTTCATAAGGCAATATTTTGGGTAGGGGGATGGGATCCGTACTCCCTCCCCCGTTTTTCGAATCGTTCGTCGAAAACTATTATATATAGTTTCAGCCGAGGGTCAACGGAACGCTGCCCCGCCGTACAATCCGGTGCGGCGGAGTTGGCAGCATGTGCCCGGGCTTTTGGGATGCGGCTTTGCCGCGCAAAACAGGAAATCCCGCCTTTCAGCCGCAGCTAATAAATCCTGTCTGAAAGGCCGGCCCTTTATAATCTGGTCTTGCCGTCCTGCTCCCTATGGAAACGGGCAGCCTGTTTGCGCGGCATCTACGGGGCGGGCGGATTCTCCGGCCTGCTCCGGGGGCGGTTTCCGCGTTGAATTCTTCTATTGAGTGAAGTTGCGTCACTGTGTTCAGCGGAACCGCCCCTTTTTTCATGCCGATACCCCCGCATGCGAATCGGCAAAACGGCACACGCATTGATGAACAACGTAAAACTCCATGATGAACGAAAACGACCTCGACTTCGAAAAAGTCCTGCGGGCAATCAATCACCTTTACATGATGCAGGTGTGCATCTGCATCGCCGCCCTGAAAGAGTTGCGCTCGGCGGAGCTGACCGACAAAAACATCATCCTCCGGGCAATTATGCGCGACATGCCCGACTGCGGCATCTGTGCCGATCTCACGGCCGAAGATTACGGCGTCGATTTTTGGGCCGACCGGGCCGAGTATGTGAACGAATCGACGTTCAATCTCTATGTCACGCAGGCCGAGGAGAACGTGCTGTGGAACATCGAGAAAAAAGGCCAAAAACCGGGGCGTCTGGCGGTTCCGCAGCAGCGGATCACCGTGCGGGGCGATGGAATGGGCACAGCCCCGGTTATTCCGCTGGCCTATCTGACGGTGTTGAGTGCCAAATTGGTGGCGATGGCTTTCCCGAACGAGCAGACAGCCGCGGAATTGTCCGACTACGACGACGAGCGGGTGATGATCGTCCTGGGCGAGCGTTTGCAGACGATATTGGAAGATTTGGCCGGGATGCCCGACGGGGATGACGGCGCAAGCCCGGTGTGTTGAGCCGCGCCCGGAAAAAACGGGGCGGCCCCGAAAGACCGCCCCGCCGCTGAAAAGTTGGCGTCACTCCTGTTCGACAGGTTCTTTTTTAACCTCTTCCGGCTCTTTCCGCCGGACGGGCTGTTTTTTCACTTGCAGTTCGCGTTCGAGCAGCTTGTCCACCAGTTTGCGTTTGGCTTGCTGGGCCTCGAGCGGTGTGGGCGGAACGTCCGAAACATCCATTTTCAGATAATCCAGATAACTCTGATACGAAATGCCGAAGATGTAGCATCCGAGCCGCTTCCAGACCCGTTTGTGGCATTTGGCCTTGTATTCGGGCTCGTGATACATCCGGTCAAATTCCTGAACCGCCTTGACCCGCAGGCGCATGTAGTAATTGTTGTAAGACATAAAATAAATAATTTTAGTTATTCGAGCGATATTGCTCACTAAAATTTACGCAATTAATTGCGGTTCAGGTTAAAAGAGAAGTCCCTTAATTCTTCGCGCGTGGAAAGTCTGCAAAACAGGTATTCGGCGGGCAGAAAAGTCCAATGATTATACTTTTTCAGATCCGCCGAGGAAGTTTCCAGACAGATGCGGCCATCGGCGTCCCGGTCGTTGACGATTCCCCACAGCGACGTTCCGCTTTCGCAACCGGGGTCGGTCGCATGGAACAAATAGACATCGCCAATACGAAATTTGCAGGTTTTTATAGTCATATCAGGTTCGTTAGATTTCTATGGCGGCAAAGGTGATAATCATAAAACGAATCTCCAAGCCGTGTAGTAACTGTAACGATATTAAAAGGAGCGAGGGGGTTAAATGAAAAATCCGGATGCGAATTGCATCCGGATTTTTATTATTCGGCCGACCATCTGCGATTGAATTCTTCGGTCAGGCGGACGACCTGCCCAAACAAGAGCGTCAATTCCTGAGTATATTTCTCCAGCCGTGCCAGTAAAGCCACGGCACGGCGGTCGTTGAAATTGGTGTGGATGGCTTTGACGGTCTGGTTGTAGTTGACCCCGACTCCTTTCCCCAAGCTGCGCAGGCAAGAGGCCAAAATTGCGGTCGCCCCGGTGCCCGGACAATAGCTATCAGTGTCCGATCCTCCCAATCCCACAGGCGGGGCAAGCCGTCAAAACGCCGGATATTGAATCCGCATACCCAGAGGCAACTCTAATTCCCGTTTACCAAAACGGCAAACAGCCGAGCATGTAACACAATGGAAAACAGCATGTTAATTTTCAGAACGAGTTAACATACATCTCATTTCAACCCCGGCGGACTTGAATTACACCCGCAATTAGGTAATTTTGTATGAGCACAAAAAACTCCCGGCGGACGAATGCTCCGACGGGATTTGCGGAACTTGCGAAACGAATGAACCTGACCTACCAACCTGCGGAGAAACCGTCGATGCAGCTCATACGCCCTTTCCCGGGGGCGGGACGGATCGTCCCGTCGCCGCCGTGCGTTTTGTCCCCGACCGTCCCGCATCGGGTTCGGGCCGCATCTCCCGCACCGTGGGACACGCCCGGGGAATTCCGGATAAAAACCGCCGCAACCAACGCGTCAACCTATTAAATATATACCCTACTAAAACCAACATTCATGAAAAACTTCTACTGCAAATGCCGGTTACACTTATGGCTCGCCTGCCTGACGGCAGGAATCGGGCTGTCAGCGTGCTCTGACGGCGACGAGGGGGGGGGAATTCGGGATACCAACCCGACAAACCCATCGAACTCGAATCGTTCTATCCTAAAACCGGGCCGATAGCGACCCAGGTAATCATCAAAGGCAAGAACTTCGGCACCGACGCCAAAGCCCTCAATGTCTATTTCAACGAAAAACGCGCAGCCGTAATCTCCTCGACGGGAGACCGCATGCTCGTCCTTGCCCCCAAGCTCCCGGGCGAAGAGTGCGTCATCTCGGTCTCCGTGGGTGAGAACGAGCAGAACAAGGTACAGTTCGACGAACTGTTCGACTACATCATCCAGACCAATGTTTCCACGATCGCCGGGGGCATGAAGGGCACCACCATGCCCGAAGGAACCACCTCGCTGATCGGGTCGTATTTCTCGTCGAAGCCCGAATCGGGAATCGCCGTCGACAAGCACGACAACCTCTACGTCCGCTTCAGCATAGACGACGGAGCCAAGCACCGCGTCTACATGATGAACGAGGAGGCCGGAAATATCAAAGTCCTCAACGATTTCGGCATCCTCGTAACGGGTATCCTCCTGAGCACCGACCTGGCCACAGGCAATGTATATTGGTACCACACCAACATCGGGAACAAGGGATACGGATATTTCGATCCCGTCGCCGACTACGCCAACACGAACATGGGAGACATCAAGTGGGATCACGACCTGTTCTATACCGACGGCAATTTCGCTCCCGTATGGAATGCCATCCAGACTTTCATGATGTGCCCGGCCGACAATAAATTCTACTTCTACACCAACGAGGGCGTCGTGGCCCGCTGGGATCCCGCCACCGGAAAGGGCGAGGATCTCACGCCTCCCGGCCGCTTCATAGACTCCCAAGGAGACATCATGGGCGTCGTCTTCGATCCGCGCGACCCCAACATCGTCTATTTCGCCAACCAGGGCCAGCACTGCATCTACAAGCACGACATCGCCGCTGGCACCATCGAATTGTGGGCCGGGCGGAAAAACACGGCGGGCTATCTGGACGGGCCGCTCGCCGAGGCGCAGTTCAACTACCCCTGCCAGATGTGCGTAGACCCCGAAGGCGAGGCTATCTACGTAACAGACAGGGAGAACCACTGTATTCGTAAGATCACACTTTCGAACGGCTACGTCTCCACGTTCGCCGGGACGCCCAAATCGTCCGGCTATGTGAACGGCCCTGCCGACGCGGCCAAATTCAACAAACCGGTCGGCCTGGCCATCACCGCGGAAGGCAACCTCTACATCGGCGACAGCGAGAACTATGCCATCCGCCGCATAGCCATCGAATAAGTGGGTTTATTCACCTAACAATCCTAAACAGACATGAAGCGAATTCTATTGATATGCGCCTTCCTGTTCGCGCTCGCGGTACAGGCAGGTGCCCAGAGCAAACAGCAACAGCAGCAGCCGGTCGAGGTGAACGGACTGGTCGTGGATTCGGACGACGTCCCCATCGTCGGCGCCACGGTCTATATCAAGGACGAGCCGGGCATCGGCTCCATCACCAATTCGGAAGGCCGGTTCAAACTCACCGCCAAAATGTACAATACGCTGGCCGTATCGTTCATGGGGTACGAAACCGCCGAACAGATCATCACTTCGGCGGCCGACGTCAAGATCACCCTCCGGGAAGGCAACCAGATGGAAGAGGTCGTCGTCATCGGTATGGGTACGCAGCGCAAAGTCAGCGTGACGGGCGCCGTGGCGGTGGTCGACACCAAAGACCTCGAACTGCCCGCGACGAATATCGTCAACACGCTCGGCGGCCGCGTCCCGGGCGTGATTTCCATCCAGTCGAGCGGTGAGCCGGGGCGGAACATCTCCGAATTCTGGGTGCGCGGCATCGGCACGTTCGGCGCCAACAGCGGCGCCCTGGTGCTGATCGACGGCCTGGAAGGCAACCTGAGCCAGATCGACCCGGCCGACGTCGAGAGCTTCTCGGTGCTCAAGGACGCCGCCGCAACGGCCGTCTACGGCAGCCGCGGTGCGAACGGCGTGGTGCTCGTGACCACCAAGCGCGGAAAACAGGAGCAGCTCAAAATCACCTTCCGCTCGAACTACACCATCTCCGAGCTGCGCCGCCTGCCCCGCTACGTGGGTGCCACGCAGTATGCCGAAATGGCGAACGAAGCAGCCGTAGCCTCGGGCATGAGCCCGATCTACAACGACACGCAGATGGACATCATCCGCTACGGGCTGGATCCCGACCTCTACCCCGACATCGACTGGCAGGACGTGATCCTCAACCCCACCTCGTTCCAGCACACGCAGTATGTCAGTGCACAGGGCGGCGGCAACATCGCCCGCTATTTCGCCAGCCTGGGCATGTCGCAGGAATCGTCGGCCTACAAGAGCATGGACGACAGCAAATACAACAAGGGCGTCGGCTACGACACCTATAATTTCCGCACCAACATCGACATCAACCTGACCAAGACGACGCAGATCTACCTGGGTGCCATGGGCTTCATGTCGGTGAACAAGCGTCCGAGCATGGGTAAGAAGTACAGCCGCACCGACACGTCGCTCACCGACTGGATCTGGGATTCGCAGTCCAAGACGACCCCGCTGATGTACCCGCTGCGCTATTCGAGCGGCGAGCTGCCCGCCTCGGGTTCGGACAGCGACATCCCGCCCCACGTGCTGCTCAACTACACGGGCAACACCGTGGAGAACAAAAGCCGCACGCTCTTCAACATCGGCATAAAACAGGATTTGTCGATGCTCACCGAAGGGCTGAACATCGAGGCCACCGGTTCGTGGGATTCCCAGTCGCTCTACGGCGAAAGCCGCTACTCCATGCCGGCCCTCTACCTGGCACGCGAGCGCAACCAGAAAGGCGAGCTGATCCTTTCGGAACAGGTCACCGAGGCTTCGGTGCAGTATAACTCCGAGGCATGGAACTGGCGGAAACTCTATTTCGACGCCAAAGTCAACTACGACCGCACCTTCGGAAACCACCGCGTAGGCGGCTTGTTGTTCTACTACCTGGAAAGCACGACCGAATCGGGTGCCGACAGTTCGATGAACGCCATCGCAAGGCGTTACCAGAGCCTCTCGGGGCGCTTCACCTACGGCTTCAAGGATACCTATTTCCTCGACGTGAACTTCGGTCTGAACGGTTCGGAGAACTTCCAGAGCGGCCGGCAGTACGGATTCTTCCCGGCCGTGGCCGTGGGCTGGGTTCCCACGCAGTACGAATTCATGAAGCGGATCAAGTGGATCGGCTTCATGAAGATCCGCGCCTCGTACGGTATGGTGGGTAACGACCGGATTTCCAGCGTGCGCTTCCCCTACCTGACGATCATCGAAGAGAAGACCGACGGCACGCCGTGGGGCGGTTCGGGCGTACTGACCGAGAACCGCGTGGGCGCCGACAACCTGGCGTGGGAGAAAGCCAAGAAATTCGACATCGGTATGGATCTCCACCTCTTCGGCGACCGCTTCACCATGACGGTGGACTATTTCCGCGACCGCCGTGAGGGCATCTTCCAGGAACGCGCCCAGATTCCGGACTACGTGGGCGTCATCAGCATGCCCTACGGGAACGTCGGCAGCATGACCAGCTGGGGCGGCGACGGAAACTTCGAATATTTCCAGCCCCTCGGCAAAAACTTCCACTTCACGCTGCGCGGTAACTTCACGCTCTCGAAGAACAAGATCAACAACTGGGAAGAGGCCACGCAGCCTTATCCCTACCTGAGCAAGACCGGGTTCTCGAACGACGTGCAGCGGGGATTCATCTCCCTGGGACTCTTCAAGGATCAGCAGGACGTGGACATGAGCCCCGAGCAGTTCGGCACGGTACGCCCGGGCGACATCAAGTACAAGGACGTGAACGGCGACGGCGTGATCACCGACGACGACAAGGTGCCCCTGTTCGCCTATTCCGGCATCCCGCAGTTCATGTACGGATTCGGCGCCGAAGTCCGCTACAAGAACTGGACGCTCAACGTCCTGTTCAAAGGTACGGGCAACAACTATTTCCTCTACGGGGACAAGGACGGCTCGAAATTCGACGGTTACATTCCCTTCAACGGCGGATACAAGGGCAACGTACTGGCCCTGGCCTACAATCCGGCCAACCGCTGGACTTCGGCCGACTACTCGGGCAACCGGGCGACCGAGAACCCCAATGCGCGGTTCCCGCGCCTTTCCTACGGCAACAACGCCAACAACACCAAACCCTCGACCTTCTGGAAAGGCAATGCCCGCTATCTGCGCCTGCAGGAACTGAGCCTGAACTACAACCTGCACACGCCGGGACTGCGCAAAGCGCTCGGCCTGCAATCCATCGACTTCCAGATCATGTGCGAGAACCTCGCGGTATGGGACGGCGTGGAGATTTTCGACCCCGAGCAGGCCATGCAGACCGGGCACGCCTACCCGATCCCGCGCCGCTTCTCGCTGCAGATTTACCTGAACTTCTAACCCGAATCTCTCCTAAGAACATAAACTACCATGAAAAAATCATTCATCATACCCCTCGCGCTGGTCGGCCTGCTCACCGCGTCGTGCAACTTCCTGAACGTGGACGACTACTTCGAGGACACCTTCTCCGAAGAGCGTATCTTCGAGAGCCAATACAACATCGAGCGCTATTTCAACGGTGCGGTGAACCAGCTGCCCAAAGAGGGCCGCATCTACTACTGGTGCAGCGTCCCCGGCGCCACCGGGTCTGACGAGGCCGTCAGTTGCGGGACATTCTACAACGGCATCCTGGACGTCTCCTTCCCCGGCACGGAGCTGACCACCGACAAGATCACCTACACCGAGACGGGCGGCTGGGACTGGAATTTCAATGTCTGGCCCAACTGCTACAAGGTCATCCGCAAGGTGAACACCATCCTGCCCCACATCGACGAGGTGCCCGACATGAACGCCTTCGACAAAATGGAGTTCCGTGCACGCGCACGTTTCCTGCGGGCTTATGCCTACTACTGGATACTCCAGAACCAGGGCCCCATGATCCTCGTGGGCGACCAGGTTCTCAACACCAACGAAACGCCCGACTATTACCAGGCCGAGCGCAGCACCTACGACGAATGCGTGGATTACATCTGCTCCGAGCTCGAAGCCGCTGCGGAAAGCCTCGAAACCGAGCAGCCGTT
Source organism: Alistipes sp. AM16-43 (assembly GCF_003435745.1). Taxonomy (NCBI): domain Bacteria; kingdom Pseudomonadati; phylum Bacteroidota; class Bacteroidia; order Bacteroidales; family Rikenellaceae; genus Alistipes; species Alistipes sp. AM16-43. The sequence continues at coordinate 622,752 of NZ_QTUQ01000002.1, forward strand.
GGATCTCTTCGGCAGCCCGACCAAAGGCGCCGCGCTGGCGCTGGTCGCACGCCTGCGCCTGCAGGCCGCGAGCCCGCTTTTCAATGGCGGAGCCGCCGCACGCCGTTATTTCGGGGCTTTCAAGCGTAAATCCGACGGGGTGCACTACATCTCCCAGACCTACGACGAAAGCAAGTGGGCCGTGGCAGCCGCCGCGGCCAAGCGCGTCATTGACCTGGGCATCTACCGCCTGCATACGGTGCCGGCCGATGAATACACCCTGCCACTGCCCTCGAACGTCCCCTCCGATCCCTTCCCTGCGGGTGCGGGCGGCATCGACCCCTTCCGTTCCTACTCGGAAATGTTCACCGGCGAAACGACGAACGTGACCAATCCGGAGCTGATCTGGGGCACGACACAGAACATCACCGACCAGCAGGACGTCGTATTCCCGCTCAAGTTGGGCGGCAACAGTTCGATCAGCATCCCGCAACGCATCGTCGACGCCTACCGCATGGCCGACGGCCGCGACATCAACAACGCGAGCGCCGAGTACCCCTACGAGGATCGTCCCTACGACCAGACCTGCGTCACCGCAGCCGACAAGCAGCTATCGAAGAACTACACCCTGCCCGGCGGCACTTACAAGGCCTATGACAACCGCGAGCCGCGGTTCTACGCGAGCATCGGTTTCTCGGGCACCCTGTGGCAGATGCAGTCTACGACCTCGGAAGAGATGCGGAACAAGATCGTCGAGTACTACAACGGCGCCAATGCCGGCAAAAACCAGGCGGGCGTGACCAACATCTACAACCTGACGGGATACACCTGCTACAAGTACGTCCACCCGCGCGATGCGCGTACGGGCAGCAACGCCCGCACGGTTCAGAAGACCTTCCCGCTGATCCGCTACGCCGAAATCCTGCTCTCCTACGCCGAGGCGCTGAACAACCTGACGAAGACCCACGAGGTCAACGGCCAAAGCTACTCGCGCGACCTGACCGCCATGGCCGAGGCTTTCAACCAAGTGCGTTACCGCGCCGGGCTCCCGGGCGCCGATGCCGGCGAACTGGTGGACGCCACCAATTTCAACGAGCTGATCCGGCGCGAACGCATGGTCGAGTTCCTCCACGAAAACCGCCGCTACTACGACATCTGCCGCTGGGGCATTTTCGAGGAACTGGAACGCGAGCCGCTGACAGGGCTGAACGTCGAAGCCGGGAAATGGGAGGGATTCTACGCCCCGACGGTCATCTCGTACCGTACGATCCGCGAACGGACATTCAAGTCCAAATACATGTTCATGCCGCTGCACCGCAACGAGCTGCGCAAAGTACCGAGCCTGGATCAGAACCCGGGCTGGGAGAAATAGTCAATTCCAAAAAATTCAGAAGATGAAAGCATTCAGCAAAATAACGATACTCGCCGCTGCGGCCGCCTTCCTCTGCTCCTGTGAAATGGAGTATTACAAAGAGGAGCTTTACCGCAAGGAGATATTCATTGTCAGCGGCGAAAACAACATCCTCGGGCAGGAGTTCGAATACGGGGAGAAGGGCTTCCAGGGAGAGCTGGCCATCTATGCCAGCGGCACGACGGGGCTCGACCAGAACGTCACCGTCAAACTCGGGCTGGACTTCGAGGCAATCGGCGAGTACAACAAACGCAATTTCGACACGAAGTTCGAGGAATACGCGATGGAGCTTCCCGCCGAATACTATACGATCGACCCCATGAGCGTCGAGATGGAGGCCGGCAGCTGTTCGGCGAGCCTCCCGATCAACGTCAGGGTCGACGAGCTGCTCCCCGACCAGACCTATTTCATTCCGCTGCGCATCGAGTCCGTATCGGCCTGCATGCCCTCGGCCACCAAGAATTTCGTACTTTTCGAGATCCAGCGCAGGAACGACTACGCCACGACCAAGAGCAGCACCTACTACACCATGACCGGCACCACGCAGACCGGCTGGATCGTCGACAACATCTTCGGCTCGAACACCCGGCGCCAGGCGATCAACTCCTCGAAGCTGGTCATCCCCGTGGGTGAGCGCTCGGTGCGCATCCTCCCGGGCGCCACGGCCGCCAACGACAAGGTGACGACCCGCAACAACAGCCTGCGCGTGACGGTCGACCCCGAATCGTGGGTGAACGTCCCCGTCTACGTCGAAGGCGAAATCACGGACGAGGTCGTACCCATGCAGCGAGTCTCCATAACCCCTTATCTCGACAGCCAGGATGCCATCCGGGTCTCGGCCTCGCCGCTCAACGACTCTACCTACGACCCTGCGACCGGCACGTTCTACCTCTACTACCGTTACCAGCTCGCCACCGAAAGCGGGAATATCTGGCACGAAGTACGCGAGACGATGACCCGCTCCCAATACTAATCCTTATCGCAACGAACCATGAAAAGAAATATCATAGCATTCTGCATATTCTGCCTGTGTACGGGCTCCCTGGCCGCGTGCAACGACTTCGACAACCCGGCGATCCCCGACGACGAGGCGCCTGAAGTTACCCCGGCCCCCGTTCCGCCCGCCATCGACCCGTCGTGGAATTTGGTACAGATGCCCGACGAGGGAGGGCAGGATCCCCATGTCTTCGTCTACAAGGACAAGAAATACGATGCCCTCTTCACCCGTACGCTGGGCTGGAACGGCGGTGACGGCGTGCTCACCACGGCACTGCCCGGCGGCCATGTCTTCTGGTCGTTCAACGACAGTTTCTACGGCGTGGTGGACGGCAAGACCCGCGCCCGGGGCAGTTGCAGCTTCCCGCGCAACAGCCTGATGATCCAGAAAGGGGCGACGATCGCCTCCGGGCAGGAGAGCGACAACGACCTGGTGTGGCTGGCCGACTACGTGCAGACGGATAACCCCTCGGGCGAACGCTACTACCAGGCCCGCACCCACATCCGCCATCCGAAAGCCTCCCTCTCCGATGCCGAGATCCAGAAAGGCGAAATCGACCAGGACTACTGCTACTGGGCCGGCGATGCCGTCGTATATGACGACCCCGCGCACGGAAAGATCCTGCAAATGCTCTGGACGGGCGTGGAACCCGGGTCGCTGAAAAACATCGACGGGTGCCTGCGCGAATACAGCCTCGAAGGCGAGCCGGGCGACGGGCAGTACATGTCGGTGCTCTCGACCGACTACAATTTCAAATCCGACGGCCTGGGTTACGGCTCGACCATGTTCGAAGACACCGAAGGGGGACATATCTACCTCTATACGACCAAACAGGTGAACCTCGTTTCACGCGTGCTGGTGGCCCGCACCGAGACGCTCGACCTGGGCAGCCCGTGGTCGTACTACATCCGCGACCTGAGCGGCGACTACCATTGGCAGAGCTCCGTGCCGAGCAACGAGGAGATGGAACGTTCCTACATCACGGCCGAATCGGGCTCGATGCCGTGGGTCTTCGAAAAAGACGGCGTCTACTACATGTGCATGGAAGCCTTCCCCTTCGGCCGCGACATCTACCTCTTCCGCAGCCAGACGCCTTACGGCCCCTTCACCGACCGGACGCTGCTCTTCACGCTGCCCGCGACGCTCGACAAGCTGGGCAGCCCCTACCACCAGCGCTGGTACATGATCAACCTCCACCCGGCGCTTTCGCGCCAGGGCGAGCTGGTATTCTCGACCAACAGCGACCCGGCCAACTTCTGGGACAATTTCAACCGCGTGGGCAGCGCCGATTTCTACCGGCCCTACTTCTTCCGCGTATATAACTGGGAACACGTTTACGACTCGGACGACGATTCCGGCACGGGAACGGAGGAATAGCGATCCGCGCGCACTCCGTTCCCCCGCCGGAGCGGAGTGCGCACCCTCCCCCGTCCGAAAAAAACGCACGCCATGATGAAACGAATTTTCGCACTCTGCCTTTCGCTGCTCGCCAGCGGCGTCAGCGCACAGGAACGCATCCCGCTCGACAGCCGCAGCGGACATATCCGTTGGGAGGTACGGCCGTCGGAAGGCGACGCCCTGCCCGCCGTCCCGGCCATCGTACCCGGCTGCGTCTTCGCGTCGTACGTTGCGGCCGGCGTGGAAGCAGACCCCAATTTCGGCGACAACGCCTACCGCACGGACAAGAGCCGCTACGACCGCAATTTCCGCTACACGGGGCTCTTCCCAACGCCCCCGGTCGGCGAAGGCCGCACCCTGTGGCTCCGCTTCGAAGGGGTGAACCGCAAGGGTACCGTCCGCCTCAACGGCCATCAGTTGGGGCACCTCGACGGCTTCATGCAGCCGGGGGACTACGACATCACCCGGCTCGTGGCACCCGACGGGGAGAACCGCCTCGAAATCGAGGTCGAATGGGTGGGATACCCCGTGCCCAATTTCCGGAGCCCGACCTATATCTCCAGCGCCGGGTGGGACTGGATGCCCTATGCCCCGGGGTTGCTGAGCGGCATCACCGACGATGTCTACCTGTCTCTCTCGGGCGACGTACGCCTCATCGAACCGTGGGTGCGCACGAAGGTTCCCGACCGCGAACATGCGAAGGTCGAACTCCTTACCGACGTGGAGAACCGCTCTGACAAGGCCTGCGAGGGCGTGCTGCGGGGCGAGATCCGCCCCGGAGGCATCGCCTTCTCGCACCCCGTCCGCCTCGAGGCGGGCGAGCGGCGGACGATCCGGCTCACGGAGCGCGAGGTTCCCGGTCTGGCCGTAGAGCATCCGCAGCTCTGGTGGCCCAACGGCATGGGCGACCCCGCGTTGTACACCTGCCGCCTGGCGTTCGAAACCGACGGGCGGCAATCGGACGCACGGACAGTGACGTTCGGCATCCGCGAATACGGCTACGAGTGGCACGACGGCATATTCCGCCTGAAGATCAACGGCGAACCGGTCTATGTCAAGGGCGGCAACTGGGGCATGAGCGAATGGCTGCTCCGCTGCCGCGGCGAGGAGTACGACACCCGCGTCGCACTCCACCGGCACATGCATTTCAACATGATCCGCAACTGGATCGGCTCGACGACCGACGAAGAGTTCTACGATGCCTGCGACCGCCACGGCATCATGGTATGGGACGACTTCTGGCTCAACTCGCACCCCAACCTGCCGCACGACCTGGGAGCCTTCCAGCAGAACGCCGTGGAGAAGATCAAGCGGCTGCGCAACCATCCTTCGATCGCCGTCTGGTGCGGCGACAACGAAGGCGTACCGCAGGCCCCGCTCGACGACTGGCTGCGCGGCGACGTCGCCCACTACGACGGCGGCGACCGCCTCTACCAGTCCATATCCAATGCGCAGGGGCTTTCGGGAAGCGGGCCGTGGGCCAATTTCTACCCCGGCTGGTACTTCACCGCCTACCCGATGCCCTACGGTTACAAAGGCCGCCCGGCATGGGGTTTCCGCACCGAAATCGGCACGGCGGTATTCACGACCCTCGAGAGTTTCCGCAAATTCATGCCCGAGGAGTCGTGGTGGCCCCGCAACGACATGTGGGACAAACATTTCTTCGGCAAGTCGGCGGCCAACGCCGCCCCGGACAAATATTTCGAGACCGTGGCCGAAAACTACGGCGAGGCAGACGGGATCGAGGATTTCTGCCGCAAGGCGCAGTTGCTCAACCTGGAGGTCAACAAAGCCATGTACGAAGGCTGGCAGCACCACATGTGGGACGACGCCACGGGCATCATGACCTGGATGAGCCAGCCGGCCTACCCGTCGCTCGTATGGCAGACCTACGACTATTACCTCGACCCGACGGGTGCCTACTGGGGCATACGCAAGGCGTGCGAACCGGTGCATATCCAGTGGAGCCATGCCGACAATTCGGTCAAGGCGGTCAATACGACGCGCGAACCGCTCGAAGCGACGGCCACGGCACGGGTCTACGACCTCGACGGGCGGCTCCTGCCGCAATTCACGCAGCAGCTCAGGGTCTCGCTCGCGGCCAATACGGCCCGCAGCCTGTTCGACCTGAATTTCTCGGAGGGCAACCTGGCCCGCAACCGGCCCGTGAAAGCATCCTCCTCATCGCCCGACGGCGCAGGTGCCGGGGCGCTCACCGACGGCAACGATTCGAGCCGCTGGGCGAGCGAGTACAACGACGACCAGTGGATCGAGGTCGATCTGGGCGAGCGCCGCGCCTTCACCGAAGTCGTGCTCCGCTGGGAGGACGCCCACGCCGCAGCCTACAAACTGCAACTCTCGGACGACGGCCGCACGTGGCGCGACGTCTATGAAACGCAGGACGCGCAGGGCGGCGAACAGACGATCCCGCTGCCGTTGCAGCAGGCCCGCTACGTCAGGATGCTCGGACTCCGGCGTGCCACGCAATGGGGCTACTCGCTCTACGAAATGGAAGTCTACCGCCGCGACGCGAAAGCGCCGAAACTCTCGCCCGTGCATTTCATCCGGCTGGAGCTCACCGACCGCGACGGGCGCCTGCTCTCGGACAACTTCTACTGGCGTGCGACCCGCCGCGGCGACTACACGGCGCTCAACACGCTCGCCCCTGCCAAGCTGCAGGTACGTTCGCAGCTGACCGCCGCAGGCGGCCGCAAGGTCATCCGCACGACAGTCAGGAACGTCGGACGTTCGGTGGCCTTCGCCGTGCACGTGCAGCCCTACCGCCGATCCGACGGCGAGCGCATCCTGCCCTACGTGGCCGACGACAACTACTTCACGCTCCTGCAGGGCGAAAGCCGGCAGATCGACTTTGAATTCGATGCCAGCCTGCTTCCCGACGACCGCTACACGGTTCGGGCCGAGGCTTACAACCGCTGAAAACGACAGCACAAAATTTCGAACCCATGAAAAGAACCCTGCTATACCTGCTCCTGCTGCCCGGGCTCCTTTCCGGCCCCTGCCTCCTGGCGGCCGGTCCGGCCGGCAATGCCGGGCACGGCGCGAAGCCCTGCCTGCGGCGGCTGACCTGCGAAGGGCTGACCGATCCGCTCGCCATCGACACGGCGACACCCCGCTTCGGGTGGCAGCTCCGCTCCGGGCGCCGGGGCGATGCCCAGCGCAGCTACCGGATCGAGGTTGCCTCGGACAGCCTGCGACTGCTGGCCGGAGACGCCGACTTGTGGGACTCGGGCTGGGTACGGTCGAAGCGTTCGGTGGGATTCGCCTACGAGGGGCTTCCGCTGACGGCCCGGACGCAATGCTGGTGGCGCGTCACCGCGCGCACCGAAAAGGGCAACCGGAAAGCCGTCTCCCCCGTCGCCCGCTTCGGCATCGGCCTGACCGACCCGGCATCCGTCTCGGGTGAATTCATCGGCTGCGCGGAATCGGGCGCCACGGCCGTGCTCCTGCGCCGGGCATTCACCCTCCCGGCATGCGGAGACGAAGCGTTGCTGCACGTCAATTCGCTGGGATACCACGAAATATGGGTCAACGGCCGCAAAGTCGGCGACGCCTGCCTCGCCCCCGCCCTCTCGCAGCTCGACAAACGCTCGCTGTGGGTGACCTACGATGTCAGTCCCTACCTGCTCGAAGGCGACAACGAGCTGGTGATTTGGCTCGGGCAGGGTTGGTACAAGCGCGGCACGTTCGGACGCTGGCAGCCCGACGAACCCTACACCGAACCGCTTGTGCGGGCACAGCTGGACATAGGCACCGCAAACACCTGGCAGACCGCCTGCCGCACGGACACCGCATGGCGTGCCGCGCTGAGCGGCTACCGCGACACGGGGTCGTGGAACGCCCTCGACTTCGGAGGCGAAGAGATCGACGCCCGGCGCAACCCGCGCTCGATGTCCCCCTCCGACCTGGACGCGCTGGCATGGCAGCCGGTAATCACAGCCCGGAAGCCCGGGCACCGGGCGACGCCGCAAATGGTCGAGCCCGACCGCATCCAGGAGCGGCTGACCGCCCGCGTGCTGGACGAGGCGGCACCCGGCGTATGGCGGATCGACTTCGGCAAGGTCGTCACCGGCTGGCTGGAGGCTCATTTCTCGGGGCTTCCGGACGGGGCGCGCGTCGAGATCGAATACAGCGACGAGACGGACGGCGACGGCAACCTCATCGACCAGCGGCAGCGCGACACCTACATCGCCCGCGGCGACGGCCGGGAGCGGTTCTGCAACAAGTTCAACCACCATGCTTTCCGTTACGCCGAGGTGCGCGGACTGGCGCAGAGGCCCCGCCGGGAGGATTTCCGGGCGCTCGCCATCCACACCGACTACCGGCCCGAGGCGACGTTCACTTCGTCGGATAGCGACCTGAACGCCATCCACGACATGATCGCGCACACGCTGCGCTGCCTGGCCTACAACGGGTACATGGTCGACTGCCCCCACCTCGAACGCGCCGGATACGGCGGCGACGGCAACTCTTCCACCGAGATCCTGCAAACCCTCTGCGGTGCGGCCCCGCTCTACCGCAACTGGGTGCAGGCATGGGACGACGCCATGCGCCCCGGGGGCAGCCTACCCCACGTAGCCCCCAACGCCGGTGCGGGAGGCGGCGGCCCCTACTGGTGCGGGTTCATCGTCATGGCCCCCTGGCAAACGTGGCTCAACTACGGCGACCGGACGCTGGTCGACCGCCACTACCCCGCCATGCGGGAATGGATGGGCTATGTCGAACGGTACATGAAAGACGGCTTGCTGACCCGCTGGCCCGACACGCCTTACCGGGACTGGTTCCTCGGCGACTGGCTCGCCCCGCACGGGGTCGACACGGGCAGCGAGGCTTCGGTGTCGCTGGTAAACAACTGCTTTGTCAGCGACTGCTACGCCAGGATGGCACAGATGGCCCGGCTCACGGGGCACGACGACGAAGCGGCCGCATTCGAAGCACGGCACGAGGCGCTCAACCGCACGATCCACGCCCGGTTCTACGACCCGGCGACGCAAACCTACGCCACCGGCTCGCAGCTCGACATGACCTACCCGATGCTGGTGGGCGCCACGCCCGATTCGCTCCGCGCCGGCGTGGAACAACGGCTTTTCCGATCGACGCACGACGTGATGAAGGATCATATCGGCGGCGGACTGGTCGGCGTACCGGTCATCACCCGCTGGGCGGTCAGATCGCACAACCCCGAATTCATCTACCGGATGCTCAAGCAGCGCGGCTACCCGGGTTACCTGCATATGATCGACCACGGTGCGACGGCCACCTGGGAGTATTGGAGCGGCGAGCGCAGCCGCGTGCACAACTGCTACAACGGCATCGGCACGTGGTTCTACCAGGCCCTCGGCGGCCTGCGCACGGACAGCAGCCACCCCGGCTACGAGCATGTATTCATCGACCCTCAGATTCCCGAAGGGGTCGAGTGGTGCCGGATCGGCAAGGAGACCCCCTATGGCCGGATCGACCTGGGCTGGAAGATCGCGGACGGCGAACTCCGGATCGACGTCACCCTGCCCCCGGGCGTCACGGCCACGGCGATCACACCCGCCGGCGCCTGCCGGGGGCGGCTCGACGGCCGCAGGCTGGCCCCGCAATCGCCCGGGACGAAGATCGCAAGCGGCCGCCACCGGCTGGTCTTCGGCCTCGCCCCGCAAAACGAAGGGCAATGACCCCAAAAGCCACGCACGGACGAAAACCAGCCGACGATACGAAAAACCGCCACCGACCCATAAACGAACCCTAAAAACCGCTTTTGCCTATGACGCAATGAACAGACACCGGAATTTCCCCGTTGCACACCGGATCGGCCCGCCGACCCGAAACATCCGATTCAACCGAACACCTAATAAACCCATCATTTTATGAAAAAATACGCAATCATCCTTACCGCCGCGCTCTTCGTATGCGCATTCTCCGGATGCGACGAAGAGGCAACCCTCCCCTACATCCCGGTCGAAAAACCGGACGACAACACGCCGCCCGAAGGAGACGACCCCGACACCTATACCGTCGCCTACCGGCTCGACAAGGTGCTGCTGTGCGCGCCCGAGAATCCGAACGGCACCGACATCTACGGCAAACTGGACTATTTCCCTTCGCTGCGCATGACGCTCAACGTGTCGCCGCTCGCAACCACCGTCACGTTCGACAACGGCGACATCCCTTTCGTACCGTTCCCCGAAGCGCTGTCCGAAGGCCCCATCCAGTGTGTGCTGGACAGCAACGTCATCCCCAACGTGCTGCGGGTCAAAGGTTCGGACACGGTCATCGCCACCTTCGACGCGGACGGTTTTACGACCCAGTTCCAACTGGACAGCAAACTCCTGACATACAAATACAAATTCAAGAGACTCTAATACCATCCGACCATGAAAAAACTCAACAGACATAAAATACTCTCCGCGGCGTGCATCGCCGCGCTGCCGCTGCTCGTAGTCGCCTGCCTCGAATTCGACGGCATCATCCAGCCGGGCCGGGCCCTGACCGATTCGGAAATCGAAGTGACGGCCCAGCTCCGGGTCTCGCCGGGCGAAGACGGCTCGGGAAAGGTCGTATTCGCCGTATTGGCCCCCAAGGCATGGAACCTCCGCGACAATGCCACGCTCTATTTGACCACCAAGGACTACAACGCGATCCAGAACCAGCCCGAAGTTGTGAACGAACAACTCACCCTGATGCCCGCCGAGGAAAAAGACCCCAAGAACGGCCTTTCGTGGGCGGACTCCTTCATGAGCGTCATCGGCCGCGGCGGCAACGACCCCCAGACGGCAATGGAGTGGGTCGTATGGCGTTCATCGACCAAATTCATATTCGATGACAAGATCGAAGTGGACGGACAGGAAGTCGAGACGGCCGACGTGCATGCCGACGTCAGGATCAAAATGAAGACCGGCGCCGTTCCCCTGACCTGCGAACTGGGTTACTCGTATTGCTACGACACGTTCGGCCTCAAACGCGACGAACAGCGTTTCGCCGAGGCATTCAAGCCCATCGAAACCTACAACCAGGTGTTTACCACCACGCCCTCGGTATTCCGCTACGGCGACGTCTTCGGCATCACCTTCTCCTACGGGGGCACGGCACTGAAAGACGCCGGGGAGGTATATCTTTGCGGCACGGCAATCCATGACGGCGGGCAGAAGGCCGAGGTCTCGGCCGCAATCCCGCGCAACCGCATGGAACTAATCAGTTCCCGTTTCGAGAAATACCTCTACCCGAAGGATTTCTTCGGCCTTCCGTCCGACGCCGTGATCGAAGAACTCTACTTCTATTTCATCAATGCCGACGGCAGCATCGTCGTCAAGGACGATGAAAACGGCGGGCAGGAGTTCTTCGTCGAACAGTCCGACGAATAACCGCCCGCCCGGGATACCACCCCTCAGAGACGCGAAGCCTGTGCCGCACCTTGCGACACAGGCTTCGCCCGTTTCCAGCCCTGAAAACGGCGGCGGAATCCCCCGTCCCCACGCCTAAGGGCAGCCCTGCCGCCCCACCTGACGGCGATCTGCCGGGACAAAAAAATCCCCGGGCGGCGATGCCACCCGGGGAAAATCATGCGGCACGAGCGACCGCCCGTCGCAAATTACTTGCGGTAAATCTTCGTATAACCGTAGATAGCCTCGTCACCGAGCTCCTCTTCGATACGCAGCAGCTGGTTGTACTTGGCCATACGATCCGAACGCGATGCCGAACCGGTCTTGATCTGACCCGAGTTGGTTGCCACGGCGATGTCTGCGATCGTCGAATCCTCGGTCTCGCCAGAACGGTGCGACGTAACCGACGTGTAACCTGCACGGTGGGCCATCTCGATGGCGTCGAGCGTCTCGGTCAGCGTACCGATCTGGTTTACCTTGATCAGGATCGAGTTGGCGCAGCCGGTCTCGATACCCTTCTTCAGGAAATCTACGTTGGTCACGAACAGGTCGTCGCCCACGAGCTGGCATTTGTCGCCGATCTCGGCAGTCAGCAGCTGCCAGCCTTCCCAGTCGTTCTCCGACATACCGTCCTCGATCGAGTCGATGGGGTATTTCGCTACGAGCGACTTGAGGTACTCTACCTGCTCCTTCGAGCTGCGCTTGGCCCCCTTCTCGCCTTCGAACTTGGTGTAGTCGTACACGCCGTCGGCGTAGAACTCCGACGAAGCGCAGTCCATGCCGATCGACACATCGCCGCCTTCGCATTTGCGGCCGGGCTTGTAACCGGCCATCTTGATTGCCTCGAGGATCGACTCGATAGCGTCCTCCGTACCGTTCAGCGCGGGAGCGAAACCGCCCTCGTCACCGACCGCCGTCGAAAGGTTGCGCTTGTGGAGCACCTTCTTCAGGTTGTGGAACACCTCGGCGCCCATGCGGATAGCCTCCTTGAACGAGGGGGCACCCACGGGACGGATCATGAACTCCTGGAATGCGATCGGGGCGTCCGAGTGCGAACCGCCGTTGATGATGTTCATCATCGGGACGGGCAGCGTCTTGGCGTTCGCGCCGCCGATATAGCGGTAGAGCGGCATGCCGAAATAGTCGGCAGCGGCACGTGCAACGGCCAGCGACACGCCGAGGATGGCGTTTGCGCCGAGCTTCGACTTGGTAGGCGTACCGTCGAGCGCGATCATGGCCTTGTCGATACCCACCTGGTCGGCTACGTTCATGCCGATGATGGCCGGGGCGATCACCTCGTTGACATTCTTGACGGCGTTCAGTACGCCCTTGCCCAGGTAACGGCCCTTATCGCCGTCGCGGAGCTCGAGCGCTTCGTGCTCGCCCGTCGATGCGCCGCTCGGAACGGCTGCGCGTCCGAATGCACCCGAAACGGTGCGAACTTCGACCTCGATGGTCGGATTGCCTCGCGAGTCGAGGATTTCCCTTGCGTGAATCTCTACAATCTGCATAGTTGTAAACGTTTGAATTTATGGTTTGAAATAATGACTTCCTTTTTTGCACCGCAAAGGTACAAAATAATTGTGAATTGAGGTTTCCTAATTGTTATTTTTTTCACGAACGGCGCCTCGGGTTTCGGGGGAATCCCATAAATTATTATCTTTGTCCCCGAATGCACCCCATATATCTCTAAACAACTATCAATTAATGCGAAAAGTCCTTTCCTTTTCCTTGTTCCTGATGCTGGGACTCGTCATCTCCCAACTCCTCCCGGGGGCGCTCGGTGCAGGATACGCAAGCTTCAAAGCCTGCTCCGACACCCTGCTTTACGTCTGCCTGGGGTTCATCATGATCAACGTGGGGCGCGAATTCGAGATCGACAAATCCCGCTGGCGCTCCTACACGGCCGACTACTTCATCGCCATGGCCACCGCGGCGCTGCCCTGGATACTCATCGTACTCTACTATATTTTCGTCCTGCTGCCGCCCCCGCTGTGGGGCAGCGGCGAAGCCTGGAAGGAAAACCTGCTGCTGAGCCGTTTCGCAGCCCCGACCTCAGCCGGCATCCTCTTCACGATGCTCGCGGCGCTGAGCCTCAAGCAAAGCTGGATCTACAAAAAGATACAGGTGCTGGCGATTTTCGACGACCTGGACACCATCCTGCTGATGATCCCCCTGCAAATCCTGATGATCGGCCTGCGGTGGCAAATGTTCGCCATCATCGCCATCGTCGTCGTGCTGCTGGCCGCCGGCTGGCGCTGGCAGGCGCGGTGGAACGTACGGCAGGACTGGAAAACCATCCTCGGGCTGGCCGTCGTGGTCTGCGCCCTGACGCAGGCGGTCTACATCGCCACGGCGAAGCTCTACGGCCCCGAAAACAGCATCCATATCGAAGTGCTGCTCCCGGCTTTCGTCGTGGGTATGCTCATGAAACACAAGCACATCGACACACCGACGGAGCAACGCGTCTCCACCGGCATATCGTTCCTCTTCATGCTGCTGGTAGGCCTCAGCATGCCGCTCGTCACGGGCGCCCCGGCCGACACCGCGGCCGCCGCCTCGGTCACGGGATCGCAACCCATGATGCCGTGGGGCACCCTCCTCCTGCATGTCGTGGCGGTATCCGTGCTTTCGAACCTGGGCAAGCTGGTGCCGCTCTTCTTCTACCGCGACCGTAAGATCAGCGAGCGCCTGGCGCTCTCGATCGGCATGTTCACCCGCGGCGAGGTGGGCGCAGGCGTAATCTTCATCGCCCTCGGATACAGCCTCGGCGGCCCGGCGCTCATCATCTCGGTGCTCACGCTGGTGCTGAACCTCATCCTCACGGGCGGCTTCGTGGTCTGGGTCAAGAAACTCGCCCTGCGCAGCTACACCCCCGAACCGGAAGCATAACACGCCCTCCGGGGACGCCCCTGAAAATACTACGAACTAAAAACGACGACGACTTTGATCGAAATTACAGACACGGCCCTGCAGGCGGCTGCCGCCGAAGGGATGGACGCGTTCCTCCGGGCCTTTACCGACAAATACCGCGAGGCACTCGGCGGCGACCCCACGGCCGAGACGATCTCCCGGCTCAACGGCGAACAGCATTCGCTGCTGGCCTATCGGATCTTCCGCGACGAAGTGACCGAAGGCGGGTTCTGCCAGCTTATCCAGAACGGTTACGGGGCCTACATCTTCGGCAACCCGTTCGCCAGGGTAATGCGCCTGTGGGGCGCGGAACGGTTCTCGAAACTGGTATACGCCGCGAAAAAAATCTACGACGCCCACCGCGAAGACCTCGAAAGGGAGCGCACCGACGAGGAGTTCATGGCCATGTACGAGCAGTACGAAGCGTTCGACGAACTGGAGGAGGAGTTCGGCGAGATGGAAGAGGAGGTGACCGAAACGCTCGCCCGCTATGTAGACGGGCACCCGGAACTGTTCGCCACAATAGTCGGATAGACACCCCCGTAGGCACCGCAGCAATGCCGCGGGCGCTGCACCGCCACATCGCTACATCGCCGCTCCGCCGCAAACGGAAGGCGGCAGGGACGTTTGAGGCGCTATTGCCCGATCCTTTTGCAGACATCCACCCACTCCGCACACCGGGAATAGCGTTCCAGCTCCGCGACCGTGAGTTCGATGGCGCTGTTGCTGCTCCCGCATGCCGGGAAGACGGTTCCGAATCTCCGTAAGGATTCGTCCAGATAGACCGCTACCCCGTCGTTCACCCCGAACGGGCAGACTCCGCCCACGGCATGGCCGATATGCTCCTCCACCTCCGGCGGGGTCAGCATCCGGGCCTTGGCATGGAATTTCGCCTTGTATTTCGCGTTGTCGATCTTACAGTCGCCGGCCGTCACGATCACGATATACCCCTCCCCGACGCCGAACGACAGGGATTTGGCGATCCGGCCGGGTTCGCACCCCAATGCCTTCGCCGCCAGCTCGACCGTGGCGCTCGACACGCCGAATTCCAGCACCCTGCCCGCAGCGCCGTATTGTTCCAGATAAGCCCTGACCCGTTCTATTGCCATATGATTCTCCGATTTGCTGTTTTCGTATATCCGTCCGCCCGCTGCCCTGCGCCCGTCAGCGCATCAGCACCGACGAGTCGCCGTAGCTCAGGAAACGGAAATCGTGCGAGAGCGCATAGTCGTAAATGCGCCGCCAGTCTTCGCCCGCGAATGCCGAGACCAGCAGCAGCAGCGTCGACTTCGGCTGGTGGAAATTGGTGATGATGTTGCGCACGATGCGGAACTCGTACCCCAGCGGCGCGATCATGATCTGCGTCGCAGCCTTGATCCGGTCGAGCCCCTTCGCATCCATATAAGCGAGCAGCTCCTCCAGCGCATCGCGCCCCGTGTAATCCGCCGGAATGTCGTACAACTCCCACTGCCCCACGGGGCCCGGGCCGTCGATCGGAACCCCCGTGTGGATACGCCACGCCAGCGCCGGAAGCGATTCGAGCGTCCGTACCGAGGTCGTCCCCACGGCCGTGACCGCGCCCGGCTTGGCGAGCAGCGCCACGATGGTCGCACGCCGCACCTCGAAATGCTCGGTGTGCATCGGATGCTTCGCGGCGTCCTCGTCCTTCACGGGCAGGAACGTCCCCGCCCCGACGTGCAGCGTCACCTCCTCGAACCCGAAGCCGCGCGCCTTCATCCCCCCGATCAGCTCCGGGGTAAAGTGCAGCCCCGCCGTAGGCGCCGCCACAGATCCCTCGAACTTGGAATAGACGGTCTGGTAGCGCGTATAGTCGATCTGCTCGCTCTCACGGTTCAGGTAGGGCGGGATCGGAATCCGGCCGAGGTACTCGAGCAGCTGTCCGAAGGTCATCGCCGCCGACCATTCGAAACGCACGGTGTGTTCGCGGCCGCGGTTCTCTGCAATCCATGCCCGCAGGTGCTCCGGACGGCCTTCGTGTTCGAAATTGATCTCCACATAGCCCTCCTTCCATTTCTTGAGGTTGCCCACGATGCACGACCATTGGCAGGTTCCCGTGACGGCGAACGCCCGCTCGTAGTCGGCCGGGTCGTGGGGCTCGAGGCAGAAAACCTCGATCCGCGCCCCCGAAGGCTTGTGCATGATGATCCGCGCCCGGATCACCTTCGTGTTGTTGAATACCAGCAGCTGTCCCTCGGGCAGCACGTCGCCCATGTCGGCGAAATGCGCCTCCGAGATCTCCCCGCCACGGTACACGAGCAGCTTCGAAGAGCTCCGCTCCGCAAGCGGGAATTTGGCGATCCGCCCGTCGGGCAGGTCGTAGTCGAATCGGTTTATGTCGATATGTCGTTCAATCATGGGCACAAATGTACGTATTTTTTAAATCCGCTGCACCGCCCGCGCCCGAAAACCGGATGCCGGGGCATGAAAAGGGCCGTACGAAGAAATCGTCCGGCCCTTTGTCCGAATCATCCGGAGCTTTATCCAGCCTGCAGGCAATCGGCTCCGCGGCCGGCGGGACACCCCCGCCCCGCAGCAGCCCGGGCCTATTCCACCACGACCTCGTCCACGAACAGGAATCCCTTGCTGCCGGCGCCCGGGTGCCAGGCCGGGATCGCAGCGGCATTCTGCGCGACCACCTTCAGGTAACGGGCCGACGTTTCGGGAAACTGCATCCGGTAACGCCCGATGCCGTCGGCATCCCCGGCCTTCGCTTCGGGCACCGCGACCGAGGCCACCTCGGTAAAATCCGTCCCGTTATCCGAAACCCACACCGTAACCGACGAGGGCGGGAATATCCAGTCGCCCTTCTCGGCGAGCGTCTCCAGCTCCACCGACCGATAGGACTGCTCCCCGCCCATGTCGATGGTCACGTCGAGCGGCTCGTCCAGATACCCCAGCCAGGCACCGCTCGTAAAGACCGGGCGGCTGTGGTAACCGTCGACCAGCAGCGAAGCCCCTTCGAAGGTATAGCTGTCGTTGGGCTTGGTATTGAGCACCGCAGGGCGCCCTGTCGACTTGCTGAATGCGAACTCCCGCGAATAGGAAGCGTTCTCGCCGCCCTCGCGCAATGCCGTCGCCCTGAAGCGGGCGCTCTTGCCGATCTCGACCGGCCCCGTGTAACGCGGGCTGGCGGCCGTGGGTTCCGAGCCGTCGAGCGTATAGTGGATCGGAGCGTCGCCCTGCGTGGTGAGGGTCATCACCACGGCGCCCTTCTGCGGGTCTACGGCATACGATCCCTTGATGCCGAAGATATGCTTGGCGAATGCGTACCCCATCTGCGAATAAATCCTGTCCATGCGGAACCCGTCGCGGAAGCGCACCCAGTCCTTCACCCCGGGCTGGCACCACTGCACCTCGCTCAGCGCCGCCAGACGCGGCAGGAGCATGTATTCCAGGTGGTCGTCAGAAGCGATGTACTCCGTCCAGAGGTTTGCCTGCACGCCGAGGATATGCGCCTGCTGCCCGGGTGTCAGATCGGCCATCGGGTCGAACGAATAGACTTTGTCGATGGTCACGCAGCCCCCGATTCCGAAGGGTTCGGCATCGGCGTCGGGCGACTGGTAGTAGTCGAAATAGAAATGCGAATTGGGAGTCATGATCACGTCGTGGCCGAGCTTCGCGGCCTTGATGCCGCCCGCGCTGCCGCGCCACGACATGACGATGGCGTCCGACGGCGCCTGTCCTTCGAGTATCTCGTCCCAACCGATGATGCGCCGGCCGCGTTCGGCCAGGTATTTCCCGATGCGGTCGGTCACGTACCCCTGCAGGTAGTGTTCGGCCGTATAGCCGTCCTTGTCCCTGAGCCCCAACTGGCGGATACGCGCCTGGCAGCGGGGGCATTTCTCCCAGCGCACCTTCGGGCACTCGTCGCCGCCGATATGGATCAGCTCCGACGGGAACAGGCCGACCACCTCGTCCAGCACGTCCTCCAGGAATTCGAAAGTCTTCTCCTGCCCGGGGCACAGCACGTCGTCGGCCACGCCCCAACGACCCCACACCTCGTACGGGCCGCCCGTACACCCCAACTCGGGGTAGGCGGTCAGCGCCGAAAGCATATGGCCCGGCAGGTCTATCTCGGGGATCACCGTAATGGCGCGGTCGGCCGCATACGCCACGATGTCGCGGATCTCGTCCTGCGTATAATAACCGCCGTAGGGCGTATTGTCGTAGTTGTCCCACTCCTTGCGGATCATGGTTTTCTTGCGGATGCTGCCCACGGTCGTCAGCTCGGGGTACTTTTTGATCTCGATGCGCCACCCCTGGTCGTCGGTCAGGTGCCAGTGGAAGCGGTTGAGCTTGTGGATCGCCATCACGTCGAGGTAGCGTTTCACCTCTTCGACCGAAAAGAAATGGCGCGCCACGTCGAGGTGCATGCCCCGGTAAGCGAAACGCGGGGCATCCTCGATGCTCACGCACGGCAGCACCCACTCCTCGCCGGGCGCAGGCTCCGTCCCGTAAACCGCCGCGGGCAGCATCTGCCGCAGGCTCTGCACGGCATAGAAAAAGCCGGGGAAACGCGACGCACGGACTTCGACGCCCTTCGGGGTGACATCGAGCCGGTACCCCTCTTCCGGCAGCGTTTGGTCGAGGACGAAGCGGATGCCCGAGGCGGGAAGCTCGTCGGCGACAGTCACGGGGTTCTCCCCGCCGGAGGTTTTCGCCAGCTGCGCGGCGAATTCCGCCACGGCGCGCTGCGTCCGCTCGTCGGCACGGCTGTCGCACACGACGCCTTCGCCCTTGACGGCGAACGTCCCGTGCCCGGGTTCGAGGTGGTTGGGATAAGGTACGATCGAAATTTTTGGATCGTGGGTGGCGCAGGCGGACAGACACACGCCTGCGGCAAAGGCCAGTAGCAATTTTTTCATAGAATAATCAGGGTTGTATCGTGACAAAAGTAGGAAAAAATCCGGATATGGCCCGCTGCGGAGGGAAATATAGCCGACAGAAACGGGCATCCCGGGGAGATCGCCCTGTTTTTGCACAGGTTTTTCCCGGCGGAAGACCCGATTACCGGGCATTTTTTATAACTTTGCGTCGCATAATTGCTCACAAAACTATGAAAACCGACTTTCTGGTTATCGGTTCCGGCGCAGCGGGGCTTTCGTTCGCGCTCAAGGCCGCGGCCCACGGGCATGTCACGATCGTCACGAAGGGCGAAATGAACGAGTGCAATACCAACTACGCACAAGGCGGCATCTGCTCGGTGACCTATGCTCCCGACACCTTCGAAAAACATATCCGCGACACCCTGGTCTGCGGAGCCGGCAAATGCGACGAGGCAGCCGTCGAGCTGGTCGTGAAACGTGCTCCGGAGCTGATCCGCGACCTGATCGAATGGGGCACACGCTTCGACAAAACCCCCGACGGCCGATTCGAACTGAACCGCGAGGGCGGGCATACCGAACACCGCATCCTCCACCACGAAGACCTCACGGGCGCCGAGATCGAACGGGCGCTGGTCGAGTCGGTTCGCCGGCACCCCGGCATCACGGTGCTGGAACACCATTTCGCCATCGACCTCCTGACGCAGCACCACCTGGGCGAATTCGTCACGCGCCATACGCGCGGGCTGGCCTGCTTCGGCGCCTATGTGCTCAACCTCGCCACCAACGAGATCGAGACCATGCTCGCCAAGTTCACCGTCGTCGCCACGGGCGGCTGCGGCAATATCTACTCCACGACCTCCAACCCGGTCGTCGCCACGGGCGACGGCATCGCCATGTGCCACCGCGCCAAGGCCATCACCGAGAACATGGAGTTCATCCAGTTCCACCCCACGACGCTCTACAACCCCGGCGAGAAACCCAATTTCCTCATCACGGAGGCCATGCGCGGTTTCGGTGCCATCCTTCGCCTGCCTTCCGGCGAGGAGTTCATGGACAAATACCACCCGATGAAATCGCTGGCGCCGCGCGACGTGGTGGCCCGCGCCATCTACCGCGAAATGACCAAGCGGGGCTCGGACTTCGTCTACCTCGACGTCACGCACAAAGACCCCGGAGCCATCCGCAGTCACTTCCCCAACATCTACGAAAAATGCCTTTCGATCGGCATCGACATCACCCGCGACTGGATTCCCGTGACGCCTGCGGCGCATTACTGCTGCGGCGGGGTGAAAGTCGACACCAACGGCGAGACCTCGATCAGGCACCTCTACGCGCTGGGCGAAACCTCCTGCACGGGGCTGCACGGAGCCAACCGCCTCGCTTCCAACTCGCTGATCGAAGCGGTGGTCTATGCCGACCAGGCCGCACGCCACGCTGCGTCGCTGCTCCCCAAGGTCGACATCCAGGAGGGCATCCCCGACTGGGACTTCGAAGGCACGCAGCACACCGAGGAGATGCTGATGATCATCCAGTCGAAGCGCGAGATGCAGACCATCCTGTCCAACTACGTGGGCATCGTCCGCTCGAACCTCTCGCTCAAACGCGCCATGCGCCGCCTCGAGATACTCTGGCAGGAGACCGAGGAGCTCTATAACAAGACCAAGCCCAACCGCGAATTGTGCGAGCTGCGCAACATGATCGCCGTGGCCTACCTGGTAATCAAACAGGGCCGCGAGATCAAGGAGTCGGTCGGCTGCCACTACAACGCCGACTACCCGAACAAGGAAAAGGAAGTATAGATAATAAAGGAACTATAAATAACAGCGCCCTGTTCCGGCGTTCCGCCGGACAGAAGTCCCCGCCGAGGCGGGGATTTAGGGGTGGGGCAGACTTGTAAACACGGCCAAAGGCCGCGACGACAGCGCCCGGCAGCACCCCTGCGGCAACTATAAAAGAGACATTTCAGGTTCATGACATTACAGGAAGAAATCACACGCCGCCGCACCTTCGCGGTCATCGCCCACCCCGACGCGGGTAAAACCACCCTCACCGAGAAGCTGCTGCTCTTCGGCGGGGCCATCCACGTCGCCGGGGCGGTCAAAAGCAACAAGATCAAGAAAGGCGCCACGTCGGACTTCATGGAGATCGAGCGCCAGCGCGGCATCTCGGTCGCCACGGCCGTGATGGGCTTCGAATACAAGGGCACCAAGATCAACATCCTCGACACCCCGGGACACGAGGACTTCGCCGAAGACACCTACCGCACGCTGACGGCCGTCGATTCGGTCATCATCGTCATCGACGGCGCCAAGGGCGTCGAGTCGCAAACCCGCAAACTGATGGAGGTGTGCCGTATGCGTTCGACGCCGGTGATCGTCTTCATCAACAAACTCGACCGCCCCTCCAAGGAGCCTTTCGACCTGCTGGACGAGGTGGAAAAGGAACTGCGCATCCGCGTGCGGCCGCTGGCCTTCCCCATTTCGAACGGCCCCACGTTCCGCGGGGTCTACAACCTCTACGAAAAGAACCTCTCGCTTTTCACGTCGGACGAAAAACTCACCGCCGACGCCCAGACCGCCGAGATTTCCGACCTCGCGTCGCCGGAGCTGGACAGCTACATCGGCGCGAAATTCGCCGAACAGCTGCGCTCGGACGTGGAGCTGGTCGAAGGTGTCTACGACGAGTTCGACCGCGAGGCCTACCTGCGCGGCGAGCTGGCCCCCGTGTTCTTCGGCTCGGCGGTCAACAACTTCGGCGTGCGCGAACTGCTCGAATGCTTCGTCCGCATCGCCCCCTCGCCGCGCCCGGCGCCCACCGCGACCCGCACCGTGGAGCCCGCCGAGCCGAAGATGACGGGCTTCGTGTTCAAGATCCACGCCAACATGGATCCCAACCACCGCGACCGCATCGCCTTCCTGAAAATCTGCTCCGGGACGTTCGAGCGCAACCATAACTACCTGCACGTACGCAGCGGCAAGCAGCTCAAGTTCTCCTCGCCGACGGCCTTCATGGCCGAAAAGAAATCGGTCATCGACTTTGCCTACCCGGGCGACATCGTCGGCCTGCACGACACGGGCAACTTCAAGATCGGCGACACCTTCACCGAGGGCGAGAAGCTCAAATTCACGGGCATCCCGTCGTTCGCCCCCGAGCAGTTCCGCTACATCGAGAACGCCGACCCGCTGAAATTCAAGCAGCTCGCCAAGGGCGTCGACCAGCTGATGGACGAAGGCGTGGCGCAGCTGTTCGTATCCTCGCTCAACGGCCGCAAGATCATCGGCACGGTCGGGGCGCTCCAGTTCGAAGTCATCCAGTACCGACTCGAACACGAATACAACGCCGCCTGCCGCTGGGAGCCGATCTCGATCTACAAAGCCTGCTGGATCGAGAGCGACAACGCCGCGCAGCTGGCCGATTTCAAGCGCCGCAAGCACACCAACATGGCCGTCGACAAGCACGGCCGCGACGTATTCCTCGCCGATACGAGCTACGGGCTGGCGCTGGCGCAGGAGAATTTCAAGGACATCCGCTTCCACTTCACCTCGGAGTTCTGATCCAGGGGGGGGGCTGTCCGATCCGTAAAAATTCCGGCGGGAACCCATGTGGGATCCCGCCGGAATTCTCTCTTCCTGCCGGCAATACGCCCGCCCCGGCCGCGTCAACCGCGATGCCGCAGGCAGGTCACAGGCACGGACATCGCAGACAGGTCGCAGGCATGGACGCCGCACGCACGGACATCGCACGGCCTGCCGC
Organism: Alistipes sp. AM16-43; assembly: GCF_003435745.1. Taxonomy (NCBI): domain Bacteria; kingdom Pseudomonadati; phylum Bacteroidota; class Bacteroidia; order Bacteroidales; family Rikenellaceae; genus Alistipes; species Alistipes sp. AM16-43. The sequence continues at coordinate 645,435 of NZ_QTUQ01000002.1, forward strand.
CGGGCTACTCGAAAACGGGAGCTTCGGCACTCCGGGCTGGTACGTGCCCGCGCACCTCGGGCCACCCGTCATTCCACTCGATCCGGTCGAGCAGCAGGTAACGCGGCCCGCCCACCTCGAGCCGGGTGTGGTAGAGCATCCAGTCCTGCCCCTTGTCGTCGGTAATGAACTCCGCATTATGCCCCGGGGCGACAAACCCGTTGCCGTTGCCCACGACCAGCTCGTGGTGCACGCCGAGCATGTCGCGCCCCGCACGATCGACATAAGGCCCCATCAGCGACCGGCTGCGGCCGACGACCACATGGTAATCCTTCATGAAATCGCCCGTCGAGACGATCAGGTAATAGTACCCGTCCCGCTTGTGGATGTAGGTGCCCTCGTACTGGTCGCCGGCGATCTTACGCTTCCCGGCCCCGGGTTTGAGCGACAACCCGTCGTCCGCAAGTTCAATCGCCCAGATGCCCCGGAAACTTCCCCAGAACATGTACTTGTGCCCGTCCTCCTCGATGTAGAACTGGTCGATCGAAATATCGACCCCGATCTCGTCGCTGCCGATCAGTTTCCCGTGGTCGGTAAAGGGCCCGACAGGCGAGGGGCCCGACGCCACGCCGATGGCGTGCTTGTTGTTCTCCCCCGGCTGGGAATAATACAGCACATACCTGTCGCCGATCTTGTTGATGTCCGGCGCCCAGAGGTTGGCCCCGGCCTTGTCGGTTATCTGCGGATGGTTCCCCGCCGTAAAGACCTCGCCGACCTTCGTCCAGTTCACCAGGTCGGACGAGCGCAGGATGGGGATGTTGTTCTTTCCGCTCTCGGTCGCATAGAGGTAAAAATTCCCGTCCTCGGCGCGTATTACCGTGGGGTCGGCCACGAGGAATTCCCGGAAAACCGGGTTCTTGTAGCTCTTTGCCCCGGGGTTCCCGGGCAGGGGATCCCCGTCCCCGCTGCGGGCGGGTTCGGGCGTGCCGCAGGCACAGGCCACGGGCAGGAACAGCGCCGTGAAGGCGAGTGCGACGAAATAATTTTTCATAGCGTATCTCATTTACGAATTCAACGATATTTTGCCGGAACCGGCAAACAAAGATACGAAAAATACACTGTCTTCGGCCGGGCGGAAGGGGATTTTCCGTTTCCGCCCGGCCGGTGCGGCACGGCGGCAATAAAAAAAGCCTGCTGGAAACCAGCAGGCTTTCACCTATATATCCGCCCGTTAACGCATCGGCACCTCGATGACCAGCACCTGGGCGTCGGCCGAAGCCCTGATCCCGAAGCCGTCGGTATCCCAGACCCCCATGCCGTCGCGGCGGCCGAGCACTTCGCCGTCCACCTCGACCAGCCCTTCGATCACGAAGACATAGGCCCCGTTCCCGGGCGTATGCATCCGGTATTCAACGTCATGCCCCTTGTCCAGGTCGAGCGTCGAGAACCAGGCATCCTGATGGAGCCAGCCCGTGTTTTCGCCACCGCGGCCTTCGGGGGCCACGATCGTCCTCAATTCGTTACGCTTTGCCGGCGCCAGCCGGATCTGGTTGTAACGCGGCGTATGGTTCTCCGCATCGGTCAACACCCATATCTGCAGGAATTTCACGGGCTCCGTGTCGCTGGCGTTCATTTCGCTGTGCGTAATGCCCGTCCCGGCCGACATGACTTGGATCTCGCCCGGGCGCAGCTCCTGCATGTTCCCCATGCTGTCGCCGTGCTGAAGCGCACCTTCGAGCGCAATCGACACGATCTCCATGTTATCGTGGGGATGCGTCCCGAATCCTTCGCCCGGGGCGACCGTATCGTCGTTGAGCACCCGCAGGGCGCCGAAATGGATTCGCCGGGGGTCGTAATATCCGGCAAAACTGAACGTATGGTAGGTATCGAGCCAACCATGGTTGGCGTGTCCGCGCGTCTGTGCGCGGTGAATCGTCTTATTCATAGCAATGATTTTTTTATTATACAATCGGTTGGGCGTGAAGCAAACTCCGCGCCAGCCGCGCCTGCGCGCAGCACCTGACGGAATCCGCAGGCTACACCTTCAGAAAGACGTTCTTTCTGTAAAGGAAATAGAGAAACAGCCAGCAGACGGCCACATAGCCGGCACTGTCGACCACGGCGGCAAGTGCCTCCGGGCATTTCGACGCCACGCCCCCGAGGAAGAAATCGGATATGCGCCCGAAGCCCACGATACGCTGGGCCAGATAGATCGTGATCGAATTGAGTCCCACGACGCGGAAGAAGAGCGTCCAGCGGCGCCATCCCCTGACGTCGATCAGGTAGTAGAACAGGGCGAACATCGCCAGCGAATAGGCAGCCACGACACATACGAACGTACTCGACCACAGCGATTTGTTCACAGGCACCACCCCGTTGAAAGCCAGCCCTGCGACCAGCAGCGCCACGGCCGCCGCAATCATCCACGACGCCTTGCGGCCGCCCGACAAGTCCTGCCGCCGCACGAATTCCCCCGTAAACATGCCCAGCATGGCCGTCACCACGGCGGGCACCGTACTCAGCAGCCCCTCGGGGTCGAATGTCTTGCCGTACAGCTTACCCGGCAACAGCAGCCGGTCGACATACCCTGCCAGGCAACCCTCCCGGGTCAATGGCCCTGCGCCCGCGACGTCGGGTGCCGCCACCAGCGCCGACAACAGGCCGTAACCGACCAGTATGGCTGCGGCGATCGCAATGCGCGCCTTCACCCCGAAATTGAGGTACAGCACCGCGGCTATGCCCCATGCAAGGCCGATACGCCCCAGTACGCTGGCAATACGCAGGTTTTCGAAATCAAGCCTGAACAACCCGTTGTAAACCACCCCCAGCAACACCAGCGTCAGCGCGCGGCGGACGATCTTTGCATAGATCGTCCCGGTCGACAACCCCAGCGAACGCTGCTTGGAAAGCGAAAAGGGGAAGCTCACCCCGGCAATGAAGAGGAACAGCGGAAAGATCGTATCGTGGTGGGTGAAGCCGTCCCAGCTGGCATGCCCCATCTGGCTGGCAATGCTGTCGGTCACAGCGTTGGGCCACAGGCCGCACACGGCGACGACGAGCGAGGCGAACCCCATGATAAAGAGCATGTCGAACCCCCTCAGGGCATCGAGCGACTGCAATCGTTCGGACGGTTTCATAATTCGGGTGCTGTTCTTCCGGCCCGATCCTTGTCAGTGATCCTTCTTCGACCGGCCCTATTATACTTTACACAAAGATAATAAGAATTTCTGATATATCCAAATATATCGGGGCCCGGCGGAGCGCATCCGGCCGGGCCCCTGCTTTTTCCACCGGCAACTACTCCAGCTCCAGATTGCTCACCCGGCCGGTCACCCCGAACGGGAAGTCGGGGTAGACGTACAGCCCGAAACGCGGCTCGGTCTGACCGTGCGTGTAACCCCAGATGCTGGCGTAATCCTCCGCGTCCTCGCCCATCTTCTCCAACTGGCGCAGATAGGCCGCCACCGACTTGTTCTCCACGATGTAGATCTCGCCCATACGGTCGATGATCGGGCTGTGGCGGCGCGTACGGTCGTGGTCGAAGCGCAGGATACGCTTCCCCTCGGCCGTGATGCCCACCAGCCGGAAGGTCATGCTCTTGCCGATGGCCGGCAGGTTGAGCACACTGCGGTCGGTGGCCAGGAACGGCAGCCGGTGTTTCTTCATGAAGCGGCGGATGCGCCCGGCCGTGTCGCCCTCGCCGGTCAGCGCCGCATCCAGTTCCGCGGTCTGCTCAGCGGTCATCCGCCCGAAGAGCTTCTCTTCCTGCTGCTCCTGCATCGAACGGCTGTTGGGCGTGAAGACGGCGTAGTTTTCGCCGAAGCCCTTCACCGAGAAGGTATAGTAACAGACCACGCCCAGCGAGTTGAGCACCTGCCTCAGGCGGGTGGTATGCCCGCGGCGCGATGCCGCGACGGTATATACCAACTGGTTGGTGATGAGCCACCCGGCGGAAAGAATCTTCCGGATAGCCTCCCGTGCCTCGGGCGTCACCTCCAGCGGCGACTGGAAATGGGTCTGGATGACGAACTGCTTCACGCCGATGGCCGAGGCCTTCTCCCGGAACTCCTTCAGCACCTCCACCAGCTGGTCGTCGATGCGCATCGGCAGGTAAGCCGGCAGGCGCGACCCCAGCCGCACGCGCTGCAACTCGGCATATTTTTCACCGTCGGGACGCGCCTGGTTGGCCTTGCGCTTGCGGCAGGCCATGCGGTAGACCGCCTCGAGGATATTGCGCAGCGTCTTGTTCTGGCTCATCAGGGCGTCGCCGCCCGTGATGAGGATATCGCGCAGTTGCGTGTCCTCCTCGAAATAAGCCATCAGGCGGCGCAGTTTGTGATCCCAGCTCTCCTTGGGGCGCAGGCTCTCGAACTCGAAATTGAGCCGTTCGCTCTGAAAGTCGTACATCCGCTGGCACGAGGCGCACAACCCGCCGCAGGCACGCCCCATCGTATCGGGGATCAGGATCGCCACTTCGGGGTAACGGCGGTGGATATTGTGCCCGTCGGGCAGCAGCCACCCGGCCGCATTGGGTTTTCCGGCCTCGACGACGTCCTCCTTCTCCCAGGCGCGGATATTCCCGTAGGTCTCGACCAGCTGCGGCGAATAGAGGATATAGCTGCGGATCGCCTCGTCGTCGTACGCTTTGCCGGTGACGTCCAGCAGCGAGAGGTAATAAGGCGTGGCGAAGAACGGCATCCCCTTCTTGCGGGCCTTCGACAGCAGGTACATGGTCTCCGCCGAAAGCGAGTTGCCCAGAAACCGGTTCAACTCCGAAGGGCTCTTCACGGCCATCGCCAGGTGGAACCGGAAATCGCCCCACCAGACGCCTACCTGACGGTATTTATCCTCGTAGGTCATCCCCTCCTCGAAACGGAACCGCGAAGGGGTCGACTTGCGGTTCTCGATCTTCTGCACCAAGAGGTGGAGCATACGCTCCCTGTTCCGGGCGCGCACCTCCGCCACCTCGGGATCGAGCCCCGTCGGCCAGCGATCGCTGCGGATACGGACGCGCTGCGGCGTGAGCGGCTGCAACTCCAGCCCCTCAAGGCGCTTGAACTGGAAAAACAGGTCGATGAACAGGTCGCAACGCATCTCCGGGTTCTCCAGCCGCCCCGTGAGGAACTGCCACAGCAATTCCAGCGTCCGCACGGGCATCTGCTCACCGGTCGAAAGTTCGCTCACCTCCCGCCCGTCGTAGCCGATCAGCAGGCGGATCTGTTCCGCCGCCTCGCCCTGCGCCGCCGCATGCCGGGCGACGAACTCTTCGAGCCGGGCCCGGAACTCCCCGGCATCGCGGCTCGCATCGGCCTGGGCAACAAGTCCCGGCAGCTCCTGGCGGAAAAGCAGCCCGAGCTGGTAAAGCGTGAATGAAAGCATTTTCCTTTGTTTCATAAGCACTATCGTTTATTTTTTCGTTATAATTTTCGGATGCGGGCGGCAATGTCCCCGGTACGGTCGTCAGCGTACAAAAAAAGGCACGGCGCAATAAAATCACAGATACACCCGGAACCGCAGGCTCCCCTGCAAATTCCTCCGCATTCAGACGATATACCCGGGAAAAATAACAGCCCTCCGGGCGAATATCAACAGCCGCCGCTCACGGGCGAGCCGGCAAGAATCGACGGCCTCAAGGCAAAAAAACGACGGCCGCCATACGGAATCCGCTACAAAGATAAGAAGAACTCGCAAAAAAACGGCAAAATTTGGATAAATAAAGTAAGTGTTTGGTATTGAGGAGAGTTAAGCCAAATTCTTCTATACCTTTCCAAATCGCTAAAATGCAGGATAATGAAAGGTTAAGAGAAAGATTTGCTACTTATCCGTTGCCTTTTTTAGCCCCGGATAATCCGGCAAAATAACGCTTAACCACCTGCGGTTTTACCGTTCACCATGCAAAGAACCCTATATTTTGCCCGTAAAGATAACCGTTTTTTTCCGTTTTTCATGGAAATACAGGTTATGTTATCGGCATCCGGGGTTTTATTCTTTGTTCCGCTATAATTTTCATAACTGTAAATAACTCTATATCAAGTAATTTTGCAACATAAAAAAAATAGAGTTATGAAACAGACGGATGTAACGGTTACGTTCTACCTCAAAAAGAGCGAAATGAATGACGAGGGACATTGCCCGGTCATGGCGAAACTTGCCGTCGGCAAATTTTCAGAAGCGGCTTTTAGTGCGAAAATGTCCGTACCCGTTGCACTGTGGGCATCCGGACGTGCCACGGGTAAAAGTAACGCCGCGCGGGAAATCAACCGGCAACTGGACGATTTGCGAGCTTCAGCCATTTCCATTTATGACGAACTGTCAGCCACCCGTGAGAATGTAACGGCTGAAGAAATAAGGAATCTGTTGTTGGGGACGGCTTTCGGGCAGGAAACCCTGTTGGGTTATTTCCGGACGTTCATCGAACATTTCGAAAAACGTGTCGGCGTGAACCGGGAAAAGGGAACAGCACAATCTTACCGCTATGCTTGTAACTGTGTGGCTGCTTTCATCCAGGAGAAATACAAGTTGTCGGATGTTCCTTTCACGGCCCTGAACCGTTCATTCATCGACAACTATGACCTCTACCTACGCACGGAGCGCCGCTTTGCCCTGGGAACTATCGTGTTGCTTGTCACACGGTTGAACACGATTGTCGGGGAAGCCATCGCGGAAGGGATTATCACTGCCGACCCGTTCGCGGGGTATGAAGCCGAACATCCCGAGCGGGAACAGAAATACCTTACCGCCGCAGAGTTACAACGGCTGATGACCACACCCCTGCACGACCCGAAACTCTACCATATCCGCGACCTGTTCCTCTTCTCCTGCTACACGGGTATCCCTTACGGGGACATGTGCCGCCTGACGACGGAGGATCTGGAAGTGGCCGAGGACGGTGAGGTATGGATCAAGACCGCCCGCAAGAAGACGAAAATCGACTATGAAGTGCCGTTGCTCGACATACCGTTGCTCATCCTCGACAAGTACCGGGATATGGCCCCGGAAGGAAAACTGCTGCCGATGTACAGCAACAACGAACTCAACCGGACACTGAAACGTATTGCCGCCATTTGCGGAATTGAACGGAAGCTCGTCTTTCACTGCGGACGCCATACCTACGCCACCGAGATCACGCTTTCGCATGGTGTCCCGCTTGAAACCGTCAGTAAAATGCTGGGGCATAGCCGCATTTCCACGACGCAGATTTACGCCAAAGTGACCGATGACAAGATCGACATGGATACCCGGTCTTTAGAGGAAAAGATTGCCGGCCGCTTCTCCGTAGCTATTTAATCTATCATTGACAATCAAATTCACAACGATTATGGAAACGAATAATAAAGAGATAAAACGCCGCAGCACGTTCTCCCTGCTGTTCTACATCAACCGCACGAAAGTCCGCAAGGACGGAACATGTAAATTGTTATGCAAGGTAAGCATCGACGCCAAGTCGGCCCCGATCAATATCAACGCGTTTGTCGATCCATCGCTTTGGAATCCGGAAACCAAAAGGGCGAACGGACGAAGCGAGAACGCCCGAACGGTAAACCAGGCAATAGAGAAACTGACCGAAAAAATCACCGGACATTACCGTCATATTCGTAAAAGCCTCGGTTTCGTGACGGCCGAGCTGGTCAAAAACGCCGTGGAAGGAATCGGGCAGAAACCGTTCACCCTCCTTGCCTTGTTCCGCGAGCATAACGAGGAGTTCCGCAAGCGTGTCGGCGTGGATCGCAAGGAAGAAACTTATGAAAGTTACGAGAACTCCTATAATATTTTAGCCTCCTTCGTGAAAAAAAGGAAGGAAAAGGAGGATGTAGCGTTGCGGAGCCTTGACCGGGAGTTCTACGATGATTTTGAAATATTCCTGCGTACAGATCGTGAAATGAAACCCAAGACAGTACACGAGCATCTTTACCGGTTGAAAAAAATGACCAAGCGGGCTGTCAGTCAGGGTACACTCCGGCGCGACCCTTACGGGAAGCTGCACCCGGAACTGCCCCGGCGCAAGAGCCGCCATTTGAAACTCGAAGACCTCAAAAAACTGATGGAAACTCCCGTCGGTAAACCCAACCTCCAGCGGGTGCGGGACTGGTTTCTCTTCGCTACCTTCACGGGGTTGTCCTACGCCGACCTGAAACGCTTGTCCGAAAAAGACATCACGCAGTCGGACGACGGAACGTACTGGATACACATCCGGCGCCAGAAGACCGAAACGCCCTCGGCCATCCGCCTGCTGAACGTGCCGTTGCAGATCATCGAGAAATACCGCCACGAGCGTAAAAGCGACAGGATTTTCAACCTCTATTGCCGGGGGTATCTCATCAAGCTCACCAGAGAACTGGGACGGACATACGGCTTCGACATGACCTTTCACAAGGCGAGGCACAATTTCGGGACACATATCACGCTCTCGCTGGGTGTGCCTATCGAAACTGTCAGCCGCATGATGGGACACAAGAGCATTTCCACCACGCAGATTTACGCCAAAGTGACCGACCGCAAGGTGGACGAGGACATGAAACGTCTGAAAGAACAGACCAAAGGCCGGAAAATAAATCTCTACGAGGAGGACGAACCGGAAACGGCAGATATTATAACGGTAAACGGTTGAACAGTATAACAAAAATTGATAAATTTGTATGACTATGACGACAAGAGAACCTATCAGCATTGAAAACGGGCGGGTGGAAATCCACACGCCGGAGAACCGTGTATGGCTCACGCGCCACCAGATTGCCGACCTGTTCGGAGTCTTCGTTCCTGCCGTGGGGAGCAACATCCGCTCCATACTCAAAAGCGGCATACTCCGTGAGGAGCGGGTTTACCGCCGGGAGCGCAACCGTGACGGCGGTATTGTCGAGCTGTATTCGCTCGAAATGATCGCCGCGCTGGCTTTCCGCTTAAAATCCGGGAATGCCGAAGCCTTCCGACGGTGGCTTGTCCGAAGGGCCACGACGACCGCCGTCGTCTGGCAGCTCCCCGGCATGAACACGATATTGAACTGAAAAAGAAGAACGGCCGTGATGGCCGTTCTTCTTTTATACCCATTCCTGTCCCCCGATACATTTCTTCCGGGAATCTTCCAGAAATTTCTGTATCTCGGATTCCATGTATAGTACCTTGCCCTGAATCAAATAATAGGGAATGATCCGCGCCGTGCGGTATTCCTGCAATGTACGCCTGCTGATTTTCAGCAGCCGGGATAATTCCTCGTCGGTGACGAACCGCTCTCCCTTGAGTGTCCGGCCTCCGGAGGATTCCAGTTTATCCAGTGCCTTGCCGGCCTTTTCCAAACGCCGGAAGAGATCCGCCACACGCGGATCGTGCTTGTCGATGAAATAATGGCTCATAACGCGGCGGTATTAGGATAGTGCGACGATTGCAGCAGTTTCCCGACATCTTCCGGTTTGTAGAAGATTTTGTGACGGATGCGGCTGAAAGGCAGCAACCCTTTCTCCCGGTAGGTTTGCAGGGTACGTTTCGATATCCCCAGCACGTCACAGACATCCTGGTTGTCCAGCCATTTTTTCAAACTCACGTCCTCCTGCCTGCGGCATAACGCCTCGGCTTTTCTTTCAATGGCTTCCACGTGCCCTGCCAGCGCGTCGAAAGCCTTCACGTCCATACTTATTATTTCCATGTTCTGTTTCATTTTTTGTTTCCCGGATGCCCAAAAGTACACAAATGGACAGTATCTTGTTATCAGCCAGTGGTATATGGACGTATCCGTCTTAAAAGTGGCAGCGAGTGGCGCCACGTCCGGCGGAAACGATCCTCCGCCGATACGGGATCGGCACGCTCCGATACGCCAATCGCCCGTGAAAGGAAATGTTCGCGGGCGATTTATCATTCCATGCAGGGTGAGCCGTGAACCGACTTTCGCGAGCGTTCACGGCATATCGTTTTCTCCCCGTTTCTCTCCCATAACCTTTTCCTCTCTTTTTTTCATGCCGCGGAGCGCGGTATGGAAATCTGTTGTCAGTAGCAAAGGTAGTTACGGGGCTCACGCTGCTGCAAGATCGGGCCGCGGGGCGGTTTGCCGCAAAATCTTCCTCTTTCCCTGCGGGCGAGCGTATTTTCCGACAAAATCTTGCAGCAGCTATCCCCGACACCTTTTGATGCTACCGAAACAGATTCCATCCATACCGGCTCCGCTACGGCATAAAAAAAAAGTCAAAGGTTATGAGAAACGAAGAGAAAAATAAATGGAAACAGAAATCCTCCAACCTTCCACTTGGCATAAAGGCAAAGGTCGGGTTGGCGGTAAAGGTCGGGGCGGTGGCTTTGGGCTTCCACGTGTGGGGTATCGACTTTATTTGGGTCGTTTTGGGCTTCACGTTCTGTTATGACATCCTGCGGGGCATTTTCTCCTGCCTTGTTTCTCTCGTGGCTCTAACCGGCTTTTTCTATTTCCTATTCACTCACATCTTCTAAATTATTACAGGTATGACAAAGTACATTTCATTATTCGGAGCGACTACCACGGACACACGGGTGCAGGTAGTCAAGGAAAACCAGGTAATCATCGGTATCGGTGCGGGTGCGAGCAGAAAGCGTTACGTCGTTTACAAGGTGGAACACACCGCCCGTGGCTACGTGTACCACATGGTCGATACCGAAACAAAGGAAATCAGCCAAACGGACATTCTGCGACCCCTCTCGCAAACATTCGGTATCGGCAGGTACTACGACGACGTGAACCCCGAGTTCATGGACGCTTTCGAGGTGGCTTTGCTCGTGGGGCAGGCGGAAGAGCAAGCCACGGCGCAGGCCATCGCCGCCGCCAAAGAGAAAGCCGAGCATGACCGCATAGCGGAAATAGGAGCGCAGAGGTTACGCCGCATCATGCCCGAAGGGGTGCAGGGCGTAATCATCGCCGAACTCAACGAAACGGAATACACTGACCCCTCTTACGAGTGTTCGACCACCCGAAGCGTGCGTACCGTCATTCTCGGCTTTTCGGCCACCTCCCGCAACGGCTTCGGGGAGTTGAGAAAGGCGGCGGCCAATTTCCCGCAAACGGCGCACCTCTCCGAATACGACCCCAAGAACGAACACCGCTATCCCGTTTTCACGCTCGGCAAAAGTCCGAAATACGGGTGGAGTGTCTGCAAACTGACCCACTACACACGTGAAGGGTACATCGACAGGCTGGCATATATCGCAGGAAACGAGGAGAATATATGTCTGCCCGAGCCGAAAGACGAAAAACGGGCGGAACGCACTGAAACGAGCGTGCAAGGCGGGTTTATCATCGTGGACTATTCCGAGAAGGCGATAGCCGTATTCGGGGACACCAAGCCCGTCAAGGACGCCCTTCACGCACTCGGGGGACGCTTCAACGCACGGCTGACGCATGACGGGCAGAAGAGAGCGGGATGGATTTTCCAAAAGACCAAAGAGGACGAGGTGCGGCGGCTTCTCGGAAAGGACGAATAAATGTTGAACACGGGGCGGCTCGCCGCCCCACAATACCAAAAAATCATGGCACAAGGAACAGATTATTTCAAACTGACGATACAGAACTATCTCGACGCACGGGCACGGGAGGACGAACTTTTCGCACCCCGATACGCCAACCCGAAAAAGAACATTGACGATTGCTGCACTTTCATCATCAACCAAGTACGGCAGAGCGGTTGCAACGGGTTTGCCGACGAGGAAATATACTCTATGGCACTCCACTATTACGACGAGGAGGACATCGACATCGGCAAACCCGTCAGTTGCAAGGTAGTGGTCAATCACACCGTTGAACTGACCGAGGAGGAAAAAGCCGAGGCACGGCGGAACGCCATACGGAAGGCCGAGAGCGAAGCCTACGCCAAGTTGGCGAAAGCCAAGTCCAAACCCAAGAAAATCGAAGATAACAAACTAATGCCCAGTCTATTTTAGTTATGAAACCGAGAACAAAATTCCAACAGAGCGTTGTGGCGGCAAGCAAACACCTGCCGCCGCTTACCCCCGCACAAATCGAATGGGGGTACAAGAACTGCATCGAGCATATCGGACGCCGCACGCCGAAAGGACTTATCACCTGCACCGAGTGCGGCCACACGTGGCAGAGCGAAAACGGAGAACTCACGGACAATCTGTTAGGGTGCGAGTGTCCGCACTGCCACACCACGCTGAAAGTGGAAACCACCCTGCGCCGCAAGTTCAACGATTACGAGTATTTGTGCATCGTAACCCGCTGCAAGGGTTTTCAAGTCCTGCGCTTCGTCTATATCGAGTGTTGGGCGAAAGTGGGACAGACACCCGTTTACACCCATATCGAAGCCGTACAGCGGTGGATTGCCCCCGACGGACGCTCCGCAACCTTCGCACGGCTGCGCCCGATGGGCTTCTTCGTTCACGGGTGGAGTTGGTCGAGCGCATTGGAACTGCGGGCGGAGAACGACGGGAAATACAACATCACGCCCACACGCATCTATCCCCGGCAACGGCTTATCCCCGAACTGCGCCGAAGCGGTTACGGCAAACAACTCCCCGATGTAACCCCTTTCGACCTTATCCACCTGCTGCTCTCGGAGAACAAGGCCGAAACGCTGCTTAAAGCGGGACAAACGGCACTCGTGCGATTTTTCGCCCGTTCCTCCCGCAATATCGCCGACTATTGGCCGGCCATCCGTATCGCCATCCGTAACGGGTACGCTATCGGGAAACCGACGGAATGGTGCGACTACATCGACCTGCTGCGATTTTTCGGGAAAGACCTGCATAACGCCCATTTCGTGTGTCCCGCAGACCTGCCCGCAGCGCATGACCTCTACATGGCTAAAAAACGGCGGCACATGCAAATGGAACGGCGGCAGGAGGAACGGCGCAAGGCGTTGGAACAGGAAGCCTCGTTTGTCAAAGCCAAAGGACGGTTTTTCGGAGTGGAGTTTTCCGACGGGGAAATCTGCATCAAGGTATTGGACAGCGTTGAAGCCATACGGCAGGAGGGCGAGGCCATGCACCATTGCGTGTTTACCAACGAATACTATCTGAAAGCCGACTCGCTCATACTCTCGGCCACAATCGACGGCAAACGTATCGAAACGATAGAGGTGTCCCTAAAACGCATGGAGGTCGTGCAGAGCCGTGGCGTGTGTAACAAGAATACCCCATACCACGGGCAAATACTGAAACTGATGAAGGGGAACATGTCCCTTATACGGAAACGAATGACAGCATAAAAATCGGGGCGGCGAAAGCCGCCCGCAAAAACAAAATAGAATGAACCAAATAGCATATAAATTCGTGTCGTGGGACGTTCCCGCACTCGAAAGCCTTGCAGGCTCAAAAGCGTACATATTACGCAAACGGCTCAATGACGGGGGAACGCTCACCCGTGAGGAGAAAGACTGGATTACCCGTGAGGTAAACCATAACACCTATTTCAAGGACTCCATTCCGCTTTTAGGGTATCGTTTCAACTTTGTCGATGTACTGAAAACATTCGTGGTAAAGCAGTACGGGCATTACACGGAATACAAGGGCGTGGACAAGACGAGCATACGCTCCATGTTGTACGGCAGAGTGGAAAGGATTGTCGAATTATAAAATCGGGGCGGCGAAAGCCGCCCTACAAAAAAAAATATAACAATGAAAATCATCTATAAAAGCTACATGGCACGCCCGCTCAAACCCTTCGGGGAGTGGGATTGGGAAGTTCGGGAAGCAGTCAAGACGGCCCTTGCGCTCGTCGAGGGGAAAAACGGGTTCAAAACCCATTCCGAGATATGGCGAAGGTGCAACCTCGTCATTACCGTGGGACACAACATCTACACCACGAGTATCGAGATACGACCACCCGAGCAGGACGTGATACGCCGCAGGAGCAACTGGCATAACGGCTACGCCTACTACTGCAACGGCGTGTTCTGGGCGAACATGAGCAGGGTTAGAGTGGAACTTGTCTGATTAAAAAATTTCGGGGCGGCAAAAGCCGCCCGTAAAAAGCGAGAATATGAAAACGAATGAAGTAAACAAGGAAATCTCCTATGAAACGCTGCTCGTAACCTTCGGCGAGGGTATCGGGCGGCTCAACACCATGTTCGACGACCCGCAGGTGTGGGGCGTTGCCACGCTGAAGCAGTGGATCGACGGGTATGAAACTACGCGCTTCACCGAAATCGACGACCGAACGGCGGTTATCACATCCGAATACAACATGGACAGCGTGAAGGAATGGCTGCAAAAGAACACACCGATTATCAACCTGGAAAAACGATAAAATCATGCGCAAGTACAAATTATTCATCGGCTACCGGCTGCTGGGAGAGTTTTCCGGTATATGGGAAGCCAAAAATTTCGCCGCTGAAAGCGGCATGAGCGGAATTTTCTCGCTCGTGGGAGAAAATTACCGGGACAGTTGGTACGAACCAAAAAAACAGGACAAGAATGGAAACAAAGATTAAAGACATCACGGGAGCGGAAATAACCGTTACCGACTTAAAAGAGGCGGTACGCCAATGCCGGGAGTGCCTCGCAAGTCCCTACCTGATGCCCTCGGGGCATACCGTGGGGGAAAACCATGCCTACATGTTGCGGCAACTGCTCGCCCTGCAAAGGCGGAAACGGGAACACGGCAGGCAACGGCCGTGAAAATACGACGCGAAAAAAATCGGACGATAACAACCGTCCGATTTTTTTGTTTCCCGTCAATCGACCGCCGTATGGTCGCCCAGCTTCCCGTGCAGTTCACGCCCGATATGTCCGGCAATGCCACGGGGAGAAATTTCAGAGATTGAACCCCACCCGCCATGCGTGTATATGCACGTCTTGAGCGGTTCGGTACGGGAAAGGTAGAACAGATAGCCGTTGCGGAGCAGGATGCCCACAAACACCGAGCCGACCTCGATGTCGGCGATCTCGTCAAAACGTATCTTCCCGTCATTGTATAATACTGCCGTGCCATCCGCATCGGGAATGACGAACAGATCGTCTTCCATGACAATCCCGTGCAACTCGATTAGCGACCCCAGGCATTCACTCGCCGATACCCGGTCGTAATCACCCTTTACCTCATTTGTCGATTTCGTTTCCATATCGCTTTTCTTTAGGTTCAGACAAATACCATACGAAAAAGGCGTGAGAATACGTTAAATACCGGCATTGAGGTACAGCCAAGCACCCATCCACTCGATAGATAATTTCTCCCCACGCCGCTATCGCATACGCTTGACGCATATAGACACGACGATGAAGAAGAGAACTACCCATTATTTTGCGAGCGGATTAAAATTTGGCTGTTTTCAATGCCCCACCATAATGTGTTCCTTCCGTATGTAAATCGCCCGGCGGCACGCCGCCGGAGGATTCGATTGCAAATATAACGATTTCATTCGGGTATCGGCGACAACACGTGCGATTTTTAACAACCTTCCTGCCAAAGAACTACCCGCCGTCCTACAATTTCGGCCCCCGGGCGGGTTTGCGGGGCGCGACCTTCGGCTGCGCCTTCTTCTCCCTGGGCGGTTCGACGATCCGCAGTTTGAGTTTCTCCGTCTTACGGTCGTAACGCACCTCGCAGCAGTCAATCTCACCCGCAACCGACGTCCACACGTTGTTCACACGCACCGCGCCGCCCGAGTAGAGGGTCTTGTATTGTTCGTATTCGAGCGGCTGCCGCAATTTCGCGTCCACCTGACGGTGGAACGAGTAGATATTACGTCCCTTTGCTATTTCGTCGGGAACGTAAACCCGCAACTCGGGATGGGCGGCCTCGGCATAGAGGCACAGATCCGCCGTGCGAAGCTCCCTCGGAACCCACTGGATCATCCTCGGGTCGCCCCGCACGGCCGTATCGGCCACGAGCGGCGTGATGGCCCTCTGGGGAATGTCGTACAGCACCCCCGCATCCTTGCGAACGGCCTCCAACGCCACCTCCTCCGTTACAAGCCGGCGGTTCAGGTGCAGGACACTCATCAACCGGTGTATCTGCTGCGGGTCGTCCTGCTCGCGGAACACCTGCAAGACCAGGGCGGGGTCGCTCAACGCGCTGATAACCGAGAAATCGGTTTTGTCCTTCCCGTAGGTACGCTCGAAAGCCTCCCGGCTCATCTCCGGCGTCCGGGCTTCGCGGGGGACGCCTTTCAGGTTTTGCGGGTTCTCCCGCACCAGGCTCATGTATAGATCCGGGCTTTTCATGCTCTCGGGCAGGTGGGCGATGGCATAGGGACTGCGCCGTATGGCCTCCATGCACAACTCCGGCGTTTTCCACTTCTCGGGGACATATTGCAGGTAGCTCCCGTCGTGCCCGACGGCCCGGCGGCACATCTCCTCGTTCTTGGCGTGGTCGGGAAGGTTGTAGAACAGCTCCGGCTCCAGGGCGAAAATTTCCCGGGCCACCCTCGGCGTGAGGAACCAGGGGTTCATGTTCTCCAAAAAATCGAAGGTCTTATCGTAATTCGTGCAATAGAACCCCAACACTTTCAGGTGTATCTCCTCGAAGGGGATATAGCGGAGGACACGCAGGTCGTCGGTACGGGCCAACGCCCGGTTGCAGACCTCCGGCGTGAGCTGTTCGGGGTTGAAAAAGCGGATGGCCAGGGGATCGCGCTCCAGCGCCATCCCGCACAGACGGTCGGTTTTCAGATGTTTCGGAACGTACTCCAGTGCCAGGTAGTTCGAGGACACGGCGGCCTCGCAGACCCGTTCCGTGCGTAATTCCTCCGGCACTTCATGGAGCAGGATGCCGTCCCCGCTGACGGCACGCAGGCAGACTGCCTCCGTGCGCAGTTCCACCGGCACGAGCGAAAGGCAGGACGCGTCCATCCCCACGCCGTGAAGGGCCAGTTCCCCGGTCATGACCTCCGGGGCAATGGAGGCGAAAATCTCGAACTTGTCCACGAACGACATCCCGAATTTTTTCAGCCCTTCCAGGCATATATCGGGATACGGAATGTAAGGGAGTATCTTGTAATCGGCACTGTCCACCGCTTTCAACGCCGCACGGCATATTTGCGGCGTCCTCAATTCCCCGGGGACGGCCTCCAGCACCAGACCGTTGCGCTTCACGGCCGCCATGCACAGTTCGGGGGTCTTCAACCCCTCCGGAACGTAATACAGCGCGTAGCTGTTGCTATCGACGGCGGCACGGCACATTTTCGGTGTCTTCAGACGGTCAGGGACGAATTTCAGTGTTTCGCCCCGGTGGCCGGCCGCGGCAAGACAAAGTTCCGGCGTTTTCATCGCTTCGGGAACGAACTCGATGTTGAAAGCCGATTTCTTGATGGCGAAACGGCAGACTTCCGCCGTTTTCCGATCCTCGGGCAGCGTCTCGAAAAGGTTCTCGCGCCACGGGTTCTCGTACACCCCCGTATCGAGATAGGCTATATCTATTCTCTCTTGCTCTGTCATGGTTTTCAGTATTTATGGAAAGCGCCCGGGTGACGGGCGCTTCTCTTGGTTAGACATATTCCGTTATCGTTCCGTTTCCTCCGTCCCGTTCTCGCTCTGGAACGTGAAGGAGGTCTTCACGACCTGACCCGTGTTGTCCTCGACATAGACGTCGATGGTCTGCTGGTCATCGCTGCGCGATGTGTAATAGAGGCGGAACACCTCACGGTCGAGCGGATAGCGGTCGTTGGGCAGGAACACCGTACCGTCGTCCATCCTCAACTCACCGCGCCCGTCGGGCTGGAAATAGCGGATCGTGTAACGCGCGCCGTCATATCTCCCCTCCCGCACGAGCGTGCAGCGGATTTCAGCGGTTTCACCAACGGAGATTCGCTTCTGAACGGGCATCGTTTCCAGAGAGAACGTGTACGCCTGCTGTATATCCAGCCCGTTGTCGCAGGATGCGCATAAAAGACCCAGGGCGGCGATCCAGACCGCCAGGGCCAATATCTTTTTCATCTTTTTCATGTCGCTTGCAAGTTTAATGGATTATGAATTTCACGCCCAGGCCGAACTGCGCGTGGAAATGTCCCGTTGTAGTGCCCCATAGGATACGCTCACGCCCCGTCAGCGAGAGGATAATCCTGTCGGTCAGGTACGCATCGACCTCCAGCGTGACGGCCCCGCCATAGAGGAAACGGTCGCGGTGGCGGAGCGTAGAGCCGTCATAGAGCTGCCTTTCGCCCCGGTTCACACTCTCGTAACCGGCCAGCGCCGAGCCGCCGAGGTAGAAGAAAAAAGTCCTGGACGGGTCGGCGAGGAACTTGTAATAGTAACCTCCCTCGGCCGTGAACTGCGCCACCGGGATACGTTCCGACTTGTAGGGGTAATAACGGTTCAGGAACTCCGCGCCGAACACCCACTTGTCGGCATTCTTCGCGTAGCGGCTCATGGCCAGCCCGAACCAGTAGCCCGTTTCGCTGCGGCTGTCCCGGGTATAGAAGCCGTCGGCCATGCCTCCCCGTATTTCCAGCCCGCGCATGGCGGGCAGGGCACGCTGGGCGTGCGCCCCGTCCGAAAGGAGGAGGCATAACCCCAGCGTGAGAATGAATATCGCCCGTTTCATATCACTTTACCTTTAACTCGTTGATAACACGTGCGCGCACCAGGTCGGCATTCTCCACCGTGAAAGTCTGGTGTCGCCCGCCCTGCTGCTCGTGCAGTTCCACGACCAGCTGCTTGTCGTCGGCCAGCGTGAACTTCGGGAGCGTGAAGACCATGCGCTCGGTACGCTTGCCGCCGATGACCTGCACGTTGTTGTACGCACGCACGGGCCATACGACCTGCTCCTGGATGGCCGTGCGTTTGGCCACCTTCTTGTCCGTAATCTTGAACGTCAGGTAGTCCACGTTGAAAGGCACGTTGGAGGAGTTTTTCAGTTGGAGGTGGAAATAAAGCAGGTCGTTATGCACGTAGATACCTTTGAGGAGGTATTGTACCCCGAAACGCTTGCAACCGATATGCTTGATCTCGCGGCGGTCATTCTTGTAAATGGACTGCATGATCAGTTTGACCAGCAGCGGAGATTCGCATCCCAACTCCTGCAAATAGATGTCCAGCGCATTATTGGGGCGGTTTACCGCCTCCCCGCCATGCAGGAAGTCCGCCATCTCGACCGACAGTTTCACCGGCTCGTCGGCATACTTGACATTGAAGCTGTAATAGGCCCCGTCCTCGGTAATGACCGAAAGGTTGCTCTCGCGCGAGAAATCACGCAGGGCCGCCTTTACACGCAGCACGTTTTCCGTGCCGTCGGCTTTCGCCGCCAGAAGATCCGAAGACCCCAGATCGACGTAACGGATGGCCGAGGGGAAAATCACATGAACGGTCTTGCTGAACGTCACCTCCAGCGCGTAGGGCGGGATAACCCGGTTGAAGGTCAGCGGACGGGTAAGACCGTCGTACAAATCGCCCGTGGAGGGCTTTTCCTGCGCGTGGGCAGCGAACATGCACCCGATAAAAGCGAGTGCCAGAAGAATCTTTTTCATACTCGATAATTTTTTGATTGTTGATAAAAATGGATTTTTTCAGTGGTGTACGGAAGTACGTCGTTTGTACCCTTATTGAAGGGGCGGGAGCAGCAGGACGCTGTAACCGGCCTTGAGCGTGACCTTGACCGAGCGCATCTTCTTGCTCACGTATTGCGACACGCCCTGGATGGCGCTGCGCCCCAGGTCGGAGAGCAGTTGCGAACCGGCATCGTCCGTGATCGTGATACTGCTGCCCATGCCCGCACCCATATTGGCGGCGATCTCCTTCACGGCATTGAGTTCTTCCGACCCCGGCACGGGAATACCCTCGTTGCCGTTCGTGTCATAGACCGACAGATCGACCGGAACGACCGCCCCGCCGTGCTGGACAGCGCTGACCTTGACCGTCAGCCGTTCGCCGTTGATCCTCGCCGCCCCCGTTACGGGCGTACCCGAGGGGATGAGCAGCTCTCCCGCCATCATCGGTTCCAGCAGCCGGAAAGTAACCTCCCCGCCATCGGTGAGCGTCACGGTTTGCTGCACGGCGGCACGGATACTGTTGCGCTCGGGCTCGCGAAGGTCGCTCCCCACCGTGTTGAAACCCCAGTTCCGGGGCTTGACGAACTCACGGGCGAAGACCGAATCGGGCAGCGGGGCGGCGAGCAGCGACACGATGTTACGGCGCACCTGGCGCACGGGCTGCACGGAAGCCTTGCCGGAAACGGAGGCTTTCTGACGCGGGGCTTCAGGGGCTTGACCGCCATTCATGTAGCGGGCGGCGATCTCGTAGGACTTCTCCAGCAGCGCCACCTGCTCCTCCTGGGCCGTTTTCTGCGCCTGCTGTTCTTCCAGGCGGCGTTCCAGTTCCTCGATGCGGGCCTGCATCTCGCGCTCTTCCCCCGTTTCACCGGCGGTGTCCTCGTAGAAACTGCCTAACTGGCGGTTGATGTCGGCATAGGCGGCACGGGAAGTCCGGAAAGCTCCCGACGAACCGCCGGCAGGGCCGGAAGACTTATCCGGCACGGCAGCGGGCATGACGGGCTCTTCCTCCTCGTCCTCCATCCCGAACGCGAAATCCTGCAAGGAGCGCATCTTTTCCCGCTCCCTGCGCCGCATCTCCTCCTGCACGTAGGCATCACGCTTGTCCGAGAGGATACCCTCCGATTCCGGGGTCGGCAGCTCCGTGTTGAAACCCGCCGAAGGCTCCTCCCGTTCTTTTTCGCCGGGGGAGAAGATCAGCCACATGCACCCGGCAAAGGCCAGGAAAAAGAGCGGGAAGACCACCATCTTCTTCCGCATCTGTATCTGCCGGGGCGTGAGTTCCTTTTTCCCCGCCTCCGGCTGTTTATTCTGTTTTTCGTTCGTCGTCATAATTGAAATCTTTTAGATGTTTTACACTGTCGGCCTCCTGCCGTTGTCTTAATTCCAGTTCCAGCCGCTCGATATGCCGTATCTGCATCCGTTCCCCGGCTCCCTTGCCGAAGCGGTAGATGGAAGACACGGTAAAGTAGAGCGACAAGACGGAAAAGAACAAGAGCAGCGTGAGGATCACGATAATCCGCTTATCGGGCGAGAGCGCCCCGCAAGCGCGGCGCAGGTGGTCTTCGACCCACTCCCCGAAAGCCTTTATTCTCTTCTTTGCCATAACCTTATCTTTTTAATGTACGTAAATCGCGGTTCTCCAGAATCTCGAATTTCTCCATGATGAAACCCTGCGGGTTATTGTCCGAACGCCCCGAGTTGATCAGCTCGCAGCGCGTGACCAGCGAACGCTCGGTGATGTTGCTCTCGCGGACAATCATTTGCCGGGCATAGGTCATGGCCCGGTAGGGATAGGCGTTGAAGTCGCACACCACGGAGTCCACCTCGATACGCTGGCTGATGTTCCCCGACACCACACGGTTGTAGTAACCTTTCTCCTGCATGTCCTGGTAATAGGCGAAGGCGCTCTTATCGACCAGGAACAGCGCGCGGTTGATGTTGCTCTCGATGGCCGCACGGTCGGGCGAGAGGGTGAAGAACAACTCGTGAAAACGCCGGATATGTTCGCGCGCCTCCACGGGGCGGTTCTGGCTCAAATCCTGCGAGAGCGCCAGCATCAGCGACTTGCCCCCGTCCAGGACGTAGATCTTCTCGCGCTGCTTTTCGGCGAAACGGAAGCTCGCGACCACGCTGAACACGGATACCAGCGCGCACAGGCAGAGGAACACGATACCGAAAAGCCGAATCTGCCTGAAACTTGTTTCGATGTTTTTTAATGACTTGAATTCCATTGTCCAAATTGTTATGAATGATTATTGTTACCTTGTGTTGCCAGGTTGCGCCCGTTGGGGGCACTGCCCGAAGCCGGGCCGCCAACGCCGCCGTTACCGGAGGAGGAACCGCCACCGCCGCGACGCCCGAACGTGCGGCCGATCATGTTGCCGGCGATACCGCCAGCGACACCCGTGGCGAATGCCCCGGCCTTGTTGATACCGCCCATAGCCCCGCCGGCTCCGCCCGACTGGATCACCCACTCGGCAACGGTGGGGATCGTGAAATAGCCTATGATACCTATAATCAAAAAGATAATATAGACACCGCTGCCGCTGTCGGGAATGTAGTTGGGGTCTTGCAGGGCCAGGACGTCCGCCTGGAGCATCAACGTCTGGATCTTGGCCAGCACCGCGGAGAACAGGTCGGCGATGGGAAGCCAAAGGTACACGCTGATATAGCGGGAAATCCAGCTCGCGAGCGTCGAGTGAAAGCCGTCGTAAATGGAGAGGGCGAACGACAAGGGCCCCAGAATCGACAGCACGACTAAAAAGAATGTCCGCAGCGTGTCGATAGTAAGCCCCGCGGCGTTGAACAACAACTCGAAGAAGTCCCGGACAAGCTGCCGGAAACCGGCCTTGATGTCGTACCACGTGCGTTCGGCCCACATGCTGATAATCTCGCCCAAATCCGTGATACCCATATCCGCAAGCCGTTGTTCATACACCTCGTCGTCCACTAACCAAGCCTTGCCCTCGCGCCTGCGGGCC
Organism: Alistipes sp. AM16-43; assembly: GCF_003435745.1. Lineage (NCBI taxonomy): Bacteria > Pseudomonadati > Bacteroidota > Bacteroidia > Bacteroidales > Rikenellaceae > Alistipes > Alistipes sp. AM16-43. The sequence continues at coordinate 667,792 of NZ_QTUQ01000002.1, forward strand.
TCGGCTTCCAAATCGTCCTTCTGTTGCTGGTATGCCTGCAAATCCAATGTCTGCCCCTCCAGTATGGCGTGCGTGCCCTGCACCACGGGCGACATCACGGCGTTGATCGTCCCCAGAACCACGGTGGGAAAGAACATCACGCACAAGCCGATGGCGAAAGGCCGCAGGAGCGGGAACACGTCGATAGGCTCCGCATTGGCCAGTGCCTTCCATACCCGGTAAGCCACGTAAAAGAGCGCACCCAGGCCGGCGATACCTTTCGCCACCCCGATCATGTCGCCGCATAGCGGCATCATCTCCTGATACAGGTTCCGGAGAACCTGGTGTAAATTGTCGAAATCCATGACTGCCTCCGTTTTCAGGTTACCAATATCTGTCGTTCGGGTTCCCGTAAAGTGCCAGCACCCGGTGCGCGTCGCCCTTTTCGCGGCTGCGGATGAAGGACACGGAGATGGTCTTGCGCGTGTAATAGCACGTGAGGTTGCGGTACTCCAGCATCTTCGTGTAAACCTGATCCACCACGTCCATCCGCTCCTTGTCCGAGAGCGAGAGGCCGTTGCCGCCGGTTATGACCGTCTTGAGTTCCGTCACCAGCGCGCCGCCCTCCTCCAGCAGCCGGGCGTAACCCGCCGAGATCGCCGCCAGCTCGTCCACCGTGAAGTTCGGGTCTGAAACCATACGGTTGAATCCCGAGGTGTAGATTTCCGTGATCTCGCTGACCATTTCGAGTGTCAGCTTCACCTTCCGGGCATCCTTGATGATGTTATGCACCGATTTGAGGGCGTCGTAGTAAGCCTTGCTCTGGTTATAAATCTTGATACTCTCTTGCAGCGACTTGACCATGTTGGTCGCCGTGGTCGAGCTTTGAACCGCGCTCTTGATGTTCTGAACGAGGTTCGACGGGTCGATGACCGTCCACTGCGCTTTTGCCTGGTACGTGAAGCAAAGAAGCCCCACGAACAGCGTTAAAATCAATCGTTTCATCCTTTTCATTATTTAATTCGTGAATACTTGGGCGGTCATTCCGACGCCCGGTAATAATCCCCGTAGGCGGAGAGCTGGAGCACCTCGCGCCCCGCATCGTAGGCCAGGGCGACATACCCGTAGAGGTCGAAGTAACGGATACCTCCCCAATACTTCCTCACGGGACGGGAGAAGCGTGTCCCGTCCTTGTAGGACACCTCCACGTAAAAACCGCCGCCCCGGCGTCCCGGGTTGCGGTAGATGCGAACCCGGGGAGAACCCGAGCGGCTTTCCCACTCGCCCGCCACCTCGTACAGCGCGAAGTCCAAATGCGCCGCCGTGGGGTCTGATCCGATACACTTGCGATACATGGCCTGCCCTCCCTTTAACGTTTGCCCTCGGCGAGCTGCCTGATCGCCAGTTCCATATCACCGCCCAGCTCCCCGGCAAGCCGCTGTACCTCCACTTTCTCCGTTTCCTCGGTCGTGTAGGCCAGGTACTCCGGGACGCTGACCTCCGTGGCATAGACCGCCGACTGAACGCCGCCCAGACCGATCCAGACCTCCTTGTATTTACGGGAAGGGTCGTTGGACTGGTTGATCGAGAGAATCTGCGCCTTCTCCTTGTCGGTCAGCCCCAACAAGGACTGAATCGCGTCGAAACGGTTCATGAACTTGCGCTGGTCGAGCAGGATCTTGCAGTCCGAGTTGTTGATGATCGCCTCCTTGACCACCGGGCTGGAAATGATGTCCTCGACCTCCTGCGTCACAACGATGGCCTCACCGTAGTATTTGCGGACTGTTTTATACATATAACGCAGATATTCAGCCATATTGGCCGTAGAGAGCGCCTTCCAGGCCTCCTCGACGATGAGCTGTTTGCGTACCCCCTTGAGCCGTCTCATCTTGTTTATGAAAGCCTCCATGATGATAATGGTGACCACGGGAAAAAGCTCCTTGTTTTCCTTGATGGAATCCACCTCGAAGACCACGAAGCGCTTCGAGAGCAGGTCGATGTTGGCCCGGGAGTTCAGAAGGAAGTCGTAGCGTCCGCCCTTATAATACTGCCGCAGGGTGATGAGCATGTTGTCGATGTTGAAATCCTCGCGGCTGACCCGGATCTCCCGCTCCTCCAGCTCGCGGCGGTAGTCGTCCCGCAGGTACTCGTAGAAACTGTCAAAACACGGCACGATATTCCGGTCGGCGCGGATACGCTCGATATAGGCGTTCACGGCACTGCCCAGCTCGCCGCTCTCGGTCTTCGTGATCTTGTCGTCCTCGGTTTTCCAGAGTGTCAGCAGCAGCGTCTTGATGCTGTCCTTCTTCTCCACGTCGAAATAGTAGTCGTCGGTGTAGAACGGGTTGAAACTGATGGGATGTTCCTCGGTATAGGTAAAATACACGCCGTCCTCACCTTTGGTCTTACGCCGGATCAGCTCGCAAAGACCCTGGTAGCTGTTACCGGTATCCACCAGCACGACATGCGTGCCCTGCTCCCAGTATTGGCGAACTAAATGATTCATAAAGAACGACTTGCCTGACCCCGAGCCGCCTAACACGAATTTATTCCTATTCGTAATGATCCCTTTTTTCATCGGTTCGTCCGAGATGTCCAGGTGTAGGGGCCTGCCGCTTATGCGGTCGCACAGCTTGATGCCGAAAGGGCTGGACGAGGATTTATAGTTGGTTTCCTCCGTGAAGAAACAGACCGCGGGCTCGATGAACGTGTAGAACGATTCCTCGGCGGGGAAATCCCCCGCGTTGCCCGGCATACCCGCCCAGTAGAGCGTGGCGGCGTCCACGGTGTTGTGGCGCGGGCGGCACTCCATCAGAGCGAGCTGGCTGCCCACATCATTGCGGATATGCCGGAGCTCCTGCACGTCGTCCGACCAGGCCAGCACGTTGAAATGGGCCCGGACGGATTGAAGACCGAACGAGTGCGCCTCGTTGAGATACTGGTCGATGTCGAGTAGGTCAGCCCCCTTACGGGAGCTTTCCCCTCTAAGAACCGT